>CALXMT010000025.1 GCA_944389545.1 uncultured Kiritimatiellota bacterium | reverse complement strand
GGGGTTCGCCCGTGGGAGAGTAGCACGTCGCCGGGACTTTTCCCCCAAGGGGGCCGAGCAAACCGCTCGGCCCCCTTCTTTTTTGTTTGGAAGCTTGGAAGTTTGGAGGCTTAGAAGCTTGGAGGAGCCCCAGAGGTTGAAGCCCGGGCTGTCGCCTCCGGCGACGATGAGACCGAACGCTGCGCGACACTCACAAAGAACACGAAGAACCACAAAGGACACAAAGGACTGCCAGAATGGGAACCGCAGATTTAGCAGATTTGTTGCAGATTGAGG
This sequence comes from uncultured Kiritimatiellota bacterium, assembly GCA_944389545.1. GTDB lineage: Bacteria > Verrucomicrobiota > Kiritimatiellia > RFP12 > DVOR01 > Spyradenecus. The sequence continues at coordinate 36,079 of CALXMT010000025.1, read as the reverse complement.
GCGTGCTAGCGCACGCAGGACTGCCAGACTGTTTTCCCACAAAGGGCACAAGGAGCCACAAAGAGCACAAAAGAATTGGGTTGATTAGGGATCGGAAGGAGTGGGGCGCTGCCCCACGCCCCGGCAGGGAGAAGTTCTCCCTGCACCCCCGGCACGTCTGCGACGTGCCAGAAGGCGATGCGAAGGCGCACAGGAGATTCAAGAGATGCAGGAGAGCCCCTGCGGGGGAGGGTCGGCAAGGCCGCCCGGAGAACGGAGAACAGAGAACGGAGCGCCCCTGCGGGGCGACGGATGGGGCCGCGTAAAAACTGAACTTCCAAACCTTTAAACTCCTAAGCTCCCAATAGCCTTGCACTCCCGGCGCGTCTGCGACGTGCCAAGATAGGGCGCGAAGGCGCACAGGAGATGTAGAAGGGGCGCTGATGGCCCTGGAGAATGGTGCGTGCAGGCTCGAAGCGCCAACCCTTCCACGGCCACAGACGCGCGCGGCAAGCGCGCAACGGATAGGGTAGGGTACGCGGCGTCAGCCGCCGTGTATCATGCTTCTAAACCGCCTTTGAAGGACAGGTCTGGAAGAAGGTGTATCGCATAGGAGAATCAAGGATTATTTTGGCCTTTGGAAGCAGAATGACAGGTCTTTGGTAAGGGTACGTATGGGCGCTTGCGCGCCTGGAGAACAGAGATAGGAGCCAATCCCTTTGTGCACTTATAGATTAGGTGGGATAATATTTCCCATGTTTATACGAGTCGGCATTTGGCGATACAGATAATAGGCGCATTTTTCGGACTTCGGGTATTTCCCATCCGCTCCATCACTCCCAAGACCATTCTAAAAGGGAAAACATTTGGGCGCCTTATCTATAGCAGTGGAAGGTTTGACCCTTTGGGCCTGCACGGTGTCCTTTGGGATTCCAAAACACGCAGGCTGTCTTTCTCTGTGTGAGCCGCTGTGTCGCTCGGGGATCTAAATTTGTCGCGTCTTGGAAACGCGATACAAAAAAAGAAGCCCCGGGTGGGGCTTCTTTTGGGGTGGGGGATGGGGTTAGGCGCCGAAGTGGATGGGGGAGAAGTATTTCGGCACGTGGAAGTTGAGCTCGGGGCTCTGGGGCAGGAGGGTGCCCCAGTGGGGACGGCTGGAGCAGTCGGCGCACTTGCAGAAGTTGCCCTGCCAGGTCTGGCCGGAGAGGTCGCCGAGGGGGCCGAAGATGCTCTCGAGGTAGGCGCGGGGGATGCGGAGGATCATCCACCAGTCGCAGGGCTCGGTGTCCTCGGGGTCGATGACCTGGGGCAGGTTGCCCTTGGCGGTGAGCTTGCGGATGGTGTCCTTGGCGATGTACTCGAAGTCGGCGAAGCCGCCGGGGGCGCGGGTCCAGTTGCGGATGTGGGAGGAGTGGATGCAGCCGCCGGCGTTGACCTCGATGTTGATGTAGCCCTTCTCGATCTTGAGGGGCTGGAGGAAGGCCTCGACGCAGGCGTCCTCGCAGACCATGGAGTTGGTGGCGGTGTGGGCGATGCGGACGTAGCGATCGTTGACCTGCCAGCAGAGCATGATGTCATCGCCGTTGTGGAGGGCGCGGAGGACGGTTTTGGGGTGGTGCTCGGAGGACTTTTCGTGCCAGTAGGCGTACTCGCCGGGCTCGGCTTTCTGCCAGATGGGATCGTCGGGGTCGAAGTCGGGGAGACGGTCGACTTTGTTGATGGTGTACTCAGTGAGCATGGTGTTTCTCCTTTCTCAAATCAGAAGATGTCCGCCTTGATGGGACGTGCGGGTGCGTATTCGCCGGAGTGGTAGAACTGGTCGGCGTCGCCGACTTCGGCTTTGAGGCGGTAGAGCTCGATTTTGAGTGCGGCGACGACGTTGGCGTAGGCGGGGTCGTTGTAGCAGTTGTTGAGCTCTTCGGGGTCTTTTTTGAGGTCGAAGAGTTCCCACTCGTCTTGCTTGTAGTAGCAGATGAGTTTGTAGCGATGGGTGCGGACGCCGTATTGGGCGGGGGTGTTGTGCTCGCCGCCCTCGATGTAGTAGCGGTAGTAGAAGGATTGGCGCCAGTCCTTGGGGGTGCCGACAGTGATGTTGGGCAGGAAGGAGCGGCCTTGGTAATTGTCGGGGCGGGGGGCGCCGGCGGCATCGCAGAAGAAGGAGGCGAAGTCGACGTTGGTGATGATGTCGGTATTGACCTGGCCGGGCTTGACGGCGGCGGGCCAACGGAGGAGGAAGGGCATCTTGAGGGATTCCTCGAGCATGAGGCGCTTGTCGTAGAGGCCGTGGTCGCCGAGGAAGAAGCCTTGGTCGGCGGTGTAGATGACGATGGTGTCCTGGTCGATGCCCTTTTCCTTGAGGTAGTCGAGCATCTGACCGACGGAGTCATCGACGGACTGGACGCAGCCGAGGTAGTCCTGCATATAGCGGAGGTAGGAGAGCTTGATGCGCTCGCGGCGGCGGCGTTCACGCTCGTCGGCGGGGAGGGACTTGTCGTCGCGGATTTCCTTGGGCCAACGGTTCTTGGATTCGCCGGTCTTGTACTGCTGCGGGTCGATGCCGGGGAACTGGCCGCCCTGGGTGAAGTATTCGGTGAGCTTGAGGTCGGCCTCGATGCGCATGTGATGCTCGAGGGTCATGGCGGTGCGGCCGATGGGCGTGGCGCGGCCCTTGTGGTCGTCGAAGAGGGTGTCGGGCGGCGGGATGTCGTCGAGGGTGAGCTTGCGGAAGGCGTCGCGATACTTGGGCTCGGGGAGCCAGTTGCGGTGCGGGGCCTTGTGGAGCATGGCCACGAAGAAGGGCTTGCCCTGGGCGATGGCCTCATCGATGACGCCCTGTGTGACGCGGGTGAGATTGTCGGTGGCGTATTCGCCGGGGAAGGTGATGCGACCGTTCTTGAAGTGGTCCTTGGCGGTGGGCGGGCACTTCTCCGCGTTGGTGAAGAAGTAGGGGTCGAAGTACTGGCCCTGATTCTGGTAGATGGCCCAACGGTCCCAGTCGGTGTCGCGCACCGTCTGCGGGCCGCCCATGTGCCACTTGCCGAGGAGGGCGGTGTAGTAGCCGCTGTCGCGGAGGGTGCCGCCGACGGTCTTGATTTTGGGGGAGATGTCGTTGAAGACGGGGACGCCGTTTTTGCAACTGTACATGCCCGTCATGATGCAGGCGCGGGAAGGCGTGCAGATGGAGTTGGTGACGAAGACATCCTGGAAAAGGGTGCCTTCCTTGGCGAGGCGATCGATGCCGGGGGTCTTGTTGATACGCGAGCCGTAAGCGCTGATGGCGTGGGCCGCGTGGTCATCGGTCATGATGAAGAGGATATTGGGGCGCTTTTTGGCGGGGGTGGCGGCGGCCTGCTGGGCGAACGCAAGGGGAGCGGCGCCGGCCGTGGCGGTAAGGGCCAAGCCGCATCCGGCGGCCTTCAAGAAGTCTCTACGTTTGGTCATGTGTTTGCCTTGTGGTTGGTTCCGGCCCATCCGGCCGACAACAATAGATTAGCACAATGGGAGGAAGTTTGGAAGTTTGGATGTTTGGAAGTTTGGTTGTGCGTCCTAGCGCCCACAGAGCGCACCAAGCCTCCAAGCCTCTAAGCTTCCCCTCGGCGTCAGCCGAGGAGGTACCGTTCGGCCTCGAGGGCGGCCTTGGCGCCGGCACCGGCGGCGATGACGGCCTGTTTGTAGTCGGGGTCCATCACGTCGCCGGCGGCGAAGACGCCCTCGGCGGAGGTGCGCACGCCGTCGCGCACGGCCACGTAGCCGCGGGGGTCGAGGTCGACGGCACCCTTGAGGAAGTCGGTGTTGGGGGTGTGGCCGATGGCGACAAAGAGCCCGCTGATGGGGAGATCTCGCAGGGAGCCGTCCTTGACGTTGCGCAGGCGCACGGCGGTGACGGCGCCGGCGGCGGGGTCGAGCACGTCGTCCACCACGGTGTCCCAGATGGGCTCGATGACGGCGTTGGCAAGGACGCGGTCGGCCATGACCTTGCTGGCGCGGAGCGCGTCGCGGCGGTGGATGAGCCAGACCTTGGAGCAAAGGCGGGCCAGGAAGAGGGCGTCCTCGCACGCAACATCGCCGCCGCCGATGACGGCGACCTCTTTGCCGCGGAAGAAGGCGCCGTCGCAAGTGGCGCACCCGCTGACGCCGCGCCCGATAAGGGCCTGCTCCGCGGGGAGGCCGAGCCAACGGGCCGAGGCGCCGGTGGCCAGGATGACGGCGCGGGCCTCAAGCGTGCCGGCGACCATCGTCTCCACCTTCTTCACGGGGCCGGAGAAGTCCGCGCCCACGGCCTCATCCATCTCGAAGACGGCACCGAAGCGCTCGGCCTGACGGCGCATGGAGACGACGAGGTCGTAGCCATTGACGGGCTTTTCGAGGCCGGGGAAGTTCTCGATGTCGGTGGTCTGGGTGAGCTGGCCGCCGGGCTGAGAACCCTCCAGGACCAGGGGCTTGAGGCCCGCGCGGGCGGCGTAGAGCGCGGCGGTGCAGCCGGCAGGGCCGGAGCCGAGGATGATTAAGTCATGCATAAGGGGAAACCGTGTGATGGATGGAAGGTAAGAATAGAAAACAGAGAACAGAGAACAGAACGCGCGCAAGCGCGACGGACGAATCCATAGGACAGTTAAGACTCATCTGCAACAATTTTGGAGGGGACTTGTTTGTCGCCCCGCAGGGGCGCTCTGTTCACTGTTCTCCGTTCTCTGTTCTCTAACACGCACCGTGGTGAGCGGCCTTGTCGCTCACCACGTGTGCGTGTTTTCGCCGGTGCGCTTGATGACCTTGGTTTCCTTGACCATCAGGGTGGTGCCGGTGCGGAGGTCGTTCATGCGCAGCTGGAAGTAGTACTCATACTGATGGCCACCGTTGTCGCGGCGGACGTCGCGGGCGATGATCTTGCCGGTGAGGGAGAAGTCGGCGGCCTTGAGCTGGCCCTTCTGCTGGACGGTGGACTGGTCGAACTCGTCGTTGTCGCGGACGGTGCGGACGTCGGCGACCATCTGGTCGCGGTTGCTCGCGCTGTCGGCGAAGACGGCGGAGAAGACGAAGCGTTCGTCGTTGAGGAGGGCTTCCTCGATGCGCGCGGTGACCAGGCTGGTGTCGATGTTCAAGGGCGTGGCGTCCTCCACCTTGCCGACGGTGACGACATAGGTCTTGCCAGCGGGGGTGACGTTCCGGAGTTTGGCGGAGGAGAGGATGGCGTTGGTGGCCTCGGTCGCGGCGGTCTCGAAGTCTTTGTAGTCGAGGCCGGCGACGATTTCGGTGTCGTTGACGGTGTCCACCAAGACGGTCTTGTCGTAGCCGCAGCCGGCGAGGAGGAGGGCGCCGAGGGCGCAGGGGAGGATGAGATGTTTCATGGGAGGTCCTTTCGTCACCACACGGGCATTCCTTCGGCGACGGCCTTGACCACCTGGCAGGAGTCCTGCCAAATGGTCACGCCATCGGAGAGGCGCGTGGCTTTGAGGGTGAGGAAGTATTCGATGCGCAGGCCGCCATTGTCGCGGCGGACGTTGCGCTGGGTGAGTTTTCCGGAGATCGAAAGGTCCGGCGCGCGGAGGTTGCCCTTGGCCTGGAGCGTCGAGGCGTCGAACTCATCGTTACCACGGACGGCACGGACGTCGGCGATGGTGTCGTCGCGCGTGGCGCCGAAGGTGGCGGCGACCTGGAAGCGTTCGGAGAGGAGGAGGGCCTCGGCGATCTTTTGGGTGATGAGGTCGGTATCCAAGTGCTGGCAAGTGTCGTTGTCCAAGCGGTCAAAGACGACGAGGGCAGGCTTCTCGGCGGTGGCGCCGATGCGCGGACTGGCCAGCAGACTCTGCGAGAGCTGGCTGGCCGCGCCGTCCAGGTCGCGCCAATCAAAGGAGACCGTTGTCTCGGTGTCGTTCTGCGTGTCGACCTGGGTGGTGGACGATGCGCAGCCGACGCAGAGGCACAGCGCCAGGATGGGCCACACCCGCGCCATCAGTCGAGCTCCCACTCCTGCAGATAGAGCTGGAAGTCCATGCAGTCAGCGCTCGGGGCGGGGGCGGAGATGAAGCGCCGCTCCATGGGCGCCAAGGAGATGGTCTGCAGGTTGTCCGTGGGGCTGCCCTGGCCGACGGGTTGACCCAGGCTGTCCAGCCACGTGAAGCGGTAACGCACCTGCATGGGCTCGTCTTCGGGGTTCTGAATCTGCACCTGAGCCGTGAGGGCGCCGTTCTTGCGGGCCGTCTGCATGCTCATCACGTCCACGGCGTCAGCCCCGGGGCCATAGACGCGAGGCGTTCCGCAGCCGACGAGGGCAACGGCGGCCGCCGCAATCAGAGGGAATCTCAGTTTCATGGCATCACTCCTTGTTGTCTAGGTCAATGGTCATTACCGTTGCAGGGCCGGTGGCGGTTGGCCGCCGCACCCACACCAAAGCATTTCCTGTGCCGCGCAGTCGCACCGTCACGGTCTGGCCGCCGGCGGGGGTCACCCGCACCACGCCATCCGCGGGACGCTGCAGGGCCCCCATCCACACGGTTTTGGGCAAGAGATCGGCGCAGCGCAGGTCGGCCTCGTTCGTGCTCACGTCCCAGGCGGCGACCGCCGCGGAATAGACCAGCGCCGCCGCCAACCACGCCAATTCGTTGTCGCTGTTCTTCGAGCCCTCGTGAATCACCGCCTGGCCCACCTCATGCGCGGCCACACGCGTCAACGTCCGCACAATCTGCCGCGTGAGGATGCCCGGCCAGGCGCGGTCGAACTGATCCTGCGCCAGTGCATCCACGTTGAGGAGCGGCTGGAGGGCCACCCCATTCACGCTGTAAGAAGAGGCCGCCGCCGCCCGTTCCTGGAGCTTCGGCACCGCATAGCTGATGATCCCGATGCCCTGAAGGTGACCCGCGATGGAAGGATAGGTAAAGGTGTCCGCCACCTCCACGCGGTGCGGCGCCAGACCGTCCTCCACGTAGACCCACACACGGTCCTTCGGGCGACGCCCGGCCTTCTCGGCCGCCAAGTCCGCCTGTGCCGTTGCGTTGCCCGGGGCCAAGGCTGCCGCCATCGCCAGATCGTTCCGCGAGGCATCCCCCGCGCACCACCGCGCCACGCCCGTGACGTGCGATGCATAGGCGTTGCCAAAGCCCCGCAGATTGCCGAAGAGACGGGCGGCATCCGCGCTTTCCCGGCTGGCGGCCTCGGCCACCGCGGCACTCAGACGCGCGGGGTGGCCCGATTCCTCGGCCACATGGGCCCGCACCCACTTCGACTCATCGTCCGAGAGGTCTCCGGTGTCGGCCTCCGCGATGTCTTCCGTGCAACGGTAAAACCATTCATACTGCCGTTGGCGCGCGCGGTTCAGCTCCACCCGCATCCCGCTGACATCCCCCGTCGCGCCATAGGCCAACGCCTTGTAGAGGTTCGTGAAGACGCGGTCCAGCCCTTCCGGTGCGTAGGGCAACGCGCAATCGTTGCCTAGCGTCGCGGCCAACGTGTCCATCGCGCCCGCGCCGTTGTAACGCCGCGCCACGTCGTTGAAGCCGTTGTCCGCCGCGTCCAAATGGGGGATCGCCGCCGCAGGGGTGCCCGCCATCAGCGCCAAGGCCCCTGCCTCCGCCGACCAGAAGGGCGTGTCCACGTCATCCCCGGTTGCGGCCTCGGCCGCCGCCGCATAGGCACTGGAATAATCGCCCATCTGCACCTGTAGAGTCTGCGTTTCGATGCGTTCCCGAACCGACAAGCACCCCGTGAGCCCGGCGAACATCGCCAGTCCCAACGACACACTTACCATCCATGCACGGCTCATAAGACAAGTATAGCACATTCCCATTCTTAGAGAACAGAAAAGCAAACGTGCGGCAAGCGTGCTACGGGCGAAGAGCAGTGGAGTGTGTGAGAGGGGCGCCCTGTGGGGCTGACACGAAGGACCACGAAGAGACACGAAGACTGCCAGAATGGGGGAACCGCTGATTTAACAGATTTTGAGCAGATTAAGGGCGTGCTAGCACACGCAGGACCAAGGGGCGCTAACGCGCCCCCGGAGAGCAGAGAACGGAGAACAGAGAACAGAACGCGCGACAAGCGCGCGACGGATGAAACCATTGTACAAAGCGGCGAAGTCGCCGTCCTAGTCGTCCTACCGCGCCGCCTTCGGGCGCTTTCCAAGAAAGCGACAGAAACGCAAGGGATGGGCACGGTAGTGAGGCGCAACGCGCCGAACGGTGAAGTGCCCAGCCCCTTGCGTTCCCTTCGTGTCTTCGTGGGAAACACCGGAGACGACGGTCGCTTGACAAGCCTCTCTCCTGTGGAATCCGGGAGGGTGCTTCGCGAGACCCTATAGGGATCCGAGGTCGACCCCTATAGTGGTCGAGGATGAGACCCTATAAGGGTCGGGGGCGGACCCCTATAGTGGTCGATAGTGAGACCCTATAGTGGTCGGAGGCGGACCCTTATAGGGTTCGGGAGGGCTTGAGGGAGGGGAATGAAGGCGCAGGGGGGCGTTTGGAATGAGCAAAAGGCACGATGGAACCTGCAGGATTTCCCCACAAAACCGTTGCGGGGAAACAAAAAAAGACCCCGACCGGGCGGTCGGGGCTTTTGTGTCGCCAAGGCGAGCGTTACTTCGCTTCGGGGGCCGGGGCGGGCGCTTCGGGGGCAGGAGCGGGCGTTTCCGCGGCAGGGGCCGCAGGAGCCGGGGCCGCAGGAGCGGCGGCGGGGGCGGGCTGCGCGGGAAGGGCCGGCAGGGCCGGGGCGGCGGAGGAGAACCGCGGGTTGGCGGGGTTGTAGGCGTCGATGATGTGCGTCATACGCTCGGCGCGAACGGTGAACTTCGCCAAGGGAGATTCCACGGGGGCATCGAGGAGGGGCTGGAGGGCGGCCTTCGCGCCGGCCTTGTCGCCCTGCTTGCAAAGGAGTGCGGCCTTCGCGAAGAGGAAGTCCGGCAGGAGGTAGTGCGGGGTCTCGCCGCCGGTGAGGGAGGGCTCGAGGGCGTTGACGATGGAGAGAGCCTCGTCCAAGCGACCCAGTTCCGTGAGGGCGCGGATGCGGCCCACCTCCGGGATGGCCTTGAGGTCCGCGTCTTCGGCCAGCTCCTCGCGCGCCTCGTTGTAGGCGGTCAAGGCGCCTTCGTAGTCGCCGGCCTCCAAGAGGCGCCGGGCTTGGGCCAGTTGGAGAATCGGCTTGGAGGCCGGGGCCTCTTCGATTGCGGGCTGGAAGTCCACATCGGCTTCGCCGGCCAGGGCGACCGCGGCCGTGGCATCGGCGGCGCGGTTGTCGGCGTGCCAGAGATAGGCCGCCACGCACACGGCCACCACGACAATGCCCCACGTGAGGGCTTTGGTGCCGTGATCCTGCCACCAGAGGACGACGGGGCGCAACTCCTCGGGGACGCGCGAAACGTCTTTAAGGGTGGGAAGCTCTTTCTTGGCCATGTGCGGGCTCCTTGGCGCTTAGGCTTTCACGCGGTCAGCGTACTCACCGGTGCGGGTGTCGATGCGGATGAGGTCGCCTTCGTTGATGAAGAGCGGCACGGGGAGCTGATAGCCGCCCTCGACGGTGCCGGGCTTGGTGACCTTGCCGGCAGCGGTGTTGCCGCGCACGCCGGGGTCGCACTTGATGACCTTGCGCTCGATGAAGGAGGGCAGCTCGATGTCGATCACTTCGTCCTCGTAGAGAAGGGCGTCGACTTCCAGGCCGTCGGTGAGGAAGTAGGTCTTGTCGCCCAGGACATCCTTGCCCACGCGGATTTCGTTGTAGTCCTCGTCGTTGAAGACGTACTCGCCGGCGTCCTCGTAGGAGTAGACGAGGGGCTTCTGGGCCAGGTCGGGCTTCTCAAAGCGGTCGTTCGAACGGAAGGAGCAAGACTTGCCCGAGCCGTTGAGCATGTTGCGCAGCTTGCAGTTATAGATGGCCTGGCCCTTGCCGGGCTTGGAGAAATCGAAGTCCGTGATGATCCAGGGCTGGCCTTCGAACATGATCTTGAGGCCTTTTTTGAGGTCGGAAGCGGTATACATGGGATTCAATCCTTGTCTATACGTCAGAAACCGCATTACTATAGCGCATTTGTACCCTTGCCGTCAAATCAGGGGGTGGCGGCGGCTGGTGCCGCCGCCGCCCCCTAGAGAACAGAGAACGGAGAACAGTGAACGGGAGGGCGGCGAGGCCGCCCTAGAGAACAGAGAACGGAGAACAGAGAACAGAGCGCCCCTATGGGGCGACGGGCGATGCCGCAAACAAAGTTGCCTCGTCCCAGTGGTCCTAATCGTCCCAGTAGTCTTATCGCGTCATGTTATGGCACGTCGCAGACGTGCCGGGGGTGCAGGGAGAACTTCTCCCTGCCGGGGTGTGGGGCAGCGCCCCACGCTTTCCAGACCACCAATTATCCAATTTTCTTGAAACGCTTTGTGTCCTTCGTGTCCTTTGTGATTTAAAAATATTCTGGTAATCAGCGTGCGCCAGCACGCCAAAATCTGCATCAATCTGCGACATCTGCGTTTCTCCATTCTGGCAGTCCTGCGTGCGGTAGCACGCCCTTAATCTGCTCAAAATCTGCGAAATCTGCGGTTCCTCACGCTGGCAGTCTTTGCGATCTTTGCGGTCCTTCAGTGTCTTTGCGGGTGCCGCGCAGCGTTCGGCCTCATCGTCGCCGGAGGCGACAGGCCGGGGCCCAACCTCCGGGGCTCCTCCAAGCTTCCAACCTTCCAAGCTTCCAAACATCCTTTCCCTTGCGGAAAGTTGCGTGAATGCGTAAGGTTTTGTTATTCTATGAGGCAAAGTACGTACTTATCAGGAGCGCTTATGCTTAAAATCTTCAATAAGCTGATGAACGCGCTGTCATGCGACATCGGCATCGACCTGGGCACGGCGAACACGCTGGTCTTTATCAAAGGCCAGGGCGTGGTGATCCGTGAGCCTTCGGTGGTGGCCATGCAGCAGGGCACCAAGAAGATTCTGGCAGTGGGCGCCGAGGCCAAGCGGATGCTGGGCCGCACGCCGGGCAACATCGTGGCCGTGCGCCCGATGAAGAGCGGCGTCATCGCGGATTTCGACATCACGGAGGCCATGATCCGTTACTTCATCGCCAAGGCGCGTGGGCACAAGTTGGTGCGGCCGCGCGTGGTGGTGGCCGTGCCCTCCGAAATCACAGAGGTGGAGTGGCGCGCCGTTGAAGAGGCCGCCAAGCATGCCGGCGCACGCGACGTGACTCTCATCGAGGAGCCGATGGCCGCGGCAATCGGCGTGGGCCTGCCGGTGGAAGAGCCTGCGGGCAACTTGATCGTTGACATCGGCGGCGGCACGTGCGAAGTGGCGCTCATCTCGTTGGCCGGCATCGTGCAGGCGAAGAGCGTGCGCGTGGGCGGCGACACGATGGACGAGTGCATCGTGCAATATATGCGCCGCGTCTACAACCTTCTGATCGGTGAGCGCATGGCCGAAGACATCAAGGTCTCCATCGGTTCGGCGTATCCGCTGGACGAGGAGATGAGCATGGAGGTGCGCGGGCGCGACCTGGTGGCCGGCCTGCCGAAGACGCTCCGTGTGACCTCCGAGGAAATCCGCGAGGCGCTGAAGGACCCGGTGACGAGCATTGTGGATGCCATCCGCAACATCCTCAACGAGGCGAAGCCCGAGCTCGCCAGCGACTTGGTCGACCGCGGTATCGTCCTCTCCGGCGGCTCCGCGCTGTTGCGTGGGCTCGACCGGCTCATCGCGGCGCAGACGGGGCTGCCCGTCATTGTGGCGGACGACCCGCTTTCGGGCGTTGCCAACGGCACGGGGCGCGTCCTCGACGAGTTGGATTTCTACAAGGAGCACATCGTCCACCGCCATTGAGTGCGGGGCGCGTGCGTAGGTCATGCGCCGGACGTTGGTTTGGGTGCTTCCGGTTCTTGCGGCCCTCCTCTATCTGTGGTGGAACGGCGCCGTACGGACGGTTTGCGCGGAGGCCACATGGCCCTTCCGGCGCGCGGCGGAGGGCGTCAAGGATTGGTTTTCCCCGAACGAAGAGGCGGAGCGCGAGAATGCCGCCCTGCGCGTTCGCTTGATTGAAGCCGAGCGCTTGGAACGTGAGAACGCCGCCCTGCGCGCCGCGCTCGGTTGGGCGCAGGAGCATCCGGCGTATATCGCCGCGCCCGTGCTTGATTACGGCGGCGGGCTGGGCGTTTGGCCGCGCCTCACCATTGGCGTGGGGTCGGCGCAAGGCGTCGAGCCGGGTGCGACCGTTGTGGCGCCTGAGGGCTTGGTGGGGCGCGTGGCCGCCGACAATCTCGCCCCGCACACCTGCCAGGTCATCCTGCTTTCAGACCCCACCAACCGCGTGGCCGCGGAGGTGACAGACCTCGCCCGCGGCATTCTGCAAGGCGATGCCGGCGACGATTTGGGGACGCGGCCGGACGAATCCCTGCTTTACGCGCCACGCCCGCTCCGCTTGCGTTATATCGAGAAGAACACCTTCCTGCCCACGAAGCAAGCCGTGGTCAGCACGGGCGACGGCGGGCTTTACCCGGGCGGCATCCCCATCGGCACGGTGCAACGCGTGAGCATGGACGAATCCGGCCTGGCGCAGGTGGCAGAGGTCGCCCCGGCTGTTGACCCAAGCACGCTGGATTTGGTGTTCGTGCGGGTGCGGGAGCAGGGCGATGAACGCTGAGCGCGTCTGGTCCGCCATCTGGGTGACGGTCTTCCTGCCCGCGTTGGTCGGTCTCTGCGGGGCCTTCCTGCCGGCCTATCCCACCGTGCGCGTGGCCGTCGCGCCGGTCTGGATGGCGTGGTGGGCGCTGACCGCGGGGCCGCGTCTTGGCGCGTGGGCCGCGATCTGGGGTGGGGCGCTCTTGGAATGGGCGTGGACGGTGCCGCCCGGCGCGTGCGTTCTGCCGCTTTTGGCGCTCTGGGGCGCGGGCCGCTGGCTCAAGGAGTCCCTGCCCGCCAAGTTGTTTCCGTGGCATGGGGCCGTGGGCGGGTTGATCTTGGCGCCTTTGTTTTGGTTTTGGCTTTGGCTCTACGCCGTGCTCTGGGTGGGGCTTGAGGCCGCCGAGCCCCTTCGTCCGGGGCTTGGATTTGTCCTGTCGCCCCTGACCGGTGCGTTGGGTGGTGGCCTGGTGTTTGCTTTGGCGCGTGCCTGCGACTTCCGTGCGTTGACTCCCGAACCTAACGAGGAGGACGCCCATGCAAGTTGAGGACGGTGGCCCCACGCCAACCTTTGTTCGGGCCTGGAAGCTCTGGCTCCTCCTCGGGCTCTTCGTCGCCGGGCTTTGCCTGTTGGCCTGGCGCCTCTGGCACGTGCAGGTGCTCGACAGTCCCCGCTATGGTGCCGCGCAAGCGCTTCAGAGCATTCGCCGCGTCCAAATCCCGGGGCTCCGTGGTCGGATTCTGGATCGCGACGGCGTTGTCTTGGCCGACAACCGTCCCGCCTATGCCATCGTCATCTACTGCGAGGAACTGCGCCAACCCGGCGCCTGGGGCAACACCATCCTGGCCGTGGACACCCTGATCGACCAACTCGCCGAGCGCCTCCGTCTCCCCAGACAGGTCACCTCCGCGGAGGTGGTCCGCCACGTCCGCCAAGCCCTGCCCGTTCCCCTCATCGCGTGGGAGGATGTCGATGAGAAGGCCCTTGCCTATCTCTCAGAATGGGGTGAAGTCCTCCCCGGCGTCGACATTCAGCCCGTGCCGCGGCGCATCTATCCGGAAGGCCCCCTTGCCGCCCATCTCCTAGGCTATGTCGGCGCCTCCGCCACGCCTGTCGATGATGGCCACGACTATCATTATCGCCGCCCGGATCCCCATGGCCGCGCCGGCATCGAGCAGGAATACGACCGCCTCTTGGCTGGCGCCAGCGGCGAAGAGCTCCTCCGGGTCGACTCCCGCGGCTACACCCACGAGCGGAAGGTCAACACGAAGGCCCGCGCCGGCAGCGACCTCACCCTCACCCTGGATGTCGACCTTCAGCGCATCGCCGAGGAGGCGCTCGCCGGACGCCCCGGCGCCGTCGTCGCGCTCGACCCCCGCAACGGCGACGTGCTCGCCCTCGCCTCTGCCCCCACCTACGACCCCAATCGTTTCATCCCCGGCATCTCCTCCACCGATTGGCGCGCGCTCTTGGAAGACCCGAACCACCCGCTTCTGAACCGCCCCATCGCCGCCCAGTTCGCGCCCGGCTCCGTCTTCAAGCCCTTCGTCGCCATCGCTGCCCTCGAGCGCGACTTCGACCCGGACACCCTCTATCTCTGCACGGGACGCTACACCGACTACAATCAGCGCCTTCGCTGCGCCGCGCGTTACGGCCACGGCGAGGTGGATTTGCGCCAGGCCCTCATGCGCTCCTGCAACCCTTACTTCTGCTTCGTCGGTGCCACCATCGGCATGGAGGCCATCGCCGCCACCGCCGAGCAGGCCGGCTTTGGCTCCCGCACCGGCATCGACCTTCCCGGCGAAGTCGCGGGGCTCTTGCCCTCCCCCGCCTGGAAACGCCGCCGCTTCGCCGACCCGCGCAATCAGCGCTGGACCATCTCCGACACCGTGCAATGCTCCATCGGCCAGGGCTACGTCATCGCCACGCCCCTGCAGGTCGCCACGGCCACCGCCGCCATCGCCAACGGTGGCCGCGTCTACCGCCCGCGCCTGGTCGACTTCGGCGAGGGGCGCGGCGACCTCCAGCGCCGTCTCCCCTGGACCCGCGATGAACTCGCCGTCGTCACCGAAGGCATGTGCATGGCCACCCGCGCCGGCACCGGCAAATCGATGCGCGTCGAGGGCTTTGACGTCGCCGCCAAGACCGGCACCGCCGAGTTCGTCAAAGACGGTGCGCGCCGCAAGCACGTCTGGTCCGTCGCCTTCGCCCCCGCGGACAATCCCACCATCGTCGTCTGCGCCATGCTCGACGACGCCATCGGCGGCGGCCGCGACGCCGGCCCCATCGTCCAAAAGGTTCTTGCCAAGCACCTCAACACTCGCCCCGGCGTCTTCAACCCGGACGACGAGTCCCTCCAGGATTGACCCATGCCACTGCCCCCCGTCCTCAGCGTCAGCGGCGCCACCGCCATCATCAAGGACCGCCTTGACGATCTCCCCCGCATGACCGTCGAGGGCGAAGTTTCCAACCTCCGCCCCCCGAACGCCTCCGGCCACCTCTACTTCACCCTCGGCGACGAAAAAGCCCGCCTCAGCGTCACCTTCTTTTCCTTCAACCAGCGCGCGCAAGGTCCCCTCCCGCCCTTCACCAACGGCTCTAAGGTCCGCATCACCGGTAAAATCAATATCTATGCGCCCCACGGCACCTACCAACTCAACGCCGAGCGCCTTGAGCTCGCCGGCGGCGTGGGCGACCTCCTCCAGCGTTTCGAGGCCCTCAAGCGGAAACTCTTTGCCGAAGGCCTCTGTGACCCCGCCCGCAAGCGCCCGCTTCCTCGCCTTCCCAAGCGCATTGGCATCGTCACTGCGCCCACCGGCGCCGCCATTCGCGACATCCTCAACATCCTCTCCCGCCGCTATCCCAATCTCCACATCATCCTTGCGCCCGCGCGCGTCCAAGGCAACGAGGCCGCACCGGAGATTGCCGCGGCCATCCGCCTCCTCAACCGCGCCTTCGGCCCCGATTCCCCGGAGCCCCTCGACGCCATGATTGTCGGTCGCGGCGGTGGCTCCCTCGAGGACCTCTGGCCCTTCAACGAAGAGATTGTCGCGCGCGCCGTCGCAGAATCCAAGATCCCCATCATCTCCGCCGTCGGCCACGAGCCCGACATCGCCATCACGGACTTCGTCGCCGACCTCCGCGCCCCCACGCCATCCGCCGCCGCCGAGCTGATCTGCGGATGCAAAGAGGACTTTGAGCGTGCCCTTGCCGACGCCAAAGAGCGCCTCATCAAGGCCCTTCGCGTCGCCTATGCCGCCGCGCGCGCCGAGGTCCGCCGCCATGAATCCTCCGCGCTCTTCCGCGACCCGCTCCACTACATCGAGAATCGTGCCCAACGCCTCGACACCCAAGACACCCGCCTGACCCACGCGCTCGAAGCCACGCTCGCCAATGCCAAGGAATGGCTCACGCGGCGGAGTCTCACGCTCGATCGCGTCGGCGCGGAAAGCACCGCCAAGGCCCAACGCCGTCTCGCGGACTTGAGCCTCCGCTTCGAGCGCATCGGCGGGGAACGTTTCCCTGCCATCCTCAATCGCCTCTCCGACCGCTCCATCCGTCTTGATCACGCCCTTGCGCAGGCCCTCGAACGCGGCCAGGCCGCCCTCGCCAAACGCCAAGCGGCCCTCGACGCGCTCAATCCCTACGCCGTCCTCCGCCGCGGTTACGCCATGGCCACCGACGCCGCCGGCCACATCCTCACCGACCCCGCGCAGACCCATCCCGGCGCGGCCATCCTCGTCACCCTGGCCCACGGTCCCCTCCACGCCACCGTCCGCAAAGACCCCAAAGAAACCGCCTCGCGGCACGCGCCTAACGAGGAAACGGACTCCCTCTTTAGTGAAGACTAGGCGGCAGAATACCAAGAATCCGCAACGTCCGAACGCCAAGGAGACGAACGAATGAGATGGATTGAGCGTATCGCGGACGAATCCAAGACAGATTTCCGTGAACTCCTGCTCATGGGAGACGAACAATGGGACCAAGTGACGCGCTACCTGTGGCGCGGTGCGTTGTTCGCCCTGCGGGAAGATGCAGAGACCCGGGCAATCGCCTTGGTGACGCAGGAGACAGAGGCCATCTGCGAGGTCAAAAACCTGGCCGTAGATCCGCGTTGGCGGCGGCAAGGTTATGGCAGGGCGCTCCTGGATTTTCTCGCCGGATGGTTCTGTGGCCGGGAACGGACGTTGTTGGTGGGGACAGGAGACGCGCCGGGGACGCTCTCCTTTTATCGCAACTGTGGCTTTGAACCATCGCACGTGGTACCGAACTTCTTCATCACGCACTACGACCACCCCATCATTGAGGACGGGCAGCGTCTCCGAGACATGGTTTACCTGCGAAAGTCGCTTGCGCCACAAGCCTTGGAGAAGCTCTGGGTCATCCAACCAAACGAAACAGGCCTCCTGCAGGGGATGTTGCGGATCTTCCACGAGGCCGTGCACGTGACCTGCGCGAAGGACTATTCGCCCGAGCAACGGGCCGCTTGGGCGCCCGAGACGCTGGACGAAGCGGCCTGGGCAAAACGATTCGCGGAAAGCCAGACGCGTGTGGCCGTCAACGCGCAGGGTGAAGTGCTGGGTTTCGCGAATCTCGAGGGTGCCAATTACCTGGATTGCCTGTATGTTTCGCCGGAGGCGCAAGGGCAAGGCGTTGGCTCGGCATTGTGCGCGACAATCGAGGCCTTGGCGGTGGGTGACATCGAGGTCCGCGTCTCGCTCACCGCGCGTCCCTTCTTCGAGCGTCGCGGCTACCGTGTGCTCCGTGAGGTCCGCCCCGTCCGCGCCGGCATCGCCCTCCCCGCCTTCGAGATGCGCCTGACGCGATAAAACCGCTTGCGCTAGAGTTCGCTCCATCTTGTATGCTAAGGTTATCTTTCTGATCAAGGAGTGTAACCATGTTTAATCAAATGATGCGGGCGGCGGTCTTGGCCGGCCCGGAACGGATTGAGGTGAAGCAGGTGCCGGTGCCGGACGTCGGTCCTGGGATGATAGAGATTGCGGTGAAGGCCTGCGGCGTTTGCGGCAGCGACGTGCATATGTGGAAGGCCGGCCACGGTTGGGGCCCCATGGCTCAGGCCAAGGACTTCATCATGGGCCATGAGTTCTGCGGCGTGGTGACGCACCCGTGCGATGGTCCATTCGAGGTGGGCGAGCGCGTCACCTTCTGGGCGAACCTCTATTGCGGCGAATGCGACATGTGCCGCGCGGGGCAGGAGCAACTCTGCCGTGAGGTGAACGGGCAGAACTACATGGGCTTTGTCTGCGACGGCGCCTACGCGGAGCGTTTCGTGGGGCCGTGGCGCAACGCCTATCGACTGCCGGACACGGTCTCGGACGTGGCGGCGGGATTGATTGACCCGTTGATGGTGGCCTATCACGCGGTGCGGCGTTCGGGCATCCGTCTGCACGAGCGGGTGTTGGTGGTGGGCGGCGGCATCATCGGCCAACTGACGGCCGAGCTGGCCAAGAAGGCGGGCGCCTCCTTCGTCGCGCTCTCCAAGGTCAGTGAGATCAAGACGCAGCGCGCCCGCGAGTTGGGCGTCTTTGACGCCTACTTCGACGGCAACGCCCCCGACCGCGCCAAGCAGTTTCACGAAGCCACGGACGGCGGTTTCGACATTGCCATCGAGGCCGTTGGCTCGGGCCATGCCTTGGCCACGTGTCTGGACGCGGTGCGCCCCGGCGGCAAGATTATCATGATCGGCAACTCCATCGCGCCGGAGATTCCCTTTGCCATGAACCGCGCGGTGTTGCAGGAAATCTCCCTCATCGGCAGCGTCTCCTGCACGCGCGTTGAGTTCGAGGAGACCATCGACCTCATCGCCAAGGGCATGATTGACCCCACGCGTTATGTGACGGAAGTCCTCCCGCTTGAAGGGCTCCAACACGCCTTCGAACGTCAGACCGACCCAAACGACCCCGCACTGAAGTTCGTCGTCAAACCGTGAGTGCCACATCACGTTCAGGCAATACTGCCCGGGGGAGTTTTCCCGCAAAAACGCGAGTGCGCGCGAAGCCAGATGGGCTAACACCGGTCGCTTTGCGGGCTAAACGCCCGCTGATCGCTCCCTTCCGCCCATCGTCTTCGCGCTTGGGCCGTCTTGAGAAATCCTTTTGGCGCAGGAAAGTGGGGCGCGGGAGGGCGCACAGGAGTCCAGAGAGTAAAAGAAGGTGGGGCAACGCCCCACACATCCAATCAGCTAATCAGCCAATCAGCCAATCAGCAGGCGCTCCGTCAGAGCGCCTACGTCTTTGCGGTCTCTCTTTTCCCCAGACAGATTTAGCAGTGAAGGCCCGTTGCTTGATGTGCTATACTTGGTCGCGATGGAAGAGAGAAACGCGATAATTGAGATTCGTGACGCGAAGTTGGAAGACGCAGGACGGCTCTTGGAGATTTACGACCACTACGTCCGTCACACAGCCATCTCGTTTGAGTACGAAACGCCCACGCTTGCGGCATTCCAGGAGCGGATGCGCGAGACGATGCGCCGTTATCCCTACCTTGTCATCCTGCGGGATGGACGGATTGAGGGATACGCCTATGCAGGCCCGTTTGTGGGCAGGGCCGCCTATGGGTGGTCTTGCGAGACGACCATCTATCTCGACCAGGCCGCTCGAAAGTGCGGACTGGGGCGTAGGATTTACGAGGCTCTGGAAGGTGAACTGCGGCAGATGGGCATACTCAATATGTACGCCTGTATTGGGGTGCCGGAACAGGAAGATGAGTATTTGACAATGAACAGTGCCGACTTCCACGCGCACCTGGGGTTCGTGAAGGTGGGAACGTTTCATCGGTGCGGGTGCAAGTTTGACCGTTGGTACAACATGGTTTGGATGGAAAAGGTGATTGGACCGCACGAGAGAAACCCCGCTCCAATCCGCTTCTATCCCACTGTGGCACGTCGCGACAAAATTGGAAGCTAGAAATGGGGCAATCCTTTTCAACCTCCCAAACTCCCCCTTTCCCACAACGCCCCACCTATGGTGCATAAGCGCAATCACAAAAGGACGTATCATGAAAGAAGACAAGGAAAACCTCGATCCCGCTCTTGCTGGGGCTATTCTCACTGGGAGTATCTTGGAGAAGGCTGAGGCCGGTGATGTGGAATGCCAGTACATCATGGGCCTCAACTATCTTAACAAGGTCGACAGAGAGCCCGAGAACCAAGAGCGTGGCATCAAGTTTTTGCGCGCTGCGGCGGAGGCCGGTCACGGTAAAGCGCAATACCTGTTGGGAGAGTTGATGTTGACCGGAGAGTTTGAGCTTCCGGAAGATCCGGTCATGGGAGAGGTCTGGATTCGCAAGGCAATCTCAAACAAAGAGCCGGATGCCTACGTTGCGCTCTGGCGTGCTATTAGAGATGGATACATCCAGGGGACTTCGCAGGAAGCCGTGGCTGCATTGCGACAGGGGATGGAGGCAGGAAGCACTGTCGCAGTAAGCGAGTTAGGCATATTGTATATGAATCAGGCAAAGGCCATCGCAGAACAAGACAAGGAAGAGAGCAAACAGTTGACCCAAGAGGGGCTGAAATTTCTGAAAATCGCCGTCGAAGATGGCGATCTGAGAGCGGCCCTCTATTTGGAACAATACGAAGAAGAGTTGCGCAAAGAAAAGGGCAAAAAGAAAAAGTCCGCGCACGGCAAGAAGAATCGCAACAAAGGCAAGTGACGCCTAGCCGTCTGGGCACAAAAAAGCCCCGTCGTGTGGCGGGGCTTTTCGTTGTGGTCAATCGTGGACGCGGTGTGTGTGGAGCATCTTGACGAAGGCGGGGTCGAAGTGGTCGACGATGTCGCTGTGGCCGGTGTCGAGGGCGCGGATACGCTCCATTTCGTCGTCGGAGAGGGTGAAGTCCCAGATGGCGAGGTTCTCGGCGAGACGTTCGCGATGGACGCTCTTGGGGAGGACGCAGACGCCGCGCTGGACGGACCAGCGGAGGGCGACTTGGGCGGCGGTCTTGCCGTGGGCGCGGCCGATTTCGGTGAGGACGGGGTGGGTGAAGATGCCGTGGCCGCCTTCGGCGAAGGGCCCCCAGGCTTGGGGAACAACGCCGTAGTCGCGCATGGTGGCGAGGTTGCGCTCCTGCTGGAAGAAGGGGTGGATCTCGACCTGGTTGACCATGGGGCGGATGGCGGCGGTGAGGCAGACGTCGGCGAGGACGTGCGGATAGCAGTTGGCCATGCCGATGGCGCGGAGTTTGCCGGCGCGATAGGCGGTTTCGAGGGCGCGCCAGGCGCCGGGCCAGTCGCCGATGGGCTGATGGAGCAGGAGCAGGTCGATGAAGTCGAGGCCGAGACGGTCGAGCGCGGCGTCGATGGCGCGGAGCGTACGCTCGTAGCCATAGTCCTGCACCCAAATCTTGGTCTCTACGAAGACTTCCTCGCGGGGCAGACCGCTCTCACGGATGGCCTCGCCCACGGCACGCTCGTTGAGGTAGGCCGCCGCGGTGTCCACCAGTCGGTACCCGCAGGCGAGCGCATCGCGCACCACGCGCTTGGCCTCTTCGTGATCGGGAATCTGGAAGACGCCGAAGCCTTCCTGCGGCACCCGCACCCCATTGGCCAAAGTCAGTTCGTTCATGTCAGTTCCTTTCCATTGTTCCATTGATTGTCTATAGCATACACCTTGAACCACAGTCTAAGTCAAGCCAGTAGTGTCCGGGGAAGTTTCCACGAAGACACGAAGGAACGCAAGGGCCTGGGCACTTCACCGTTCGGCCCTCCGGGCCTCACTACCGTGCCCATCCCTTGCGTTTCTAGTGTTTTTCGGGAAGCATCATCCATCGGACCTGGCACGTCACAGACGTGCCTGCGGGCGCAGGGGGGGGGAGACCGTCTTCGCGGAAAAACTTCCCCGGACACTATTGTGCGTTTCCCTACGGGCACCAATCGAGGATGCCATCGAGTGGATGGTCGCGGAGCCAGACTTGGAAATCGGCAGGTGTACGGATGCCATCGTGTAAGACGGCCATATAAATGAGAATGCCGGGGATGTGAGTCCCAACGGGCACATCGTCCTTGAGGGCGAGAATGGCGTGGCGGGCCTCGGGCGTGAGAACGGCACGGATACGTTCGGCGCGGTGCTCAAAGTACCCTTTGTAAGGAGAGTCGGGCGGCATCTGGATGACATCGACCTGCCACTCGCGGCCGTTGGTGTCGCAAAGCCAGAGGTGCCATTCCAGGCAACGTTCGGAGGTGTCGGAAAGGTCACGAAACTCCAGACGGCGCGGCGCGAGCGCGGCGGCAATGGCAAAGCCGTCGGCGGGGTCGAGCGTGGGGGTGTAGACGTGAAGGTCGATATCGAGGTGCTTCAGGAGCAACCCCGTGGCAAGAGAGCCGACAAGGTGGACCTCCGCGCCCCGCGCCTCCCACCGTTCACGAAGACCCGTGTCGCGCAACAAGGCGTACGCGGCCTCGGCAGTACGTTCCGCACGTTCAATCAAGGCGTTTGTTGTGTGGGCTGACATGGTGTTGCGCTCCAACGCGGAAGTGCGGGATAGGGACGCGCCTTATCGGCAGGGAAAAGCGTCTTGTAGACGAGTTGCGGGGGATAATGGCGAAGGACAAGAAGATAGAGGCGGGAGTCGATAGTCTTGGAAAGGATAATGGCATCACGTCCCTCGCGGCGGTCGAGGATAATCTCTTCCGGTGCGGCAAGTATCTCATCCAATCGACGATAGATCGCGTCCGGCACATCCGGGTGATGATTGAGGCAATGATCGACGAAATAGGCCTCGCCGACAAAGATGGTAAGATCGGTGGGCCGTGTCTTGAAAGCGGGAGCCAACACGGCGGGCAGTTCGGCGATCGGATGATGGCGTTTAGGAAGGGCGTGATAAATCTCCGCCTTCGTGACCCCAGGTTCCAATGCGGCCTTGTCGGCAAACCACCGTTCCGGGATGGCCGCACTGACCGCCATCGCAAAGGACAACGCGACAAGAAAGAACCCACGACGCAGAAACGTAAACATACGCCAATTCTAGCAAACTCTCAGACCTGCCATTTATAGACAATCGTGTTCTGGGAAAATGGGAACTCTGGAGACTGAGCGACGCAAGAGAAACCGCAGATGTTCCGTCGCTTCGCTAGGAAGACCTTGCGGTATCTCGCAGATTTTGAGCAGATTAAGGGCGTGCTACCGCACGCAGGACTGCCAGTGTGTTTGGGAAATTACCGTATAGGCCCGAAGGAACAAACCTTCCACGGCTACGGAACGCCCCTGCGGGGCGATGGGTAGGCCCCCGGGAACTACAAGGCGCGAAACGGAGGGCGGCGGTCGCGGTCAGCGGCGAAGCCGCAGAGCGACCGATGGAGCCCGAAGCGGTTCGCGCCTCCATTGCGTCTTTGCGGTTTCTTTAGTTTCCCCGGACACGCTCCTGCACTATCGCTGTTGCGCGGGGTGCGTATGGAGTCAGCGCATGAGGGCTTCGAGGGCGGCGGAGTCGTCTTCGGCGATGGCTTTGCGGAAGGCGGCAAGGTGCTCGGCGAAGGCGTCGACGGCTTCGAGGAGGGGGCCTTTGTTCTGGCGGAAGATGGGCTGCCACATGGAGATGGGGCTGTGGGCGATGCGGGTCATGGAGGCGAGGCCGCCGCCGGCGAAGCGGGCGTTGAGGGCTTGGTTGCGCTCGGCTTCCTTGATGGTGCGGGCGAGGGCGTAGGCCAGGACGTGGGGCATGTGGGAGAGGAGCGCGGCGGTGCGGTCGTGCTCGGTGGCGGACATCTCGGCGAGGACGGCGCCGACGCGTTCCCAGAGGGTGCGGACCTTGGCGAGGGCGGCAGGGTCGCTGCGCTCGGGGTCGATGATGAGGGTGAAGCGGTTGCGGAAGAGGTTGTCGATGGCGGCGTCGGGGCCGGAGCGTTCGGTGCCGGCCATGGGGTGGCAGGCGACGTAGCGGGCGCGATGGGGGTGGTCGGCGACGGCCTCGGCGAGGGCGCGTTTGGTGGAGCCGACGTCGATGAGGTTTTGGTCGGGGCGGGCGGCGTCGAGGAGCGCGGGGAGCTTCTGGACGAGGATATCGACGGGCATGGCCAGGACGAGGAGGTCGCTCTGCGCGGCGAGGTCTTCGAGGGTGGGGACGGTCTCGTCCACGAGGCCGAGTTCAAGGGCGCGCTCGGCGTGGGCGGCGGTGCGGTTCCAGCCGAGGATGCGGCCGGTGAGGCCGAAGGTGCGGAGGTCTTTGGCAAGGGAGCCGCCGATGAGGCCGATGCCGGCGATACCGATGGTGGGGAAGAGAGGGTTTGTCATGAGGAGAACCGTTGGGCGGGGAATAGGGAGAACAGAGAACGGAGAACAGAGAACAGAGCGCCCCTATGGGGCGACAGGCGTAGCGGAGGGAAGGGGCGGCTATACCGCCCTAGAGAACAGAACGTGCAGCGGCGAAGCAACAAACATTCCACGGACACGGAATGTGCAAGCCAGAAGGGGCAACCTTTCCATGGCCACAGGGAACAGATACGCCCCTGCTGGGCGATGGGTGGAACGCTGGGAGAATTGTCGAGAGGGAGGACCTTCATGGTTGATGGTCGGCTTGTCCGTCGCGCGCTTGTGCGCGTTCTGTTCTCTGTTCTCTGTTTTCTGTTCTCTGGGGAATGGCGGGCGCGGCCCGCCATTCCCTCCGGCATCCGAGGTTGGCGAGGCCGTAGAGGGCGGCGGTCTCGACGCGGAGGATGAGAGGGCCGAGGGTGACGGGGATGGCGCCGTGGTCGAGGATGAAGCGGAGTTCGTCGGGGGTGAAGTCGCCTTCGGGGCCGCACCACCAGCCCCATTCTTGGCCGGGGGCGGCGGAGTTTAGGGTGTCCAAGACGGGCGCGAGGGGTTTGGCCTGGGGGGTGAGGGCGGCGACGATGAGGGTGGAGCAGGCGCGCATAAGGGGCGCGGTCTCAGCGATGGGCGTGGGCGGGAGGAGCTCCGGCAGGCGTGCGGCGCCGCATTGGCGGGCGGCGGCTTGGACGATGCGGAGCCAACGTTCCTGTTTGGCCCGGGCTTGGCGGGCGTCCAGCCGCACGACGGTGCGGGCGCTGAGGACGGGCACAATGCGGTCGACGCCCAGCTCGGTGGCCTTTTCCAGGAGCCATTCCATGCGCTCGCCCTTGGGGACGCAGACGAAGAGGGTGAGGCGGATGGGGCGGACGTCTTGGTGGAAGAGGGGCTGCTTGGCAATGAGGGTGAGGGCGTCCGGCGCGCGCTCGGCGACGTGGTAGAGGCGCGTGGCCCCGGCGCCGTCGAAGGCGCCGACTTCATCGCCCTCGCGGACACGGAGGACGTGGAGGAGGTGGTGGGCGGCGGGGCCGGCCAGGACGAGGGTCTCTTGGGCGATTTCTTCGGAGGTGACCTGTTGGCGGTGCATGGCTCACTCCATCATCTGGATGGCGGAGACGCGGCCTTCGGTGAACTCGACGCGGAGCACCTCTTGCCAGGCGTAGCGCGGGGTGTCATCGATGTAGTAGGTGCCGAAGCGGCGGCCGTAATAGTCGTGATAGACGGGGCGGACGGTGGGGTAGACTTCGTCGGAGAAGCCGAGCACCTTGTAGACCCAGGTCTCGGTTTTGCCCTTGGCATCGGTGCGGGAGAAGCGCTCGGAGGGGTCGCCATAGACCATCCAGACGGCGTCTTGGTCGTCGCCCAGGCGGATTTGGCCACGGGCGATGCGCTCTTGGACTTCGGCGGGGTAGGCGTCGTAGACCGCTTGGCGTTCGGCGATGCGGTCGGCCACACCGGCGGCGCATCCGGACAGGAGGAGCGCGCCGAGGAGGGCAAAGACCGCAGACCGAAGGATCATTGCGCGTAACCCCAGTCGAGGAGCGCCTTGCAGAAGGCGTCGCGTTGCTTGGACGTCTTGAAGCCGGTGACGCAACCGATGAGGCGACGGCCGCCGCGTTCGCAGGTGATGGTGACGCAGAAGCCCGATTCGTCGGTGAAGCCGGTCTTGAGGCCGTCCACGCCCGGGACGCGGTTGAAGACCAGGTTGTTGCTGTTGCGCAACTGCATCTTGCCGTCGCGGAAGGAGTCCATGCGGGTGGAGGAGAGGCGCAGGACGTCGGGATAGCGGATGAGGTGCTCGGCCAGGAGGACGAGGTCGTGGGCGGAGGAGAGGTTGTGGTTGCCCTTGTTGTCGCCCAGCCCGTGTGCGTCATAGAAGCGGGTGTTCTTCATGCCCAGGTCTTGGGCGCGGTCGTTCATCGCCTTGATGAAGACGCTGATGTCGCCTCCGCCAAGATATTCGCCGACGAGGTAGGCGGAGTCGTTGGCGGACTTGATGGCGACGGTCTTGAGGAGTTCGCCCAGCGGGAAGGTCTCTTTGGGGTCGAGCCAGACTTGCGAGCCGCCGATTTCATAGGCCGCGTTCGTGACCTTGATGGGGGTGGTGAGGGAGACGCGCCCGGCGGCGAGGGCCTCTTCGGCCAGGAGCATCGTCATCATCTTGGACATGGAGGCGATGGGGACGGACTTGTCGGCGTTCTTGGCCCAGAGCACTTTGCGCGTCACGGGATCCACCAGGATGCCGGTCTTGCAAAGCGCCTCGTTGGGGAGTCCCAGGGAGCTCTTGGCGCCGCGGAAGTCATAGTCCACGGTGCGGGGGACTTCCGGACCGCTTTCCTGTTGCAAGACCTCCTCGGCCTGGTGTGAGACCTCCGGGCCGACGGCGGGTGGGGGCGGCGGCGTTGCCTCCGGGGTCGAGGGGTCGCCATCGGCGAAGAGGAACCAGCCGATGATGACGGCGGCCCAGGCGGCCAAGGGCAAGCCCCACACCAAGAGCGTGCGCACCCACGCGCGGGACTTGCCCACGTCTCCGGGAAGATCGTATCGTTCGGACATAACGGCCTCAGACGTTGAAGAGGAAGTGGACGACGTCGCCCTCACGCATCACGTATTCCTTGCCTTCCACGCGGAGAAGGCCCTTTTCGCGGGCGTGGGCCTCGCCGCCCAGGGCGACGAAGTCGTCGTAGGAGACGACCTCTGCGCGGATGAAGCCGCGCTCGAAGTCGGAGTGGATGACGCCGGCAGCCTTGGGGGCTGTCCAACCTTGGCGGATGGTCCAGGCCTTGGCCTCCATCGGGCCGGCGGTGAAGAAGCTCTGCAGGCCCAGCGTGTGATAGGCCATGCGGATGGTGGTGTCCAGGCCGGACTGCTCCAGGCCATAGGACTCCAAGAAGTCCTTCTGCTCCTCGTCGGAGAGGCCGGCGAGGTCGGCCTCCATGGCCGCGCAGATGGTGACGGTGTCGCACTTGTGGGCGGCGGCGTGGGCCTTGAGGGCTTGGACGTGCTTGTTGTCGGGCTGGTCCAGGTCGCTCTCGCCCACGTTGGCCACGTAGATGATGGGCTTGTCGGTGAGCAGACGGAGCTCGCGGCGGGTGGGCTCGATGGCGTCGGGGTCGGCGAATTCGAAGGTACGCGCGGGCTCACCGGCATCGAGGTGGTCGCGCAGGGCCGTCATGGCCTCGACCTCCTTGGCCAGGGACTTGTCGGCGCGGGCTTGGCGGCTGATGCGGTCGAGGCGCTTCTCCAGGCTCTGGAGGTCGGCCAGCACCAACTCGGTCTCGATGATGCCCACGTCGCGGATGGGGTCGACGGAGCCTTCCACGTGCACCACGTCGTCGTTGTCGAAGCAACGCACCACCTCGAGGATGGCGTCGCACTCGCGGATGTTGCCAAGGAACTGGTTGCCCAGGCCTTCGCCCTTGCTGGCGCCGCGCACCAGCCCCGCGATGTCGGTGAAGTCCACCGTGGCGTGCACCACGCGTCCGCTCTTGCAGATCTCCGCGAGTTTCTCCACGCGCGGGTCGGCCACGGGGGCCGTGGCCTTGTTGGGCTCGATCGTGCAGAAGGGATAGTTCGCCGCCTCTGCGTTCTGCGCGCGCGTCAAAGCATTGAAGAGGGTGGATTTGCCCACGTTGGGCAGACCCACGATGCCGACTGCTAGACTCATCTCCAGCCTCCGTAGGAGGTCTCCTCCCAGCGCACGTAGTCCAATTCGCGCTTCCCGGAGACCCAAATCATGTAAGCGATCAGGAGCAACAGGATGCCGCCGCTCCCAAAGACAATGTTGAAAATCAGTTGCAAGGCCAATGGCCACTCTGCCGGCGCCGCGAAACGCATCCCCATGAAGTCCAGCACGCAAATCGCCGCCCACAGGATGGCGAAGCCCTGTCCCACCCGCACCGCAATCTCCGTGGCCGTCACTTTGGTGCGGCCCAGGCACTGCAGACCCGCGCGCAGGATGCGCCCGCCGTCCATCGGGAAGGCCGGCACCAGGTTGAAGAGTGCCAGGCCCAGGTTCAGCCCGCCGGCTAAGAGGAGCCACTCGTTCGGCCCCTCCTGCGTCAGCACGTAGTCCCCAATCTCCATCACCGGATAACGCATGGGAAACCAGTTGGCCGCCGTCATGCAAATCGCCGCCAACGCAAACGAGCAAATCGGTCCCGCCGCCGCCATCAACACCTCATGCGAAGGCTTCGGCGGCATCCGCGTGATGGCCGCGCATCCACCCAACAGTTGCAACGTGATGTCACGCACCTGCCCCCCGAACGCCATCGCCACCACACTGTGCGCCAACTCATGCAACAAAATCGAAACCAACAACACCACCGCCAAGAAGAGTCCCACCCCTATCTGCGGGAACGTTGTGAACAACACATACGCCGCCAACACCAGCACGGACAAATCCGCCCGCACCGGGATGCCCATCACCTCAAACAGCGTCCATCTCGTTCGCATAAGTCCTCTTAGTATACCAAATCCCCCACCACCTTCGCAGACCGGCCAATGGCGGAATCAGTCGCGACTTGGGAAAAAGAGATGGACCGCAAAGACGCAAGTCTTGCAGGAAAGGTGGGGCACTAACGCCGGGCGCACGGTCGTGCGCCCTCCCGCGCCCCACTTTCCTGCGCCAAAAGAAGATAGGGAAGTTTGGAAGCTTGGAGGCTTGGAAGTTTGGCTTTGTTGGTGGGGCCTCGCCCCACACCCCAACTTCTCTTCCTCAAGCGCGAAGACGATGGGCGGGAGGGTGCGATCAGCGGGCGGTTAGCCCGCAAAGCGACCGGCGTTAGCCCATCTGGCTTCGCGCGCACTGGCGTTCTCGCGGGAAAAGAAGGGTCGTCGATTTCCCCGGACACTGCTGGGAACAAAGTCGGCTCAGTCGTTGGCTGCTTCGGCCTTCGCCTTGGCAAGGGCCTCACGAAGCCACGTTAGGGAACGCTCGCGGTCTGCCGCAAGCGCCGCCTCATCATAAGAGACGGTTTCCCCGCGCTCAAGCGAAGCCAGTGCATCGCCCACATCGTCCGCAAAGAGCGGCCCCTGCACATATTTGGCTTGGAAGTCCGTAAAGCGCTCGAACATAGCCGAACGATCCTTCTCACTGGAGCGGATGATGCGCGCATTCAATCCAAAGATTGACGCGAACTGCAAGGCATGGAACGAGTTGGAGAGTACCGCCGTGGCACCGGCAAAGGCCTTCATAAACTCACGCGGCCCTGCGCCATGAAGCACCCGCAAACCACGGCTCTCCCACCAATAACGTATCGTACGGCACTCCTGGCGCACCAACTCCTTGGGCGAGTGCGGTACTTTGCTCACCGGGTCGTTGACCAAAATCTCCACCCGATATCCCGTCCGCTTGGCGAAAGTCCGCAAAGCCGCCAGACGTGCCAACAACCAATCGGAACAATACTGGCACATGAAATAGCACACCAAAACGGGGCTCTTTCGGCGTTCCGGCAGTGCCAACACCTCTCGCCACCGCGCGGCGGAAAGCAACTGTGTGGGGTCCAACACGTGCGTGGCCTGGTGCCCCACGCTCGCCACCAACTGAACGCCTTTGGCCTCGCGCACGCTAATGGCCGAAAAGCGGTCAAGCAACGCCCCATAATGCGGCTCCAATTTATCTTGGGCGCATAGCGTCCCAAAGCTGGCAGCATAGCTGATGGCTGGGATATCTTTGGGTGCATCCACAAAAAAGAAGTCCTTTTTATGGTAAGGAGCCCACCCTGGTCCCCACACCTGGTCACTCCCTACCACTAGACAATCCAAGCCTAAATTTTTTCCTTTCATTTCTTCCCAAGTGACGAAGTGATAATCCGTCAAAGGGATCCGTCCATGAATGAACCGTATCGTCCGCACGCGCCGAACCGTATCCATCCAGCGCCCACAGGCTAGGACAACCCCTATGACCCACGACACCAAAGCCCCCAGCAATGGACCTGCAAAGGGGCCTTTTAGAAGCGCGTTGTTAGGTACTAGCCAATAGTCGATTACTTTGACACACACTCCCAAACGCTGTAAAACATCTTGCAGAGCAAAAGCTTGCAAAACACCTCCATAATTGAGCTGGGTGAGATAGGTTAAAATGCCTACCTGAAACCCCGCCTCCGAAGAAGCGCTAATCTTCGAGTTATTGTCCGTAATGTTCATGATGTCAGTAGCATACCAAACCCGCTCTCTTACCGCAATGAATACTGCAAAACCTATTTTTGTACGAGCCCATGCGTCTATATTTGGAAAAGGATGGTAACTATGCTAAAATAAGTGCGTTATAAGGTAAGGCAACTAAGGAGCTTTATGAGGATACGTTTGCCAAAGGTGAACGCGGCAAAGAGTTGTACGTACGAACAAACAGAACTTTGAGTGGATCTCTCACGATGAATATCCTTTTTATAGCATACACCGATCCAAATGTTGAGGGTTATGGTGCAGAACAACGCACCGCAGCGCTCTATCGTGCGTTGAAAAACTTAGGAACGGTCTATACCGTTATCCCGAGTGGAAAGCCGGATAGTGAGCGTGTAGATGTCGAACGGTACATCCAATGGATCAATCCACGTCTTCCGCCTCATGGATTAAAGCGTCGGCTACGTTCGTGCCTAAGACAATTCTTCGGCTACGAGGCTAGGGGCGCGTTCTGGGAACAAGAAGTACGCGAGCGAATCTTCCCTGGTGTACAATTTGATTGTGTCGTGGTACGTTATCTTTATGCTGCAATAGAGTTTTGTGCATGGGAATATGGACCATGTTATATAGATGTGGACGATTTGCCGTTGGAAAAATACGAGACGGAAATCGCCTCGC
This sequence comes from uncultured Kiritimatiellota bacterium, assembly GCA_944389545.1. Classification (GTDB taxonomy): domain Bacteria; phylum Verrucomicrobiota; class Kiritimatiellia; order RFP12; family DVOR01; genus Spyradenecus. Next base: position 5,460 of record CALXMT010000025.1, on the reverse strand, counting down.
ATCAGAACACCCTACAACGTGCGTTAAGGCGTGCTATCTTGAAGCGATGGATGGCATCGCTCGCAAGGCTTTGCGCAGGATTATGGGTGACCAATGAGGGCCATCGTGCGTATTTCCCATCCGTACCGACAACTTATTTGCCTAATATCGCGCGATCTGTTCCTGAAAATTATCCGTATGAAGCGCCACGAGCGCAACGCCTCTTTACGGTTGGATTACTCTCCTATCCACCTAATTACGAAGGGATAAATCGCTTTCTGATGGAGGTTTGGCCGGCGGTGCATGCTGCGTATCCTGCGCTGACCTATCGCATTGCAGGGGCTGGAGCCCCAGAAGACTATGCAACGCGATGGTCTGTAATACCAGGCGTGGAAGTGGTTGGCTTTGTAGATGATCTGCATGCCGAATATGCCCAAGCATTGGCCTGTGTGGTCCCGGTTGATTCTGGTAGTGGCACCTGCATCAAGACGATTGAAGCTCTTCTTCATGGGCGTTGTTGTTTGGCGACTCCGTTTGGCGCACGGGGTTGGCCGGATGACTGTTTGGATGGTACAGGTGGATTGGCGGTTTACCATAACGTCGAAGATTTCATTAAGCTGTTGGATAACCTTGTGATGGATGAGTCCTCGCGTAGACAAAGCGAACAAGCTGGACGTCATTATGCGTCAGAGCATTTTGGCTTTGAGCACTTTTGTGAGACTGTTCGACTCACTTTGTCAAAGAATGTCAATACCTAAGCATAGCGTCATAAAAATGAGCCTGTGACGGTTCTTTTTGTGAGGATATTGCTAGGCGTTTCCTTTATTGTTGACTGAATGAATCACCAGAAAACGGCTCCAGAAGTTGGAGCCGTTTTTATATTTTCTACCTATATTACTCGCCTAATTAGTGTTTGAGGTGGACAAGAAGAAGTCGCACCTCTTCAAGTAAAAGGAAGAAACGTAGCAAAATTACACGCCAAAAGATGGCACAGGCGGCAGAATCCGGTCGTCCAGCGCGGTGATTGCGGATGTAAGCCGTCAGACGGGGAGATTGCGGGAGAGGAATGGAGGTCTTGGGTTTGGGGCGCAGGCGAAGTTTGACGAGGAAGGCCGCCCACGCAAAGGCCGCATAATAGAAGATAGGGAAAGGACGAAGGACATTGCCACGCATTTGGCGCGTGATTGCGAGGATTGTTTTATATTCCGCAACGTTGACCTTCACGCTTCTGATGAGCGGACGTTTTTCTGTGCTGAACAGCGCAGATCCTTCCCGCTTGCGATAAAAGTAACCGGGATAGGCCGCAATCACAAGCGACGAGACTCCAGCAAAGGCCGCCCAAAGGAAGTGACGATCTTCAAAGAAGGGCACGCCCACAGGAAAGCGCTTACCGTTCAGAACCTCACGTCTCCAGGCTTTGGTAACCGGGTGTCCCGCGCTTACGAAACGTTCGCCCCAGAGTTCGCCGCACGTCAGTGCATCGGTAGCCACCTGACAACGGTTCTCTTCCAACGCGGGCACAGAGACCGTACGCCAGTCGTCCGCCTCTTCAATATAGCGATAATCAAACTGGACGAGGTCGGGGTGGTGGGCGTGGATTACCTTGGCGAAGGTGGCGAACCACCCGGGGCAGATGGCGTCGTCGGGGTCGAGGAAGAGGACGTAGGTACCGCGGACGCGGTCGAGGGCGCGGTTGCGGGCGGCGCTGACGCCGGCGTTGCGTTGGTGGATGACGCGGAAACGCGGATTGACGCGGGCCGCTTCGTCAAGGATTGTGCCGCTACCGTCTGGACTACCGTCGTCTACGCAGAGGGCCTCGTAGTCCGTGAAGGTCTGTTCATGGACGGAGTCGAGCGCGTCTTGAAGGAAGCGCTCCACCTTGTAGACTGGGACGATGAGGGAGAAATAGGGCGCGGCGGCGTGACTCATCTCAGGCGCTCCTTGAGACGGCAGAGGAAGAGGCGGAGGGTCTCGGCGGTGAAGAGGAGGCAGAGGAAGAGGAGGCGGGCGAGGATGGCGAGGCGGGTTCGGGCGATGGGAGGTAGCGCGGGGGGGAGGGCGATGGGCTTGTCTTGCCGACGGAGACGCAACTTGATACGAAGGCCCGCCCACGCATGGATGGCGTAGTAGAAGAGCGGGTAGGGGCGGCGAGGATTGCCGCGCAGACGGCGGTCGAGGGCGAAGAGCGCACGGTATTCGCTGACGGTGATGCGGGCGCGCTCGAGGGCCGGGCGCGGCTTGGCCAGGGCGGAGGTCGCGTTTTTGCGGTAGAAGTAGCCTGGAAAGTCCGCCACGGCCAGACGATGTACATCGGGGAAGACATCCCACAGGAAGTGGCGGTCTTCATAGAGCGCGATGCCAACAGGGAAACGTTTGTCCTTGAGGAGGCCCGCCCGCCAGGCCTTGGACCATGGGTAACCGCCTTCGACGAAACGCGTGCCGAAGGCCTTGGCGCAGGCGAGGTCGTCCGTGGCGACCGTGCATGTGTCGAGATCGAAGGTTGGTTCCGGCAACGTGCGCCAGTCAGTTTCCTCCGGAAAGTATTGGTAATCGAACTGCACCAGGTCGGGGTGGTGGGCGTGAATCACCTTGGCGAAGGTGGCGAACCACCCGGGGCAGATGGCGTCGTCGGGGTCGAGGAAGAGGACGTAGGTACCGCGGACGCGGTCGAGGGCGCGGTTGCGGGCGGCGCTGACGCCGGCGTTGCGTTGGTGGATGACGCGGAGGCGGGCATCGCCGCGGGCGGCCTCATCGAGGAGCACGCCGCTGTCATCGGGGCTGCCGTCGTCCACGCAGAGGACTTCGTAGTCGGTGAAGGTCTGCTCACGCACGGAGGCCAAGGCGTCGGGCAGGAACCGCTCCACCTTGTAGACCGGGATGACAAGCGAGAAGAAGGGTGCGTCAGGCGAGGAGTTCATGGAGGCGGGTGGCGGAGGTTGCCGCGACTTGGTCGTAGAGGCTGTTGCCGTGGGCGTCGATGGCGACGGTGACGGGGAGGCCGCGCACGCGCAGGTGCCACATGGCCTCGGCCGGGCCGAAGTCTTGCAGGAAGTCCACGCCTTCGACGCGTTCGACGGCGGCGGCGATGAGCGCGCCCGCACCGCCCACGGCTTGCAGATAGACACAGCCATATTCCCTGCAGGCGGCGATGGTCTTGGGCCCCATGCCGCCTTTGCCGATGATGGCACGCAGGCCAAACTTCGCGATGACATCGGCCTCGTAGGGTTCCTCGCGGGAGGAGGTGGTGGGACCGCCGGCGACCATGCGCCACCCGCCTGTGCCATCGGCCACCATCACGGGGCCGCAGTGGTAGAGCGCGGAGGTGCGCAGGTCGACGCCGGGCGGGAGGGCGCCGCCCTCATGGAGGTGCTTGTGCAGGCGGTCGCGCCCGGTGTGCACCAGGCCATCGAGCGAGAGGCTCTGGCCCAGACGCAGGGCGCGCACATCCAACGTGGCGATGTCCATGGGGCGGCTCCTTGCTTAGGCCAGGCCGCCGCCGATGCCGGAAGCCGCGAGCGCGGCGGCATTGGCGGTCATGCGCTGCTCATCCTCGAGCAGGCCGTTGAGGGCGTGCACGTAGGCGCGGATGGCGGCCTCGATGATGTCCTGCGCCACGCCGCGGCCCAGGTAGACCTTCTGGTTGTGGCGGACGCGGAGCTCGCACTCGCCCTGCGCGTCGACGTTGGCCGTGACGGCCGAGACGGCGAAGTTCTCCACGGTCACGTGCAGGTTGAGCATCTGGTTGATGGCGTTGAACGAGGCCTCGATGGGGCCGCTGCCCATCGCCACGGCCTCGACCTGCTGGCCATCGACCTTCAGGCGCACCGTCGAGACGTTGGCGTTGGTGTTGCCGGTGGCTGCGAGGAAGCGGTCAAAGACCAACTTCTGACTGCCGTCGGCGCGCATCTCCAGACCGCGGGCGAGCGCCTCGACGTCGGCGTCGGTGACGATCTTCTTGGCGTCGGCCAGGTCCTTGAAGCGGACGAAGAGCTCCTGGAGCTGCTCGTCGCTCAGCGTGATGCCCAGCTGGGTGAGGCGGTCCTTCAGCGCGTGCTTGCCGGAGTGCTTGCCCAGGACCATCTGGCTCTGCGTCAGGCCGATGGACTCAGGCGTCATGATTTCGTAAGTCTCGCGGTTGGCCAGCATGCCGTGCTGGTGGATGCCCGACTCGTGCGCGAAGGCGTTCTGGCCCACGATGGCCTTGTTGGCCTGCACGCGGCTGCCCGTCACCGAGCAGACGCAGCGGCTGGTGCCCATGATCTTCGTGGTATCGATACGGCATTCCAGCCCCTTGAAGAAGTCTTTACGCGTCTTCAGCGCCATGACGATTTCCTCGAGGGCCGCGTTGCCCGCGCGCTCGCCGATGCCGTTGATGGTGCACTCCGCCTGACCCGCGCCCGCGCGGAGCGCCGCCAGGGTGTTGGCCACCGCCAGGCCCAGGTCATTGTGGCAGTGGACGGCCAGCGTGGCCTGACCCGCGTTGGGCACGTGCTCGAGCACGCGGGAGATACGCGCCCCGAACTCCTCGGGAATCGCATAACCCACCGTGTCGGGCAGGTTCACCACCGCCGCGCCGGCCTTGATCACGCTCTCGATCACCTGCCAGGAGAACTCCTCCTCCGTGCGCGTGTAGTCCTCCAGCGAGAACTGCACCTCGGGGCAGAGGTTGCGCGCATAGGCCACCATCGAGGTCGCCTGCTGGAGCACCTGCTCGGGCGTCATCCGCAGCTTATACTGCATATGCACCGGGCTCGTGGCCAGGAAGACGTGGATACGCGGACGCGCCGCGCTCTTCACCGCCGCCCACGCCTGGTCGATGTCGCCCTTCAGGCAACGCGCCAGCGAGGCCACCGTGCAATCCTTCACGTGCGCCGCGATGGCCTGCACGCTCTCAAAGTCACCCGGCGAGGCAATCGCGAAACCCGCCTCAATCACGTCCACCTTCAGCGCCTCGAGGTTACCCGCCACCAGGAGCTTGTCGTGCAACTTCATGCTGCAGCCCGGGCTCTGCTCGCCGTCGCGCAGCGTCGTGTCGAAAATCGAGATCTTCCTCGTGTCCATGTCTTGTTTCCTTTTCTCGGCCCTTTGGGGACGTCGCAGGCTATCGCAAAATGAAGGCCCCCGCCGTCTAAACCAACCCGCGGAGGCCACTTGCCGTCATTCATCACGCATGTTACACCATACGCCAAGCCATCCGCGACCCGCCGCCCAACAGCGGCAGCAGGCTAAGTCGAAGGCCAAGCGCAAAGTCCATGCGTTTCATAACTGCCCCCACAATACCAAAAACCGCCCCGCCGTGCAACTCAATACTGTCCGGGAAAATGGGTTGGATACGGCCCGCCAAATCGAAAAGTAATCGCGCGGGGGTAGTCTCGGGGATGTCGCGATAAGGTTTCCTAAGAAGGGGGAGAGCGATTAGGTGTCCTAAAGAGGGATGCGCGATTAGGAGTCTGGAAGAATTGTGGAAAATATGAGATGATA
>CALXMT010000024.1 GCA_944389545.1 uncultured Kiritimatiellota bacterium | reverse complement strand
GATAGCGTGGAAATCCCAAGGGCGGCGCGACCAACGGGAGCGATGGAGCCCGCAGGGTTTCCACGCAAGACCGTCTTTGCGGAAAAACTCACAGGCAGAAAACCAAAGGGCAGGCCGGGGGGCCTGCCCTTTACGCGAAATGCCGGGGGAGAATCAGTCCTCCAGACGGCAGAAGTAATCAACGGCCTTGGCCTCGCGACGAATGATCAGCTCGGCATCATTCTTCTCGACGCCCTCGCGCGCGCACTCCTTCAGGTGGTTGACCAAGAGGAGTTGCCCCACGCGGTGGAGCGCGCTCTTGGCGGCGCTGACCTGGAGAATGATGTCCGCGCAAGCGGCCTTACGGTCAATCATGCGGCTGATGCCGTTGCATTGCCCGATGATTTTGTTGAGACGACGATGAATCGCCTCAAGATCCAAATCGGTAGACTCTTCCTTCATCATGTTCTTGTGCCTTTTCTGTTTGTTTTTAGGTTTCACCGGGAGCATCCCGGTGCCCAACCAATGCCATTATTGTACTATAGGTACACGCATAGAGGCAATACTTTTTTGTCCCCTGTTTACGGCCCTATGCAAAAAAAGATGCGGCCCCCGAAACCGGAGGCCGCTCTTGTGCGAGGTCGCAACGATCCTTAGTTGTCAAGGAACGCGAAGGTGTCGTCGCCCTGCTTGATGTCGGAGAGCTTGCCGGAACCCATGCCGGAGACCAGGTCGCGCATGATGACGGAGCCGCCATCGAAGTCCCTGCAGGAGCCGTCCTTGTAGACCACGACGCAACCATCCTGGCCGAAGGGCTCATCGGTCGTCAGCAGGGTGGAGTAGTCCGCGGAGGTGTCATCGCCAGCCGTGTTGACGAGGTTGTTGCTGTTGAAGTTGCGGGAGATCAGCACGGGGGTGTTGCCGGCGGCCTGACGGACGTTCTTGGCGATGATCCACGCGCAGTTTTCTTCGTTGATGGTGGTGCCGGTGGCCTCGATGTACCCATCCGCGACCAAGTCAGAAGGCTCGATTTCCTTCAAGACTTTTTTGCGCTCGCGCTGCTGGGCATCGGTCTGGGCCATGTAGAGCGCTTCGGTGAAGTAAGCCTCGGTGGTGGAGAAGGCCTGGTACATATTCGGGCCGTTGGAGGGCTTGGTGCCGGAATAGCGACCGGCGGCATCGGAGGGCCACGCGTAGCCGCGATAGATGCCCTGCGAATCCGCGGTGATGATGGCTTGGACGATCTGGCGACCGGTCTGGGCCATGCCGGAACGGCGGGCGGAGGCCAACGCGCCGGTGATGGGGCCGAAGAGGGCGCCGGCCAGGATACCGATAATCACGATGACGACGAGCAACTCGATCAGCGTGAAGCCTTGTTTACGGGTGACTTTCATGTCAGTACTCCTTTTGTCAATTGGTTCGGGCCGAACTGCCCTCGCACATCATGAATCTTAGCAAAGGCAGGCCTGCTTGGTCAAGCGCGTTTTCGACGGACGGTGGGATTTTCCACGAAGACACAGAGGGGCGGCTTTCGCCGCCCCAGAGAACGGAAAACAGAGCGTGCAGGCGCGAAGCGCCAAACCTTCCACGGCCACGGAGCGCCCCTGCGGGGCGACGCGTGGAATTCCTGGGAAACCGACAAGGCGCGAAACGGAGGGCGGCGGTCGCGATCAGCGGCGAAGCCGCAGAGCGACCGATGGAGCCCGAAACGGTTCGCGCTCCCCTTGCGTCTTCGCGGTTCCACCTTCGCATCGGCTCAGAGGTAACGGCCGGTGAGGGAGGCGGGGTTGGCGCGAATCTGCTCGGGGGTACCGGCGGCCACGAGGCGGCCGCCCTGTTCGCCGCCGCCGGGGCCGAGGTCGAGGATGTAGTCGGCGTTGCGGATGAGGTCGAGGTCGTGCTCGATGACGACAAGGGTGGCGCCGCGGTCGAGAAGGGCTTGGAAGACGTTGAGGAGGGTGCGGACATCGAGGGGGTGGAGGCCGATGGTGGGCTCGTCGAAGACGAAGAGGGCGTCGCCTTGGGGGCGGCCCATCTCCTCGGCGAGTTTGAGGCGCTGGGCCTCGCCGCCGGAGAGGTTGGGGGTGGCTTCGCCGAGGGTGAGGTAGCCCAGGCCGAGGTCGCGGAGGGTCTCGAGGCGTTGGCGGAGGGGCTTGATGGCGCTGAGGGCACCGAGGGCGGTCTCGACATCCATGGCCATGAGTTGGGGGAGGGTGTGGCCGTGGAGGCGGGCCTGGTCGGCGGCGGGGGCGTAGCGGGAGCCGCGGCAGGTGGGACAGGGGATGTCGACATCGGGGAGGAATTGGACGTCGAGGGAGATTTGGCCGGTGCCGTCGCAGGTTGGGCAACGGAGAGAGCCGGTGTTGTAGGAGAAGTCGCCGGCCTTGAGGTGGGCGGCCTTGGCCTCGGGGGTCTGGGCGAAGCGCTTGCGGAGGTCGTCGTGGAGGTTGGCGTAGGTGGCGAGGGTGGAGCGGACGTTGAGGCCGATGGGGGTGGCGTCGATGAGTTTGGCTTGGGTGATGCCGGGGGCGTCGAGGGCGCGGACGTGCAGGGGGAGGGGGCGGCCGGCGAGGGCGGACTGGAGAGCGGGGACGAGGCTTTCGAGGATGAGGGTGGTCTTGCCGGAGCCGGAGACGCCGGTGACGGCGGTGAGGCGGCCCTTGGGGATGGAGACATCGAGGGGTTTGACGGTGTGGAGGGGGCCGGTCTGGAGGCGGATGGCGCCGTGGTCGAAGACGTGGTCGGGGGTGGGGCGGGGGCGTTTGGCGACGGCGTCGTCGCCGAGGATGAAGGGGCCGATGCGGCTGGCGGGGTCGGCGGCGGCTTGGCGGAGGGGGCCCTGGGCGATGACAGTGCCGCCGTTGGCGCCCGCGCCGGGACCGAGCTCGATGAGCCAATCGGCTTGGCGAAGGATCTGGGCGTCGTGGTCCACGAGGACGACGGAGTTGCCGTCGGCCACGAGGTCGCGCATGACGCCGACGAGGCCATCGATGTTGGCGGGGTGGAGGCCGATGGAGGGTTCGTCGAGGACGTAGAGGACGCCGGTGGTGCGGTTGCGGACGGCGCGGGCGAGCTGCATGCGCTGGCGTTCGCCGGTGGAGAGGGTGGCGGCGGCGCGGTCGGGCGCGAGATAGCCCAAGCCGAGGTCGAGGAGGCGGCGGGCGGCGTCGCGGAAGGCCTCGCAGATGCGCGCGGCCATGGGGCGCATGGTCGGCGGCAGGGTGTCGGGCACGGCGTCGACCCACGCGCAGAGGTCGGTGAGGGGGAGGGTGCAGACCTCGGCGAGGTTCTTGCCGGCGATGCGCGGGGCGCGGGCGGCGGGGGAGAGGCGCGTGCCGCCGCAGTCGGGGCAGGGCTCGACCTTGAGGAAACGCTCAACGCGCTTCATGCCCGATTCGTCCTTGACCTTGGCGAGGGCGTTCTCGACGGTGCGGACGGCGGAGAAGTAGGTGAAGTCGAGCTCGGCGAAGTCGTTGCCCTTCTTGGAGCGGTAGAGGATGTGCTTCTTCTCGGCGGGGCCGTCGTAGACGATGGCCTTTTCCTCGGGGGTGAGGTCGCGGAAGGGGACGTCGGTGCGCACGCCCATGGCGCGGCAGACGTCGGTCATCAGCGACCACATGAGGGAGTTCCAAGGGGCGACGGCGCCTTGGTCGATGGTGAGGCTCTCGTCGGGGACGAGGGCGGCGCGGTCGACCGTGCGGATTTGGCCGGTGCCCTGGCAACGGGGACAGGCGCCGCCGCTGTTGAAGGCGAGGTCTTCGGCGCCCGGCGGCTGGAAGGTGACGCCGCACGTGGGGCAGACGAGCGGACGCTCGGCGGCGACGTCCAGCGAGGGGGGCACGGCGTGGCCGTTGGGGCAACGGTGCTCGGCCAGGCGCGAGAACATCAGGCGCAGGCTGTTGAGCAGCTCCGTGCCCGTGCCGAAGGTGGAGCGGATGCCCGGGATGCCGGGGCGTTGGCGCAGGGCCAGTGCGGCAGGAACGTGGAGGGCCTCGTCGACTTCGGCGCGGGTGGCCTGGGTCAGACGGCGCCGGGTGTAGGTGGAGAGGGCCTCGAGGTAACGTCGCGACCCCTCCGCGTAGAGGACGCCGAGGGCAAGCGAGCTCTTGCCGCTGCCGGAGACTCCCGCCACGGCGACAATCTTCCCCAACGGCACCGAGACATCGATGTTCTTAAGGTTGTGAACGCGTGCCCCGCGGATTTCCATCGTCTCGACCATTTGTGCTCCTTTGCCGCTTATTGTAGCACAGGGCGGCTTATGCCACCCCAAAGAATAGCAGTAGTGGTCGGGAAATGGGAACCGCAAAGACGCTAGGGGCGGCTTGCGCCGCCCCGGAGAACGGAGAACAGAGAACGGAGAACAGAACGCGCGGCAAGCGCGCGACAGAGAGGTTGAGGGAGGAGTGGAGAAGTCCCACCGATAAAACCAAACTTCCAAGCCTCCAAACTTCCAAACTTTCATTTCAAGTGCGATAGCGTGGAAATCCCAAGGACGGCGCGACCAACGGGTGCGATGGAGTCCGCAGGGTTTCCACGCCAAACCGTCTTTGCGGAAAAACTTTCCCCGGATACTATTGACCTGGAGTAAACTTCAGCGTGTATACTGTAGGCATTCTTTATTGAAAGGAGTCTTCTATGCTGTCGATGACCGAGAAGTGGGACAAGACGTTCCCGAAGAGTGACAAGGTGGACCACCGCAAAGTCTCGTTCCTTAACCGGTTTGGGATTGAGTTGGCCGCCGACCTCTACACGCCCAAAGGCGTCGCCGGCCCTCTGCCCGCCGTGGCCGTGAGCGGGCCCTTCGGCGCCGTGAAGGAACAGGCCTCCGGCCTCTACGCGCAGACCCTCGCCGAGCGCGGCTTTCTGACCCTTGCCTTTGACCCCTCCTTCACCGGTGAGAGCGGCGGCCCCGCCCGCAACGTGGCCTCGCCCGACGTGAACACCGATGACTTCATGGCGGCGGTCGACTTCCTCGTCACCAACTCCGCCGTCGATCCCGATCGCGTCGCCATCCTTGGCATCTGCGGCTGGGGCGGCCTGGCCCTCAACGCCGCCGCCCTCGACACTCGCGTCAAGGCCACCGTCGCCTGCACGATGTACGACATGAGCCGCGTCACCGCCAAGGGTTACTTCGATCAGACCGACAGCGCCGATGCCCGCCAGGCCATGCGCGAGGCCCTCTGCGCCCAGCGCACCAAGGACTTCGCCACCGGCGTCTTCGCTCGGGCCGGCGGCGTGGTCGACCCGCTCCCCGAGGATGCGCCTTGGTTCGTGAAGGACTACTATGCCTACTACAAGACGCCGCGCGGTTACCATCCCCGCTCGCTGAACTCCAACGAAGGCTGGAACGTCACCTCCACCCTTTCCGTCCTCAATCAGCCCATCCTCACCTTTGTCGAGGAAATCCGCAACGCCGTCCTCATCGTCCATGGCGACAAGGCCCACTCCTGCTACTTCGGCAAGGACACCTTCAAGCGTCTGAAGGGCGACAACAAGGAGCTCCTCCTCATCCCCGGCGCCGTCCACACCGACCTTTACGACAATCTTGACGTCATCCCCTTCGACAAGATCGAGGCCTTCCTCCGCAAGCACCTCGGCTGAGTTTTCCACGAAGACACAGGGGGCGGCTTGTGCCGCCCCGGAGAACAGAGAACGGAGAACGGAGAACGGAACGCCCCTGCGGGGCGACGGATTGATCGTCTTCCGGGGATGTTTCCCACGAAGACACAAAAGGAACGCAAGGGCCTGGGCACTTCACCGTTCGGCGCGTTGCGCCTCACTACCGTGCCCATCCCTTGCGTTTCTCTCGTTTTCTGGGAAGCTTCACGCCATAGGAGATACAAAGAAGGAGATGCAGGAACGTCTTACGCACAAGCGGCGGCATGGGGATGTCGCCGCTTGTGCGTAATGAGGCTGTTTTTTAGCCCAGGCGCGCGAGGGCGGCGGAGAGGCGTTCGAGGGCCTCGCGGAGGAGGTCGGTGTGGGTGGCGATGTTGATGCGGACCCAGCCGGGGGAGCCGAAGATGGCGCCATCGTGGAGGGCGACCTTGGCCTCGCGGAGGAAGAAGTCGCGGGGGCTTTCGCCGCCGAGTTTGGGCAAGAGGGCGCGGCAATCGAGGAAGCCGAGGTAGGTGGCCTCCAGTTTGCAGAGCGGCAGGCCGTGTTTGGCGGCGAAGGCCTCGAGGAGGTCGCGGTTGCGGCGGAGGTAGGCCAACATGGCCAGGCGCCACGGCTCGCCGTAGCGATAGGCGGCCTCGGCGCCGACCCATCCGAAGAGGTTGACCGCGGGGATGAGTTGGTCGTAGTTGCGGGTGAAGTGTTCGCGGAGGGTGGGGTCGGGGACGATGGCGAAGGCGCAGCCCAGGCCGGGGACGTTCCAGGTTTTGCTGGGGGCGAAGAAGGCGATGAGGCGGCGGCGCTCGGCGTCGGAGCGGGCCAGGGAGAGGAGCGGCAGGTAGGTGTTGGGCGCGTCGAGGACCAGGCCGCCGTGGATCTCGTCGGAGGCGACGAGGAGGTCGTTGGCGGCGGCGTAGTCAAGGATGCGGGTGAGTTCGGCGCGCGTCCAGAGGTGGCCGAGGGGGTTCTGCGGGTTGCAGAGCATCCAGCCGCCGGCGCCGCGCGCGTCGATGGACTCCAGATTCTCCGGGAGCGGTTCGCCGAAGGGGCGGAGCGCCAGGCGGCGTTCGCGGACGTGCTGGAGCTGCGCGGCGGACATGAAGTGGTGGTAGACCGGCTCGTTGATGAAGACGTCGGAGCGGTCGGGCCGCATATCGCGGAGGAGGCGGCAGAAGAGGTTGAGCGCGGTGACGACGCCAGGCTGCGGCACCACCCAGTCGGGGTCAATCTCCCAACCGTAGAGGCGGCGGTGGTAATCGATCATCGCCTGGATGGCGGCCTGCGAGTCGCGGGCGTAGCCGTAGCACCCCTCTTTGGCGCGGTCGGTCAGGGCCTGGACGATTTCGTCGCAGGCGGGGAAGTCCATGTCCGCAATCCAGAGGGGGATGACGTCGGGGCCGAACTGGGTCCATTTGATGCTGTCGGAACGGTCGCGACCGAGGGGGCGGTCGAAGTAGGCGCTGTCGTAGACGCTCATGGTCAGAGCTCGAAATAGGTGTAGCCGCGCAGGCCGTTGGCGTAGGTGGTGAGGATGCGGCGGCGCTCGGCGGGGGTGATGCGCTTGGCCTTCACGGCGGCGTCGGTCAGGCGGCGGAAGCGGGAGACGAGGTCGGAGGTGTCGTATTCCACGTAGGAGAGGACTTCCTCGACGGTGTCGCCCTCCACTTCGTCGGTGAAGTCGATGTCGCCGTCCTCGTCGATGGAGACGGAGAGGATGTTGGTGTCGCCGAAGAGGTTGTGCAGGTCGCCCAGGGTCTCCTGGTAGGCGCCGACGAGGAAGGCGCCGAGGATGTAGTCGTCGCCGTCCTGAACTTGGTGGAGGGGCAGGGCGTGTTTGACGTCGTGCAGGTCGATGAACTTGTCGATCTGGCCGTCGCAGTCGCAGGTGATGTCGGAGAGGTGGGCGCTGCGGGTGGGCTTCTCGCAAAGGCGCGAGATGGGCATGATGGGGAAGAGCTGGTCGATGGCCCAGGCATCGGGCAGGGACTGGAAGACGGAGAAGTTGCAGTAGTAGATGTCCGCCATTGCCTCGTCCAGGCCCAGCAGGTCCTCGGGCACGTATTTCAACTTGGGGACCTCGGCGCGAATGCGCGTGAGGATGGACCAGAAGACGCGGTCGGCCGCGGCGTGCTGGCGCAGGGTCACCTGGCCCTGCTTGAAGGCTTTCTGGATTTCCTCGCGGTAGTAGAGCGCGTCGTTGAAATACTCCGGCAGGTTCTTGGTGCGCAGGTTCTTGGAGACGTCCAGGAGGTTGACAATGCAGTCGGGCAGGGGCGTATCTTCCAGCACGGGGTCGTGCTCGGGCACCTCCGTCTCGAAGGTTGTCGTGCCCAGCACGTCGATGAGGAGCACCGAGTAGTAGCCGATGAGGGCGCGGCCGGACTCGCTGATGATGGTGGGGTGGGGGACGTTCGCGTGGTCGCACGCCAGCATGATGCCTTCCACCACGTCCGCGCAATACTCCGAGATGTCGTAGTTGGCGCTGCTCTCAAAGTTCGTGTGGCTGCCGTCATAGTCGATGGCCAGACCGCCGCCGATGTCGAAGACGCCCATCGGCGCGCCTTCCTTCACCAGCCCCACGTAGAAGCGCGAAGCCTCCTTGATGGTGTCGCGGATTTCGCGGATGTTCGGCACCTGCGAGCCCAGGTGGTAGTGCAACATCTCCAGGCAGTCCAGTCGCCCCGCCTCGCGCAGACGGTCCACGGCCGTGATGATTTGTCCCGCCGTCAGGCCGAAGACCGAGCGGTCGCCGCCGCTCTCGCTCCACTTGCCGCCCACTTTGCTGCTCAGCTTCACGCGGAGGCCGATGCGCGGCTTCACGTCCATCTCCTCGGCCACGCGCAGGATGATGTCCAGCTCTTCCAGGCTCTCGAGCACCAACATCGTCTGCAGGCCCATCTTCAACGAGCCCAGCGCCAGGCGCACGAACTCCTCATCCTTGTAGCCGTTGCAGACGATGTAGGCCTCGGGGTCCTGCATATAGGCCAATGCCGCGATGAGTTCGGCCTTCGAACCGGCCTCCAGCCCGTGGTGCCAGGGCCGCCCGAAGCGCACCACGTCCTGCACCGCCTGCTGTTGCTGGTTGACCTTGATGGGATAGACGCCGCGATAGACGCCCTTGTAATTGTAGGACTTGATGGCCTTCGCGAAGGTCTCGTTGATCACGCGGATGCGGTCCGCCAAGATGTCGCTGAAGCGGAGCAACACCGGCAGGCTCATCCCGCGCTCACGCAGTTCCTGCACGATTTGTGAGAACTTCACGTCCACCGGCTTGCCGTTGTGGTTCAGCCGAACCGTCGCGAAACCATCCAGGGAGACCCCGAAATAATCCCGCCCCCAGGCGTCCACGCCATAGAGTTCTGCGCTCTTCACCGCATTCCAACCGGTCAACGCATCCGTCGCGCCTTTGGCCATCTTCGTTCTCCATATCGCGACGGGCCTTTCCCCTCGCTCTTGCCCCATATCATACCATATTCCGCCGCCTCCCATTCTGCCTGGAATGCCCGGGGAGGTTTTACCGCGAAGACGATTTGGCGTGGAAACCCGGCGGGCTCCATCGCTCCCGTTGGTCGCGCCGCCCTTGGGATTTCCACGCTATCGCGCCCCTGAAGGGGCGCTCAATGGAGAATTGGAAAGTTTAGAGGTTTGGAGGCTTAGAAGTTTGGTTTGTTGGTGGGGCTCCGCCCCACACCCCGATCTTTCTTTTTTAGAAGAGGCCACACGGCGCGAATCGGAGGGTGGCGGGCGCGGTCAGCGGCGAAGCCGCAGAGCGCCCGACGGAGCCCGAGACGGTTCGCGCCCCTTGTTGCGTCTTTGCGGTTCCTATTTTCCCGGACAGTATTGCCAAACTTCCAAACCTCCAAACTTCTAAGCTTCCTTATACTATAATGTGGGGCATGGCACCGATTTCACATCTGGTCTTTTTGGCCCTGCTGGCGCTTTGCGCGGCGGGGGTGTTGGCGTGCCCAACGCGGGGGAAGGGATGGCGCGGATGGGGGTTGCCGGCGTGTTTCGCGGTGGCGTTTCTGGCGCTGTTGGCGCATCAGGCGGTGTGGCAACTGAGCGGGGCGGGGTCGATCGGTTTCCAGAAGTTTCTGCGGCGCTATGACACGCGGCCGGCGGCGGTGGCGTGGGCCTCGGAGGGGCGCGGACGATTGTTGGACCGCCATGGGGCGGTCTTGGCGGCGGCGATTCCGGGGAAGCGGTGGGGACACACCACGACGTTGGGGCCGGCGGGGTTGCACGTGGTGGGCTATTCATCGCGGGCGTATGGATTGAGTGGGGCGGAGCGGGTCTATGACGCGCGGCTGTGCGGTTTCACGATGCCGGAGGGGCCGAGGGATTTCTTGCGGCGGGGGACGTCGGAGGATGTGCGGCTGACGATTGACGCGCGGTTGCAGCGGGTGGCGTTTGAGCAACTGGCCGGGCGCAAGGGGGCGGTGGTGGCGTTGGACCCGCGTACGGGGGAGATCTTGGCCTTGGTGTCGAGTCCCTCCGCGGAAGAGGCGGATTTGGCGGCGGCGATGCGGGATGGACGGAATGCGCCGCTCTTCAATCGGGCGACGCAGGGACTCTATCCGCCGGGGTCGGTCTTCAAGGCCTTTGTGGCGGCGTTGGCGGTGCAACAGGGGAAGGCGCGGCCCTATGATTGCCCGGCGGCGGGGTGGGCGGCGGCGGCCAATACGCCGCGGATTCGCGACACGCACAAGCACGCGGCGGACGAGGCTCGGTTGGACTTGGGGACGGCCTTCGCGGAGAGCTCGAACATCTGGTTTGCGAAGGCGGCGCGGGCGTGCGGGTGGGCGGCCTTTCGCACGGCGGCGCAGAAGGCGGGGTTGGAGGATGGGTTCACCCTGGCGGCGTGCGGGGAGCGGGCCATGGAGACGGCGGCGGGACAGGTGCCGGACTTGTCGCAACGGCCGAATCAGTTGGCCTATGTGGGCTTTGGTCAAGGGGAGTTGCTCTTGACGCCGATGCATGTGGCGGCATTGACGGCGGCTATCGCGAACGGTGGCGTTTTGGCGCCGCCGCACGTGGGGCCAGGGGTGGACGAGACGCCGCGGCGGGTGTGGCCGGCGGACGTGGCGGAACTGGTGCGGCACTTGATGCGGCGCTCGGTGGAGCGGGGGACGTCGCGCGGCGTGGCGTTGCCGGGACTGGAGATTTGCGGGAAGACGGGGACGGCGGAGACGTCTGGGCGGGACCATGCGTGGTTCACGTGTTTCGCGCCCGCGGAGAAGCCGGAAATCGTGGTGACGGTGCTGGTGGAGCATGGGGGCTTCGGCGCGCAATCGGCCCTCCCCATCGCCCGCGAAGTCCTCCGCGTCTGGCAGATGCAGCGTGGAGGAACCGCAGATTGAGGGGCGGCTGTTTTCCACGAAGACACAAAGCAACGCAAGGGCTTGGGCACTTCACCGTTCGGCCCTGCGGGCCTCACTACCGTGCCCATCCCTTGCGTTTTTATGTTTTCCTGAAAAGCGTCCTCGCCCGTCGCCCCGTAGGGGCGCTCCGTTCTCTGTTCTCCGTTCTCCGGGGCGGCTTGAGCCGCCCCTTATTGGGGCCATTCGGCGGCGATGAAGCGGGCGAGGGCGTCTTGCCAAGGAGGCATGGAGGGGAGATTGTTGGCGGCGAGTTTGGCCTTGGAGAGGGCGGAGAAGTTGGGGCGCGGCGCGGGACGGGGGAATTCCTCGGTGGTGCAGGGGGTGACGTTGACCTGGGGGAAGCCGGCGAGGCGGAGAATCTCGCGCGTGAAGCCGCACCAGGAGATGACGCCTTCGCAGGTGAGGTGGAAGGTGCCGCGGAGGTCTGGGCGCGCGATGAAGGCGGTGAGAGCGTCGGCGACGGCGTCGGTGGAGGTCGGGTTGCCGAATTGGTCGTCCACGACTTTGAGGGTGCGGGTGGGGTCTTCCTTGGCGAGGCGGACCATGGTGTGGACGAAGCTGGGGCCGCCGGCGCCGTAGAGCCAGGCGATGCGGGCGATGACGTGGTCGGGGCAGAGGGCGCGGACGGCGTCTTCGCCGGCGAGTTTGGTGGCGCCGTAGACGGTGTTGGGGGCGGTGGGGTCGCCTTCGTCGCGGTCGCCGGGGCGGTCGCCGGAGAAGACGTAGTCGGTGGAGATGGCGAAGAGGCGTGCGCCGGCGTGTGCGGCGGACTGGGCGACGTTGGCGGTGCCCTGGGCGTTGAGGAGGTAGGCGCGGTCGCGGTCGCTCTCGCAGGCGTCGACGTTGGTCATGGCGGCGCAGTGGACGACGAGCTGAGGGCGGAAGGCGTCAAAGACGGCGGCAAGGGAGTCGGGGCGGGTGATGTCGACCTCGGGGAGGTCGGCGACAAGGAGGTCGTGGCTGTCTTGCCAATGACGAACAAGCGTGCGACCGAGCATGCCCCGGCCGCCGGTGATGAGAATGCGCATGGCTTATCCTTTGCGGGCGGCGTTGACGTAGGCCTCGTACAACTCCTTGCCCATGTAGCGGGCGATGTCGCGCTTGGGGGCGTCAAGGAGGTTGAGGATGATGAGGCCATCCACTACTGTACCAAAATCGGGGTCGACGTTGAAAGCGATAATCTTGCCGCCGAGCTTGAGGTACTGGCGGATGAGGACGGGCATCTCGCGGCGGCCTTCCTCGATTTCGGCGAGGGCGTCGTTGACGTCGGTCTCGGAGGCGATGAAGTCAGCGTATTCGGGGCTGCGCCATTCCACGAAGTGTTGGCGCTTGGGGGGAAGGCGGGGGGAAACCCACTTGGCGAGGCCGCGGTCGAAGCACCGTGCGCGGAGGTAGGCCAAGAGGATGTCGCGGGAGGCGGCGCGAAAGTCGTGCGAAATGCTGACGGGGCCGAAGAGGACGGTGTAGCGCGGGTGCTTGGCGAGGAAGGCGAGGACGCCGCGCCAAAGGAGGAGGAGGGGGGCGAAGGCGCGCTGGTATTCCGGGCGGACGAAGGAGCGGCCGAGTTCGACGGCGGCGCCGGGGAGGTGGCCGAGGAAACGTTCGTCGAAGCGGAAGAGGGTGCGCGTATAGAGGGCGGTGAGGCCGGCGGTCTCGGTGATGACGTCGGAAAGGGCGAGGCGGTAGCAGCCGACGATTTCGCGTTTGTCGCGTTGCCAGAGGATGATCTGGTGGTAGGCGTCGTCGAAGTCGTCGGTGTCGAGGTCGCGGCCGGTGCCTTCGCCGGCGGCGCGGAAGGTGATTTCGCGGAGGCGGCCGATTTCGCGGAGGGTGACGGGGATGTCTCGCCCCTGGGCGGCGTAGATGTCGTAGGCGTCGACGGCGCAGAGGTGGGCCTCGGGGGGAAGGGAACGGAGCTCGGCGGCGAGGTCGTCCGGGGGAACGGGCGGGATGATGGGGACGTTTTCGCGGGTGGTGTCGTCAAGGGTCAGTCGGCGCATCTGGCGCTCGAAGCGCGAGGTGTCGACGCGGCCGGCGAGGAGGAAGGTGCGGAAGCGGAGGTAGCGGAGGGCGTCAACGTCTTCCGGGAAGCGGCGGAAGAGGGTCTCGCCCGAGAGCGGGGAGCCGACGCGGAGGGTGAGGGTGCGGCGGCGCAGGCGGAGCATCTCGCGAGGCAACAGGATGGTGCGCAGACGGGGATGGATTTTGCCCACCAGGTGGAAGAGGAGCGAGGCCGTGCCGGGGATGTAGACCGGGAGGAAGCGCTTGACGTTGGCGCGGCGGGCCAGAGCCATGAGCGAGGGCTGCCAGGCGGGGTCGCGGACGCGGAAGGCATGCGGGGCGAAACTGGCGACCTCGCCGGCGGGGAAGACGATGAGGACCTTGCCGTCGCGGAGCCAGTTGAGGGCCTGGCGGAGGGTGTTGATGTTGCGCGACACGGAACTGCGGCGGCCGAAGGGGTCGACGAAGAAGAAGTCGTCGCGCAACTCCGGGATGCGACCGAGGATATAGTTGGCCATGATCTTCACGTCGCTCCGGCGGCGGCGGATGAGCTCCAGCAGGGCGAGGCCCTCCATTGCGCCGAAGGGGTGGTTGGCCACGACCAAGAGACTGCCTTCGGTGGGGATGCGCTCAAAGTCCTCGGCTGAGGTCTGGGTGCCCACGCCCATTTCCGCGAGGATGCGTGCGGGGAAGGTGGCCTCGCTTGTGCGGTCGAGGGCGCGCTCGTAGAAGGCGTTCAGGCGACGGAGCCCAAGTGCGCGTTCAATCCAGGGGTGGGTCAAACGCAGGACCCATCTCAGGAAAGGCTGGCGGACGGCCCGCCACGGCAAAGCATAGAGTTTTTGGCCTTTTGGCATGCCGCAAAGTATAGCACACCCCTTGTTTAGGGCGTGTCAGGGAAGTGTTGCGCTTGTGTTTGATGACTTCATTTCCACGAAGACACAAAAGGAACGCAAGGGCCTGGGCCCTTCACCGTTCGGCGCTCCGCGCCTCTCTACCGTGCCCATCCCTTGCGTTTCTGTGATTTCCTGCAAAGTCATCTCAGGCGGCGTGATAAGATAACTAGGACCACTAGAACAAGGCGGCTTCACCGTCGGGAGGTTGGAAGCGTAGATGTTTGGAGGCTTGGTTTGATTGGAAGGGTCTTTGTCACTCCTCCCTCAACCTCTCTGTCACGTGCTTGCCGCGCGTTCTGTGGCCGTGGAAGGTTTGGCGCTCTGCGCCTGCACGCTCCGTTCTCTGTGGCCGTGGAAGGTTTGCGGCTTCGCCGCTGCACGCTCCGTTCTCCGGGGCGGCGCAAGCCGCCCCTAGCGTCTTTGCGGTTAAGCGGGGACCTTACTTATCGATGAGGCGAGCGTAGGCGGCGTTGATGGCGGCCATGCGCTCAGAGGCCTGCTTGAGCATGGCCTCGGGGAGCCCTTGGGCCTGGAGACGGTCGGGGTGGAGTTCCTTGACCTTCTTGCGGTAGGCCTTGCGGATGTCGTCGTCCGAGGCGTTCGCGGGGAGGCCGAGGAGCGCGAGGTCTTGGGCGCGGGAGGGGGCCTCCGGGCGGGACGGGCGGGCGCCGCCGCGGGCGCGGGAGCCGGCCATCTGCGCGAAGATTTGCTCGGCCAGTTGGGGCGGAATACGGAAGCGCGTGGCGGCGCGGATGAGCATGGCGCGCTCGGCAGCGGACACGGTGCCGTCGGCGCTGGCGACCAGAACGAGAAACTGGAAGGTGATGGTGCGGAGCTCAAAGGAGGAGACGTTCATGGCGAACGCGGCGGCCGCGGCGTCGAACTCCTCCGGCGTGTCTTTGCTTTCGGAGAAGATTTGCGCGGCGTAGCGGCGCTCCTCGGGGGAGAGCTCAAGCGTACGGAAGATGGACTCCACTCGGTCGATCTCATGCTCGCTGACACGGCCGTCGGCCTTGGCAATCTTGGCCAAGAGCGGCATGAGCAGGCGCAAGAAACGGGTCTTGTTGGTGGCGGTGCGTTGCGGGGAGGGCTTGGCGCCGACAAGCGGCGCGATGAGGAAGTTCCACGCGAAGTTGACCACGATGAGCCAAAAGAAGAATTGGAGGATACTCCCGAGACAACCCATGTCAATCTCCAAGTGCGGCGTGGATACGCTGTTCGAGGTCGGCGGCCTCCAATGGCCCCAAGACGGGGTCCAGGTCGCCCTCCATCACACGGTCGAGGGCGTAGAGCGTGAGGCCGATGCGGTGGTCGGTCAAGCGGTTTTGCGGGAAGTTGTAGGTGCGGATGCGCTGGGAACGGTCGCCCGAGCCGCGGAGCGTCAGGCGGGTGGCGCCGGCGGCGGCCTCGGCGGCCTGGCGGCGGGCATCGAGGATGCGGGCCTTGAGGACGGCGAGGGCCTTCTCTTTGTTGCGGTGCTGGCTGCGCTCGTCCTGGCACTGCGCCACAAGGCCCGTGGGCAGGTGCGTGATGCGCACGGCGGAGTAGGTGGTGTTGACGCCTTGGCCGCCGTGGCCGCCCGCGCAGAAGATGTCGATGC
Source organism: uncultured Kiritimatiellota bacterium (assembly GCA_944389545.1). GTDB lineage: Bacteria > Verrucomicrobiota > Kiritimatiellia > RFP12 > DVOR01 > Spyradenecus. Next base: position 23,154 of record CALXMT010000024.1, on the reverse strand, counting down.
GCAGCTCGCTCTCCGGAATCTCCAGGCCGTCCTCCGCGTCGGCCGCGGGCAGGACGATGACGGTGGCCGCCGAGGTGTGGATGCGCCCCTGCGACTCGGTCACCGGGACGCGTTGGACGCGGTGTCCGCCGCTCTCGAAGCGGAGCCGCCCATAGGGTCGCTCCCCGCCCGAGACGGAGAGGACAATCTCCTTGAAACCACCCAACTCGCTGGGCGATTGGTCCATCACCGTGATGGAGAATCCATGCGCCTCCACCCAGCGCGCATACATTCTATAGAGGTCCCCGGCGAAGAGCGCGGCCTCCTCGCCGCCCGTGCCGGCGCGGATTTCGACCATCGCGTCGCGTGCGTCCAGCGGGTCTTCCGGCAGGAGGGCATGGAGCAGACGCTTCTCGGCTTCCGGGGTCTCCGCCGCGACGCGTTCGAGCTCCTCTTGGGCCAATTCCGCCATCTCCGGGTCCGCCGCCATGGCGCGGGCGGCCTCGGCGTCGTCCTGCAGACGGAAATATTCCTCAGAGGCCGCCGCGAGTCGGCGCAGGGCCGTCAGCTTGCGCAGTTCGGTCTTGCACCGGGCGCGGTCCGCCGCGACGGCAGGGTCGGCCAAGGCCGCCTCCACTTGGGGAAGCGCGGCCAGGCGCGCGGCGATTTGCTCACGGTCGATCAGGGGCATGGCGGGGCGATTTGACAAAAAGGCCGGCGAGGCCATAGGCCCGGCCGGTCTTTTTGCGGGGCTGGCCGCGGCTTACTTCTTGCCGTAGCGCTGCATGAACTTGTCGATGCGGCCCTCGGTGTCCATCACCGTCTTCTTGCCCGTGTAGTACGGGTGGCAGGCGGAGCAGACGTTGCAGGTCATAGCCTTGACGGTGGAACGGGTGTGGATGACGTTCCCGCAGGCGCAGGTGATCGTCGCGTCCTCGTACTTCGGGTGGATATCCTTCTTCATGGTCGCAAAGCCTTTCAATCACAAAAAGTCACGCAAGAATACCACACTTGCGCGTCCACGTCAAGGGGTCATTCTTTCGGCAGGCGCAATCTGGGGTATTTGAGGTGCCAGCGCTGGCGTGCCGGGACGGTGTGCGCCTCGGGCAGGCGGAACTTGAAGCGCATCGCGACCAACCGCACCAGAAGCACGAAGGCCGAGACCGCCAGGAAGCGCCAGAAGTAGGCCAGGTCCGATTCCGGCATCCACTTGCGCATGGCCAGGAAGAGTCCGCCGCCGAGCACCGAGGCCGTGGCGTAGAAGTCGCTCCGCAGCACCGCCGGGATGCGCATCGCCAGCACGTCGCGGATGACGCCGCCGCCCACCGCCGTCATCACGCCGCATAATACCACCGCCACCCACTGGCACTCATACATCGCCGCCTTCTCGCACCCGATCGCCGTGAAGACGCCCAGACCCAACGCGTCGAGCACCGGAATCACATTCCAGCGGTCGTTCAGGCGCGGTGCTACATAGAAGGAAACGCCGCCCACCAGCGCGCAGATGATCAGATAACGGCTGTCCTGGAAGGCCGCCGCCGGCGTCGCGCCGATGAGCGCATCGCGCATCAGGCCGCCGCCGATACCCACTGCGCACGCCAGCACAATCACGCCAAAGAAATCCAACCGGCTCCGCCACCCGCGCAAGGCGCCGGTGACCGCGAAGACGGCCGTGCCGAAAAGGTCCAACGCCAGAATGATGGCATCGCGATGCTCGGTAAGGAAGGTGAGTTCCATGGACGCTCCCGTTGCAAGTTCGTGTCTATTATGATAGCACACGCCGCGCCGCTGTGTTATAATGGAGGCGTTTCACCATCACGTGAGGAACCAACCATGAACGTTGAGCATTTTGACGAACAGGCCTTCGAGGCCGCCACCGCTTCCGGCGTCGCGCTGGTCGACTTCTGGGCCACTTGGTGCGGCCCCTGCAAGATGCAGGGTGCAATCCTGGACAAGATGGAGCTCCCCGCCGACCTCGCCGGCAAGGTGCGCGTGGGCAAGGTGGACATCGACCAAGTCCCCGCGCTCGCCGTCAAGTTCCAGGTGCAGACTATCCCCACAATCATTCTCTTCAAGGACGGCCAGCCCATCGACCGCATGGTCGGTGTCACCCGCGCCGACGTCCTCGTCCAGAAGCTTGAGCAGGCCGCGCTGTGAAAGGCGCGCTCCTTCTGACACTGGCCTTGCTTGTCGCGGCGCCCGGCTTGGCCCAGCGCGCCGTGGCCCAGCAACAGCAGGTCCTCCGCGAGCTTCATCTCTCCGTTCAGCGTCTCGCCGCGCGCATTGACGCCGTCGAGCAGCGCCAAAACAACCTCTCCACCCGTCTTGCCGCCATCGAGCGCGGCGCCGGCGACTCCGACCTCGCCACCAAGGATGAGGTCGCGGCCCTGCGAGCCGACCTCGCGGCCCTGCGTTCCTCGCAAGAGGCCATGCGCGGTGAGATTGTCAATGACCTTTCCGGTCGTATGGCCAAGCTCTCCGAGCGTCAGGCCAAGGCCGCCGAAGCCGCCGCCAAGGCCGCTGCCGCCCAGTCGCGCGGTTCCGGCTACAGCCATGTGGTCGAGTCCGGGCAGACCCTTTCGGCCATCGCCCAGGCCTATGGCGTGCCCGTCCGCACCATTATGCGGGCCAACAAGATCACCGACCCCTCCAAACTCCAGGTCGGGCAGAAACTCTTCATTCCCGACCCTTGAGGATAAAAGCGGGCGAGGCGGCCAGACCGCCCCGCCCTCTTTTTTTGTGCTTCATTTCGCCCTTAACGTTAGGATTTCGTTAGCAGGAGATTAGTATGGACACCCTTCTGGCCGCCATTGAGCAATTTACCGTCATTGAGGGCGCAGGCGCCGCCGCCATCGTTGCCTGTCTCATCGGCGGCTTGGGCATCTTCCTGCTGGGGATGCAACAAATCTCCGAGGGCCTCCAAGGCGTCGCCGGGCCGCGTATGCGCAAGGTCGTGGCTGCCGCCACCACCAACCGCTTCGCCGGTGTCGCCACGGGTACCATCGTCACCGCCATTATCCAGAGCTCCTCCGTCACCACCGTCATGGTGGTGGGCATGGTGACCAGCGGCATCATGACGCTCCTGCAGGCCATCAACGTGATCATCGGCGCGAACATCGGTACCACTGTCACCGCGTGGTTGGTGGCCGTCTTCCCGAAGGTCGGCATCACCGCCATCATGTCCATCATCGGCGTCGCCGCCATCCTCTACCTCTTCGCCACCCGCGAGCGCTGGAAATTTATCGGCCTCATCCTCTTGGGCTTGGGCCTCATCTTCTTTGGCCTCGAGCTCATGAGCGGCGCCCTCTCGCCCATCTCCGAATCCCAGGGCATGCGCAACGCCATGGCCCTCTTCTCCGCCACCGGCGCGGACGGCGCCTTCTCCGTCATTGGCATGCTCAAGTGCATCCTCGTCGGCGCCGTCGCCACGGCCATCGTTCAGAGCTCCTCCGCCACCACCGGTATCGCCATCATCCTCGTGGCCAATGGCGCCATCGACTTCAACACCGCCGCCTGTCTGGTCCTTGGCATGAACATCGGCACCACCGTCACCGCCTGGCTCGCCGCTCTCAAGGCCCCCACCAACGCCCGCCGCGCCGCCCTCGCCCACTCCCTCTTCAACGTCATCGGCGTCCTCATCATGGCGCCCCTCTTCCCCTTGGTCCTCCCCATTGCCGTCCGTGTCTTCCATATCGACACGATGGGCCCCGAGCAGCTCACCTTCGCCGTCGCCGGCGTCCACACCGCCTTCAACGCCATCAATACCTGCATCTTCCTCCCCTTCACCCGCCCCTACGCCTGGCTCATTGAGCACATCATCCCTGATCCCAAGGTTCGCGAGCTCCCCCGCCTCGCCCTTCTCAACCCCCTCAAGGTCGCCCCCGTCGTCGCCGTCGAGCAGGCCCGCAAAGAGGTCGAGCACATGGCCGACCGTTGCGGGCAGCTCCTCGACGACTTCCGCCTCGTTCTCGCCGGCAAGACCAACGAAACCCTCGAAAACGACATCTTCCACCGCGAAGAGGAACTCGACGTCATCCAGCACGAAGTCTCCGCCTTCCTCGGCCAGATCATGTCCACCAATCTCCCCGCCGACGTCGCCTACCGCTCCCGTATGCTTCTGCGCGTCGCCGATGAATACGAGTCTGTCTCTGACGAGGTCGCCGCCCTCCTTAAGCAATTCATCCGCATCCGTCGCAGCCAGATGAAACTCTCCGACCGTGGCCGCCAGGCCCTCCTCGGCCTCCACGACCTCTGCGCCGCCTTCGCCGCCACCGTCACCGAATCCTTCCGCCAAGGCAAGGCCTACGCCTCCGACGTTCTCGCTGACATGTACCCCGACGCCGCCGGCATCTCCGCCCGCGTCAAGGAAATCCGCAAAGACCAGATGCGCCGTCTTGCCGAGCACGACCCCACCATCGACCCCCTCTGCGTCGTCATCGTCCTCGACGTTCTCAATATCTACCGTCGCCTCAAAGAGGACTGCCTCAACATCGGTGAGGCCATGCTCGACGAGGCCCGTTGATTTCCACCTCCATCTCCCTCTCCAAGTCGCCGGTCCCCGGCGGCTTTTTTGTACCTCCTCCCCGCCTCCGAAAACGCCCCTTAAAGGGCCCTTTCTGAGACCCTATAGGGGTCCGCGGTCAACCACTATAGGGGTCGGGGTCGAGACCCTATAGTGGTCGAGGTCGAAACCCTTAGTGGTCCAGAAAACACCCTTTAGCCTCCCTCTCCGCCCCCTTGATCGCTTCATCGTTCACGGTAAGGCGAAGACTGGAAACAACGGCAAATACGAAGAAAAATGACAGAGGCGTGAAAATTTTTGCATTTCCCTGTCACATTTGCATCGTTCATTCGTAAGACAAAGTAAAAGGCAGGATTCTCTCTGCGAGAAAGCTCCTTTTGATTGCGTTTCATCATTGTGTGTCACCCTGGCGCGGACGAGCCCCAACCTCGTCCGCGCTTTTTTTGCTCTTCGCTTGACAGCAATAGTGTCCGGGGAAAAGATTGGGAACCGCAAAGGCGCAAGTGGGCGCGAGCCGCTTCGGGCTTCATCGGCCGCTCTGTGACTTCGCCGCTGATCGCGATCGCCGTTCTCCGTTTCGCGCTTTATCGGTTTCTCGGGAATCCCACCCGTCGCCCCGCAGGGGCGTTCTGTTCTCTGTTCTCCGTTTTCCGGGGCGGCGTAAGCCGCCCTCTTGGAGGCTTTGCTATAATGAGGGCATGATCTGGGTGACCGGGGACAAGCATGGCGAATTTGAGGAGGTGGCGGCGTTTTGCCGTCGCGAGGGAACGTCGCGTGCAGATACATTGATTGTCTTGGGGGACGCCGGGATCAATTATTATGGGGACGCTCGGGCGACGGCCCTGAAGCAGCATTTGGCGCAGTATCCCATTACCTTCTTTTGCGTACATGGCAATCACGAGGCACGTCCGGAGCGGGTGCGCGGCTATGAACGGTGCGCGGCCTTCGGCGGCGAGGTGTGGGTGGACCCGCGTTATCCGAATCAGCTTTTCCCTGTGGATGGCGCGATTTATGACCTTGGGGGACAGCGGACGTTGGTCATCGGCGGGGCCTATTCCGCGGACAAGTTCCAGCGGTTGCTCAACCATTGGGCGTGGTTCGAGGACGAGCAACCCTCGGACGCCATCAAGGCGCGCGTGGAGGCGGCGTTGGAGGCTGCGGGGTGGCGGGTGGATGCGGTGCTCTCGCACACGTGCCCGGAGGGGATGTTGCCGCCGGGCCGCAAAGCGGCGTGGGAGCAGCGTTTTGGTGCCATCGATTGGTCGACGGAGCAGTGGCTGGAGTCGATTCGGGGGCGGCTTGCGTTCCATCGGTGGTATGTGGGGCATTACCACGTGGATTATGGGGTGGGGGATTTCGTTTTCTTGTACCATCAGTTCATTCCCTTCGCATGAAAGGAGGCCAGCGTGGCCGGCGAGTATGTCTTTAACCTGCAGAACGTCACCAAGCACCATGAGAAGAAGGTCATCCTGGATGACGTGAACCTGGCCTTTTTCCATGGGGCGCACATTGGCGTGATCGGCGCGAACGGCGCGGGCAAGTCCTCGCTCCTCAAGATCTTGGCGGGCCTGGACAAGGATTACATGGGCACGTGCCAGGTGGCCAAGGGCGTGAAGGTGGGCTATCTGCCGCAGGAGCCGGAGCTCGACCCGGAGAAGACCGTGCAGGAGTGCGTCATGGAGGGCGTGGCCGGCGCTCAGGCCATGCTCGAGAAGTATGAGGACCTCTGCTGCCGCCTGGACGAGCCCGGCGCGGAGGAGGAGATGGCGCGCCTGCAGGAAATCATCGACGCCAACGACCTGTGGAATTTGGAGCACCAGGTGGAACTGGCAATGGAGGCCCTGCGCTGCCCGGACCCGGATGCGTTGGCGGGGAAGCTTTCCGGCGGTGAGAAGCGCCGCGTGGCGATGTGCCGCCTGCTCATCTCCAATCCGGACGTGCTCCTGCTCGACGAGCCGACCAACCACTTGGACGCGGAGTCGGTGGCCTGGATTGAGGCCTTCCTGAAGAAGTTCAAGGGCACGCTCATCGTGGTGACGCACGACCGTTACTTCCTCAACAACGTCACCGAGTGGATCCTGGAGATGGACGCCGGGCGTACCTATCCTTATAAAGGGAACTACGAGCAGTGGCTGGAGCAGAAGCAGGCCATGATGGTCGCCCAGGCCAAGCAGGCTGAGAGCCGTCGCAAGATGATTCAGCAGGAACTCGAGTGGATCCACACCAACCCCTCCGGCCGCCGCGCCAAGGGCAAGGCCCGTCTGGCCCGCTACGAGGAACTCGTCTCCAAGCAGGTCGACACCCGTGAGGAGGAGCTCAAGATTCAGATTCCGCCGGGTCCGCGCCTGGGCAATCTGGTCGTCCGCGCCACCGACCTCTGCATGGCCTTCGGCGACCGTATCCTCTTCGAGCATGTGAACTTCGACCTGCCGCGCGGCGGCATCGTGGGCGTGATCGGCGCGAACGGCGCGGGCAAGACGACTCTCTTCAAGCTCATCACCGGCCAGCTCAAGCCCACCTCCGGCGAACTCCGCATCGGCGAGACCGTCGTGCTCAGCTATGTCGACCAGTCTCGCGAGGCGCTCGACCCCAACCACACCGTCTACGAGGAGATCACCGGTGGCGGCGACTTCGTGAACCTGGCCGGCAAGGGCCTCATGAACGGTCGTGCCTACTGCTCGCGCTTCAACCTCCGCGGCACCGACCAGCAGAAGAAGGTCGGCGTCCTCTCCGGCGGCGAGCGCAATCGCGTGCACCTGGCCAAACTCCTCCGTTCCGGCGGCAACCTCCTGCTTCTCGACGAGCCCACCAACGACCTCGACGTCGGCACCCTGCGCTCCCTCGAAGAGGGTATCCAGGACTTCGGCGGTTGCGCCGTGGTCGTGAGCCACGACCGTTGGTTCCTCGACCGTATCGCTACCCACATCCTCGCCTTCGAGGGCGACTCCAAGGTGCGTTGGTTCGAGGGCTCCTATTCCGATTACCACGAGATGCGCCGCAAGGAGCTCGGCGACGACGCCGACCGCCCCCACCGCATCAAGTTCCGCCCCGTCCACCACTGAGGGCCGGAAACGAAAGGAGGCCGCCATGCGCATGGGCATTGGGTTTGACACGCACCGCCTGGTGGAAGGGCGCAAGCTCATCCTGGGCGGGGTGGACATTCCGCACGAGACCGGCCTGTTGGGCCACTCCGACGCCGACGTGCTGACGCACGCCATCATGGACGCCCTGCTCGGGGCCATCGCCGATGGCGACATCGGCCAGCACTTCCCCGACACCGACCCCAAGTGGGCCGGCGCCGACAGCATCGCCCTCCTGCGCGCCGTCGTCGCGCGCCTCTCCGACCAAGGGTGGCGCGTGGGCAACGTCGATGCCACCGTCCTGGCCGAGCGCCCCAAGCTGATGCCCCACCTCCCCGCCATGCGCGAACGCCTCGCCGCCGCGATGAACGTGGACGTGGGCGCGGTCTCCGTCAAAGCCACGACCGTCGAAGGCCTCGGCGCCATCGGCCGCCGCGAAGGCATCTCCGCCCTCGCCACCGCCACCGTCCTCCCGCTCGCGTGAGTCTCTACGGCCTTATTGTCCACGATGTTTCCAGAGGACCTATAGAGACGCAAGGGTTGGGCACGGTAGTGAGGCGCGATGCGCCGAACGGTGAAGTGTCCAGGCCCTTGCGTCCCTTCGTGTTTTCGTGGAAAATTGGGGCGCGGCATCGGGGATTGCGAAAAAGAAGGGACACGGGGGCGGGGATGTGTTACAATAGAAACGCTTTTCACCCCACAACAGGGAAGGACAGAACATGAACAAGAAGACATTGCGTGACGTGGACCTCGCTGGCAAGCGTGTGGTCATGCGCGTGGATTTCAACGTGCCCATGAAGGATGGCGTCATCAAGGACGACACCCGCATCCAGGGCGCCCTGGCCTCCATCAAGTACGTGCTCGACAATGGCGGCTCGCTGGTGCTGATGAGCCACCTGGGCCGTCCGAAGGGCAAGGGCTACGAGCCCGAGTTCTCGCTCAAGCCCGTCGCTGAGTACCTCTCCAAGTGCTTGAACAAGCCCGTGGCCTTCGCGCCCGACTGCCTCAAGGCCGCCGACCAGGCCGCCGCCCTCAAGCCCGGCGAAGTGCTGATGCTTGAGAACACCCGCTTCTACAAGGAAGAGACCGCCAAGGTCAAGAAGACCGACGACATGACCGATGAGCAATACAAGGCCGCCAAGGCCGAGCTCAAGGCCAAGTGCGAGGAGATGGCCAAGGTGCTCGCTTCCTACGGCGACATCTACTGCAACGACGCCTTCGGCGCCGCCCACCGTGCCCACGCCTCCACCGCCGTCATCGCCAAGTACGCCCCCGTCGCTGTCTCCGGCTTTCTGCTGGAGAAGGAAATCCAGTACCTCGGCTCCGCGGTCGAGAACCCGGTCCGCCCCTTCGTCGCCATCCTCGGCGGCGCCAAGGTCTCCGACAAGCTGGCCGTGGTGAAGAATCTCCTCACCAAGGTCGACACGCTGATCATTGGCGGCGGCATGGCCTACACCTTCCTCAAGGCCCAGGGCAAGAAAATCGGCAACTCCCTCTGCGAGGACGATCAGCTCGGCTACGCCAACGACATGCTCGCCCTGGCCAAGGAGCGCGGCGTGAAGTTCCTCCTGCCCGTGGACAACATCGCGGCTGACAAGTTCGACCCTGAGGCCAACACCCAGGTCGTCACCGAGGTGCCCGACGGCTGGATGGGCCTGGACATCGGCCCTGAGTCCGTCAAGCTCTTCTCCGAGGCCCTCAAGGGCGCCAAGACCGTCGTCTGGAACGGCCCGATGGGCTGCTTCGAGATGCCCGCCTTCTCCAAGGGCACCTTCGGCGTCTGCGAGGCCGTCGCCCAGGTCAAGGCCAACGGCGGCATCTCCATCATCGGCGGCGGCGACTCCGTCAGCGCCGTGAAGAAGTCTGGCCTGGCCGACAAGATGAGCCACATCTCCACCGGCGGCGGCGCCTCCCTCGAGTACCTCGAAGGCAAGGTCCTTCCCGGCGTCGCGGCGCTCACCGATAAGTAAGGCGCACCCTGCGACCAATCAAAGGCGACCCCGCGTGGGGCCGCCTTTTTATTTGCCAAGGCTGGGGCTTTTTGGGTATGATGAGGGTGGTTTGACGCTGAAAGGACACCCCATGAAACAACTCTTGACGATGGTTGCCCTCTTCGCCGCGGCGGTTGCCCTGGCCGAACTCCCCACCCAGGCGGACATTCGCAGCGACCTGCGCCGCGTGGCGGAATGGCAGGTGGTGCACCAGCCCCAATCCGGCCTTGGCCCAACCGCTTGGACCAACGGCGCCCTCTATCAAGGTATGCTCGACTGGGGTGAACTGGCCGAACGCACGGAGAAAGACATGTCCTTCATCCGTTGGGTCGACGGCATCGGCGCGGGATGCCGCTGGCAGCCCGCCACCCGCCGCGGCAACAACTCCCACGCCGATGACTTGACCGTCTGCCAGGCCTGGCTCCGCCTCTATGAGCGCTTCGGCATGCCCGGGCGTCTCAACCCCACCAAGAAGCGCATCGATTCCATCCTCGCCAATCCCTCCAAGGTCTCGCTGGACCTCCACAAATGGTCTGCCCTCGAGCGCTGGAGCTGGTGCGACGCGCTTTACATGGCCCCGCAGGTCTTCGCCCAGCTCGCCGCCCTCACCGGCGACAAACGCTACATGGAGTTCATGGACGCGGAGTTCCGCGCCACCGTCGACTACCTCTACGACAAGGAGGCGCGCCTCTTCTACCGTGACAGCCGCTACTTCCCAGACGCCCCCGAGAACGGCTTTGCCCACCGCGAGGCCAACGGCGAGAAGGTCTTCTGGGGCCGCGGCAACGGGTGGTGCCTCGCCGGCCTGGCCAACCTCCTACGCATCCTCCCCGCGGACGCGCCCAACCGCCCCTACTATGAAGCCCTCTTCAAGGAACTGGCCGCCCGCCTCATCGAGTTACAGTGCCCCGATGGCTACTGGCACGCCAGCCTGTTGGACCCCGAGAGCTACCCCTCACCCGAGACCAGCGGCACCGGCTTCATCGTCTACGGCCTGGCCTGGGGCGTGAACGCCGGCCTGCTTGACCGCGCCGCCACCCTGCCCGCCATCGAGAAGGGCTGGGCCGCACTCGTCGCCGCCATCCAGCCCCACGGCAAACTCGGCTGGGTCCAGCCCATCGGCCAAGACCCCAAGCACGTGAGCAAGGATATGACCGAAGTCTACGGCGTCGGCGCCTTCCTCCAGGCCGGCACGCAGGTCCACGCCCTCGCCCCCGCCGCCCAATAAAATGCCCCTCACATCCGCCGCGAAGACGCGGCCTAACAAGCAATCGCTTTGCGAATCATCCCGGGCACCGTGCCGCAAGCACGGCGCCCAACTTTTTACACCCCTCCGTAAAGGGTCTCAGAAGGGACCTTTTGAGGGGTGGGAGAGAGTCCTGGGGAGGGGGCGTCAGGGGTGCGGGGAGTGGGGGAGTTGGCGGAGGCGGGAGAGGATTTCTTTTGCGGGGGCGAAGTCTTGGTCTGCGGCCTTTTGGAGCCACTTGGTGGCCTCTTCGTCGGATTGGGGGACGCCGGTGCCGCCGGCGTAGGCGATGGCGAGATTGAACTGGGCGGCGGGGTTGCCTTGGTCGGCGGCTTTGCGGAACCACTTGACGGCCTCTTCATAGGATTGGGTTGTACCTTGGCCGAACATGTAGGCGAGCGCGAGGCTGAATTGCGCATCGGGATTGCCCTGATCGGCGGCTTTTCGGTACCACTTGACGGCTTCTTGGTGGGATTGGGGCATGCCTTGGCCGTGTTCATAGAGCGAGCCGAGGCAATATTGCGCGTTGGGGTTGCCGCGTTCCGCCTGGAGGAGCAGATTCCGTTCCGGCGGGACTTCGTTGCATGCGGTCAGGGCAAGGACCATCAACGCAAGCGGGAAGAGGAAGAAGCGTTTCATCATGGATAGTCTTAGTAGGAGCACTTAGGCGAGGAGCAAGGTGGGGAGGTTGAAGGCGGCGTGAAGGGCGATGGCGGGCAGGAGGGTGCCTTGACGTTGGGTCAGAAAGCCGAGCCAGAGGCCGACGAAGAAGAGGGGAAAGAAGAAGGCGTTGGGGCCGTGGGCGAGTGCGAAGAGGACCGCGGTGGCCCAGGGTGCGGCGCGGTGGCCTAGGGCGTCGAAGAGTGCGCCGCGATAGAGGAGTTCCTCAGCCAGAGGGCCGAGTCCGCAGACGAAGGGGAGCAGGGCGAGGGTCTGGAGCGGGGTGAGGGCGCCGACCAGGCTGACGGCGCTTTGGGTGGCACCATCGGCGGCAACGGCAACAAGGGCCCAGGCCCCGGCAATCAAGCAGACGGCGTGGCCGATGAAGACGCGCAGGCCGAAGGGTGGGGCGTCCGGCGTACGCCAGGCGAAGACGTTGCGGAGACGGGCGCGTCCGCCGGCGAGAAGCCAGGGGACAGTGGGCAGGAAGAGGAGCGGGAGCCCGACGGCTTGGGAGAGGAGCAACGCCGAGAAGGGGTCGGCCGGCGGTGGGGCGGGCGTCTCCGCGGGGAGGTTGGAGAGGCAGAAGAGGAGGGTGACGGCGAGGCCCAGCGCGAGGGTGAGGACGCGCAACAGGGCTTGGCGGAGGTCAATTGGGCGTTGCGTCATGTCACGGGGAGGCGAGGTCGGCCAGGGTGAGGGCGTCCCAGCCGGGGAGGGAGAGGAGGTGGCGGAGGAGGAGGGCGCAGGCGGCGGCATCGTAGAGCGCGTCGTGGGGGGCACGGCCGGGGATGAGGGCGTCGAGGGCGGGCTGGAGTCCGAGTGCGGGGATGAGGCGCTCCAGTGCGTGGCTAGGCAGGGTGGGGTAGGCCTGACGGACGAGGCGGAGGGTGTCGACCCAGAGGGGATAGTGGGTCAGGGGGGCGAGGCGGGTGAGGATAGTGCGTTCGGCGGCGATGTTGTGGGCGACGGGGACGGTGGCGACGAGGAGGGGGTGGAGACGCGACCAGACGTCAAGCGCCTCGGGCGCGGCGGCGATGGCGGCGCGGTTGGCGCGATGTTCGCCGGGCGCGTGCTTGGAGAAGGGGTAATTCTCGGGGACGCGGAGATAGGTGTCGAAACGTACCTCGATGCGGCCGCCTTGGAGGGAGACGGCGCCGAGCTGCCAAGGAAGGGACGAAAAGCCCTTCACCACGCCGGTGGTCTCGAAGTCCAGGGCGGTGAAGGGCGCGTCCCGCGCGGGGGTGTCGGGGGCGATCACTGGATTTCGTTGAGGGGGATGCGCTGGAAGTAGTGGTAGTCGCTCTGGCCCTCGTAGAGGACGCCGACGAAGTCCTGGCCGCGCTGGCGCATGGGGCAGAGGGTGGAGTAGCCGGCGCAGGCGCGGGGGTCATAGATGATGCCCTTGGACCAGGTCTTGCCGTTGTCGGTGGACTTGCGCAGGGTCATGGTGTCGCGCTTGCCGGAATTGGGGTTGGAGAAGACAAGGGTGTTGCCGACGCGGAGCATGGCGGCCTGGCAGAGGTTGCCGGGCTGACGGAGGGGCGAGGTCTCGACCTTCTGCCAGGTCTGGCCGAGGTCGGTGGTGCGGGCGGTGACGCGGGTCTTGGGGCCGCCGCCTTCGCGGGTGTTGAGGAGGAGGGAGCCATCGGCGAGCTGGACGACGGTGCTCTCGGAGCCGCCGAAGGGCGACTGCTTGGAGGAGGTCCAGGTCTTGCCGTGATCGGTGGAGTAGATGAGGGCTCCGTGGTGGGGGGCCTTGCCGTCGTTGCCCCAGATTTGGGCGGGGAAGACGAGGGTGCCGTCCTTGAGGGCGATGCCGGCGCCGGGGCCCTGGAAGATGCAGCCCCAGTTCGCGGTGTCGGGGTCGTCGAGGCGCTTGACCTCGGGGGTGATGTTGCGGGGCTCGGACCAGGTTTCGCCCTCGTCGTCGGAGTAGGCGACGAAGAGCTGGCCGCACTGGGCGGGGTCGATGGTGCCGGTCTTGGACTTAAAGATGGGGTGGCCGGACTTGGGGGCGCGCAGGGCGATGACCCAGACGCGGCTGTTGGAGGGGTCAACGAGGATGGCGGGGTCGCCGATGCCGTTGCCGCCGGGGAGGTTCTTGTAGTCGATGGCGGTGCGGATGGGGCTCCAGGTGTCGCCGCCGTCCTTGGAGGTGCTGACGCCGACCGTGATGTCCGCGGGGAGGTCGCCGGCGTGTTTGTAGCGGATGTCGAAGACGGCCACGAGGGTGCCTTTGGGCGTCATGACGATGCCGGGGATACGGAAGTTTTTGGAGGCGCGGAGCTTGCCGTTGGGGAGGCGCTGGTCGACGATTTCCTGTGCGGGCTTGGTGACGACGCTGGCCACGCGGACGCGCTTGCCGTCAATGCGCAAGGGGCGGCCGACGGAGGCGGTGTCGGAGAGTTCGGCGTAGAGGCTGAAGGAGTTTTGGCCCTTCTTGACGGGGACGGTGAAGGTGGCTGCGTCGTTCTCCACGCGGGCGCACTCCGACTGTCCGAGCGAGAAGCAGACGACGTCGCTGGGGTTCGTGCCGCGGATGTCCAGGCGGAGCTTTTCGGCCTGCGCGTCCTGCGCGGCGGAGAAGGTGACGGTGGCGATGGGGACGTCCTTGCGGCCCTTGATGGCGGGGTTGCCGGTGGGCTTGACGTCGATGGCGGAGACGGCGGCTTGGGCGCAGGCCGCGCCGAACAAGAGGGTGAGTAAGAGTGCGTGCTTCATGGGGACTCCTTTCGCAACTGTGCCATTATCCTAACATATCCGCGCCAAGAATGCGAACGCGATGGAAGTTTGGAAGCTTGGAGGTTTGGAAGTTTGGTTTTTGGGGTGGGGCTTTGCCCCACGCCCTTACAGGTCTCTCATCAATGGTGTCCGGGGAAATCGAAAAGCCTCCTTTTCCCGCAAAAACGCCAGTGCGCGCGAAGACGGATGGGCTAACGCCGGTCGCTTTGCGGGCTGAACGCCCGCTGATCGCTCCCTCCCGCCCATCGTCTTCGCGCTTGGACCATCGCTGGAAGTCCTTTTGGCGCAGGAAAGTGGGGTGCGGGAGGGCGCACGGATGTGCGCCCGGTGTTAGCGCCCCACCTTTCCTGCAAGATTTGCGTTTTTGCGGTTCAATCAAGGCGTAACAGTGAGAGGTTCGGCGGCGGTGCGGGCGGCGAAGTCCGGGGCGTGGGTGAGGGTGAGGGTGGCGAGGCCGGGAACACAGGCGCCGGCGTGGGTGGCCTTGAGCTTGTATTGGATGGTGGTGACGCCACGGGGGAGGTTACCGATGAAGAAGTCCGTGCCGACGTCGCCGGGGATGGCGTAGGCGCCGGTCTGCCAGTCCCAGGCGGGGAGCTGGTGGAGCGGCTCGGTGTTGGCGGGACGCTCGTCGCGGAGCCAGGCGTGGCTCATGGGCTGGGCGGCGGTGATGCGCAGGGTGACGACAACGGTGTCGCCGACCTTGGGTTGGGCCGGGGAGTAGGAACGGGTGAGGGTGAGCGCGGCGTCCTCGCCGACCGCGGGGGCGGGCACTTGGTCGAGCGGCAGGGTGTAGGAGGCGACGATGCTACCGAAGCTGAGGCCGGGCTGCTCGCGGGCATAGGTGATGCGGCGGAGGCCGGGGCGCTTTTCGCTGGCGCGGCGCAGGGTGGGCTCGGGGCCGACGGCGGTCTCGGGGGTACCGACCAGGCGGAGGCCGAAGGCGGCAGCGAGGGTGGCGCGGGTGTTGCCCCAGCCGTTGAGGCGGCGGTGCTGGAGGAGCCAACGGGCGGCGGCCTGGGCGTCCTCGGCGCGGCCATTCTCCAAGAGGGTCTCCAACCCGAGGACGTGGCTCTCGATGGGCGTGCCCCACCAGATCCACCAAAGGCGTTCCTGCGGCCACCACACGCCCCAGGTCTTGGAGGCGTTGATGGCGTCGGCGACGTCCTTGAGGCCGGCGTCGGCGACGGTCTTGACGTTGAGGCGCTTGGCGGCGACGGCCAGGAGGCGACGTTCCTGCACGCTCTTGGCCTCGCGGTAGGCCAGGAGGAGGGAATCGGTGAGGTCTTCCTCCAACGGCCAGACGTCGAGGAAGGCGCTGCGGGTGTAGGCCCAGGCGGCGAAGGAGAGGGTCTTGGGCTTGGCCTTGAGGGTGGCGATCACGGAGTCCTCAAGCACCTTTGGCGCGAGTCCGAGGCGATGGAGGCGGGCCGTGCCCAGGCAGATTTCGGCGGTGGCGTAGGCGTCCTCGGGACCGCCGGGGAACCACGGCCAGAGGTCGCCGCGCTTGGCGGCGAGGAGGCGGTTGAGCCAGCTCTCCTCCCGGGCGTCGGCGTTGGCAAGCGGGGCCTTCATCTCGCGGAGCAGGAGGCTCGCGGCGAGGTTGGCGAAGAGTTGGTCGCTGCTCTCGTAGGGCCAGTTGGGCACCTGGGCGAGGCTCTCGGCGACGGCCTTGGCGGGGGTGTGGTCCCACCGCACGGTGAGGTCTTGGAAGGCGGTGGGCTCGAGGACGTCGACGGTCGTGGGCTCGGAGTCCACCAGCGTGAGGGGATAGACATCCTCCACGCGGACGCGGTTGTCGAGCACGGGGAGGTCGAGGCGGACGGCGTCGCCCTCGGTGGCGAACTCGAAGGTCTGCGTGCCGGGGACGGCCTGCGCGGCGATGTCCCAGCTCACGGTCGCGGCGCCCTTGGGCGGGAGCGAGACGGGCTTGCGTTCGCCGCGGTTGAGGGTGGCCCAGGTGTCGAGGGGCTTATCGGTGGTGTTGGCGAGGCGGACGTTGAGGGTGAGGCGGTCGCCCACGCGCAGGACGCGGGGGAGGTAGGGCTGGAGCATGACGTCCAGGCGGGCCTGGCAGTCGCGCGTGAGGGTGCCGCTGCGGCCGTCGGGGGTGAAGGCGAAGGCCATGAGCTTCCAGGTGGTGAGGGTGTCGGGCAGGGTGAAGGTGAAGATGGCCTTGCCGCCCTCCAGACGCTTCTGCGGCGCCCAGAGCGCGGTCTTGGCGAAGTCGGTGCGTATGCGCGGCGGCGGGGTGGGGGCGCCGGCGCCGGCACCGACGGACTTGGCGCGTATGGCCGCACTCTCCTCGATGGGCGGGGGTTCTAGCGCGACGTTGGCGGCCTTGGGCGCGGCGGCCCAATCTCCGAGGAAGCGGGCTCCGTAGAGGCCTTCCGTGACGCTTTCCTCTTCCTCTTCAGAAGGCCAACGGAACATCGGCACGCGGTGCTCGCGGCCGGGCGCGCAGAAGTCCCAGGGTAGTGGTTCCCTTGCGGTGAGCCAGTAGGGCCAGAACCAATCGCGTGTGAGGTTCCACGCGTTGAGATAGGTGGGGAAGCGGGCGGCGAGGGTGGTCCAGACGTAGGGGCGGATCTCGTCAAGGGCCTTGTCGTAGCAGGTGACGAGGAGCTCGGCGTCGGGGTCGTCCACGGTGATTTCCCAGGTCTGTTTCGAGCCGGGGCGGACGGTCTCGGCGAAGCGTGTGGCCTCGACCTTCAGGTCCGGCGGCGGCTCGACGTCGTAGGTCAAGTCGGAGGAGCGGAGGCGCGCGCCCTCGAAGCCATAGACCGTGAGGGAGAAGTTCGGGGCGAGGTCGGCCTCGAGGGGCAACTTGAAGAAGGGACCGGTCAGGGGGATGACGCTGCGCAGGCCGTTGCGCGTAGTGACGGCGAGGAACTTGGGTCCCTTGCCGAGGGTGGAGGCGAAGCCCTCGAGCGTGTCGCCGACCTTCAGGGGTTTGTCGGTGGATTGCTTGGTGCGCAGGAGGGCGCCCGTGGCGCGCCAGGACTTGGGGAAGACGGAGAGGTCGCCGTCGCGCGGCACGACGATGGCGCCGGTGGCGTTGGTGACGGCGCCGGAGACGGTCATGAGGGTGAAGCTGCCGCCGGGGAGGGCGAGCGGCAGGGTGGCCTCGGCCTTGCCGGGCTCGGTCTGGCGCAGGGTGAAGTCGAGGGACTTGAGAATCTCCTCCGCATCGTCGCGGCGGACGGTGAGGGTGCCCGAGACGGCGCGTTCGGCGGAGAGCGTGACGTCGAAGGGCGCGTCGGCGACGGCCCAGTCGTCGGGCGCAATGGCGACCTCGAAGCCGTATTGCGGCAGCCAGAAGCCGCAGGTGGCGTCCTGGCGCTCGCCGTTGGCGTTGAGGACGGCGACCTCGGCGCTGACGAATTGGCCGCAGTCGCGTATGGGCAGGAGGGCCTCGAAGGCGAAGGTGCCATCGGCGCCGACGGTGGCCGTGCCCTCGATGGGCTCGAGCGCGGCACGGACCTTCCAGGTGACGGAGGCGCCGGATAGCGGCGTGCCGGTGAGGTCGATGGCCGTGCCGGCGAAGCGGACGGGCTCGGTCACAGGGTCGCCGACGTTGGCGCGGCGGAGCTCAACGGTGAAGGCGGGGGCCTTGAACGCAATCACCTGCCCCATATAGTCGGAGGCGCGCCAGGCCTCCACCTCGGCATGGAGGGTGCCGGTGAAGTCCTCGGGAATCTTGAGCTCGCCGGCGAAGGAGCCGGCGGCGTTGGGCTTGAGGTCGAAGGTCGCGAGGGCGCGGGCCGTGCCGCTGTGGGGGTAGCCCTTGATGACGAGGGGCGCGGAGAGGCTCGGGTCGGGGCGGACGGCGCCGGTGGCGGGGTCGCGGCGGAGGCAGATGATTTGGAAGCGGACGGTCTCGCCGGGTCGGTAGAGGCCGCGGTCGGCGTTGAGGGTGAAGAAGGGCGTGGCGTCGGGCTCGCCGGGGGTGGAGGCGTAGTCCGAGATGGTGATGGTCTGGCCCTGCCAGGTGACGGCGGCGGAGAGCGTGTTGTCGTAGGGCGGTAGGCTGAGGTCGGGGAAGGTGGCCAGGCCGAGCGCGTCGGTGGTCTGCGTGGACGGCTCGCCCTGCTTGGGCGTGAGGGTGACGGCGGCGCCGGAGAGGGGCACGCCGGTCTCACTGTCGGCCACGAAGACGGTGTAGGGGGCGTTGTGCACGCGGGCGGCGGTGAAGGGCGAGGCGGTGATGGTCGTCGTCGCTGAACGTTGCACCAGTTCGCTGAAACGTTGCGGCACGCGGAGGCGGAGGGTGTGTTCGCCGGGCGCGAGGGCGGGGAAGGGGACGGTCGCCTCGGCCCAGACATAGGGCTTGGCCTCGGGCAGGTCGTGCTCAACCCATTCGCCGTCGTCGATTTGGATGGCGAAGCGCTTGGCGTTGAGGCAGCGCACCTGCACGTCGAAGGACTTGTTGGGCGGCACCAATTCGGGCACCTCTTGGAATTGTACCTCGATCTTGCGCATCACCTCGATTTCACGCTGAAGGTTCGCCTTGAGGGCGTGGTCGGCGGCGAGGTCGCGCGCATCCATCAAGAGGGTGAGGCGTTCGGTGGCTTGGTCGTCTTCGCGCAGGTTCTCGGCGCGCTCCTTGAGGATGAGGGCGCGGACATCGGCAGGCCAGACGCGTTCTTTGTCGAGGGCCTCCAGGGCGGCGTTGCGTTGCTCGAAGGGCAGGTCATTGATGGCAACGACGCGGAGCGTCCCGACCAGCACATCATCTCCCGCGGTTTCGGCGGCCTTCAGAACCTGTTCACGGGCCTCGGGGAAACGCTCCTGGCCCAAATCACAGAGGATGTTCTGCCAGAGCACCGCGAGGGCGGAGGTGTCGTAGGCGTCAGGGGCGCGGCGCGTGGCGGAGAGGAAGGGCGTCGCGGGCGTCCGCGCATAGAGGTCCAACCGGCCGAGCGCCTCCTTTGCGCGGGCTTCGAGGAGGGCCAACGCCTGGGTGTAGCTCCAACCTTGGCAAGCGCCCTTGGCGGGGTCGGGCACGCCCTCGTCCTCGCCGTCCCGGAATTGGTACTGCGCCCGCTCCAACATCAGCGTCGTGTAGAGCCACAGGTAGGGGCGGTCGGCCTCGGACGCCTCGCGTTCGGCCTTGAAGAGCCGGTCGAGGGTGGTGAAGACGCGGTCGTCGCGCTTCTGCGTCGTGGGCTCGTCGCGCAGGAACGTCTGCCAATCCGCCCGCGCCGTCGCGACGAGCACCGCCAAAAGCACACAAAGGGTAAACCGTCTCATAGGAACCTCCTGACGACCCTAGTATAGCATTGTTTTGGGGCGCCGTCATGGCAATATCGTCAGGGAAGAACCCTGGAACCGCAAAGACGCAGGGGGCGCGAAACGCCCGGGCTCCATCGGGCGTTCTGCGGCTTCGCCGCTTCGCACAGCGGCTTCGCCCGTCGCCCCGCAGGGGCGTTCTGTTCTCCGTTCTCTGTTTTCCGTTCTCCGGGGCGGCGCAAGCCGCCCCTTCCCATCACGGCGAGAGGATGCCGTCTGCCAGTCGCAGGGTGCGGGCGCAGCGCGCCGCAGTCTCCGGACTGTGGGTGATCATGACGAGTGTGGCGCTGCGCTTGGCGGTGAGGTCGAAGAGCAGGTCGAGCACCTGGGCGCCGGTTCCGGCGTCGAGGTTGCCCGTGGGTTCGTCAGCGAGGATGAGCGCAGGCTCGTTCATGAGGGCGCGGGCGATGGCGGCGCGTTGCTGCTCGCCGCCGGAGAGTTCCAGGGGCGTGTGGCGCAGACGGTCCGCCAGGCCGACGGCGGCCAGCAGGGCCTCGGCGCGCTCGCGCATGGCGCGGCGGGAGAGGCGGCCCAAGGCCATGGCCGGGAGCATCACGTTCTCGGTGATGTCCATCTCGGGGAGCAGGTGGTAGGCCTGGAAGACGAAGCCAACGGAGGCGGCACGCAGACGGGTGCGCCGGCGCGAGGAGATGGCGTAGAGACTCTGCCCCGCCACGGTCACGGCGCCGCGGTCAGGGCGGTCCAACCCGCCGAGCACGTGCAGGAGGGTGGACTTGCCGGCGCCGCTCTTGCCGACGATGGCGAGGGTCTCTCCCGGCTCCACGGCGAGGTCCGCCCCGCGCAGAATCTCCAGACGTTTACCGTGGAGCGTGTAGGACTTATGGAGGTCGGTGGCGGTGAGGATGGGTGTGTTCATGGGACTCATTCCTTGCGCAGGGCGTCGACGGGGTTCATGGCGGCGGCGCGCCAGGCCGGCAGGAAGGAGGCCAGCGCGCAGAAGCCCACCACCAGCACGATGACTTGGACAATCTCCAGCGGCACAACGCGCCACGGCAGGGCATCCAGTCCGTAGACCTCCTTGGGGAAGACGTCCATGCCGAAGCGTGCCAGCAGATCCACCAGGTTCTGGAGGTTGTGGAGAATCAGGAAGGCCAGGCCGATGCCCAGCGCCACGCCGATGACGCACTGGATCCAACCGTAGAGGACGAAGGTGGCCGTGAGCTGGCCCGTTGAGAAACCCAAGGACTTGAGCAGGCCGATTTCGTTCGTCTTCTGCACGGTGATGACGATGATGGTGTTGACCACGCAGAAGACGGCCACCACGCTGATGAAGATGAGCAAGAGCGTCATCATGTTTTTCTCGGTGGCCACGGCGTTGAAGATCATGCTGTCCAGTTGCTGCCACGTGCTCACCGTGCACTGGCCGGGGCCGTAGATGCGGTCGACCTCGTGTTGGATATCGGCCACGAGCCCTTGTCCCGGACGGAGCGCCTGCGGGTCTTCCACGCGCAGGCTGATGGCGTTGGCGCCGCGCGCAAGGCCGGCCAGGTCGCGCCCAACAGGCAGGGAGACAAAGAGATAGTTGAGGTCATAATCCGCCTGGCCCGTGCGGAAGATGCCCGAGACAATGAGGCGCTCGGGGAGATAAATCTCGTCTTCCTTGACCAGGTTCATCGGCGAATAGACCTCCAGCTCGTCGCCGAGGCGCGCGCCCAGACTCCGAGCCAGGTCGACCCCGATGACTACGCTGTCGCCTGTCAGGTCAAAGGAGCCTTGGTCTATTTGGATGGGGAGCGAACGCTGGGCGCGCTCGGCATCCACGCCCAACAGAATGGGCGCCAACAGATGACGGTCATACTCCACCAAGACGCGCGTGGCGATGTTCGGCGAGGCGACCTTCACCCCGGGCAGTTGCTCCAACTGTTCGCTGACCGCCGCCTCATGGCCGATGACGGGACCGTTCGTCGCCTGCACCATAAGATGGGGCTGAAAGGCGAGAATCTTGTTTTCCCACGTGTCGCCGAAGCCGGTGAAGACCGCCCGGACAATGATCACGATGGCCACGCCGATGGTCACCCCGAAGACCGACAGAAGGGTCACGACGGAGGCGATGCCACGCTTGGGCCGAAGATACTTAAGCGCTAAGAAGAACGGAAACATGCCGACAGTATACCATAAGCACCCGCCTCACAGAAACAGGCGAATCCAAACACCCCCTCAAAGGGTCTCCAATCGTCCCCCAAAAGGGTCTTTCGCGGACCCTTAAGGGTTTCGCCTCCGACCACTATAGGGTCTCACCCTCGACCACTATAGTGGTTGACCTCGGACCACTATAGGGTCTCAGAAAGGACCATTTAAGGGGCCATGAGGTCCTCCCCACTGTGCCGTCTAGAAGACAGAATCTTCGCCGAAAAGCGGGGTAATTCGGGTTATAGATTCCTTGATGGCTTTGTTTCCTTTCGCCGTCTTCGCCATCCACCCCTTACCTTATATATAATAGACATGCACGGCCCTCCAAGCCGATAAAGGACAGAAAGGATTGGATGAATTTGAATTCGTTGATGGCATATGTTACCTTATTTCCAGAGGCGGGGATTTGTCCTTTTCTCGTGGAGACGCGTCGGTGAGGCTGGAGCGAACCGTTTCACGGTCGGGCCATGAAGTGAAAGCCGGCGCGTCTCCCACTTTCAGTACTCCCAACGCCGTTTCATTCAGTGTTGACACTCTTCCCCGAATTTTGCGACAGTATGGGTAGACGCGGGTTGCGTCTCGGAGGTGAAGGCTACTACATTGTCGCTTTGACTTTGGATCGGCTCGATATGAAATCCGGGACGCAGTCCGCGTCTGTTATTGCGGATTTGCCGTGCTCAGGGTTGACGTACGTATCGGATTATGGGACACTGATGTTGTCAAGGGCGTGATGCGCTCCGGTCGGCGCGATGTTCATTCAGGGTCGCGCGAGGTTACTTCCGGACTCGCATCCGCCCTTTTTGTACTCGTTATGTGGCGTGGGGTTGACAGGAACGTCAAATTGTGGGACATTGAAATCACGAAGGGCGGATTGTCCCCCGGTTGTAACGTTGTCCCCATTGGGGTCGCGCGAGGTCACCTCCGGGGTGCAATCCGCTCTTTTTATGTCTGACACATGGATGGTGTGGATGTAGAGGAATTCATCGAGGCGGTTGTGGCGTGTGTACCGGATTGGTCTAGTAGTGGTTAGCATGGTTGACTTTCCTCTCGGGTTGTGCGACAGTATT
Source organism: uncultured Kiritimatiellota bacterium (assembly GCA_944389545.1). Taxonomy (GTDB): domain Bacteria; phylum Verrucomicrobiota; class Kiritimatiellia; order RFP12; family DVOR01; genus Spyradenecus. The sequence continues at coordinate 421 of CALXMT010000024.1, read as the reverse complement.
GCCAGACGCTGAACCATCTCGTGAGCGGCGGGTCAGTCCGTTGTTTTATAGGCACGGATCGTCCCTGAGAGGAAATCTGGGATGGTTCAGCGTCTGTCATTGCGATGTTTTGGCACAGAGGTGTGAATGCCTGGCGAGGTCGTAAGGTTGACGCATGGGGCGGGTTGTTGGACACTGATGGCGTTAAGGGCGAGAAACCCACTGGTCGGCCGTTCGCTTCTATTGGATTCGTCGGAGGAGACTTCCGGTCTGGTTCCCGCCCTTTTTGTGTCCATCACGCGATGTGGGGTTGACAGGAACGCTAAATTGTGGGACATTGAAAGCGTTCGTGGAGAATGCAAGTGTTTGGCTCTACTCCAATTTTAGTGGATAGAGGTGTTTTTATGGTACACTCCGCGTGGAGTGTTACACATGATCGATA
>CALXMT010000023.1 GCA_944389545.1 uncultured Kiritimatiellota bacterium | reverse complement strand
GGGGCGCGATAGCGTGGAAATCCCAAGGGCGGCGCGACCAACGGGAGCGATGGAGCCCGCAGGGTTTCCACGCAAGGTCGTCTTCGCGGAAAAACTTTCCCAGGACAGTATTGGGCGAGACCCTATCGTGGTCCGGGAGGGCCCTTTAGGGTGGCGGTTTTCACTTCATGGAGGGGAGGACGATGCCGCGGAGGATGACGCGCTGGCAGAGGAGGAAGACGAGGGCGGTGGGGATGGAGACGAGGACGAAGCCGGCGAGGGTGACCCAGGGGGTGCCGGCGTAGGTCTGGCTCATCTGGTAGAGCCAGACTGAGAGGGTCCAATGGCTTTGGCGCTGGCAGACGAGGAGGGCCCATTCCCAGGAGTTGTAGGCGGCGATGAAGGCGTTGAGGGCGTTGACGGCGAGGATGGGGGTGGTCATGGGGAGGGTGATGTGGCGGAAGATTTGCCACTCGGAGGCGCCGTCGATGGTGGCGGCTTCGTAGAGCTCGCGGGGGAGGGCGTCGAAGAAGCCTTTGAGGACGAAGATGGAGAGGCCGTTGGCAACGGTGGGGAGGACGAGGGCGGCGAAGGTGTTGAGGAGGCCGAGCTCGCGGATGAGGAGGAAGCCGGGGATGGCGGTGACGGCGGCGGGGAAGGCCATGGTGGCCAGGAGGAAGAGGAGGATGCCTTCGGTGTGGGGGAGGCGGAAGCGGGAGAGCGCGTAGGCGGCGAGGGGATTGACGGTGAGGGTGGCGAGGATGGTGAGCAGGACGAGGACGAGGGTGTTCCACCAGGCGCGGCCGCGGAGGAAGAGGGCATCGACGACGGTGCGGTAGCTGGCGGTGATGTCTTGCCAGAGGAGGGCGGCGCCGTGGTCGGCGAAGGTGACGGCGTAGGCCTGGGCGAGGGGAAGGGGGACGTCGCGCCAGTCCGTGGCGGCGTAGGGGGCGCCGTGGGCGTCGCGGTAGGCGGCGTTGAGGGCGTCGAGCGTGCGGTAGCGGGCCTTGAGGAAGGCCTGCCAATCGGCCTCGGCGGAGGTGGCGATGAGGGCGTCGTAGGGGAGGGTGGCGACGAAGGCGCGCCAGAGGGGGGTGTTGTCGTAGGGCTTGAGGGGGATGTCGGCGAGGCGGTGGGGCGCGGTTTGGCCGGTGAGGCGTTCGTAGTCGGCGGGGGAGCGGATTTGGGCTTGGACGAAGCGGATCCAGTCGGCCTGCGTCTCTTGGTTGATGCGGACGCGGAGGAGTCGGCGGGGGTAGGCGGTGGTGACGAATTCACGCCAGGCGGGGTCGGCGTCGTCGCCGGGGAAGGGGGCGGGGGCGAGGTTGCGCTGGGCGCGCCAACGGGTCCAGCGGGGGGCGAGGCGGTAGGGGCGGGTGCGCGCGTAGGGGTAGGGGACGTCGCGGCAGTGGGCCTTGAAGGCTTGCCAGAGGGCGGTCTTGGGGTCGTCGGGCCAATCCCAGTCGGGATAGTGGAGGGGGACGCGTGACTGGGCGCGGAAGCGGATGGCGTGGAAGGAGTTGTAGCGGATGTCCCAGGTGCGGTTGAGTTCGTCGAGGGCGGCCTGTTCGCTTTGGTGGCCGGTTTTGGCCTCGAAGGTCGCGCGGACGTAGGGGGCGACGTCGCGCTCGTCGTAGGAACAGACGGAGTTGCGGACGTCGTAGGCGCGGTTGAAGTCGGCGTAGTCTTGGGCCATGGTGCGCCAGGCGGCGGCGGTCGCGGGGTCGTCCATGCCGTCGATCCACGGTCGGGCGAAGGCGCGGATGGCCTCGGGGTCCTCGGCGATGGCGGACCAGGCGGTCCAGTCGGCGGGGGCGTTGGGGAAGGTGTTTTTTGGGAAGGCGGGGTGGAAGGAGGAGAGGACGCGGACGAAGCGGCCCTCGGGGGTCCAGACGGAGGTGAGGAGGGGGGAGTGGCGGTCGTAGTCGAAGCGGCCGGACATGGAGCCGGCGACCATCATGAGGAAGGGCCAGACCATCGTGAGGGCGCCGAGGGCGAGGACCAGGTAGATGACGGCCAGGATGAGCCTGGCGCGGAAGGTCTTGCGCTCGGTGGGGAGGATGATCATGGCGGGGCCGGTCAGGTGTTAGGCGGGGTGGCCGGGCGGAGGTCGGCGGCCTCGCGGAGGAGGGTGTCGCGGTCGGCGCCTTCGAGCTGGCGGGCGTAGAGGCGGTCGAGGAGTTCGCCGAGGGCGGGGCCGGGGGTGAAGCCGAGGGTGAGGAGGTCGCGCCCGGTGACGGCGCGGGGCGGGAGGATGGGCTCGGCGGCGAACTCGGCGAGGCGGCGCTTGGCGAGGTCGTAGAGGTCGAGCTTGGCGTGGGAGGAGAGGCAGTCGAGGCGGTGGAGCTCGAGCTCCAGGGGCATGGTGGGGCGGCCGAGCATCTTGCGGACGTTGGACGCGCGCATCTTGGGGAGCTCAACGAACTGCATATGGTTGCGGACGGCGGTGACGACGGTCTCGATGAGGGCGCGGCTCTCCTTGAAGCGGCGGAGGACGGGCTCGACCATTTCGGCGCCGACGGCGGCGTGGTTGGGGGTGCGATAGCGGGGGGTGCCGTCGGGGTCGATGGAGGTTTGGAGGGTGGTGGGTTTGCCGATGTCGTGCAGGAGGATGGCCCAGACGAGCGCGGGGTCGCGCGGCGGGGGCGGGGCGAGGTCGAGCATCTTGGCGGTGTGCATCCAGACGTCGCCTTCGGGGTGCCAACGGGGATCCTGGAGGCAGCCGCGCAGGGCGAGGAGCTCGGGGAAGAAGGCGGCGAGGAGGCCGCTCTCGGACAGGAGGTCGAGCGCGCGGGAGGGGCGGGGGGCCTCGCAGAGCATGCGGAGGAACTCGGCGCGGATGCGCTCGGCGCTGACGCAGGGGAGGGCGGGGGCCTCGGCGCAGAGGGCGGCCCAGGTGGCGGGCTCGATCTCCCACCCGCAGACGGCGGCGAAGCGGATGGCGCGGAGGAGGCGGAGGCGGTCTTCGCGGAAACGGCGGAGAGGGTCGCCGACGGTGCGCAGGCGGCCGGCGCGGAGGTCGTCCAGGCCGCCGACGTAGTCGATGACGCGGCCTTCGAGGGGGTCGTAGAAGAGGGCGTTGACGGTGAAGTCGCGGCGCTGGGCGTCGTGCTCGGCGGTGTCGTAGACGATGGATTCCGGGTGGCGGCCATCCTGGTAGCCGCCGTCGGTGCGGAAGGTGGCGACGTCATAGGGGACGCCGTCTTGGAGGACGAGCATCACGCCGAAGCTTTTGCCGACGCCGACGCTTTGGGCGGGGAAGAGGGCGGCGATTTGGTCGGGGGTGGCGGAGGTCGCGACGTCGATGTCCTTCACGGGGGCGCCGCGGAGGGCGTCGCGGACGCAGCCGCCGGCGAAGTAGGCGGTGAAGCCGTGGTCGCGGAGGCGGCGGACAATGGCGCAGGCCCGCTCGGCCAGCGCGCCGTCCGTGCTTTGGAAGGTCAGTGTGGGCATGGGTCAGCGGTGGTAAGGGTTGGGGAGACCGTGCGCGCGGGCAAATTCGCCGATGCGGCGGAGGAGCGCGTCGGAGGGGTTGGTCTCGTATTCGACGAGGAGGTCGAAGAGCGCGCGGCGGGCCCAGTTGGCGCGGAGGTCGCCGGTGGCTTGCGGCGCGGCGGAGAGGTCGAAGGTGAAGACGGCGTCGTAGGCGTCGTTGGCGGCCTGGCCGCGGAGCTGGCAGGTGACGGTCTTGGCGCGCTTGGGAACGCGGCCATAGACGATGAGCGGGCGATCGGCGAAGAGGTGGGTGAGGTGGCGCGGGTGAATCTCCCCGCCGCTGGAGGAGTCGAAGGTCAGGATGGGGTCTTTGAGGACGGGGTGGCGGATGGAGTCGAAGACCGGGGTGAGCTCATCGGCGAGCGTGGCGACGTTGCCGGAGGCGGTGACGTTCTCGCCGCGGTTGGCGTAGCTGAGGAGGTCGAGGAAGTAGGGATCGTAGTGGGAGGTGCGCTTGCCGGCGGAGCCGGTGCCGAAGGCGTAGATGGCGATGCGGCCATCGTTCTTGCCGGAGAACTCGCTGATGATGTGGGCGGTGCGGGTGTCGCCCACGGTGGGGTCGCCGTCGGAGACGAGGACGGCGATGAGGGGGCGCTTGGGGTCGGTGGGGAGGGTGAGGATGTCCTGCAGGAGGTTGAGGATGTCGGTGTTGCCGATGGCGCGGAGGGAGTCGATGAAGCCCTCGGCGTAGGCCTTGGAGTCGGCGTTGTAGGGGCGCCAGTCGCCGGAGGGGGTGAGGGTGTTGTGGCGGAAGGCGAAGACGATGAAGCGGTCGCCCTGGCGGAGGGTGTTGGCGAGGGCGGCCTTGAGGACGCGCTTGGCGGCGGCGAGGCGGTCGGCGCCGATGGAGCCGGAGACGTCTTGGATGAGGAGGACGTCTTTGGGCATGATGGGGAGCGGGCTGTCGACCTTGCGGCGGATGTCCAGGCGGAAATAGCGGTGGTTGGGGTCGGCGGGACTGTCCTGCACGGTGAGGGCGAGGGCGAGACGGTCGTCGATGTCGCGGAAGACCGGTGCCTCGGTGTCTTCCTTCGCGAGGACCTCGGCCAAGCGGCTGGTGCTGAGGGCGGCGGCGTTGGGCGCGGGCACGGCCGATGGCGCCGGGGGCAGCAGCGGGGAGGCCGGGAGGTTGGATGGGGTTTCGGTGGTGTCTGCGGCAGGAGGCAGGGGCGGCGCCAAGAGGGAAGCGGCGGAGCCTTCCGCGACAAGCCGTTCGATGGAGGGTGCGGTCGGCGCGGGCGCGGGGGCGGCCTCGAGCGACCAGCGCGGCGTGGGCGCGGAGTCGACGGCACCCGTGAAATCGGGAAGCGGGAAGGGCGGGGGCGTGAAGGCATTCGGCGCCTCCGCTTGGGGGGGCGGGGGCGGGGCGGGCGCCGCGGCGAGTTGCGGGAGCGCGGGCGCCGGCGGCGTCTGGGTCGGGGCGGACTCCGCCCGATCGGCGACTTCCTGCGCGGATTGCCCGGCCGCGGCGGCGGGGTCTGGCGCCGCCGGCTCGAGGGGGGGCGGCGCGGCGGTCTTCGGCACCAGGGAGACCTGCAACGGCGGGATCCGCTCCATGGCCGATTGGGCCTCCTGCAGTTGCGGCAACCCTCCGCCGAAACGGATCGGTGCGCACAACAGCAGGATCCCGAAGTGAATCAGCACGGAGAGGGCGATGGCGGCCAGGAGCGTGAGCGTATGCCGCCCCACGCCCAACCCATCGTCGGGCACGTCAAAGGGGAGACGTTGCCCCCGTCCGAGCATCAGAGGTCCTTTCCGCAACAGTTTTTATACTTCTTGCCGGAGCCGCAGGGGCAGGGGTCGTTGCGGCCGACCTTCGGTTGGGCGCGGAGGGGTTCCTGCTTGGCGGGCTGGGGCGGTTGCGGGGCCGCAGGCGCGGCGGGCGCGGGGCCGTTTTGCATCCCAAGGGCCTTCATGAGCGACTCCAGCGAGCCGTCCCCGGCGGGTTCGGGCGCCGGCTTGGCCAGGCCCGGGACGGTGACGGTGAAGGAGGCGGGCATGCGGCGGGGCTGCGGGGCCGGCTGCGGCGCGGGGGCCGCTTGAGGCTGGGGCGCCGCGGCCTGGGGGCGGCCGAGGTTGGCCGTGATGTCGCCGAGGTCTTGGTGGACGGTCTGGGCCTTGCGGGCCGCGCGCTCGCGCATGGCGAAGTAGGCTTCGACGTTCGTGGTGGTGGTGAAGGCGGCGCGGACGATGCCGGCCTTGATGGTGCCCATCAGCTCATCGAACATCGTGAAGGCTTCGCGCTTGTATTCCACGAGGGGGTCGCGTTGGCCGTAGCCGCGGAGGCTGACGCTCCGGCGCAGGTCGTCCATCGCGGCGAGGAACTTCTGCCACTCCTCGTCGATGGCGGTGAGGCAGACCATGCGTTCGAGCATGGGGAGGGCCTCCGGGATTTCGCCTTCGCACTTGGCCTGATAGGCCTCTTCCACGCGCTTGAAGAGCTCGGTCGCGGCAACCTGCGGGTTCCCGACCCAGCCTTTGCACTCCTCTTCGGAGCAGGCGATGGGGAAGTTGGAGATCCAGTCGGCGAGGGCCTTGGGGTCGGCGTCCTTGGGGTCGGCGAGCGCGCCTTCGCAACGGTCGACGATGAGGTCGTTAAAGACGTCCAGGATGCAGTCGTGGGCGGCGCCTTCCTTCATCAGGATGTCTTGGCGCAGGCCGTAGACGATGGTGCGCTGGCGGTTCATCACGTCGTCGTACTGCAGGGTGCGCTTGCGGATGGAGAAGTTCTGTTCCTCCACCTTGCGCTGGGCGCGCTCGACGGTATGGTTGAGCCAGCGGTGCTCGATGGCCTCGCCCTCCTTCAGACCCAGGCGCGACATGAGGCCGGCGAGCTTGTCGCCGCCGAAGAGGCGCATGAGGTTGTCTTCCAGCGAGAGGTAGAAGCGGCTGGCGCCGGGGTCGCCCTGACGGGAGCAACGGCCGCGCAGCTGGCGGTCGATGCGGCGGGACTCGTGGCGCTCGGAGGCGATGACGTAGAGGCCGCAGGGGCGCTCCTCCAGGAGCTTGCGCAGGGTCTTCTTCTCGCCCTTCGGCACGGTGTCCAGGGTCAAGGTTTTGTCTTTGATCTGCTCCTCGCTCATCCAGACGACGCCGGGGCCGAGCTTGATGTCCGTGCCGCGGCCGGCCATGTTGGTGGCGATGGTGACGGCGCCGGGCTGGCCGGCCTGGGCCACGATTTCGGCTTCCATCGCGTGGTTCTTGGCGTTGAGCACGTGGTGGGGGATGCCGGCGATGCGGAGCATGCGGCTGAGCACCTCCGAGGTGTCGACCGTCACGGTGCCCAGCAGGACGGGCTGGCCGCGCTCGTGGGCCTGGCGGACCTCATCGATGATGGCGCGGTACTTCTCGCGCTGCGTCTTGTAAATCAGGTCGTTGCCGTCCACACGGCGGATGGGGCGGTTCGTCGGGATGACCACCACGTCCAGCTTGTAGATGTCGTTGAACTCCGTGGCTTCGGTCTCGGCGGTACCGGTCATGCCGGAGAGCTTCTTGTAGAGGCGGAAGTAGTTCTGGATGGTGATGGTGGCGAGGGTCTGCGTCTCGCGCTCGATGTTCACGCCTTCCTTGGCCTCGACGGCCTGGTGCAGGCCCTCGCTCCAACGGCGGCCGGGCAGGATGCGCCCCGTGAACTCGTCCACGATCATGACCTTGCCGTCCTGCACCACGTATTCCTCGTCCTTGTTGTAGAGGGCGTAGGCGCGCAGGAGTTGGTCCACGATGTGCAGGCGCTCGCTCTTCGCGGCGAAGGCCTCCTGGATTTGGCGGCGCTTGGCGGCGCGCTCTTCCTGGGGCAGGTCCTTCTGTCCCTCCAACGCGGCCAGCTGCCCCGGCAGGTCCGGCACCACATACATATCCGGGTCGTCCGGCGAGATGAAGCGCGTGCCCTTGTCGGTGAGCGACACTTCGCGGGTCTTTTCGTCGATGGTGAAGAGCAGCTCTTCCTTGAGGGCGCGGGCCTCGCGTTTGCGCATGTCGGTGAGCATCATGGCCTCGACCTGCTCGTGCAGGCGGCGCACGGAGGGCTCCTCGATGAGGTGCTGGAACTGCTTGTTCTTCGGCGTACCGTGATAGACCTGGAAGAGCTTGAGCATTGCGGCGTCGTTGTCGCCCTTGGCGAGGTCGGCCTTCGCCTCGGTCAGCAGCTGCGTGCAGATCTTCGTCTGCTCGCGGAAGACGCGCTCCACGCGGGGCTTCTGCGCCACGTATTCGCCCGAGGCCGAACGCTGCGCCGGGCCGGAAATGATGAGCGGCGTGCGCGCCTCGTCGATCAAGATGCTGTCCACCTCGTCCACGATGGCGAAGGCATGGCCGCGTTGCACCACCTGCGAGGGGTCGGTCGCCATGCCGTTGTCGCGCAGATAGTCGAAGCCGAACTCACTGTTCGTGCCGTAGGTGATGTCGCAAGCATACTGTTCACGGCGCTCGGCCGGACGCATGGAGTTCTGGATGCATCCCACCGTCAGCCCCAGATACTTGAAGAGGTGGCCCATGAACTGCGCGTCGCGCCGCGCCAGGTAATCGTTCACCGTCACCAGGTGCGTCGCGCCGCCGGAGAGCGCGTTCAGATAGAGCGGGAAGGTCGCCACCAACGTCTTGCCCTCGCCCGTCTGCATCTCGGCGATCTTGCCCTGGTGCAGGACGATGCCGCCGATGATCTGCACGTCAAAGGGAATCATATTCCAGGTGACCTCGTGGCCGCAGACCTCCACGGTCGTCCCCACCAGGCGGCGACACGCGTTCTTCACCGTGGCGTACGCCTCCGGCAACAGGTCATCGAGCGTCTCGCCCTTCGCCAAACGGTCACGGAACTCCTGCGTCTTGGCCTTCAGTTGCTCCTCGCTCAGCGATTGATATTGCTCCTCAATCGCGTTCACCTTGTGGACAATAGGCAACAACTTCTTGACGTCGCGTTGGTTCTTCGTGCCGAAAATCAGTTTCAGAAGGTTCATGGCAAATCCTTGTCAAATGTAGTCCTCAGTATACCAAAACTCCCCGCCCTCCGTTTTCCCCTCCGCCATTTGGCACGACTGCCGACGAGAGAACGCGAAAACGAAAGACAAGGGAGTGGGGGCAGGGAGGAATGTGCCGGAGCCCTATGCGTTACCGCCCACCAAAGAGAACCGCCGAGATTCGTGGGAACCACCTTCTCATGGCAAGGGCCAAGAGTATACTGACGCCCGTGGCGACAATCCATTGCGTCAGATAGTTGAGTGTGGGCGGCAAGGCGGTGGAAAGCGGAAGGAGATAACCTTGAAGAGTCTGATAAAGTCCGATGACCAAGTAATGGATAAGGAAGAGAGGGAAGGAGAGCCCTGTAAGCCAACGCGGCCACGGACAGGAGGGAATGAGACGCCAAACCGCCAAGAGGGCGATAGGAATGGCAATAAATCGTGGATAGGGGGTCCACCATGCATTTGCCCATGTGCCCCACATGCTTAACGTGTAACAGGAAAAGGCGACAAACAAGAGTGCCCATGCAACTACTTTCGGTAACGCCAAGCGAATCGGCCAGTGCCGCAAAAAGAGACCGAGGCTAAAATAGAACAGTCCACCAAGAGCAAAGCACTTTTGCCAAAAAGGCAACATGGAGTCAGGAGCGGCATGCAGTGCTCCGATTGTCACGCCGAGACAAAAGAATGTAGCCAGGCAGATCAAGCCGAGCGTGCGCGTTCGGGAGAGTATCCAATTGAGTAGGGGCGTGATGCACAGAAAGAGGAGAAGGCATCGAACATACCAGAGCGGCACAAGTAAGGGGTGGTCCAATGGGTATAAACCGAAAATCCGTAGAAGCTGAGAGGCCGAAAATGGAGACTCATGTTCCCATGCTATTCCAAGCAACTGCGTCTTCAAGAGGTAACGGAAGAGAAGGTCCCCTGCCGCGATGAGGGACCAACAAAGATAGGGAATCAGAAGCGTATGGATGCGTTTCCCGAACTCGCGTGGCCACCAACCCTGCTCATTCGTATGTCCGGCCAAGAAGTAACCGGACGCGATGAAGAAGAAGGGAACCGCGATACGGCAAATCCCATTACCCAAGAAATATCGGATTGGCGGCTCCACTGCCTCTGGGGTCGAGAGACGAAGGTGGATGAAGACCACCAGGCAGGCACAGACAAAGCCCATGTTGGCCAGCTTGTGGCTGAGGGCGGGAGAGATTGATGATTGCATAAAACACGCTTTCTTGACGTACTCCCAACGAGGCCCTAGGAATGTGCCCATCCGTGAATACGTGAAGAAAGCGTGCCAAAACGGCACGCCTCGCCAAACACGTCGTTCACGGATGAAATTTCCTAGGTTTCGTTGGGAACAACTTGTTTGCGCAAAGCGCAAGTTTACGACGGCTCACCCGCCGCGTGCCATTCATAATAGCAAAAACGCCCATCCCACGCGGCGAGTGGTCGCACGGGAAGGGCGGAGGCGTGGTTTTAGTCGGACGGGAAAAGGCCGTGAGAAGTCCTTTTGGGCTTTGTTTGGAAGGGTATGCTTATGGTGAGTGAGCGCCTTCGGCGGGTGGTAAGAAATGAGGGGATTTCGAGGGGGTAGGGGATTATGTTATACTATAAGGTAAAAGGAGATGAAGATGCAGCCAATCGCATTGAATGCCTATGATTTCTGCGGAATACGCACTAAAGGTACGCTTTACGTGGACAAGACGGCGATGTTGTATCCGCTCGTCCGTAACCCAAACGACAAATGTTTCTTTCTCTCCCGCCCACGTTGTTTCGGCAAATCTGTGATGCTTACGACGCTGAAGTGTCTCTTTCAGGGGCGTCGTGACCTTTTCAAGGGTTTGGCCATCGACAAGATGGACTATGATTGGGTGGAGTATCCCGTTTTGTGTCTCAACTTCTTTACCGTACCGTCTTATTCTCCGGAAGCATTTGAACAAGGGTTTCGTGAAGCCGTGAGGTGGGCTTTTCGCGAGCAGGAACTCGACTATAATCCCGAGTCCACACCTGGGGCCAATGTCGTTAACGCCATTCGTACGCTCGCGGCTCGCGCCGGCAAGTCTGTCGTTGTTCTTGTCGATGAATACGATGCCCCGATCAGCCGTGTGATGGAAGATGCCTCCAAGGCTACGGCTATCCGCGACCAATTGGCCGCTTTCTATGGGGAAATCAAGGGTTGTCTCGATGATATCCGCTTCTTGATGTTGACCGGTACCACCGAGCGCGCCCCACTTCTCGACTTTCCTGCCCTCATAGACCTTACTTTTGCCCCCCAGGTCGCCACGCTCCTCGGTTACACAGAAGACGAACTGACGGCCTATTTCGATGAAGGCCTTCGCGCACGCGCCCAGAAAACGGGGATGACCTACAGCGATTATCGGGAAACCCTTCGCCAGTGGTATGGTGGTTACCGTTTTTCGCATGATGCCGAAATGGTTTACAACCCCCTGGTCATTGCCAAGGAACTCTCTGAATGCGGTGGCGTGTACGGAGAGCTCTGGCCGAGGATTGGCCATATCTCGCTCCTCATGTACACGTTGAAGCGCGAAGGGAAACGCGCGCCGGAACGCCTTTTGGAATGCGATTATAATCACGTTACCGTCTCTGAATCTGAGTTTGTCTGGCCCAATCTTGACGAGCTCAATCTTGCGACCGTCTTCTATTTGGCCGGTTACCTCACCATCAAGGATTACGACCCCGCCACCGCCACCTACACCCTTGGCGCCACCAACAGGGCGACTCTCAGAGATCTTAGCTATCTTCTGGTCGATCGCCTCACGACAGGTGGGGATGACTTCTGGTATTGCCAGGCGCGGAGTGCATTCCTGGATGACAATCAATCCTCGTTCCTTTCCCGTTTTCAATACTTTTATGAGACTGCGCTGAGTCCCCGGCTCCAGGGCAGATGTATGCCCCCGGTCGCTTACCGGAATCTTCTCATCGCCTGTTTGCGTAACCTCTGCTTTGAGGTCGTCATTGAAGATGCCCAGCCGCAAGACCCCGCTTTTCTTGTCGCTCGATGGCGTGCCAACGTCTATCTCTTTGCGCTCAAGTTCGATGGCTCGGCCGAGGAGGCCCTTGCGCAAATCCGCGACAGCCGTTGTGATCTGCCCTATCTTGCCTCCGCCCAGACGCTTCACCGCATCGGCCTGGTCTTCGATCTCAAGACCCATCAGCTCCTCGACACCGCCATCGAGACCGTACGCTGAGAGCCTTTTTCCACGAAGACACGAAGGAACGCAAGGGGCTGGGCACTTCACCGTTCGGTCCTGCGGGCCTCACTGCCGTGCCCATCCCTCGCGCATCTGATTTCTCTTAGAAGCCGCACTTCTGCGGTTCGGGAAAAGAGACAGGCTGTCAAGCGAATTGGCTGGCGTAGAGGGTGGAGTAGGCGCCGCCTTGGTGGAGGAGTTCCTCGTGGGTGCCTTTTTCCGTGATGTCGCCTTTCTCCATGTAGAGGATGAGGTCGGCATCGCGGATGGTGGTGTGGACGATTTCGTGCGCGTGGTGAGACTCTTATTGGAGATGCTTACGAGGAATATTTGGAGGATAAGGGTTGCCCCGCCAATCCGAAAGACTGGCTCGCCAAACTCTCCATTCGCCTGGCTTGAGCGGCCCTTTTCTCGCTCGCCCTTTTAGCTAGGGTTTGGCGAGGTAGATTTCCCGGCCGGCGACGAAGATGCGCGCAGCGCTGCCGTAGGGGAGGACGAGGGGAGAGATTTTGGTTAATCGGCTTGCGACGTTGAGAATGCGGAGGTCTTGGCAACCATCGAAGAGATTGTCCGGAAGTTCCCTAACGGAAGCGGGGATGTCGACCTGGCCGCCAGTTATACAGGAGCCAAGGGCCGCGCTCTTGAGGACGGTCAGGTTGGGTGGGAGGGGCGGCAACTGGAAGTGTTTGCACCCCAAGAATGCACAATGTCCGATGCCTCTGAGGGAATCTGGGAAGTTTACCTCGCGCAGACTTTGGCATCGATAGAAGACGTAATCGCCGATGGCAATAAGCCCGGGCGACAGGGCTATCCGGCGAAGCCGATGGCAGTCGCCGAAGGTCCCATGACGGATGCAGGTGACGCGCGGTGGAATCCGAATTTCCACCAATCCAGAGTGACGGAAGGCCATACGCCCGATTGTACGCACCGTCTCCGGAAGCTCAAGTGTGCGTATGCCGGCCCACGCAAACGCCTCTTTACCGATGATACGCAGATCGGCGGGAAGGCGGACGGCGCGGAGCTTGGCGCACCCGGTGAAGGTACTCGGCGGGAGGACGGACATGCCGTCCGGGAGCGTAACCTTACGCAACGCGGGGCAATTTTCGAAGAGGCCTTCACCGCAGGCGAGCGGGGTCGGGAGGGTGATCGAGGTAAGCGCCACGCCGGAAAAGGCGTAGGGTGCGAGGGCGGAGACCGGATGGCCCTCCAAGGCGAGGGGGATCTTGATGGCGCCGGTGGTCGCAGGCGGAAGGGCGGGGGCCTCACGGATACCGCCGCCCAGGCGCAAAGAACCGTCTGGCAGGGTCTCGCAGAGCCAGTACAGGTTTGTTACGTAATCGTAGCGGTAGGCTAGGCCATGGCCAAGGAAGACCTCGTCCTCAACGGTACACCCTTTCGGAATCCGAGGGTGGCGCAGGCGGACGCAATAGGCGAAGGCTCGGTTCCCGATGCGGCCGAGCGTCTTTGGCAACGGGAGTGCGGGAAGACGCTCACAGAAGAAGAAGGCTTCGTCCCCGATTGTCTGGAGCGTCGGCGGCAACTTGATACGGCTGAGTTGGCGGCAGTTTGCGAAACATCCGTTCCCGATGGCGATGGCGTCTGAGGGGAGGTCAACGAATCGAAGCGTTTCGCAGTCCTTGAACAGATTTGCCGGCAGGGCTGTCGGACGCGGGCCACGGAGGTTGGGCAAGGTGATCCGTGTGAGTTTGGTCTTTGCGAAGGCGCCGTCGCCGAGTTCCTCAAGCGTGTCCGGTAACTTGATACGGCGGAGTGCACTCCCCTTGAAGGCTTCCCGGCCGATGCTACGGAGGTTGGGCGGAAGCACGATTTTCTCCAAGGACACACAATCCTTGAAGGCGCTATCACCGATTTCTTCCAATTGCGTCGGCAACGCGAGTTGCGTGAGAGAGCGGCATCCATCGAAGGTCCCCGCGGGGAGCGATGTCATGTTGTCTGGGAATTGAATGTCCCTAAACTTGATGCAACCATCGAAGACACATGGGCCAAGGGTGCAGGAGGTGGCGTTGAGCTTAATCGCGAGCAGATTCTTGCAACCGCTGTAGGCGTGGCTTGGCAACGTGTGCGCACCCTGTGGCAGGATGACCGCGAGCAGGTTTTCGCAACCGGTGAAAGAGAGACTGGTGTTTCCTGTCCCCTTTAAAAAGACGAGTTCCAATGCTTGGCAACCCTCAAACGATGCGCTTGCGGAATAGAGTCCCCAGTGGGGCACCCTGTCGCGCTCTATGAAGTCGCACGCATCGAGTTCCAAGCAGATAGAACAGAGCCTGACACAGCCCTTGAAGACGGCCTCGCCGATACTGTGCAAGGGCCGCGAGCCATGGAGTGACTCGATGGAGGTGCAATTCAGGAAGGCGTAGTCCGAGAGGCCGACAACGGGGAGATTCTCGATTGTCTTTGGTAAGGTCACGGAGTCCGGACTGTCCGAACCAAGGATTGCCGGCGTGTCCTCGGTTCCTCCGCCGAGCCAGACCTTCCCGTCGCGGATGAGATACTGCCAGACGATGCGTTGTTTGCGGTCGCGCCACCGCCCCACGCAGGAACCACGCAGGCTCGCGCCCAGGGTGGCAAGCGGCTCCCGCAACGCCATTGGGAGCGCGTGGCACTCATCGAAGGCGTCGTCATAAATCTGAGTCAAGCGCGGCGGGAGGTTGATCTCGGCCAGGGCGTGGCATCCCTTGAAGGTGCGTGCGGAGATTTTGGTGAGGCGATCCGACAGACGGACACGCCGCAAGGAAACACAATCGAGGAAGGTCTCCCCGAAGAGCTCGTCCACGTGGCGGATGTCCGCTTCCTGCAGGGCCGAGCATCCACGGAATGCACTGGTGTCCAGTCGCCGCAATGTGGAAGGGAATTTAACCTTTCGCAACGCGGTGCATCGGTCGAAGGCAGCCGGATGGATGCGCACGACTCCCTCCGGCAGGGTGACGGCGGTGAGCTTCCGTTGATTCATGAAGGAACGGTCGCCGATGTCCGTCACGGGCAGACCGTTGAGCCAGGCGGGGAAGACGATGTGCCCGGTCAGCTCTTGTTTCGCCCCGGTTATGCGGATGCGCTTCTTACTTCCGGGATAGTCCTCGAGTTGCTCCCACAGCCAATCGATATGCTTGGGCATCGGCGTCACTCCTTGTCCAGCCAGGTGGGGATGTCGATGAGGGCGCGGGTACGGAAGGGGGCGCCGTCGGGGCGGGAGAGGAAGATGTGGCGGGCACCGGGGTAGATGAGTTGTTCGGCGCCGAAACGGCGGGCGAGGTCGGTCTGCTGGTCGGCGAGAATGTCGTCCTGGGCGGTGATGAGGAGGGTGGGGGGCAGGCCGGAGAGTTGCTCGAGGGGGGAGGCGCCGTAGCGGGCGGCGGGGTCGGGGCAGTAGCGGTCGATGAAGTAGTCCATCAGGCGCGGGGAGAGGGCCCAGCCCTTTTCGTAGGCGCGCCAGGAACCGAAGTCGCGGGTGGGCAGCAGGGTGGTGACGGCGTAGACGAAGAGGGCGCGGTCGGGGCGCGCGGCGGGGAGGGCGCAGAGGGCGAGGTGGGCGCCGGCGGAATCCCCGGCCAGCACGAGCGGTCCGGGCAGGGTGTGGGCGCAGTGCCGCCAGAAGTCGGTGCACCAGGCGTTGGGCGCGGGGTAGGGGTCGAGCGGGTAGTCGGGCAGGAGGACGGTGCGGCCGGTGGCGGCGGCGAGGTCACGTCCCCAGTCGATGGCATCCTCGCCGAGCTCGATGGCCCAGCCGCCGCCGTGGAACCAGACGATGGTGCCGCGCGGGGCGTCGGGGGTGAGGGTGACGACGCGGCGTCCCTGGAAGATGGATTCGCTCTCGGTCATGGGATGTCCGCCAGTTTGTGGGTTTGGAGGGAGAGACGCCAGGGGGGCGTGGGGGCGGCGGCGTTGAGACGGCCGAGGAGGGTGATGGCCTCGCGGACGCGGAGGCGCGTGCCATCGTCGCAGGGGGAGAGGTAGTAATCGGCGGCGGGGAGGCGCGCGCGGACGGACTCGCACCAAGCCACGTCCACGCCATCGGCGACGACCAGGCGGACCTCGTCGGCGCGGGTGAGGGCGATGGGGGCGCCGAGCTTCGGGCTGGTGGCGATGTAACTCAGGGCCTCGCGGAGGGCGGGCTCGGGTTCGATGGTGGCGTTGGTCTCGATGGCGACCCAGACGCCCCGTTCGCGGAGGCCGAGGACCAGGGGCAGGAGGGGCTGGAGGAGCGGTTCGCCGCCGGTGAGGATGACGCTCTTGGCGCCGCTTGCTTCGACCCGCGCGAGGAGGTCGTCCACGGAGAGCGTCAGGCGCGGGGAATGGTCGGTGTCGCACCAGGGGCAGGCGAGGTTGCACCCCGCGAAGCGGATGAAGAGGCAGGGGCGGCCGGTGTGGCGGCCCTCGCCCTGGAGCGACTCAAAGATTTCGTGAATGGGATACATATTGGAGAAGCTTGGAGGCTTGGATGTTTGGAAGTTTGGTTGTGCGCTGTCGCGCACGATTGGGCGGGGGAAGAACCAAGCCTCCAAACTTCCAAACTTCCTTATCGATTGGGCGTGGTGATGGCGGGGTCGAGGAGTTGGATGGCCATGTGGCTGTCACGGCCGCGCTTGGGCGTGGAGTAGCGCCAGAGGACGCGTTTGTCCGGGGTGAGCTCGAAGGCGCCGATGTCCTTCGGGCCACAGGCGTAGCAGCCGACCACGAGGTTGCCGTTGGGCAACAGGTGGATGCCGGTCATGTTCTTGATGGGCAGGCCGGAGTCCTTGCCGACGAACTCCCAGATGAGCTTGTTGTCCGGCGACCAGAGCTGGATGCGGTCGAGGAGGGCGATGTAGATGTTGCCCTTGGGGTCCGGAACGGCGGCGAAGGCGAGGCCGGGGACCTGCTGGCTCCACTTCTTCTTGAGGTCCGGTCCGTAGAGCTCAACGATGCCGATGCCGGAGCGGCAGACCAGCGTGTCGCCGTTGGGCAGGCGGCGCACCATGCGGAGGGTCTGATGGCGGTCCTTTTCGTTGAGCGGCACTTGGAGGACGTTGAGGTCGCGGCCATCGGGCGTACGCTCGAAGATGCGGCCCGTGCTGTTCTCGGCGATGAGGGTGTTGCCGTTGGGCAGACGCTGGCAGGAGAAGACGCCGCCGCCCGTGGTCTCCTTGGCCTTGTATTCCCACACGCGCTTACCGTCCGGGGTGGCCTCCCAAGCCGCGCCGTCGGCGACCAAGACGTTGCCGTTGGGCAGGCGCCAGGCGTCGTTCACGTTGCCCACGCGCCACTGGCGGAGCGTCTCATTCTGCGGCGTGAGCTCGGCGACGTGGCCGCCGCCGGCGATGAAGAGCGTGTGCGTGGGGACACCGCCGGCGAACTCGGCGCGGAGCGGCGCGAGGGCGGCGAGGCAGAGCAGGAGGGCGAGGGGGTGTTTCATGGCGTTTCCTTTCTCCCCGGGAGGGGGACTTCGCCGCCGGCGACTTCCCAGAGGTAGAGGCTGGCGACGCTGCAGAAGGGGGTGTAACGGCGGCGGTACCGCGCGAAGAGGGTGGGCGTCATGCGGCGGTGGCGGTGGAGCATGCAGAGCCCGCGCTGAATGCCGAGGTCTTTGTAGCTCAGGATATTGGGCCGCTGTAAGGTGAAGAGAAGGGTCATCTCGGCGGTCCACTCGCCCACGCCGTGCAGGGAGGTGAGGGCCGCGATGGCCTCGTCGTCGGGCAGGTGTGCGATGGCTTCGAGATCGAAGGAGCCGTCCTGGACGCGGCGGGCGAAGTCGAGCACGTAGTCGACCTTGCGTTGGCTGAGGCCGAAGGTGCGCAACCGCTCCGGTCCGCAGGCGAGCACGTGGGGCGCGTCGACCGTGCCGAGGCCCTCACGCAGACGCGCCCAGATGGCGGCCTGGGCCTTGGTGGAGATTTGCTGCCCCACGATGTGGTGGGTCAACGCGGCGAAGAGGTCGGGGTCGACCTCCCACCGGATGTGGCCCACCGCATCGATGACGGCCCCGAGGGCCGGGTCGCGCGCACGCAACCAGTCCGTCGCCTCATCGCCGTATTCAACGATTGTCATGGCAGACTCCTTGTTGCGGGGTTCAACGTGGCGTGCATCGTCTCGTTCCAGCGGAGAATCTCCGGGGCGAACCAGACTGCGGCGGCGAAGACGAGCGGCGGCACCCAGAGGCCGAGCCCCAGACGCAACACGCCCTGCGGCAGATAGGCCCACCAGGCCGACCAGACGAGGAGCACCAGGCAGAGACCACTCGTCAGGTTCCAGATGAGGGTCTTTTCCAGATCAAAGAAGGGCGCGTTGGCGAGGAACAGGGATTCCCACGGCACATCGGCGGCGAAGCAGTGACGCCAGGCCACCGGCAGGAGAAACGCCGCCGCGAACGCGAGGCGCGAGAGGGGGCCGAGCCGCGGCAGGGTCAGCGCCACGAGCGCGGCCAACAGAGCCGGCGTCCCGACCACGGGATAGAGCACGGCCATCGCGAAGGCCGCCCATCCCCCAATTGCCTGCGCCAAGGCGATAAGTCCCAGGCAGACCGTCCAGCCCAACAGGTGGGCGAAGGGAAAGGCCCCGCCCAGACCATTCCATCCGGCCACGCCGCAATAGGCCACACAACAGAGCGTCGCCGCGAAGGGCATCGTCGCGGACCAGAGCGGCAGTCGTGCCAGACGCCCCAGCACGATGGAGAGGCCGCCGAACGCCAGAAACGCCGAGGTGCCGAACCACGGTCGCGCCCACCACGCGGTGAGTGCATCGGCACACCATCGCAACGTCCCGCCCGGGAGCGGCGCGGATGCCGCGTCCCAAAAGCCCGCCCACGAGGCAGGGGCGGAGATACCCGCGCCGCCTTCGCGGAGCACGGGGAAGAGTCCTACCGCCACGGCAAAGACAAGCGTCGGAAAGACCAACGCCAGCGCCACGCGTACCCAGAGCCGCGCCGAACCGAGCGTCGTTCTCGGGGCCTCCGCGTGCGGCATCGGTTGGTGCGGCGGCGCGGGGTCCAGGTCGGTGGGGCGAGGGGCGTGGCGACGGTTCACGGGAGCGCGTCCAGCGCGGCCTTGGCCTGCGCCACGGAGACGAAGCGCTCGGCGTGCCAGCCGCAGGCGCGGGCCGCGTCGACGTTCGCCTGCGTGTCGTCCAGGAAGAAGAGCGAGGCCGGGGGGAGGCCCATGCGTTGCGCCATGAGGGCGTAGATTTCCGGCTTGGGCTTGGTGATGCGCTCCACGCCGGAGATGACCTCCGCGTCGGCCAAGGCGCGGAAGTCGTGCGCACAGCGGTCGAACCACGGGATGAAACCGGTGGGCATGTTCGTGAGGATGCCGATACGGAACCCGGCGGCCTTCAGCTCTCGCGCCCAGGCGAGTGTCTCCGGGTTCGGCACGGACCACGAGTCGTAATCCAGCTGTTTCAGCGCGTCGAGCGTCGTCTGCGGCAGGGTTTCCCCGCGGTCGGCCGCGATGAGACGGTAGAGCCCCTGCGCGTCCACGTCGTCCGCATCGAGCGCGCGACGGTGGGCCTTCCAGCCGTCCAACACCTCCTCGCGCGACCATCCGGTCAGGCGGCGCACCTCCGGGAAGAAGGTCGCGTCCTGCGCCTGCGAGATGACGCCACCAAAGTCAAAGACAATGCCCTGAATCGTTTTCATAAGAGTAGTGTACCATTTTTCACGCCTCAATCGTTAGGAGTCTCCGGGGAAGTTTTGTAGACACAGAGAATCACAAAGATGGCTTGGAGGTTTGGAAGCTTGGAGGCTTGGAAGTTTGGAGGAGCCCCGGAGGTTGAAGCCCGAGCCGCCGCCCTTGGCGGCGATGAAACCGGACGCTACGCGGCTACCACAACGGACACAAAGGAACACAAAGGGCACAAAGACTGCCAGAATGGGGAACCGCAGATTGCACAGATTTGTTGCAGATTAAGGGCGTGCTACCGCACGCAGGACTGCCAGAATAATTGGAAATCACAACGGACACCGTGCAGGCCCAAAGGACCAAACCTTCCACGGCTAAGGACACGAAGGATTTGGCTGATTGGTTGATTGGAGGGTGTGGGGCGCTGCCCCACGCCCCTCCGTTTTCGTGGAGAACGCTTCACGCGAGGCGGGGGAGGCGGGAGAGGAGGGACTCGATGTGGTCGAGGAGGGCATCGGTGGGTTTGTCGGGGAGGGGGAGGTGGGCGAAGTGACGGACGGGGGCGTGGTTGAGGCGGGCGTAGAAGGTGAGGAGCCCTTGGCGTGCCTCTATCATAGAGAGGTGTGCACCGGCGGCGCGGATGCGCAGACGGGCCAGACGGAGCGTGCGCTCGGCGGCGGGTGGTGGGCGGCCATAGCGGTCAGCGAGCTCGTCGCGCAGGGCGTTGATCTCTTGGATGGTGACGGCCTCGGCCAGACGGCGATAGGTGTTCATGCGCTGGGCGTCGTCCTCGATATAAAGATAGGGGATGGCGGCGGCGTTTGGGCCGGAGGCGCCGGGCGAAGTGTCCAGGAAGTCCAACGAGAGCGTCACGTCCACGAGCATCGGCAGGGCCTCGCCCTTGAGCCGGGCCACGGTGCGGCGCAGGAGCTGGCAGTAGAGTCCGAAGCCGATGGCGGCGATGTGTCCGCTCTGGGCCGCGCCGAGGAGGTTGCCCGAGCCGCGGATCTCGAGGTCGCGCAGGGCGATGGCGTAGCCTGCGCCGAGGCCCGAGTGGCGCTTGAGGGCCTGGAGGCGCTTGCGGGCATCGGAGTCGATCAGTCCCTCACCGGGGAGGAGCAGATAGGCGAAGCCCTTGACGGCGGAGCGCCCCACGCGGCCACGCAGCTGATAGAGGTCGGCCAGGCCGAAGCGGTCGGCGCGGTCGATGAGGATGGTGTTGGCGCGGGGGATGTCGATGCCGCTCTCGATGATGGTGGTGCAGAGGAGGATGTCGGCCTCGCCGCGCGCGAAGGCGGCCATGGTCTCGGCGAGGTCGGCGGCGTCCATGCGGCCGTGGGCGACGAGGACGCGGGCCTCGGGCACGATGCGGCGGAGGCGCTCGTGGACGCGCCCGATGGTGTTGACGCGGTTGTAGAGGTAGAAGACTTGGCCGCCGCGGGCGAGTTCGCGGCGGACGGCGGCGGCGATGACGGCGTCGTCGTCACGCTGGATGAGGGTCTCGACGGCGACGCGGTTGCTGGGCGGGGTGCGCAGGAGCGAGAGGTCGCGCGCGCCGGTGAGGGAGAGGTAGAGCGTGCGGGGGATGGGCGTGGCGCTCATGGTGAGCACATCGACCAAGGCGCGGAGGCTTTTGAGCCGCTCCTTGTGGGCCACGCCGAAGCGCTGTTCCTCGTCAATGATGAGGAGGCCGAGGTCCTGGAAGGCGATGTTTTCGGTGAGCAGGGCGTGGGTGCCGATGAGGATGTCCACCTGCCCCTTGGCCGCGGCGAGGCGGGTCTTGGCGCGTTGGCCCTGGGTGCGGAAACGCGAGAGCACCTCGATGCGCACGGGGAAGTGGGCCATGCGGTCGCAGAAGGTGGCGAAGTGCTGCTCGGCCAGGACGGTGGTGGGGGCGAGCAGGGCCACCTGCTTGTGGTTGGCCACGGCGATGAAGGCCGCGCGCATGGCGACTTCGGTCTTGCCGTAGCCCGCGTCGCCGCAGAGCAGACGGTCCATGGCCATGGGCGAGGCCATGTCGCGCTTGACCTCGGCGATGACGCGTGTTTGGTCGGGCGTCTCCTGCCAGGGGAAGAGGGCCTCGAACTCGGCGATCCACGGGTCGGAGAGGTCGAAGGCGAAGCCGGGCGTCACGCGGCGGCGCGCCTGGGTCTCGAGCAACCCCGCCGCGAGGTCCTCGATACCGCGCTGGGCGGCCTCCTTCTCGTTGCGCCAGCGCTTGCCGTCCAGCGAGTGGAGCTTGACCTTGCGGCTGTCGGGCCCGATGTAACGCGAGAGCAGGTGGGCGTGTGTGGTGGGGACGTGGAGGCGCGCGCCGCCGGCGTATTCCAGGGTGAAGACCTCGGTGCGGCGTCCCTCCATCTCGATTTCGGTGAGCCCCAGGAAACGGCCGATGCCGTGTTCCAGGTGCACCACCAGTTCGCCGGGCTCCACGTCGAAGGCATACTCCAGGCGCTGTCCGGCGATGGGGCGGGGGCGCGTGGGCGTCCGCCAAGTGCGTGTGGTGGGGTAAAGGTCGCCTTGCGACACCACCGTGAGCTTGAGGTTCGCCAACGCGAACCCTTCGGAGAGGCTTTCGGGCAGGAGCTTCACCTTGGAGTCGGGCGGCAACTCATGGGCCAGGAGCTCCCGCGCGGCGGCGCCCTCGGCGCAGATGACCACGGTGCGGCGCTTGCGGGCCTCGGCGTCCAACTCCGTGAGCAAGGTTTTGCGTAGGTTGGTGTAGAAATCGGGATGGTTGTCGCGGCCGCCTCCGGCCAGGTCGCGCACGCCGCGGATGGGTTCGGCCACCAGGGCCACGGACGGCACACCCCCGCGCAGGGGCTCACCCGCCCAGCAGACGCGTCCGCCCAGGGCTTCGGCCTGCGCGGCGAGCCACTCGGCGTTGGTTTGCCGTTGGGAGACGAGCGGGAGCTGCGCCAGAGCGGCCTCCACGCTCGGCGCGTCCTGCATCCAGAGCGACGCGCCCTTCAGTTGCGGCAACAGCTGGGCCGTCTTCAGTTTGGCCGATGGCGCGGGCGGCAGGGGCAAGAGCGTCACCTTCGCCACGGAACACTGCGTGGCCGGGTCAAAGGCGCGCAGACTGTCCACCGTGTCGCCGAAGAACTCCGCGCGCACGGGCTGCGCCGCCCCCGCGGGCCACACGTCCAGGATGCCGCCGCGCAGGGCGAAGGTCAGCGGCTCGACCACCAACTCCTCGCGCTCGTAGCCTAGGCCCGTGAGCGTCTCGGCCAAGGTGTCGAAGGGGAAGTCCTCGTTCAGGCGGAGGGTCTTGCTCACGGCGTCGAGCGCCTTGGGGTCGGGCACCGGCTGGAGCAAGGCATGGATGGAGGCCACAATCAGGCAACGCCCCTCGGCGGCGAGAATGTCGCGCACCTGGGCCATCCGTCCGCCCGTCAGCAACGCCTCCTCGTCGTCCGCCGGCGACAACGGCAGGAGCCGCACCCCCGGCAACAACACCGCCGCGTCCGCAAGCGCCTGGTCCGCCGTCTCCGGCGAGGGCGTCACGAGCACCGACGGCCCCTCGCCCAGTAGGCTCGCGGCCATCACGGCCACCGGCATCGGCAAATCCCCCACCGCAAAAGCCTTAGCCTGCCGCGGGAGGATACCCTCCAGCAACTTCGCGACCTTCGGCGTCACCTCCGCCAATCGTTTCATTGCTGATAGCATACCATAAGTGGGGCGGCTGCGCCGCCCCGGAGAACGGAAAACGGAGAACGGAAAACAGAACGCGCGGCAAGCGCGCGACGGGCAAACCGTTGTGCAAACGGCGTCAACTGTCGTTCTAGAGGTCCTACCGCGTTGCTTGAGGGGGCTTTCCGGGAAAACGATAGAGACGCGAGGGATGGGCCCGGTAGTGAGGCGCAACGCGCCGAACGGTGAAGGGTCCAGGCCCTCGCGTCACTTTCGTGTCTTCGTGGAAAACACGCCATCACACAAAAGTAACGGAGAGCAAACTTGAGCGTAAGCCCGGCCTGCGTAAAATAGGGCGCCGTTCTTTTGGAAGCCATGTCGGGCACATCCGTGCAGACCACGAAAGGAGCCTTATGAAACGTTCTTCAACGCCCCTTGCAGTCGCGGCCCTCGCCGCGCTCCTCCTCCCCACATCTCCTCTCCACGCCGTCCCCGCGGACAACGCCGCGCTCACGGCTCTCTTGGACGATGCCCTCATCAACGTCCAGTGCGAGCATCCCTCTAATGCCAATGACGGCATCACCATCAATACCGGGCGACTCACCCTCGGCGATGGCGGCGCGGACGACAACAGCACCAACGGCTTGATCTCGGACTCCGCCTCCCCCGGAGGGACTGTCGTGGAGCTCGATGATGGGTTCTTTGATGCGTGGAACCCGGCGAGCAAGGCCGTGGACTTGGATTATTGTCCCTACGTCGCTGCCGGCACGCTCATGACGGCGATGCGAAACAAGGGGCTTGCCGATGCGGACGACTTCCGTATTCCCGAATGGACGGTCTCCACACGTGTCATGATGCCGGAGTACGAGAACAGCGTTGTCTTGGCCCTGGGCGAGAACCACAGCGGCGTCGCTTCGGAGTTCCAGGCGCTGGGTACGTTGGTCGTGACCACCGGATCGTTAAGCTCTAGCGAAGACGACCGTAATGGCGATGAACTTATCTTGTGGTACATTTCCGATGGCGACTATAACGCTAGTTTCTGGGGGGACCACTCCACTAACACAATCACGCGGCTTGGCAGTGTGGAGGTTCCCTGCCTGACGGACTCCTTCCATCTGCTCACGGTGCGCTACGCGAATCGCCACGTGGATCTCTTCCTGAACGACCGTCTGATGGTGTCGGTGAATCTTCCCGATGGGGAACCTGAAATCGCGCCTGGACTTCAGTATGGCAAGCTGATGGGGGACATCTCGAGTTGGTTTGGGGATGATCACTTTAATTCGGTCACGTACGGTACCAGTGACGGCGGCATTGACTTTTGCCTCTTTTATGATCGCCCTCTCGATGAGGCGGAAATCTACACGCTGGCCCGAGCCTATCCCTATATCCACAAGGACGACGACAACAATACGGACGTGCGCTATGTCCGCAGTGTCACCACTTCTGGCGCCGGGTCGTACAATTGGGTGGCCGAGGGGCAGTGGAAGCGTCAGTATTTGGATGGAGGCACTTGGACGAACTCTTCCGGCACTTACGCCGAGCCTGCGGAAGGATCGATTGTCGCGATTCAAGTGAGCGGGGGCGGGACGGCCACGTTCGATGTGAATACGCAGAAGGGCGGGCTTTTCCCCTCCGCTGACCGCACTTACGCCCAGCTTGAGGTCTTCGGCGAGGGCACGGTCAAGATTGGGCCTTGTTCCGGCTGGGAAACCGCTAAGAACGCTGAGAATGTGACGCTTGACCCCACGCGCGTCTCGGGCTACCAATACGGCACGCTCTACTTCACCGGCAGTGCCAACGATGACCTTGGCCTGGAGACCGTCGACCACAACGCCACGGCCACGGGCATCTTCCGCACGAACGCCGAGGTCGCGGCCTCGGTCTGCGACTTCTCCAACGACATCGTCCTCCTGCGCGGCGGCCCCACCGTCACCTTCCTGGCCGATGAGGCCCGCGTGCGCGGCCTTGAGGGCCCCGTGGTCAAGTGCCAGCTGACCCAGGAGATCTCCGGCGACGCCGGCAACCGCGGCACGCTCGGCACGAACCCGGACGTCAACCTCGACTACGGCCAAGTCTCTGAGGCCGTCTACGTTCCCACTTACGAAGAAGATGACGCGTGGCTCATCACGGATAAGACGAAGATTACAGAGAATGGACAGGATGTCTCCATCTTCTCGAGGCAAGGTCTTGTCGCGTGGTACTTCAAGCAGATTGAGCCGATTTACCTTGATCTTGCCGATGTCCCTGAGAGTGCGGGCGGGAGCGAGAGTGAGGACGAACATGCCTTCTCGAAACAACCGTGGCGGCGTGGTAGCTATGACGGTGAACAGATTGCCGAGGACGAGGTGGAGGAAGCCTTCCAGCACGCGGCCCGCTTGAATGTTTGCTTGGTGGACGGCAAGACGGTCAGTCCTCTCATCGTGAACGCGGCCAAGCGCGCCAAGTCCCTCACCGTCGAGTTGCCTGATGGCGGGAAGAAGGGCGATGTCCTGCGACTGGTCGCGCGCGATGGCCTTCTCACCCTCTCCGAGACGCTTGACGTGGACGGCACTTTGCGTGTCTTCGACTGCGACAAAGAGGTCGATGCCGTGAAGTTCCTTGAAGGGACGAAGCTGACCGGCGAGGGGACCCTGGCCGCTTGCAACATGACCTTCTCGGGGCTGAACATCGATATCGGCACCATCCGGAGCGAGGGCCTTCTCACCTTCGGGCAGGACGTCCCGAACACGACCCTTGCCGCTTCCGCCGACGCAACCCTCTCCACCGACAAGCCCAGCCGCAAGGCCAAGGCGCTCACGCTGAACGAGGGGTCGACGCTCGACTGCTCCGCGGCCACAATGACGGAACCTGCCTTCGTCGTCTCGGGGAAGGTCACGGCCACGAAGCGGGTGCGTGTGACCGCCCCCGCGGACGCCAAGCACGGCCTCGTCTTCCTGCGCTCCGGGGAGAACACGGCGAACCTGGAGAGCCGCCGCGCCTTCCAGGCCGCCCATGGCACGGACGACCGTTGGGACATCCGTGTGGACCTCATCGCGGGCGGCGCGAACTACTTCTTCGATGAGCCCGGCTTCATCGAACCCGCCGCCCCCTCTGACGGCACCGAAGGTAACGAGAACGTCTGGAATGACGCGTTGGAGGAAACGCTCATCGATATCTACCAAGACCAGCTCCTCGTCGGCGGTGAGGCCGAAGGCTACACCCAGGCCAAGGAGAAGGTGCTCTCCGCCTCCGACATCTCCGAGGCGATGCTTTGCTTCCGCAACGTCGCGGCCCTCGCTACACACGGCGAAGAGACGCCCACCGCCCGTGCGACCGGCGAGACCACGCATGCGGACGACTACTTTGACGTCGCCGACTTGATCGTGGCTTATGAGTTCGGCATCTCCCGCGCCACCATCGAGAAGGATGCGGAAGGCAACGAGCAGGTGCTCCTGGAGGTGACGCTCCGCAACGACCTCGCCACCCACTTCGCCGACCGTACGGGGCACATCGTAGACCCCGCGGGCGTGGCGGACATTGAGAACGCCACCCCCGCCTATGCCGAGGGCACGACGCTCGTCTTCTCCGTGAACAACGTGGGCATCGAAGCGGATCCGGTGACGGAAGAGGACCTCGCCGCCGAGGCCGCCGCCGGCACCTCTCTCACCCGTCGTTTCCGTATCCCTCTCTCTGCCTTCCCCGAGGGAACCGCGAACGCGGAGCGCCTCGAGTTCTCCGTCCGAGCCGTCCCGCCCGAGACGACCTCCGAGGCTCAAGCGGCTTACCTCAAATCCCTTTTCTAAACTCAAGCGAAACCTCAACCTTGGAGGGGAGGCCCAGTGCCTCCCCTCCTTTTTTTGTTACAGGCTTTGGCGTTGGCTCTGGAGACGGTATGCCCGGGAGGTTTTGTAGACACAGGGAATCACAGAGGAGAACAGAGGAACACAGAGAAGGATTGCCAGAATGGGAACCGCAAAGACGCAGCAATGGGCGCGAACCGCTTCGGGCTCCATCGGTCGCTCTGCGGCTTCGCCGCTGACCGCGACCGCCGCCCTCCGTTTCGCGCCTTGAAGTAAGGAATGTAGAGGATGTGGGGCGCTGCCCCACGCCCCGGCAGGGGGAAACACCCCCTGCACCCGCAGGCACGTCTGCGACGTGCCATAACACGACGCAGTAGGACATATAGGACCTATAGGACGACTAGGACGGCGGCTCTCGCCGCTTTGCACAATGGCCTCATCGTCGCCCATCAGGGCGTTCCGTGGCCGTGGAAGGTTTGGCGCTTCGCGCCTGCACGCTCCGTTCTCTGTGGCCGTGGAAGGTTTGCGGCTTCGCCGCTGCACGCTCCGTTCTCCGGGGCGGCATAGCCGCCCCATCAGAGGTGGGCGCCTTTGGCGCGGAGGGCATCGAGGGTGCGGGAGAGGCGCTCCAGACGGTCGCGGGGTGGGGCGGAGACGGCGGCGAAGAGGTCGTCCGTGGGGAGGGGGGAATCGGTGAGGTTGTCGACGCCGAAGCCGATGAGACGGACGGGCGTCTCGGGTTCGAGATGGCGGTCGAGGAGGGCCCAAGCGGCGTCGCGCAGGGCGAAGTCGTCGCAGACGGGGGTGGGGAAGGGGGCCTGGCGGGTGACGGTGCGGAAGCCGGCGTAGCGAATCTTGAGGCGGGCGGTGCGGGCCCAGAAGCCGTGTTTGCGGAGGCGGCGGCCGACGTCCTCGGCGATGGCGCGGAGGTCGGCGCGGAGCTGGTCGCGGTCGAGGGTGTCCTCGGGGTAGGTGTGCTCGCGGGAGAGGGATTTCTCCTCGCGCTCGGTGGAGACGACGCGGGAATCCCGGCCGAAGGCGACGTTCATCAGGTGCTCGGCGAGGGCGGGGCCGACGATGTTGCGCAGGCGGTCGGGGTTGGTGGACTGGAGGTCGCGCACGGTGGCGATGTTGTTTTGGAGGAGGAGGTCGGCGACCTTTGGGCCGATGCCCCAGAGCGCGCGCAGGGGTTTGGAGGCGAGCCAGGTCAGACAGGCTTGGCGGTCGGCGGGCACCACGAAGAGTCCGTCGGGCTTGCGTTCCTCGCTGGCGAGCTTGGCAAGGAGTTTGTTCGGGGCCACGCCGATGGAGCAGGTGAGGCCTGTCTCGGCGAGGATTTGCGCCTTGATTTGGCGGGCGATGGCCTCGGGTTCGCCGAAGAGACGGCGCACGCCCGTGACGTCCAGGAAGGCCTCATCAATGGAGAGTCCCTCGACGAGCGGCGTGAAGCGGCCGAAGATGGCGAAGATCTGGTCGCTGACCTCTTTGTAACGAGCCATGCGGCCGCGCACGAAGATGCCTTGCGGACAGAGTTGATAGGCCTGACGTGACGGCATGGCCGAATGGACGCCAAACTTCCGCGCCTCGTAGGAGCAGGTGGAGACCACGCCGCGCTTGTCCGGCGGCGCACCGACGATGACCGGTTTGCCGCGCCACTCCGGGTGGTCGTGTTGCTCGACCGCCGCAAAGAAAGCATCCATGTCCACATGCAGAATCATCGTACCTTTATTTTAGCAAAGGGCGGATTGGAGGTTTGGAAGTTTGGAGGTTTGGAAGCTTGGAGGAGCCCCGGAGGTTGAAGCCCGAGCCGCCGCCCTTGGCGGCGATGAAGCCGAACGCTGCGCGGCTACCACAAAGAACAAGGGGCGGCTTACGCCGCCCCGGAGAACGGAGAACGGAGAACGGAACGCCCCTGCGGGGCGACGGTGAGGCCGTTGTGCAAAGCGGCGACAGTCGCCATCCTAGTCGTCCTATAGGTCCTATGTGTCCTACCGCGGCTTCCAGTACTCCAGAATGGGCACAAGGACTGCCAGAATGGGAACCGCAGATTGTGCAGATTTTGGCAGATTTGGGGCCGGCTACCGCCGGCAGGACGCTTCAGGGAAGCTTGGAAGTTTGGAGGTTTGGAGGCTTGGAGGAGCCACAGAGGTTGAATCCTGGGCAGCCGCCTTTGGCGGCGATAAGACCGTACACTGAAAGAGTGCCAGATTGGGGAACCGCAGATTCCGCAGATTTTGAGCAGATTAAGGACGTGCTATCGCACGCAGGACGCTCTAGGGAAGCTTGGAAGCTTAGAGGCTTGGATGCTTGGTCTTTTTTGGTGGGGCGTTGCCCCACACCCCTGCTTTTTATCTGACAAGGCGCGAAACGGAGGGCGGCGGGCGCGGTCAGCGGCGAAGCCGCAGAGCGACCGACGGAGCCCGAAGCGTTTCGCGCCCACCCTCGCGTCTTTGCGGTTACCTATTGATGGGGTGAGGCCTGTGACCAATCAGCCAATCAGCGAATCAGCTAATCAGCCGAAATGAGAGAAGGGCGGCGCCGGGGGTGGCGATGGGCAGGCGGACGCGCGTGTCCCAGGGGACGCGGTCGGTCTGGGCGGGGAGGCCGTCCGCCTGAGAGATGACCTCCATCTCGGCGAAGGGGCGGGGTGGGGGAAGGGCCTCAATGAGGTCCTCCGCGCGAAAGGTGAGGACGGCGGGCTTGCCGTTGGGGAGGATGAGCGCGGCCATTGTGTAGCTCCCATCGGCCTCGCGCAGACCGAACTGCAGGAACCAGCCCGGTTCGCCGCGGACGCACCAGCGCGCCTCGGGGGGACGGCGGAGCATCTCCAGCAACTTGTCGAAGACGGTGCGCCAGAGGGGCGTGAAGGCCTCGCCCGGCGCCAGGATCCAGTCGAGTTCCGGGCGCAACGGCATGGTGCGGAAGGCGTGGAAGAGGGCCTCGTGCGGCGTGGTGAGGACGCGGCCCGTCACCTCGGCCTCGGGGTCGGGCGGGGCCATGAGCAGGGCGGCGGGGCAGGGGAGGACGCGCTCACGCGGCGCGCCCGCGGCCCAGTAACGCAACCGGGTGCGGGCGTGCGCGTCGAAGTAGAGGTTGATGGGGGGCGTCAAAGGTTGAGCCCCGCGAAGGGATTGTTCCCCAGTCCGGCGTTCTTGGCGCGGTTGGCGCGGATCCAGGCGGAGGGGTCGCTGTCGGGGTCGTTCGCGGGGGCGTCCTTGACGGGCTCCTCGGCGGTGACGGGTTTGAGGGCGATCTTGTGCTCGTTGGCGTCGATGGACTCGATCTTCACTTCAAGGGTCTGGCCCTCTTCCACGACCTCGTGGGCGGAGGCGATGCGGCGGCCCTTGGCCAGGGCGGCCAGGCGGCCGTTCGAGAGCAGGCCGTCCACGCCGGGGGTGAGCTGGGCGAAGGCGCCGAAGGTGGTGATGCGGACGATCTTCGCGTTGAGCACGTCACCCACGCGGTACTGCGCGGCGAAGGCTTCCCAGGGGTTCTGGCGCAGGGCGCGCAGGGAGAGGGAGATGCGCTCGGTGACGGGGTCGAAGTGCTGCACCAGCACCTCCACGGTGTCGCCGGGCTTGGCCAGGTCTTCGGGCTTCGCACCGCGGTCCCAGGACATCTCGCGCGTGGGCACCAGGCCCTCCGCGCCGCCGAGGTCGACGAAGACGCCGAAGTCCATCACGCGCGTGACGGTGCCCTCGCGGACCTGCCCCTCGGCCAGTTCGGCCAGCAGGGCGCCCTTCTTGGCGTTGCGCTCACGCTCGAGCAGGGCCCGGCGCGACACGATGAGGTTGCTCCCGCGGTCGTCCTCGCCATACTCGGAGATGAGGAAGGTTTGCTTGGTGCCGATGTACTCCGCGGCGTCCTTGGCGCGGTGGAGATCCATCTGGGAGTAGGGGCAGAAGGCGCGCTGGCCGGCCACTTCCACTTCGTAGCCGCCCTTCACCTCGCCCTTCACCAGGCCATCGATGGGCGTGCCGGCCTCGAAGGCCTGGCGGAGCGCCGCGTCGCCGCGGCCCGTGGCCTTGTTGCGGGCCGTGAAGAGTAGGTTGCCCTGGCGCATGCCGACGAACCACACCGTGAGGCGCTCGCCCTCTTTCGCGCGGAGCGTGCCATCCTCCAGGATGAACTCCTCTTTGGGCACCACGCCTTCGTCCTTCGCACCCACGTCAATCACCACATAGTGGCCCTTGGTGGAAACGACGGTGGCGCGCACTTCTTCACCGGGGTTGAACCCGCGGCGGTAATCCATCCCGCTGGCGGCGAGCAGGGCGGCGAAATCGGCTTTGGAATCCTTCATGGTACTCCTCTTCTAGCAAAAACGGGGCGTATTCTACCAAAACCCGCGCCTCTAGAAAAGGTGGGGCGCTAGCGCGCCCCTTGTTCTTTGTGGTAGTTGCGCAGCGTGAGGCTTCATCGCCGCCAAGGGCGGCGGCTCGGGCTTAAACCTCCGTGGCTCCTCCAAGCTTCCAAACCTCCAAACTTCCAAGCTTCCAAACCGCCTGCATTTTCTGCGGAGGCCTTAAGGGTGGGTGATGAGACCCTATAAGGGTCGGGGGTGAGACCCTATAGGGGTCCGCTATGAGACCCTATAAGGGTCCGATGTCGACCCCTATAGTGGTCCATGGTCAACCCTTATAGGGTCTGAGGGCGACCCTTATAGGGTGCGGACAGGGATTTCAAGCCTTAGACACAAAAAAAGGGCCCGCGTGGCGGGCCCTTTTGGGAGAACATGGGGTCACTTACTCGGTGATGTCCAAGTTGACGGGGACACCATTGGGATCCTTGGGCTGGCTGGTCTTGATGGCCCAAGAGAGCCAGTCGCCGGAGGTCAGGAGGGCGGATTCCATGGTCATTTGCTGGGTGAGGATGGCGGCCTGCTCGGTTTTCTTGAGCGGATCCTTCTCCACACGCGAGGCGATGTAGACCAGGAGGACGTCGTTGTTGCCCACCACGGTCGGCTCGGAGAGCGTGCCGGCGCCGAGGTTGCGCGCCGCATCGAAGACCTGCGCACGATAGGGGGTCTGCTGGTAGGTGGAGGAATCGGAGAGGGTGAAGGTCAGCGCCGTGCTGGCGGTGAGGTTTTCATCCTTGCAGGCGGCCACGGCATCCGTGAAGGACTTGCCTTCGGCGAGGGCCTTGGCGAGGGTGTCGCGGAGGGTGGAGCCCTTGGCGAGGGCCTGTTCGCGCACCTTTGCGGCGCGGCAGGCGGTGGTGACTTGCTCCTTGACCTCTTCAAAGGGACGGATGTCGGACTCGCGGATGCCGGTCAACTGGATGATGTAGACGCGGTCGGTGCCGTCCACCACGTCACGGACCATTTCGCTGCCCAGCTCCAGGCCGAAGGCGCGCTCGCGCACGTCCATGGCATTCTGGAAGCCGACGGGCCAGCCGGTCTGCGTGAGGGTGGCGGTCTTCATGCCGCCATAGGCCTTGGCGACTTCCTCGAAGGAGGAGAGCTCGATCTTGGGGATAATCGTCCCGTTGGCGATGGTGTGGGCCTCGCTCAAGGCATCGTTGGCGCGCACCTTGGCCAACACCTGGTCGCGGACAGCCTCGTAGGTGACCGACTCGGTGGCGTTGGTGCTGGAGGGATCCTTGAACTCGTCCATGTGGTCGGCGTGATACTGCATCGCCTCGATTTCCTCTTCTTCGGAGGGTTCCCCGGATTTGAGGAAGGTGGAGGAGGGAATCTCGAAGTAGGCGATGGTGCGCTCTTCGGGGCGGCGGTAACGCTCTTGGTTCGCGTCGTACCAAGCCTTGAGCGCGGCATCGTCAAGCGCGATGTCTTCGGGCTTGGCGGTGTTCTTGAGTGTCACGGTGTAGGCCGTGGTCTCATCGAAGAGGACAGAGAGCATGAAGTCGCGCTCCATGGGCGTGAGCCAGCCGACCGACTTGAAGACGGCGGCGGTCGCGGCCTGGGCGGGGAGCCAGGTGTCGGAGTAGAGCTGCTCGAACTCGGCGGGGTTGGGGAAGTTCGCCTGGATCCAGAACTGCTGGTAGGCCTCTTGGTTGAAGGCGCCCTGGGCGTCCCTGTAGGAGGTCTCGATCATCTGCTTGGCGGCGTTCTTCCCGCCCTGCGTCAGGTCGAAGCGGTCAGCCAGCTGACGCGCGGCGAGGAGCTTCCAAATCAGGCGCTGGGTGTTGGGATTGCCGGTGCTGGACTGGGGCTCGCTGACGGAGAGGGCGTAGCGCAACACATCCGAGCCGCGCGGCAACAGGGAGTAGAGTTGACCCTCCGGGGTGATGCCGATGAGGTCGTTGTTCGTCAGCGTGCCCACGGTGCGGGAGGCTTGTTCGTAGGTCTTGGGGGTGATGGTCTCATCGGCGCGCTGGTAGCCGCCGGCCCCGCCCATGCCGGAGCAGGAATCGGCCACCACGAAGGCGAAGACCATCAAGAGGGCCAAAAGGCCCCACAACAATTTACTTTGGATCAGGCGGGAGAAACGATAGATGAACATGGTCGCTTGGGATATTTGTCTTGTTGGTGTGAAAGGGCGGCGCGGCTCACAGGAGCGCGCCGTCGCCAAAGTCGTTCAGCTCGTCCGGGATGTCGCCGTAGGCAGAGGCATCGAAGTCTTCGCCGCCCAGCGAGCCATCGTCCTCGAGGGAGCCCTCTTCGCCCTCGGCGAGTTCGCCCTCTTCCTCGGCGGGGAGGATCTCATCGATCAGTTCGCCGGTGCTGTAGCCTTCGCCGCGGTTCTCGACGTAGCAGAAATAGTTCTTGGCCTCGCCGTTGGCGTAGAGGGTCAGCACGGAGACCACCCAGTTGTCGGAGCCCTGGGGCTTGGCGCGGGTGATCTTGACCTGGGAGCCGGGGGTGAGGGAGAAGTCGGTGGCGGCGCCGTTGCCGGAGGGGATGGCCATCTTGACCTCGCCCAGACGGCCGGTCAGCTCGGAGGTGGAGAAGCCCATGGCGTCAATGGAGGAGAAGGCGTTGGCCTGCGTCATGTCGTTCATGGTGTAGTGCAGACCCTTGAAGGCGGCGGAGCCGGAGAGCGTGCGGAAGGAGAAGTCGTCGCCCTTGAGCGGCTTGTCCAGGGCGACGTCCTGCCCGACGTGGAGCTTGGCCATGCCGTTCATGTCCGTGAAGGTGCCCAGGGGCGTCACCAGCTCGAACTGGCCGGCCAGGGCGCGGTCGTCCACGCGCGTATTGACGTCGCCGAAGTCAATCTTCATCTGCACCTTCTGCCACTCCTCGGCGGCGGCCGGCACAAACTTGGCGGGGCCCTTCACCACCGCGTAGGTGAGGGGGGAGAAGCAGATGCGGAACTGCGTGCCCGCGGTCGCCTCGAAGGTCGAGCCGTAGGGATAGGCTTTATAGGAGACCGCGTTCACCGTCTTGCCGTTGGGGAGGGTGACACGCAGGCCCGCGCCGGGCACTGTCGCGCCCGTGGCATCGGCCTGGGCCTCCAGGTTGAGCACTCGGACCATGGCCTCAAACCGCAAGGGCTTGGCCTCGCCCTCTGCCTCTTGGGCACAAAGCGTCGCCGCGCCCAGCACGCACGCGCTGAACGCCACT
This sequence comes from uncultured Kiritimatiellota bacterium, assembly GCA_944389545.1. Classification (GTDB taxonomy): domain Bacteria; phylum Verrucomicrobiota; class Kiritimatiellia; order RFP12; family DVOR01; genus Spyradenecus. The sequence goes on along the minus strand of CALXMT010000023.1, from coordinate 5,391 downwards.
GTCAACATCGCATTCCGGATCATTCCTGTGCTCCCTTCTGAAGGATGGCAAACAATCATCTACCCCACATGATACCAAGCTAAAGCAAAGCGCGCAAGCCTTCTTTGAGGTTTGCGCGGAAAAAGTCATAAAAAAGATGGCGGAGAGGGAGGGATTCGAACCCTCGGTGCCCCTTGCGGAACACGACGATTTAGCAAACCGTTGCCTTCGGCCACTCGGCCACCTCTCCAAAAAGACAACGACGCCAACGCGTCAAATCGCCCCATACACTACCAAACCCATCCCCCCGCCGTCAAGCAAAATTTGCTTGCAGAGGTTGGGAAAAGCAAGGGACCGCAAAGACGCAACTGTGGGCGCGAAACGTCTCGGGCTCCATCGGGCGCTCTGCGGCTTCGCCGCTGACCGCGCCCGCCGCCCTCCGTTTCGCGCCTTGTCGTTTTTCGGAGTCTCACCCGTCGCCCCGCAGGGGCGTTCTGTGGCCGTGGAAGGTTTGGCGCTTCGCGCCTGCACGCTCCGTTCTCTGTTCTCTGTTCTCTGTTCTCTGTTCTCTGTTCTCTGTTCTCCGGGGCGGCGAAGCCGCCCCTTTGGCGCGATAGCGTGGAAATCCCAAGGGCGGCGCGACCAACGGGAGCGATGGAGCCCGCAGGGTTTCCACGCCAAACCGTCTTCGCGGTAAAACTTCCCCAGACTCTGTTGGGTCAGGGCGTGGGGCGGGAGACGGTGGCGCGGAAGAGGAAGGTGGAGTCGCCCTCGGGGAGGGAGAAGCGGAGCTCGACCGTGCCGTCGTCGGTTGGTGTGGAGGGCGTGACGGTCGGTGGCGCGGCGAGGGGCTGCGTGTCATCGAGGCTCTGCGGCGCGATGGCGTAGGCGTTGCCCTCGGCGAAGGTGAGGGTCTGCCCCTTGCCGCGCACGGACAGGGTGACGAACACTGTGTCGCCTTCGATGCGGAGGCCCGTGACGCCGAAGTCGTAGGCTACGACCACCTTGTCGTCGTTCTCCACCGTGGGCTCCAGTCCCTCAAAGCACGCCAACGCGTCGTCCAATTCCGCGATGGGTCGCTCCACATCATTAAGGCTCGTGACTGTGACCTCATAATCCTTAAAGAGTCCGCCCTGCTCGGCTACTGCACGGAGGGCGTCCAGCGTCTCCTCTGCAAGTGTGGCACCTTCGGGCAGGAGAGGCTCCGGCTCGGGCCACGCCATGACGCGCACGGTGGGGTCGCCCAAGAGGGTGAGGGTGGTGGAGAGCCCCGAATTATCCGTGAGTGCCTGGTTGAGGGCTTGACCGACGGTGAGAGTGGGATTTTCGATGAGGGCCTCGGCCACCGCCGCGCAGACGGTGTGCGTGTTACTCGAAGGGATACCCGTGGCGGAGACGGTGAGGGTTGCGTCCGTGCCGGTGGGTGCGAACACGGTTAGCGCCCCACCCTGCGGATTGAGCACGAGCATTTCGCCTACGCTCAGCGAAGTTTCTTGTGAGAAGTCTCCGCTCTGTCCAGACGGCGTCACCACTAGCGAATAGAGCCCCGGGATGGCCTCGGCAGTGACGGTGCCATTGGCAGTGCCATTGACGCAGATGGTACTCAGGCGGTTACGACGTCCCTGATCCTCCACCCAAAGCAGGGCACCGTCGGTTTTGCCGATGATACCACGTCCATACGCGAGACCGTTTGGCGCGGTTCCACGCGGGATGGTCACGTCGTCATAGAGCGTCAAGTCAGGGAAGACATCTGGCTCGGCCACCTTGAAGAGGCGGTAACGGTCACGCAGGGCATAGACGGTGAGTCCGCGAGAGGTTGGCTTAGTCCACGCCTCTGCATCCTCGATGGAGGGCAATCCATCCCACTGCGTGAAGTCGGTGTCGTTCTTGTACGGATTTGGGACTCCATAACCTCCGCCGAGCAGGGAAAGCTTTCCGCATGCGTGTTTATCTCCGGCTTTACGGAGTTTGGCGACGTAGGCCTCAATCAACTCGGCATCGATGCGATCCGCGTACGTCTGCTTAGCACCGTTGCCTAGACTACCGAGATCCTCCACCGTACCCATGCTGATGCTTTCACGGAGGGGGAGGCGGCCGACGTGGAAGCCGTCGAGGCGATCAAGGGAACCGGCGAGGGCGGGAATCTCGGTAGCGGAGGCGGAGGCGCCGATGAGAACGTATTTACAGTCGGCGGATTGGATGTAGTCGGAGGCAGTTTGATTTTCCGGGATATTGCCGTTCGCGGCGATGCAGACGTTCCAGCCGCCGCCGGCGGGGGAGGAGCGAAAGGCGGCGTAGCCTTCCCACAGACCGCTCTCCTTGCGGTCTGTGGTGGTAAGGACGAGGAGGCAGTTGTCGGGAGCCGCGCCATCGGGTTTGGCCTTCACGCGCACGCCATCGGCATACCACACGGGGTCGGTGGCAGAGGAGGCCACCAAGCGGTAATCGTTACCGACCTTCTTGACGGTGAACCCATTTGGTGCGGTAAAGGCCGAGGTCGCGACAGTCGTGTTGGCGTTACCGTGCAGGAAGACGCCGGAGCGGGGCTCTTCGATGGAGACCGTGCCGGAGACGGTGAGTGTGCCTGTGACGGTGATGGGCGCTTCCGTGGTCAGCCGTGCGCCGTCCGTGAGCGACAGCCCGCCGGTGAAGGTGCCACCCTCCAAGAGCACGCCATCGGAGGCCGTCGTGGGGGCCTCAACGGTGCCGAAGGCTGCCACGCCGTCTCCGGAAAGCAGGAGCTTGCCTTGGTCGCCGTCTTGTTTGGGTTTAGCCACCAAGACGGGGCAATCCAAACGTGCACCGTTGGAGAACTGGAACTCCGTGTCGATTTTGTTTTCTTCGCTTTCGTCGCTGTTGCCGCGGATGCAGAGGGCGGCGTTGCCGACGCCGGAGAGGGCAGAGACAGAGGAATTACCCTTCACCTCAACAATCGTGTGCAGGAGGTCAAGGGAACCGAAGCCGTAATCTCCGGAGGTGTCGCGGTTACCCAGGTCAATATGGCCGCCGTCCAAGATGAGCCGCCGCGCCAGGGTGTCTCTGGCGACGACACAAAGAATGCCGCCGGGACCGATGGTGATGGTGGGGGCATCCCTCTTCGTCGTATAACCATAACCGGAGACATCACCGGCACCGAAGTAGAGTTCCGCACCGTTCTGCACGGTCACGGATTTGCAGAGATAAGACTCCAATCCATTCTTCTTCGGCACCACGTAACGGAAGTTGGGGCCGTCGAGGGTGATGGAGTCTTTTTGGTTAAGGTTGGCCCAAGTGATGGTTCCTTCGCCTTTGAAGATAACAGGTCTGCCAATAGTGAGCGTGGCGAGGCGTGCATCAGTTGTGACGGTTGCGGTACTTGTATGTCTCACGTCAACATCATCGGCATTCCAAGTAGCATCCGTAATATAAAATTCTTCTGTTCGGATGGCGCGAGACTGGAGAGGCCCAAGGCCTCCCGTTAAATTGTTGCTGGTCGCAGTTGTACTATAATCAGTGATGGTCCCGGAGGCATCGAGGCGGAAAAGGCGGACATCGGGGAGGGAGTTGACCTCGGGGAAGGGGGCGGGGAGGCGCGGGTCGGCGTAGAGCAAGATGTAACCCGAGGTCTTGCGGAAGGCTGCTTTGAGGTCTGGGTCCTCGCTGTTGAGGCAGAGGATGCCTTTGGAGTTGCTGGTGTTTTGTGCCGCGTTTTTGGCCGTCTCTAGGTCGGTATAGATGGGGGAGGCGGAGGAGACATCCGTGTCGATTTTGAGTTCGCTTTGACAGGCTTCAATGGCGGCGCGCAGGTCACCGACTTTGACGCGGAGGGCGGGCATGCCCGGGAGCGGATAGTCTGTGGTGCCGTTGTGCTGTTGGGCGTCAAGTTTGACGATTTCGGAGGGGGCGGTGTCGGTGCCAATCGTGTAGATGCTTGCCTGAATGGTCATGTCATAGCCGAACCAGCCCCAGAGGCCGTAACGGCCCTGCAGGTCGGTGGCGGTCTCGGCGACGATTTGGTCGCCGATGGAGAGGGTGACCTTGGCGAAGGGGATGGGGTTGTTGTTTTTGTCTACCACGGTGCCGAGGACGGGAAGGGCCGCGCCGGAGATACCTTCGGGCGCGGTGGGGACAATGCCGGTGACGACGGAGGCGAGCCGCGAGTAGGTGTAACCGCCGGGGATGGGCATGTTGGTGGGCACGTCCATCCACGTGGGGTTGGAGCCGTAGCCGCCGAAGACCTGCGTGAGAGGGGCGCCGTTCTCATCGGTGCCGCAGCCTGTGGCGACGACGGCGTGGGCGCCGCCATCGCGCTCGATACTCATCGCCACTGGCGAACCACAACGGAGCGAGGCCCAGATGGCGGTCTCGACGTCCGCATCCGTGGCACCCGAGCCGAACTCAACGTAGTAGGCGCTGGCGTAGCCAACCGCAGGGTCTTTCAGTGCGGCGGCGAGATAGACCAACGGCGTGGTGGAGGACCCGCCCTGGACGTAGTGAATCTGGGTGAGCAGGCCCAGGTTGTAGAGAATGGTCTGGGCTGTGCGGCGGCCCCGCGCGTCCAACGGCTCCGGCGCCAGGCGCGCCCAGTCGAGCGGCTCCGTGCGCAGTTCGCGCCCGGTGGCGTTGTATTTCTTTTCACCGAACTGTGCGGGATAGTGGAACCAATCCATGCAGGCCGCGCCGGCGACGGCCACGCACCCGGCGGGGGCGCCGTTGCCATACTCATCGCGGATGACCTGGTTGTAGAGGTGCGCCTGGTTCCAGTGCTTGGGGAAGTCCGGCAACTGGGCGAGGACATCGGTGGGCGTGAGGTCCTTGTCGGTGGATGTGGTTCCCTGCGCCACGGCAGTGGCGGCAAGGAGAACGGCGGAGAAGAAAAGTACAAGTCTCATAAACTGTAGTTTATCACAAACCCCTGTTCTAACGGAAATCAATAATGTCCGGTTGGAAGTTTGGAGGCTTGGAGGCTTGGAGGAGCCACGGAGGTTGGAGCCCGAGCCGCCGCCCTTGGCGGCGATGAAGCCGGACGCTGCGCGGCTACCACAAAGGACACAAAGGAACACAAAGGACACAAGGACTGCCAGAATGGGAAACGCAGATTGATGCAGATTTTGGGCGTGCTAGCGCACGCAAGGGGCGCAATGGAAACTTGGAAGTTTGGAGGCTTGGAGGAGCCACGGAGGTTGGAGCGCGAGCCGCCGCCCTTGGCAGCGATGAAGCCGGACGCTGCGCGGCTACCACAAAGGACACAAAGGAACACAAAGGAACACAAAGGACACAAAGGACTGCCAGAATGGGAAACGCAGATGTTCCGTCGCTTCGTTAGGAAGACCTTGCGGTATCTCACAGATTTTGAGCAGATTTTGGGCGTGCTAGCGCACGCAAGGGGCGCAATGGAAACTTGGAAGTTTGGAGGCTTGGAGGAGCCACGGA
>CALXMT010000022.1 GCA_944389545.1 uncultured Kiritimatiellota bacterium | reverse complement strand
CCCACGGGCGTCCTTTCCACCTAGAAAAGACACCCCAATAATACACCATCTGACTAGATAAGGAGATACAGGAGCGCACGGCAAGCGCGAAGACGATGGGCGGGAGGGAGCGATCAGCGGACGTCGCGCTCCGCCGCCGCGTGGCGTAAGCGGTCCATCGCGACAAAAAGGGCCCTCGGCGGGATGCCGGGGGCCTTTTTTGTAGGGAATGGGTCAACCGAGGAGGGCGCGAGAGGCGTAGGGGTCGTCGGGGTGGCGGAGGAGGGCGGCGCGGATGGTTTCCTCGGGGACGCCGAAGTAGCGGGCGAATTGGGCGGGGGTGAGGGGATGGCGGCGGGCAAGGGCGAGGAGGGCGTCCTCGGCGTAAGGCTCGGGGGGCGCGGCGTGGCCGGCGTGCTGCTCGGCGGCGACGGCGCCGAAGAGTCGGCGGAGGTGGGCGAGCTCGGCGGGGGGCACGTCGCGGACGCCGGAGTCGGCGGGGGGCCGGACGGCGGAGTTGACGGTGACGGTGTCGGGGCGGAGGCGCTGGGCGAGGGGGAGGATGGCGTTGAGCTGGGCGGGGGCGTCGTTGAGGCCGGGGAGGGCGAAGAACTCGAGGTCGAGCTTGCCGCGGAAGGTGTCGCGGAAGGCGAGGAGGCCGTCGTAGACGCGACGGAAAGTGAGGTCGGGGTGAGGGCGGACGGTGGCGCGGAAGGAGGGCTCGTCCCAGAAGTGGAGGGAGACTTTGACGCGGTCGGCGAGGCAGGCGTCGGCGCGGACGGCGGGGTCCCAGAGGAGGGCGCCGTTGCTCATGAGGAGGGAGGGGCGGCCGAGGTCGCGGATGCGGCGGAGGGCGTCGCCAAAGTGGGCGTGGAGGGTGGGCTCGCCGCTGCCGCAAAGGGTGAGGACGTCGGCGGATTCGCCTTTGGCGAGCCAGGCATCGAGCTCGGCGAAGACGGCGTCGAGGGGGACGTAGTCGCGCCGCTCCAGGGTGGTGTGGGGCGTGGGGCCGAGCTGGCAAAAGACGCAGTCGTAGCAGCAGGTCTTCATAGGCACCAGGTCGATGCCCAAACTGCGGCCATACCGCCGCGAAGGAACAGGTCCGAAAATGTACATGGCTGTGAAAGGCTCGTGAGGAGAGTGGAATCGGAGGGCGTTAATGGGGAGAACGGAGAACGGAGAACGGAGAACAGAACGCCCCTACGGGGCGACGGGTAAAGCAACGAAAGAACTGTGAAACGAGAAGGGCTAGGCAAGGTCGAAGAAACGGGTGCCGGAGGTACCATCCTGTATCTCCTGAACCTCCTGTATCTCCTGTACGCGTGTTTGTCAGAGAGGGTTTCATGGTTTTATGCAGGCTGACCGTCGCGCGCTTGTCGCGCGTTCCGTTCTCCGTTTTCCGTTCTCCGTTCTCCATCCTTACTTGTCATCGGCCTTACTTTTCCTGAGCGTGGGTCGCACTCTCAGCTGGCGGCGGGTTTTGACGTCCTCGGGGTTGGCGTAGGCCTCTTGGGAGATGCCGTAGCGGGAGTTGGAGGCTTCGGAGCCGATGGAGAGGATGGCTTGCTTGTCTTCGTCGTTGGCGGGCCACGGGGGCCAATCCTGGGTGAAGGTGTAGGTGGCCTTGGAGAGGCCGAGGCCCCACATCTCGAAGTAGGGCGTGAGGTCGCGCTTGACGGCGCGACTCCAGGCGCAGCAGAGACGGTCGCCGGTGGCTTCGGAGGGGAGTTTGTCGTTCTTGCCGTAGATGGTGTGGTAGACGCCCTCGACGCCGAAGACGTGGGCGAGGGTCATGTAGAAGACGAGGCGCTCGGCGACGGAGGCCTTCTGCCAGAGGTCGGGAGTGCCCTTCTCGAGCTTCTCGAGGGCGGTGGGCCAGGCCCAGGAGCGGATGGCGGGGAAGGGGGTGCCGTTGAGCATGTTGAGGGTGCAGGCGGAGTAGAAGTTGTTGACCACTTCGGTGTCGCCGGGGAGGGAGAAGATGGTGGCGCGGCCGCCGTCGTCCATGTTGTGGCCGATTTCGTGGAGGGCGCCCCAGGAGCCGTGCTTCTGCAGGCTCTCGAGGTTCATCATGCCGCCGCCCCAGTCGAGGCACATAATGGGGTAGCCGGAGTGGCCGGCGCCAAGGTTGATCTGGGTATCGTCGACGATGCGGATGGGGGTGAACTTGGGCTCGTTCTCGCGGGAGGGCTTCTTGAGGGCGCGGGGGGCGCGCGGGTCTTGCGGCACGGGCTGTTGCGCGATGGGCTCGGGCTCGATGCCGTAGTCGTGGGGGGAGGAGCCGTCGGCCGACGGGGCGGGCTTGGGCTCGGCGGCCTTGGCGACGGTGGCGGCGCGGACGAGCTCCTCGGTGTCCGGCGGCGCATCGGGCGTCATCTGGACGAGCTTTTTGTTGAGGACGCCCCACTCGCGGCGGGCGCCGCGGTAGTTGGCGGCCTCGGAGTCGGTGGGCAGGCCGTGGCCGGAGAGGCGGAGCATGAGGGCGGCGGCCTTGCCCCACCATTGGGCGAGGGCCTCCATGCGCGTGATGTGGCGGACGTCCTCGGAGGGGACGGTGAGGATGACGGTCTTGGTCTGAATCTCGGCCCAGGGCGCGGGATACTTGGAGATGGTCTCCACCCAGTCCTGGTCGGTGTCGATGCCGAGGCGGAACCACGGCATCTGCACGCAGCCGGAGACCTCGACGTCCATGGGGCGCTTGCCGCCGCTCCACTTGAACCAGAGCACGCCGCCGAGCACGTGGCCGATCTCCTCGCGCTTCTTCTCAATGCGGAAGGAGCGGGTCATGAGGGGCCAGCGCCAGAGTGGACGGTTGTCGGTGACCTGCTGCCAGCCCATCTTCACCTTCATCAGGTTGATGGGCTGCGGGTCGTAGGGGTCGTCCATGGGGTTGCCGTCCTCGTCGAGGGGGACGATTTTGGGCGGGAGGTTGTCGGTGTGGCAACCAATCTGGGCGGTGAGATTGCCGGTGAGGCTGCCGCAGTCGATGGTGATGACCTCGCCCGGGGGGACATAGAGGCCCGTGCTGATCCAGCCGCCCTCGCCGGGATAGAGGCGCACCTTTTTGCGGACGCGCTCGGCGTCCTCGGGCACCTTGCCGGGCCACAGGTCGGCGGACTTCGCGGCGTAGAGTTCATCGATGGGCAGCGACTGCGCCTTCCAGCTTTGGTAGCGCACCAGGAGCAACTCCAGCGGCCACTTGAGGCTCACGCCGTGACCGGGGCCGCAGAGCACCTCGCCGCCGCGGCGGTAGAGCAGTTCCTCGAGGGCGGCCTTGAGTTGCTTGGCCTCTTTGGCGGTCTTGCCGCCCTCGGAGGTGTCGGTGTTGAAGAGGCGGATGGCCTCGATGTAGGCCAACATCCCGGCGCCGGACTGCCCGGGGGGCGCCTCCGCACCATCGCCGGCCACGCCGCCGCCGTCATCGGCGTGCTCTTCCTCGGCCTTCTTCTGGTCGATCTCCAGGCGCTGGATGGCGTCGAACCAGGGGCCGACCTCCTGCGCCACCTTCTTCATGCGCTCGCGCTCTTTCAGTTCGGCGCGATACTCCGCGGCGGTGGGCACGCGGTCGCCCTCCTGCACGGAGATCTTGCGGTCGTAATCCAGCTTCTCGATGACGTGCCCCTGGGAGTCGGTCTCCACCGGCTCCGCGTTTCGGAAGGTCAGTTGCGCGCCGGCCACGCCGGCCATCGCCATCGCCGTCAAAGTCAAGGTCAGTCTCGTCATGGGGTTGCCTCGCTTTCCGTTTCCCACCGCACCCGCACGATGCCCTGCGCGGGGCCCTCGCCGCGGCCGGCCTCAAGCGCCCGCCGCAAGCCGCGCAACGCCGCCGTCTCGGGGCCTTTGGGCGCCAGCCGCGCCACGGTCTCGGGCCGCCCCTCGGGTCCCAGGGTCACCAAGAAATCCGCGTAGCCGCGCCCCGCCGGCGGCTTCCAGTCAAAGACATAGCCCACCTCGCGCAACGCGCCCTCGGCCGTGGTCCGCAGCCCGAAAGGTTTCCGCGGCGCCACCGCCACGCTCTCGGCGGCGGGGGGCAAAGCCAAATCCGCCGTCGGCGCTTCCTGTGCGATGGAGGCCTGCGGGAGTGGCCCCAAAGGCTCAAAGTTCAACCGCACCGGCTCCGGCACCTCCTGCGCGAAGGAAATGCCGATGTCGGCGTCTTGCAACGCCCCGGCGCGGCGGCGCACATTGCCCAGCCGGCGTCGCAACGCCTGAGCCTCGTCCGCCGTCGCCCAGACCATCCCCAGGCCGGGCTCGCGCATCTCCGGCGGCGTCCACGTCGCGTCCAGCAGGAAGCCCGGCCGCCCCCAGAAGAGGGCCACCGTCTGCGCCAACGCCAAGCCCGCCAACAGGCAGACCAACGCCGGCGCCCACCAAAAGAGCAACGCGCGCCACGCCGGCGAACGCCGCCGACGCTGCGCCCGATAGTGGCGGATGCGCTTGCGCCGCCGCTCAATGTTCAGCCGCCGGGACATCCCCCTCCGTCCCCCTGGGAATCGCCACCAGGTTCACCACCTTCACGTCGCACGCCTGCAGACGCTCCAGCCACTGCATCACCTCGCCGTGCGAGACGTTCGCGTCAATCAGCAGGTTGAGCGACCGGCTCTCCGTCTGCGCCAAGGTCTGGTTGAGCGCCTCGGCCAACTTCGTCAGCTCCTCCGGGCGGTCGGCCGAAAAGCGCCCCTCCTCTTCCAGGAAGAGGACCGTCGTCCCGCCGCTGCCCGGCGACTCCACATAGCGCAACATCGCCGTCGGCAACGTCGCCGGCAAACCCTCGGTCAACGACGCCTTCGCCAGGGTCATCGTCCGCCCCGGCTGCACCAACGTCGCCTGGCCCACCATCCAGAGCAACACGCCCAGCGCCAGCAGGTTCAGCCACGGCACCACCAACAGGAACGACCGCACCACGCGGTTCCGCGGCCAACGCTTGCCCGCGAAGGTGTGCCGCTCCCAAACGAAGGGCGACTCCTCACTCCGCGGCGACATCTTCCGCCTCCTCCGGCACGTCTGCGCCGAGATCCGGGTTCCGCGACAGATAGTCCAACGTCAGCGCCACGCACGTATCCATGTGCAGACTCAGCGCGTCGGTCTTCATCACCAGCACATAGTGGCCCGCATAACAGAAAGCCGCCCCCACCAGGCCCGCGATCGTCGTGGCCAACGCCCCCGCCGCCGCGCGCACCGCCGCACCCGGTTGCACCAGAGGCGCCGCCGCGTCGATCGCCGAAAGCGCCGCATAGCCCCCCACAAAGGTCCCGATCAGCCCAATCAACGGCAGAATCTGCGCAAAGAGCGACAGCAACATCGTCCGCCGCTCCAGACGCGACAGCTCTGCGTGCGCCGTGGTCGCCAAAATCTCGCGCAGGTGCTCCTCATCGCTGTCGCGGTGCGTCACCGCCTCCGCCACCAGCGCCGCCAAGGGGCCCGGCGTCTCATCGCAGATGGCCAGCGCCTCGTCCGTCTGCCCCTTGTCCAGCACCGTAAAGATGCCCTGCAGAAAGTCCTGCGGGTCAATCGCGATCTTCCGCAAGCGCAACAGACGGTCCAAAAAGACGAAGACCGCGGCGACCGTCAACGCCACCGTCAGCCAAAAGAGAAAGCCGCCGTCCCAAAACAAGCTCATGCCTGAATCCTTTCCGCTTCGCAAACCGCCTCGATCGCCGCGCTCCGCCACCGCGCCGGATACTCCCGGCACTGCCTGGGCCGCGCCGCGTGCACCCGGCACAGATTGTCCCCGCCCAGAAAGATGCACGGACCCTCCGGGTCGCCCGCCAACATCAGGCCCGTCCGCCCCGGCGCCAGCTCGGTGAAGCGCTCCGTGAACGCCTCCACCGTCATCCCCAGCGCCGCCGCCAGACGGTCCACGTCCTCGGCGTCCACACGCACCACGCCCGGCACGCGGCAACACGCCCCGCACCGCCGGCAAACAAAACCATCCGCCCGCGTGTCCATATCCATTACTATACCATATCCACGCCCCCTCCGCCGTCCCCCAATGCAGCACGGGGAGAATGAGCGCGTCACGGCAGGTTTAGACCACAGAGGGTCACAGAGGGATTCACAGAGGAACACAGAGAAGGACTGCCAGAATGGGGGAACCGCAGATTGCGCAGATTTTGGGCAGATTAAGGGCGTGCTAGCGCACGCAGGACTGCCAGAATAATTCACCACAAAGGACACAAAGAACCACAAAGGACACAAGGGAAAATAGCTGATTGGCTGATTGGGGGGATTGGCTGATTGGAATGTGGGGCGCTGCCCCACACCCCGGCAGGGAGAAGTTCTCCCTGCACCCCGGCACGTCTGCGACGTGCCAAGGAACGACGCAGTAGGACCAATAGGACCTATAAGACGACTAGAACGACGGCTGACGCCGCTCTGTACAACGGCTTCGCCTGTCGCCCCGCAGGGGCGCGCTCCGTTTTCCGTTCTCCGTTCTCCAGAGATGAACAGGGGGAGGAGCGCTGTGGTATAATGCATGATTCGTAAGAAAGGGCATGGCATGATTCATTTTGTGAGTGGCGTGGACACGGACGCGGGCAAGAGCATCGCGACGGGATGGTTGGCGCGGACGTGGCTGGACGCCGGGCGGCGTGTGGCAACGCTGAAGTTGGCGCAGACCGGCAACGTGGGAAGCTCCGAGGACATCGCGCGCCACCGGGCCATGATGGGCGTGGGGCCGTTGCCCGAGGACGCGGAGGGGCTGACGGCGCCCTATATCTTCCCGCACCCCTGCTCGCCTGACCTGGCCGCGCGTCTGGCCGGGGCCGAGATCGACCCGGCGCGTCTGACGGCGTGCGCGGAGATTCTTGACGCGCGCTATCAAGACGTCTTGGTGGAGGGCGCGGGCGGCCTGATGGTGCCGTTGCGCGAGGATTTGCTGACGGTCGATTTCGCGGTCGCGCAGGGATGGCCCTTCATCTTTGTGTTGCACGGGGCGTTGGGCTCGGTGAACCACGCGTTGCTCTCCTTTGAGGCGTTGGCGCGGCGCGGCGCAAAAGTCGAAACCCTTGTCTACAATGCCTGGCCGGGCCGCAAGGACCCGCTGATCAACGATGACACGCGGCGTTTGCTGCGTGCCGAGGCGGCCAAGACCTTCCCGGGCGCGACGTGGCTGGAGATGCCCATCCTGGAGGGCGTGTGATGCGGCCCGTGCGCAAGACCTTCCCCGCAAACCTGCTCATCGAGGGCGCGACGGCCCTGGTGGTGGGCGGCGGCCGCGTGGGCCTGCGCAAGGCCAAGGCCCTGCTGGAGGCCGGCGCCACGGTGCGTCTGGTCTGCCCCGAGGCGGTGGCCGACTTCGACGGCCTGCCCATCGAGCGCGTGACGCGCTGTTTCGTGCCGGACGACGTGGCGGGGTGCCGCCTGGTCTTCGCCTGCACCGATGACAAGCACACCAATCGCGCCGTCCTGGCCGCGGCCCGCGCCCGCGGCGTGGCCTGCTGTTGCGCCGACGGCAATTGGGCCGAGGGCGACTTCATCGTGCCGGCCACCCTGCGCATGGAAGGGCTGACCCTCGCCGTCTCGACCGACGGACGCAGTTGCCGCACGGCCAAGGAGGTGCGCGAGGGGTTGGCCCGCAGCCTGGCGCGCGTCTCGCCCGGCGTGCTCTACGTGCTGGGCGTGGAGGAGGCCGCCGCCCTGCCGCCGATCGAGACCCTGGCCGCGCGCTTCGCCTTCCTCAACGGCCTCTACGGCTGGGCCCTCCTGCGCACCTGCAACCGCACCGAGCTGATCGCCTGGGCCGCGCCCGAACTCATCGCCAGCGGACTGCCCGGACACGCCCTGCACCTGCCCGGCGCCCGCGCTTTTGTCGGCCCCGACGCGATGCGCCACCTGACGATGGTGCTCGCGGGGATGCGCGCCAAGATGGCCGGGGAGTTCCACATCGTGGGGCAGGTCCGCGATGCCTTCGAGGAGGCCCGTGAACAGGGCTGGGCGTGCAGTCACCTGATGGATGCCTATGCCGAGGCGCTCCGCCGCGCGCAGGCCGTCCGCGCCGCCGTCGCCCCGCTCATCCCCAACGTCGAGGTCGAGGAGCTCGCGCTCGACGGCGCCAAGGGCCGTGTGGTCATCGCCGGCACGGGGCGTCTGGGCCGCGCGGCCGTCGCCAAGGCCCACGCGATGGGTCTGCCCATGACCGTGCTCTATCACCGCACGCCGTTGGCAGGCGAGGACTGCCGCCCCTTGGACGCGTGGCGCGAGGCCGTGCGCGGGGCCGACCGTTTCCTCGCGGCGTTGACCGTGGAGAAGCCCTGTTTCGACGCGGCCGGGCTGGGCGGCGTTCCGGCCTATGACCTCGGCGCGCCCCGCAACATCGCCGGCGACGACGGCGTCCGCGACCTGGACGACCTCCGCGGCGACTACCTCCGCCGCACCGGCGCGCTGGATGCCCTCCTCGCCGCCGCCGAACAAGCCTACGACGCCCTCCCCTGACGGGGCGCCCCAAGGAGCCGACCATGACCCTGACCTGCGGCACGCGCGATTCCGCCCTCTCCCTCCTCCAGACCAACGACGCCCTCGCCAAGCTCCGCGACGAGACCGGCCTCGACTTCAAGGTCGTGCCCTTCTCCTCGCCCGGCGACCGCGACCAAGCCACCGACCTGCGCGTCAGCCCCGGCGACTTCTTCACGCGTGACCTCGACCAAGCGCTCCTCGAGGGCCGCATCGACTGCGCCATCCACTCCGCCAAGGACCTTCCCCCCGAAGGCCTCCCCGAAGGCCTCGATTGGTTCTGGTTGCCCTGGCGCGAGGACCCGCGCGACTGTCTGGTGACCCGCGTGGCCGAGCCCCGCCGCGTCGGTGTGAGCAGTGGCCGCCGCGACGCCTGGTGCGCCAAGCGCTTCCCCGAGGCCGAGCGCGTCACCCTCCGCGGCGCCATCCCCGACCGCCTCGCCAAACTCGACCGCGGCGATTACGACGCCATCGTCGTGGCCGCCGCCGCGCTCCACCGTCTCGGCCTCCGCGACCGCATCAGCGCATACATCTCTTTGGAGGACCTGCCCCCGCCCCCGGGCCAAGGCGTGCTCGCCATGACCTTCCGTCGCGACGACCCGCGCCTCCGTGCCCTGCGCAACCTCTACATCAAGGCCGTCCGCTTCGTGGGCGCGGGCGTGGGCGACGCCGGACTCTGCACCGTCGCCGGCCTCCGCGAACTCCGCGCCGCCGACGTCATCGTCTACGACGCGCTCCTCGACCCCTCGCTCCTCGACGGCGCCCGCGGCGAACGCCTCTATGTCGGCAAGCGCAGCGGCGCACACTCCCTGCCGCAGGCCGAAATCACCGCGCTTCTGGGCGAACGCGCCCGCCGCGGCCAACGCGTCGTCCGCCTCAAGGGCGGCGACCCCGGTGTCTTTGGCCGCTTGGCCGAGGAGACCGACGCCCTCGCCGCCGACGGCCTCCCCTTCCGCGTCTGGCCCGGCGTCTCCGCCCTGGCCGCCGCGCCCGCCGCCACCGGCATGCTCCTGACCCGCCGCGAGGCCGGCCGCGGCTTCGCCGTTTCCACCCCCCGCGCCACCGGCGACGAGACCACCGATGTCTGGTTCATGGCCCTGGGCATGGCCGACGCCGTCGCCCGCCGCTACGCCCCGGACACCCCCTGCGCCATCGTCTACGACGCCTGGGGCCCCGCCCAACGCGTCTGGCGCGGCACCGTCGCCGACCTCCGCCCGCAGCCCAACGACGCCCCCGGCCTCCTCCTCGTCGGCGAGGCCGCCAAGCATGCCTGGCCCGAAAACGGCCCCCTGGCCGGCCAACGCGTCTGGATCACCGGTTCCGCCGGCGTCGCCGACAAGGCCCGCGAGGCGGTCCTGGACCTCGGCGGCATCCCGGTCGTCCGCCCGCTCGTCCGCTTCGAGCCCACGGCCTCCGTCAAGATCCGCCCTAGCAAGGGTTACAATCTCCTGGTCGTCACCTCGCCCACCGCCGCGCGCTTCCTGTTGGAACAGCTCGTCAGCCCCATCCAATACCTGCCCAAGCGCCTCGCCGTCACGGGCCCCGGCACCGCCGCCGCACTCGCCCATCTGCACATCGACACGTTGATGCCCGAGCGCGACTTCTCCGCCAAGGGCCTCCTGGCCGCCCTGCCGCAGGACCTCTCGGGTTGCAAGATTCTCCGCGTCCGCAGCGAGGAGGCCGGCCCCGACCTCGCCCAAGCCCTCAAGGCCCGCGGCGCCAAGGTCAAGGACCTCCCCATTTACCGCACCGTCGGCCTGCCCGAGACCGAGCCGCCCCCGCACGATGCCGTCTTCCTGGCCTCCGCCTCCGCCGCACGCGCCTGGGCCGCCTCCGCCGCGCCCAAAGACGTCCCCGTCCTCGCCCTTGGCGGCCCCACCGCCACCGCACTCCGCGACCTCGGCCACGCACCTGCCGCCGTCCCCGCGCGCCAGCTCCCCGCCGACGCCATCCGCGCCTGGGCCCTCACTCGTTTCCGGGAAGTCTGCCATGGCTGAGCCCATCGCGGCCCTCGCCTCCGCCCCCGGACTCGGCGGCGTCGCCCTCATCCGCCTGAGCGGCGAGGGGGTCTATGCCATCGCCGACCGCTTGGCCCCGCGACTCTCGCCCCCGCCGAGCGACCGCCCCGCCGGCACCTTCGCCTACGCCACGCTCCGCGGCCCCGAAGGTGAAGCCCTCGATGACGCCGTCCTTCTCTTCTACCGCGCGCCCCACTCCTACACCGGCGAGGACACCGTCGAGCTCTGCGTCCACGGCGGCGCCGTCGTGCCCCAACGCGTCCTCGACGCCCTCTTCCGTCTGGGCGCCCGCCCCGCCGGCCCCGGCGAATTCACCCGCCGCGCCTTCCTCAATGGCCGACTCGACCTCACTCAGGCCGAAGCCGTCGCCGACCTCATCGCCGCCAAGACCCCCCGCGCCGAGCAGGCCGCCCGCGCCAACCTCCACGGCCGCCTCTCCAACGCCCTCACGCCGCTCTACGACGACGCCCTCGCCCTCTCCGCAGACGTCGAGCACCTGCTGGACTTCGATGAAGGCGAGCTCCCGCCCGACTTCGCCGACCAAGCCCGCGAACGTCTCGCCGACCTCGCCGACCGCGCCCACGCCCTCCTCGCCACCTGGCGTCAGGGTCGCCTCCTCCGCCAAGGCGCCCTCGTCGTCCTCGCCGGTCCCCCGAACGCCGGCAAGTCCACCCTTCTCAACGCCCTCCTCGGCGCCGACCGTGCCATCGTCAGCCCCGAGCCCGGCACCACCCGCGACTCCATCGAAGAGGCCCTCGACCTCGATGGCGTCCCCCTCCGCCTCGTCGACACCGCCGGCCTGCGCGATGCCCCCGGCGACATCGAGCGACAAGGCGTCGCCCGCGCCAAAGACCTCATCGCCCGTGCCGACGTCGTCCTCTGCCTTCTGCCCCCCGGCGAAGACCCGCCCCCCGACCTCCCCCCCGCCGCCATCCTCCTCCGCACCAAATCCGACCTCCTCCCCACCCCACCCTGCGGCGCTGTGCCTGGTGTGCCTTTGGAAGCGCCCTGTGGCGCTGTGCCTGGTGTGCCCTGTGACGCTGTGCCAGTGGAGCCTTTGGAAGTGCCCTGCGACGCTGTGCCTGGTGCACCTTTGGAAGCGCCCTGTGGCGCAAAGTCAGTGGAGCCTTTGGGAGTGCCCTGCGGCACAGCGTTTGGAGTGCCTAGCGTTTCTGCGAATACGTCAGGAACGCAAGGGCCGGGCACGGTAGAGAGGCCCGCAGGGCCGAACGGTGAAGTGCCCGGTCCCTTGCGTCCCTTCGTGTCTTCGTGGAGACCCGAGGCCGCCATCTCCGCACTGGCCGACCCCGAGGGCGCCCGCAAAACCGTCTTCGCCCTCCTCCGCCAAGCCCTCGCCACACAGCAAGGCGAACGCGACGTCGCCACCCTCGCCACCGAGCGCCAATACGCCGGCCTCGCCCAAACCCTCGCCGCACTCCAAGACGCCCGAGCCGCCCTCGATCGCGGCGAACCCGGCCTCGTCCCCGCCGCCCAGCGCCTCCGCGACGCCGCCGACGCCCTCGGCCAAATCCTCGGCCGCGTCTACGCCGACGACCTCCTCGACCGCCTCTTCTCCCACTTCTGCATCGGCAAGTGACCGCCCCGCGTGCGGCCCCGGTTTGCTATACTGTGGGACAAGGAGGCCCAAGATGGAACAACGGATTGCGCAGAGTGTATTCAACTTCCGCAAATTGCGGGAGGATGGTTATGTTTACGTGGACAAGACGGCAATCCTCTATCCTTTGCTGACGCGGGGAAGTGACTCCTTCTTCTTTATTTCCCGCCCGCGGCGCTTTGGCAAGTCCCTCATGCTCTCCACCCTGGAGTACATTTTCCGCGGCGAGCGCGACCTCTTCAAAGGCCTCGCCATCGACACGCTGGACTACGATTGGGCGAAGTATCCGATTATTCGCTTTGACTTCTCCGTACTCTCTGAGACGACCCTTGAGTCGTTTAGGTCTGATTTGCGAAAGACCGTCCGCGATGCTCTGCTCGATGCCGGCGCGCTGTGGGACGAAACTGACAGTACGCACCGCAACTTTGGGTCTGCCATTGATTGGTTGGCGGCGAAACATAAAAGTCCGGTGGTCGTACTGATCGATGAGTACGACGCGCCTGTCACCCGCGCGATGGGCGATATCGCCAAGGCCACAGCCATCCGTTCGGAACTCTCGCCCTTTTATTCCCAGCTCAAGGCGCATGGGGCCAACATCCGCTTCATGATGATGACCGGCGTGACAAAGTTCGCGCAACTTTCCGTCTTCTCCGCCCTCAACAATCTCAACGACCTCACACTCCAGCCCGAGGCCGCCACGCTCTTGGGTTACACGGACGAGGAACTGGACGCCAACTTCGCGCCCTCCCTTCAGGCCCACGCCAAGGTGATGGGCCTCTCGGACACGGATTATCGCGCCGAACTCCGCCGCTGGTACAACGGCTACCGCTTCTCCCCTTGGACCACGACTAAGGTCTATAACCCTGTCGCCATCGCGCGCACGCTCTCTCGTCGGTTGCCGGTCTTCGAATCCACGTGGTCGGAGACGGGCCATGCCTCCGCGCTCATGCGCTATCTGGAACGGGAAAACTTGGCGGACAAGAATTACGACCGTCTGTCGCCCGTCGGCAAAAGCCTCTTCGACAGCTACGATCTTGGCAAGCTTCGTCCCGAGGCCGTCCTCTATCAGGCCGGTTACCTCACCATTAAAGATTTCATCCCCCCCAGACTTTATGTCCTTGGCGTGCCCGATGAAGACGTCCGGCAGGATCTCAACGCCCTCCTGCTCAACAAAGCCCTCGGCAATGAGGCCGATGAGACCAGCGATGGCCTTCAGACGGCCCTGTTGACCGGCGACTTCCCAGCCTTCTTCGCGCGGCTCAAGGCCTTCTACGCCCACCTGCCCTACGGCGCCAAAGAGGGCCCCGTCCACGAGGCCGCCTACCAACGCGCCCTCTACGCCCTCCTCTCCGCCGGCGGATTCCGCGTCACCGCCGAAGACCGCCAGGCCCAAGGCCGTGCCGACCTCGTCGCCGAGTCCATGGACCGGGTCTACATCTTCGAACTCAAGATTCGCGGCACCGCCGCCGAGGCCCTCGCCCAAATCAAGGACAAAGGCTACGCCAAACCCTACCAAGTCCCCGGCAAGACCATCCACCTCATCGGCCTGGCCTTCGACCCCGCCTCCAACACCCTCACCGACGCCCAAGAAGAAACCCTCGTCTGATTTCCCCGAGGCCGCCTCTTCTCCCACTTCTGCATCGGCAAGTGACCGCCCCGCGTGCGGTCCAATAGTGTCCGGGGAAGTTTTACCGCGAAGATGGCCTTGCGTGGGAACCCTGCGGGCTCCATCGCTCCCGTTGGTCGCGCCGCCCTTGGGATTTCCACGCTATCGCGCCAAAGGGGCGGCGTTGCCGCCCCGGAGAACGGAGCGTGCAGGCGCGAAGCGCCAAACCTTCCACGGCCACGGAGAACAGAACGCCCCTGCGGGGCGACGGGTGGGATTCCTGGGAAACCGAGAAGGCGCGAAACGGAGGGCGGCGGTCGCGGTCAGCGGCGAAGCCGCAGAGCGACCGATGGAGCCCGAAGCGGTTCGCGCCCATTGTTGCGTCTTTGCGGTCCCCATTTTCCCCGGACAGTGTTGCGTGCGGCCCCGGTTTGCTATACTGTGGGACAAGGAGGCCCAAGATGGAACAACGGATTGCGCAAGACATAAGCGACTTCCGCGAACTGTGGGAGAAGAAATTCATTTATGTGGACAAGACCGAGCCGCTCTATCGCTTGGTCGAGGGGATTGATATCGGCGGGAAGCTCTTCTTCATCTCGCGTCCGCGGCGCTTCGGCAAGTCGCTGATGCTCTCCACGTTGGAATGTATCTTCCGTGGCGAGCGCGACCTCTTCCAGGGCCTGGCCATCGACAAGCTGGACTACGATTGGACAGAGTATCCCGTGCTCCACTTCAACTTTGCCACGATGAAAGTGAATACCTTCGAGGATTTTTACGCAGGGTTCGTGGCACGTGTGCGACAAGCATTTGCGCAAGCCAAGATCATTTACGACCCTACGCTCGCGCCAAACGACAACTTTGCACAGGCCATTCAGACGGTGACCGCAGAGCGCGGCAAGCCCATGGTCGTCTTGGTCGACGAGTATGACGCGCCCGTTGGCGCCGCGATGAACGATATCGCCAAGGCCTCGGCCATCCGCACCGAGCTTGCCGCTTTCTACGGTGAAATCAAGAACAACGCTGCCAACATCCGCTTCATGATGATGACCGGCGTGACGAAGTTCGCGCAGCTCTCCGTCTTCTCCGCGCTCAACAATCTCACCGACCTGACGCTCCAATCCGAGGCCGCCACGCTCTTGGGTTACACGGACGAGGAACTGGACGCCAACTTCGCCCCCTCCCTCCAAGCCCACGCCAAGGTCATGGGCCTCTCGGACGCAGACTATCGCGCCGAGCTCCGCCGTTGGTACAACGGCTACCGCTTCTCCCCCGATTGCACGACCACGGTCTATAACCCTGTCGCCATTGCGCGCGTACTCTCGCGCAAAAAGCCCTACTTTGAGACAACGTGGTCGGAGACGGGCCATGCCTCCGCGCTCATGCGTTATCTGGAACGAGAGAACCTGGTGGACAAGGACTACGACCGTCTGCCGCTCGTTTCCAAGAGCATCTTCGACAACTACAACCTTGGCGCGCTCCGTCCCGAGACCGTCCTCTATCAGGCCGGGTACCTCACCATCAAGGACTTTATTCCACCCAAATTTTACGCCCTTGGTGTACCCGATGAGGACGTCCGCCAAGACCTGAATAGCCTCCTGCTGAACAAAGCGCTCGGCGATGAGGCCGATGAGACCAGCGACGACCTTCAGACGGCCCTGTTGACCGGCGACTTCCCAACCTTCTTCGCGCGACTCAAAGCCTTCTACGCCCACTTGCCCTACGGTGCCAAAGAGGGGCCCATCCACGAGGCCGCCTACCAGCGCGCCCTCTATGCCCTCCTCTCCGCCGGCGGACTTCGCGTCACCGCCGAAGACCGCCAGGCCCAAGGCCGCGCCGACCTCGTCGCTGAGTCCATGGACCAAGTCTACATCTTCGAACTCAAGATTCGCGGCACCGCCGCCGAGGCCCTCGCCCAAATCAAGGACAAAGGCTACGCCAAACCCTACCAAGTCCCCGGCAAGACCATCCACCTCATCGGCCTGGCCTTCGACCCCGCCTCCAACACCCTCACCGACGCCATCGAGGAAACCCTCACGCCCGCCACATAACGCAAGCCGCAGCAAGTTTGCGACTCCATCACTGGCGTGCCTTTTTCACGCCGGATTCCACCGAAATCCTCGCCGCCCTTCAAGACGCCCGGACGCCCCTCGACCTCCTCATTCTCCGCCGGTGAGTTTACGGCCTTCCTTCCCGGTTGTTCCCCTATATAGAATAAGGTTACACGCCTATTCCCCCCATATTGCAGGATAACGCCATTCCGTTAAATGGCTTAGCCGTTATCAATGGACAAGTACGCCAACCTCTCCCAGGCCGCCCTTAAGGGGCCTTTCTGAGACCCTATAAGGGTCCGAGGTCAACCACTATAGGGGTCGGGGTCGAGACCCTATAGTGGTCCGACCCGAAACCCTTAAGGGTCCGCGAACGACCCTTTGGGAGGCGTCTCGATCCTGCGCGCTCTCCATCTATAAAGCCACGATTGTCCGGGAAACTGAAGGGGCCGCAAAGACGCAAATCTCGCAGGAAAGGTGGGGCGCTAACGCCGGGCGCACAGTCGTGCGCCCTCCCGCACCCCACTTTCCTGCGCCAAAGGAGATGAGGAAGTTTGGAAACTTGGAGGCTTGGTGACACTGCGCGGCTATCACAAAGGACACAAAGAACCACGAAGGAACACGAAGACTGTCAGAATGGGAAACCGCAGATTTCACAGATTTTGAGCAGATTAAGGGCGTGCTACCGCACGCAGGACTGCCAGTTTGTTTTACCACAAAGAGCACGAGGGTTCACAAGGAACACAAAGGGTATTGGTTGAATTGGATGTTGGGCTTCACCCCACACCCCTGCTTAAGCGCGAAGATGATGGGCGGGAGGGGGCGATCAGCGGGCGTTTGACCCGCAAAGCGAGCGGCGCTGGCCCATCTGGGTTCACGCGCACTGGCGTCTTTGCGGGCGGTAGCACGCCCCTGAGGGGCTTTAACGGGGGCCTTTCCCACATTTTTTTGCATATGGCGAAGAAAATGCTTGTACGATGCGGGTCCGGTTGGTAGAATTATTGGCGCTTTTGATAGCACTGATGTGCCTCATGAGCACTTACGCCGGAGTGGTTCGCCCCACAATGGCTACGTCTAAGGTAAAAGCCGTCTCAAACGGTTTTTGTTCCAGCCCGAGGATTTTTCAGCATCCGTGTTCTCTCGGTTGGACTCACTCACGAGGATGCTAACTGAAAAGGATTCACAGATGACTGACCTTGTCACTGTCGCTTCTGACCTGCCTCATTTCATCAACTCTCTGGTCTTGTGCGCCGAACAGGCGCAGGCGAGCCGTTTGTGCTTTGAGCTGACGCCCAAGGCCTTCAGCGTCAGCCATGACGGCCTGCCCTTCGCGGAGGTGGCGCCGGAGATGCTCCCCCGTGCGTGCGTCGTCGAGGGCTCCACGCTCCACCTGGCGCTCGCGGACGTGGGGGCGAAGGCCGCCCATGCCGCTTTCGTCAAGGCTCTCAACGGTTTGCGGGTGGAGGCGCTGCTCTTCTTGAACGCGCTCCGCACGATCGACCTCACCATCACCTATCCGGACAGCGACAAGACGCGCCGGGTCTCCCTGTCAGCGACCGCTTCCTTCCTGCCCAACGGCTTCGGCCAGCTGGTGGCCCTGCGTGCCTCCGCCTCGGCGAAGAAGCAGGCCAAGACCTCCGCCTATCTGCGTTTTGACGATTGGGAGTCCGCGGCGAACGTGGGCCTGGCGTTCTCCATCTCGACGCAGCCCGGCACGCTGCGTTTCCAAGAGGTGACGGGCGACCGTCTCTTCACCCCCTTCCCCGTCGCGGCGTGGACGCCCTTCTGCTTCTTGATCCGCGGGGCTTATGCCCTCACGGCGAACGGCAAGTCGGTGCGGAAGGATGCCGCCATCAACAAGGCGCTCGTCGCGCGGACGTCCGTGTTGCTCCAGCAGGCTCTCCGCACCATCTCCACCAAGTTGCCGGAGGAGTGGTGCGACACCCAGACGTGTCTCTCGCTGGTGGATATCCTGCCCGGCTACACGGAAAACGCGCTCTTCCAACAGGTGGGCCGCGACGTGGAGCGGCTCTACCGCACCGAGGCGCTCATGCCGGCGGCCGACGGCAACTTGATCGCGCTCGACCAGGCCTGGCTCTTGGACAAAGAGGAGGATGCCTGTCGCATCGCGGGGCTCTTCAAGAAGTCGCTCGTCAAGCAGCTCTTCCATGAGGAGCGGGGTTTCATCCTGCCCTATGGGCTGAGCAAGCGCGCGCTCAACCGTCTGTACGGTTACAGCGTGAAGACGATGCGCCGCGCCGATCTGGCGATGGCCCTCTCCCGGAACCCGACCGTGATCCAGGATGCCACCGACGAGTGGTTGAAGTCCCTCTACACCGTCTTCTCCGATTACTTCTCGCCCAACTCCGAGCTCTACCCCAGCCTGTGCGGCTTGCCGGTCTTCCGGTCCGCGAAGGGGTTCTTGCAGCCGGCCTTCAGTCCCGTCTCCGGGGGGTGCTGGATGCCCCGGCTCTCCCGGCCGAGCAAGCGCAAAAACGGTGCCGATCCCGCAACCCAGCTCGACGCCGCCCTCTACAACGCGAACCGGGACTTCTTCGACAACGTCCTGCATCTCCCCGCCGCCTGCTGAAGGGGCGGCTCCGCCGCCCCGGAGAACGGAGAACGGAGAACAGAGAACGGAGGGGCGGCAATGCCGCCCTAGAGAACAGAGAACAGTGAACAGAGAACAGAACGCGCCCCTGCGGGGCGACGGGTGGAGTGGGATGCAAGAAAGCCAAGCCTCCAAGCCTCTAAACTTCCAAGCTTCCAATTGCCCCTGCACCCCCGGCACGTCTGCGACGTGCCAAAAGGACACCCCAAGACGACCAACAGGAGATTCAGGAGGTACAGGAGATACAGGAACGCCCTTGCGGGCGACGGGTGAGGCCATCGCTTTATCCGTCGCCCGCAGGGGCGCCACCAATCAGCCAATCAGCCAATCAGCCATAAAAAAGCCCCGGCGGGTGCCGGGGCTTTTTTGGGTGACGCGACCGTCAATCAGTCGATTTTGGGGGCGTCGGGGGAGGCCTTGTACTTGGGACCGTAGTAGGCCTTGAGGTAGATCTCGCGGATTTCCTTGATCAGCGGGTAACGGGGGTTGGCCGGGGTGCACTGATCGTCGAAGGCGTCCTCGGAGAGGGCGTCGAGGTTGCGGAGGAACTCGTCCTCGGGGACGCCCCAAGCCTGGATGGAGTCGGGGATGTTGACTTCCTTCTTGAGCTTGGCGATGGCGTCGATGAGGGCTTCGACCTTCTCGGCGTCGCTCTTGCCATGGGCGAGGCCGACGACGTCGGCGACGCGGGCGTAGCGGGAGCGGGCCATGGGGTAGGTGTACTGCGGGAAGATGGCCTGCTTGGCCGGGTTCTCGACGGCGTTGTAGCGGATGACGTCGCAGATGAGGAGGGCGTTGGCGATGCCGTGGGGGATGTTGTACTTGGCGCCGAGCTTGTGGGCCATGGAGTGGCAGAGGCCGAGGAAGGCGTTGGCGAAGGCCATGCCGGCGATGTTAGAGGCGTAGTGCATCTTCTCGCGGGCCTTGCGGTTGCTGCCACCCTGGTCGTAGCTGAGCTTGAGGTACTTGAAGACCAGGCGGGCGGCCTCGAGGCTGAGGGCGTTGGACCACTCGGTGGAGAGGACCGAGACCATGGCTTCGAGGGCGTGCACCAGGGCGTCGATGCCGGAGGCGGCGGTGAGGCCGCGGGGCATGGTGAGCACCAGCTCGGGGTCGGCGATGGCCATGTCAGGGGTCAGCGCGTAGTCCGCGATGGGGTACTTCTTGTGGGTGCGGCTGTCGGTGACGACGGCGAAGGGGGTGACTTCGGAGCCGGTGCCGGAGGTGGTGGGGATGGCCACCATCATGGCCTTGGCGCCCAGTTTGGGGAAGGTGTAGATGCGCTTCTCGATGTCCATGAAGCGCATGGCCATATCCTCGAACTTGGCGTCGGGGTTCTCGTAGCGGAGCCACATCATCTTGGCCGCGTCCATGGGGGAGCCGCCGCCGAGGGCGATGATCAGGTCGGGCTTGAAGGAGTTCATGCGCTGGAGGCCGGCCTCGATGGTGTCGGTGTCCGGGTCAGGCTTGACTTCGTGGAAGATCTCGACTTCGATGCCCATCTCGTCGAGGACCTTGGTGACCTTGTCGGTGTAGCCGAGGTCGAAGAGGGGCTTGTCGGTGACGAGGAAGGCGCGCTTGCGGTCGTTGAGCTCCTTGAGGGCGAAGGGCAGGCAGCCGTACTTGAAGTAGACTTTCGGCGGGACCTTGAACCAGAGCATGTTCTCGCGGCGGGCGGCGATGGTCTTGATGTTCATGAGGTGCTTGACTCCGATGTTTTCCGAGACGGCGTTGCCGCCCCAGCTGCCGCAGCCGAGCGTCAGGGAGGGCGCGAGCTTGAAGTTGTAGAGGTCGCCGATGGCGCCCTGGGAGGCGGGGATGTTGACGAGGACGCGGCCGGTCTCGACGAGCGAGCCGTAGGTCTTGATGCGGTCTTCGTTGTGGGGGTTGGTGTAGAGCACGGAGGTGTGGCCCAGGCCGCCGGCTTCGATGAGCTTCTTGGCCATCATGGCGCCTTCCTCGAAGTTCTTGCACTTGTAGAGGGCCAGGACGGGGGAGAGCTTCTCGTGGGCGAAGGGCTCTTCGGGGCCCATCGTGATGTCCTTGGTCTCGCCGATGAGGACCTTGGCTTCCTTGGGCACCTTGATGCCGGCCATTTCGGCGATCTTCCACGCGGGCTGGCCGACAATCTTGGCGTTGAGGTGGCCGTCGACGAAGATGGTGGCGGCGACCTTGGCGCGCTCGGAGGCGTTGAGGATGTAGGCGCCGCGGGCGAGGAATTCCTTCTTCACGTCCTCATAGATGCTCTCGACGACGATGACGGACTGCTCAGAGGCGCAGATCATGCCGTTGTCGAAGGTCTTGGACATGAGGATGGAGGAGACGGCCATCTTCAGGTGGGCAGTCTCATCGATGAGGGCGGGGGTGTTGCCGGCGCCCACGCCGATGGCCGGACGGCCGGAGGAGTAAGCGGCCTTCACCATGCCGGGGCCGCCGGTGGCGAGGATGAGGTTGGTGTACTTGTGGTGCATCAGCGCGGCGGAGACGGCCATGGTGGGGTGCTTGATGCAGCCCACGATGCCCTCAGGGGCGCCGGCGCGGACGGCCGCGCGCTCGATGATCATCGCCGCGGCGTAGGTGGAGTTCTTGGCGCGCGGGTGGGGGCTGAAGACGATGCCGTTGCGGGTCTTCAGCGCGAGGAGCGCCTTGAAGATGGCGGTGGAGGTGGGGTTCGTGGTGGGCACGATGCCGGCGATGATGCCCAGCGGCTCGGCCACGCGGCTGATGCCGTAGGTCTCGTCGTGCTCCAGCTCGCCGCAGGTCTTGACGTTCTTGTAGCTGTTGTAGATGTACTCGGAGGCGAAGTGGTTCTTCGTCACCTTGTCCTCGACCACGCCCATGCCGGTCTCTTCGACGGCCATCTTGGCGAGCTCGATACGGTGGGCGCACGCGGAGAGGGCGCACTCGCGGAAAACCTTGTCGACCTGCTCCTGGGTGTAGGTGGCGTAGATGGCCTGGGCCTTCTTGACGCGCTCCATCAGCTCATCGAGTTCCTTCAAGCCTTCTTCATCGGTGGGCGCGGCGGCGGGGGCGGGGGCGACGGGCTGCGCGGGGGCGGCCTTCGCGGCGGGCGCGGCCTTCTTCGCGGCGGGCGCCTTGGCGGCGGCGGGTTTCTTCGTTGCCATAAAATGCTCCTTTTAAGGTGTGGTTTGGCAAATCGGTATAAAAGTATCGATTATTTTCCCCAAAAAGTCAAGAACAAAATCATGAGACTTCCGTTTAATGGGCGCTAACGCGCCCGGAGAACGGAAAACGGAGAACGGAGAACGGAGAACGGAGCGCCCGACAAGCGGGCGACGGATGGAATACTGGGGGAACTGTGGAGGGTTTACCCTGCGGGGCTGACACGAAGAACACGAAGGACCACGAAGGTGCACAAAGACTGACAAGGGGGACCGCAGATTTCACAGATTTGTTGCAGATTAGGGGCCGGCTACCGCCGGCAGACTGCCAGATTGATTGGAAATTACCGTGCAGGCCCAAAGGGCCAAACCTTCCATGGCTAAGGACATGAAGGGAAAGCGATGCAAGGGGTGGGCCGTGCGTGCGCGCAAGGCGCACGTCCGGCCCGGGGGCCTGTGGGAGCATGGCGGGCTTCGCACGCCATGCTTTGGGGAAGGGGGAGCCGCGTCCTATATGTCCTATTGGTCCTATTCGTCCTACCGGGGAGCCTCTTGGCACGTTGCAGACGTGCTTGCGGGTGCAGGGGAGAGTGGAAGTTTGGAAGCTTGGATGCTTGGAAGTTTGGCTTTCTCGTTGTACAACTATTTCGCTTGTCGCCCGCTTGTCGGGCGTTCTGTTCTCCGTCCTCCATGGCCGTGGAAGGTTTGGCGCTTCGCGCCTGCCCGCTCTGTTCTCTGGGGCGCGTCAGCGCCCCTTCCCTGCCGGGGTGTGGGGCGGAGCCCCACCAAAAATGCCAATCAGCCAATCAGCCAATCAGCCAATCAGCTAATCAGCCAATCAGCCAATCAGCTAAATTTTGGGATTTTCCCGGGGCGGGGGCGAGAGTGCATTATAATATGGGCGTTGATGTTAAGGATTCGCGCCGCGTCTGCGTGGGTCTGTTGCGGAGAGGACGCACCACAAGGAGACGAAGATGCCCAAGGAGAAACAAGGCGTGCAGACGGCGAAGGAGAAGATTTGGTGGGTGGCGGTGGCGCGACCGGGCGTCAAACCTTGGTCGGCCATGACAATCGTCTATCGCGTGCCGAAACGGGGCGGACTGGAGCCGCTCTCGCTCGATGACAAGGACGTCCTGCGTCTTGGCAAGGTGCGCGAGGATGAGGACCGAATGGTCTCCGCGCGGGTTTTCTTCAATCAGTTTGCCGACCCGGAGGAAGACCCGCCGCGCGAATTGGTCAAGGTGACTGTCGGCAAAGTGCTGGCCCGTCTGCCGTTGCCCAAAACGCCCAAGGTGTCTGCCGCCCTCTGCCGCCGCTTGATCGCGGAGTACGAACAGAGCCTGACCGCAAAAGGAACCGCAGATTGAGCAGATTTGTTGCAGATTAAGGGCGTGCTAGCAAGGGGCGGCGTTGCCGCCCCAGAGAACGGAGCGTGCAGGCGCGAAGCGCCAAACCTTCCACGGCCACGGAAAACGGAGAACGGAACGCGCGGCAAGCGCGCGACGGTGAGGCGCACTGAAAAAAGCCAAGCCTCCAAGCCTCTAAACAAGCTTCCAATTGCCCCTGCACCCCCGGCACGTCTGTGACGTGCCACGAGGCGACGCAGAGATTTGCAGTAAACTTCCACATCCCCTTTGGACCACACTTCAAGGGCGCGATAACATGGAAATCCCAAGGACGGCGCGACCAATGGGAGCGATGGCGTCCGCAGGGTTTCTACGCAAGACCGTCTTCGCGGAAAACCGTCCCCGGACAGTATTATGCCTCTCGCGTAAAACTTGGATTTCTAGGTGACATTTGATACCTTTATTTCATCGCCTTTGCGCTGACCAGGAGCCCCGCCGGACTTCGAGTGCCGGAATGCGTCCTTATGTAAGGTCTTTCGCGACCGAGTGTCACCGCAAAGGCGATTTTGTTTTCTGGCGACAAGGCGTGAAAAGGAGGACCAGGGCGGGGTCACAAGGCCGTGCCCTTCTTTGGGATGAAGAGGGCGCGCATGTCGGCGCGTTCGAGGGTCAGAAGGGAGATTTTCTTGTCGATGCCGCCGGCGTAACCGGTGAGGCTCCCATTGGTGCCGACGACGCGGTGGCAGGGGACGATGATGGAGATTTCATTGTGGCCGACCGCGCCGCCCACGGCCTGGGCGGACATCCGCGGCACGCCTCGTTTGGCGGCGATTTGCTTGGCGATTTCGCCGTAGGTCATCGTCCGGCCATAGGGGATGGTGCAGAGAATCTCCCACACCGCATTCTGGAAGTCGGTGCCGGTGAAATGGAGCGGCACCGCAAAGCCCGGGTCTTTCCCCGAGAAGTAGAGGTCCAGCCACTGCTTGACCTTGCCAAAGAGGGGGATTTCCCTTTCCTCGTGGTCCTTCTCCAGATAGCGGGCGAAGTATTTCTGCCCCACAAACCACAGTCCGGTCAAGCCGACATCGTCCGCGGCCAGCAGGATCTCGCCGAGCGGGGAAGTGTAATGGCTGGTGTACTGCATGGTCAAGCCTCCACGTCGCGATAATGGTTTTCATCGCGCCTCTCTGTACCATGAGTATAGCACATAGGAAACAGCGTAATATTGTTAGAGGACCGCAAAGACGCGACTGTGGGCGCGAACCGCTTCGGGCTCCATCGGTCGCTCTGCGGCTTCGCCGCTGACCGCGCCCGCCGCCCTCCGTTTCGCGCCTGGGCAGTTTAGGCGCGGGGAATGGGCACGGTAGAGAGGCCCATAGGGCCAAACGATGAAGTGCCCAGGCCCTTGCGTTCTTTCGTGTCTTCGTGGAGAGTGGTCAGGCGAGGAAGCTTCCGGTTTAGGACGCTAAGGAAAGAAAAGCGTCCTTTTCTTTTCTAAGGAGGTCCCCCAAAGGGTCCTTACGAAAGATTTCTTTCCTAACGGGGTCTCTGATAGGTCGCTAAGGAAAGAAAAGCACCTTTTTCTTTTCTAAGAGGGTCCCCCAAAGGGGCCTTACGAAAGATTTCTTTCCTAACGGGGCCTCTGACAGGGCGCTAAGGAAAGAAAAGTGCCATTTTCTTTCCTTAGCCTGTTAATAACTTTGTTATACTAAGGGAAAAGGAGTACGCCATGGTTTCGCAACGAGCAGGACGTCCAGGTATACAAATTGGTGGCGTGAGTGCGTTTAGCCCCAATCCTCTGCCGCCAATGAACCCGCCCTTGGAGTTGGACGGGGAAATGGTGATGTTGCTTGCCGAAGCCGAGCGTCAGCTTGGCATGCTGAATGGCATCACGACGATTTTGCCCAATCCGGACCTTTTCGTCGATATGTTCGTGCGAAAAGAGTCTCTGCTCAGCTCACAGATTGAGGGGACGCAAGCATCGTTTTCCGACGTGGTTTCTGATGATCCTGTGACGGAAGACCAAATCGAGGTCTCGAATTATGTCCAGGCCATGCGCCATGGGCTTTCACGCCTCAAGGAATTGCCGTTGTGCCTCCGGCTTATTTGCGAGATTCATGGCAAACTGTTGGCGACCGGCCGGGGAAGTGCCCGCAACCCGGGGGCCTTTCGCGATGGCCAGAACTGGATTGGACCCGCCAACTGCACCATTGAACAAGCCACATATGTACCGCCGCCTGTCCCGGTGTTGAAGGAAGCCTTGAACGATTTGGAAGCGTTCTTTCACGATGAGACGCCTTTTGCGCCGTTGCTCAAGATTGCCCTCATCCACGCGCAATTCGAGACCATCCACCCCTTTTGGGACGGGAATGGCCGCGTGGGGCGCTTGCTCATCACGTTCTGGTTGATGCAACAGAAGATTCTTGACCGGCCCCTGCTCTATTTGAGCCTTTCGTTCAAACGTCACCGCATGGAGTATTATGACCGGCTCAATGCCATCCGACTCGACAGTGCGTGGGAGGCGTGGGTGAAGTTCTTTCTGCGGTGCGTCGCGGAATCCTCCAAGGAGGCCATTGATGCCGCACGGCGCATCCTTGCGTTGCAACAGAAATTGTTTGCGGAGTTGGACGCCAATCCGGTCGGCCGCCATGGAAGGCAGATTTTGGAGGCGTTGTTTGCCCAACCCTCGAGCACCCGCACGAAGATTACGAAAGCGCTCGGCGGCACGCTTTCTTCGCCAGCCGTCGGAGAGGCGTTGGAAAAATTTGTCAGCCGTGGGATTCTCACGCGCTCCGAAGGAAAACGAAACGTGGTCTACACGTTTGCGCCCTATCTCGATATTCTTGAGGAAGGCACGCTCTGACGCCTTGCCAGGCAATAATGGGATTGTGTATACTAGGCCGCGTTTGGCGGGGTCGGCGCGTGTAGTACCTCTGTTTTCGACAGAGGGAAGCAACGTCTGAGGCTGGGAATACCCCGAGTTCGACAGACCGTCAATTTGTGCGCCCGGTTCCGTGCGGAATCGGACGCTTCGTTTTCAACCCCCTTCGCCTAAGATCCCGGTCCACTCGCATGAAGCCCAAATTTCTCGTGGACATAAAGGGGAGTATTTGATAACTTTATCCCATCGTCTCTGTTGGTAGACGGAGTAGTAGCCGGATTTGGTTCCGGTGAAGCAGCCGTATGAGAGGTCTCTTGTCGCGACCGAATCTACCGACCGAGACGATTCTTTTTCTGGTGGCACCCCTCACGGACCTCTTGGAGCCGCTTTTCGGGAAAGCGACAGAAACGCGGGGGATGGGGATAGGGAGTGAGGCCCGGAGGGGCGAACGGTGAAGTGCCCAGGCCCTCGCGTTGCTTTGTGTCTTCGTGGAGATGAGTCAGGCGAGGAAGACGGCATCGATGTCGAGGAGGGCTTTGATGGGGCCGGAGATGCGGTCGTCGGGGGGGAGGAGGGTGTGGCAGGCGCGGGCGATGCGGAGGGAGGATTGGGATTTGAGGAGGAGTTGCCAGCGCCAGAGGTCGTCTTTGCGTTCAAGGGGGGCGGGCATGGGGGGAAGGACTTCGAGGCCGGGGGTGCGGGCGAGGGCGCGGGCGGCGTTTTCAGCGGCGCGCTCGAGGGCGGCTTGGTCGGGGCCGGTGAGGGTGAGGGCGGCGAGGCGGGTGTAAGGGGGGAGGCCTTGGGCGCGGCGGAGGGCGAGTTCGTCGTCGGCGAAACGTTCGTAGGCGCAGTCGCAGGCGGTGCGGATGGCGGGGTGGTCGGGCTGGAGGGTCTGGACGAAGACTTGGCCGGGGAGGACGCCGCGGCCGGCACGGCCGGAGACTTGGGCGATGAGCTGGAAGGTGCGCTCGGCGGCGCGGAAGTCGTAGGCGATGTTGAGGGAGCGGTCGGCGGAGAGGATGCCGACGAGGGTGACGTTGGGGAAGTCGAGGCCTTTGGCGATCATCTGGGTGCCGAGGAGGATGTCGGCCTCTTTGGCACGGAAGGCAGAAAGGAGTTCGTCGTGGCTGTGGCGGCGGCCCGTGCTGTCGGCGTCCATGCGGATGACGCGGGCGCGGGGGAGGATCTTGGCGAGGGCCTGCTCGACGCGTTGTGTGCCGACGCCGAGGGTCTTGAAGAGGGGGGCGCCGCAGGTGGGGCATTTGGCGGGGGGACGTTGCCAGCGGCCGCAAAGGTGGCAACGGAGGGTGTCGTCCTTGGCGTGGTAGGTGAGCTTGGCGTCGCAGTGTTCGCACTTGATGGGCTCGCCACAGGCGGCGCATTGGTAGGTGGGGGCGTAGCCGCGGCGGTTGAGGAAGAGGATGGCTTGTTCACCGCGCTCGAGGCAGCCTTTGAGGGCGTCGATGAGGGGCTCACTGAAGATGGGGAGGGGCTCGCCGGGTTTGCCGGCCTCACGCAGGTCGATAAGGGTGACGGCGGGGAGCTCGGCGCCGCCGACGCGCTCGGGGAGGCGGGCAAGGGCGTATTTGCCGAGTTCGGTGGCGTTGCGCCAACTTTCAAGGGAAGGCGTGGCCGAGCCGAGGAGGCAACGGGCCTTCTCGATATGGGCGCGCATGACGGCAACGTCGCGCGCGGAGTAACGCGGCGACTCGTCCTGTTTGTAGCCGGTGTCGTGCTCCTCGTCCACGATGATGAGGCCGAGGCGCCGGACGGGGGCGAAGACGGCCGAGCGGGGGCCGACGACCACGCGGGCCTGGCCGCGGCGGATGCGGTGCCACTCGTCGTGACGTTCGCCATCGCTGAGGGCCGAGTGGAGGAGCGCGACCTGCTGGCCGAAGCGCGCGGCGAAGCGGCTGACCGTCTGCGGCGTGAGGGAGATTTCCGGCACCAAGACGATGGCGTCGCGACCCTCCTCCAGCGTCTTGGCGATGGCCTGCATGTAGACCTCGGTCTTACCGCTGCCGGTGACGCCGAAGAGGAGCACGGGGCGCTCCTCGCGCAGGATGACGTCCAGCGCCTCGGCCTGGGAGGGCGTCAACGGCAGAGGCTTGCTGGGCAGGACGCGTCGTCCGGCCAGGGGACTCCGCGGGGCCTCGCGCAGTTCGCACGTGAGGTAGCCCATCTTGGCCAGGCGGCGGATGGTGGGGGCGGTGGTGGAGAATTCCTCGCAGAGGCGCGCCAGGAGGCCGCCGTCCACGCGCACGATGTTTTCGTAGAGTTCCTTCTGACGTTTGGAGAGGGGCGGCAGGTGCGGGGGCGGCGGCAGGATGGGCGCCACCACATAACGTTCCCGCGCCTGACTGCGGCCCTCGCGAACGGGCGCCGGCAGGGCGCTCCGCAGGGCCAGGGTGAAGCCGACATCGTAGTATTCCGCCATCCAGCGGAGGAGCGTGATGGTCCCTTCGGAGAAGTAAGGGAGCGGGTCCTCGATGCGCTCGATGGCCTTGACCTTGGGCGCGGGCGTCTCGCCGAAGAGGTCGCCCTGCGCGTCGGGCTCGGCCTTGGGCACGTAAGGGCACTCCTCCGAAAGAGCGATGACGTAGCCTCGGTGGTAGATCCGCCGCCACGGCACCGTGACGCTCTGCCCCACACGCACCTCCATCCCCGCCGGCACGGCATAGGTGAAGAGCTGGCCCGGGACCTGCTCTATCGCGACCTGTGCATACATCGGCTTCTCCATGTCCCTCATTGTAGCATGTTTGGCTGATTGGCTGATTAGCTGATTAGCTGATTGGCTGATTGGCTGTGGGGCGCTGCCCCACACCCCGGCAGGGGGAAACACCCCCTGCACCCGCAGGCACGTCTGCGACGTGCCAAAATGACGATGCAGCAGGAGATTCAGGAGATGCAAGAGATACAGGAACGCCCTTACGGGCGACGAACGAAGCCGCCAACCAAACTTCCAAGCCTCTAAACTTCCATTTTACCTAGAGATTTGGTAAGTTAGAGCCATGAGAAAGTGGCTTGTGATGGCAGTGGCTTGCGTGGCGGCCTTGTTGGGCTTCGCGCAGGAGGTGAACGTGGACGCCGCGAAACAGGCGGTGGACAAGGCGTTGCGCGCGGGGGATGGGGCCTACACCCCGGCCTTGCGTCAGGCCTACGTGAATTACGTGGAGGCGGTCACGCGCGCAAAGTATGGTCCGACGAAGATCAACGCGCGGACCTGGAAGTGGCTGCGTCAGCACCCGGAGGTGATGACCGCCGCCGCGGCCGCGGAGTGGCCGGCGAACCCCAATGTGCTCCTGAACTTCCAGCGCATCGCCCTGGCCTTGGGTCCGCAACAGGCCGACAAGTGGAGTCAGCTGGCCCTGGCCTACGCCATCCGTTACCGTCAGGAACCCATCCCCATCGACCGCGCCAAGGAGGAGTGGAACCCCGCCCGTCTGGAGCGTCTGGTCGCCAGCAACGAAAAGGGCAAAGGCGGCGACTTCGCGTTGCTCGACGAGAGCGCCTTCCCCGAGGTCACCGAGGAGGAGAAGCGCCTGGGCGAATGGCTCGCCGGGCCGCAGTCGCTCACCTCCACGCGTCCGCCGCTCACCATCCCCGACCTCATGGACATGCCGCTGCACGAAATCAACATGATGACGCGCCGCACGCCCGACGACCCGCCCATGCTCACCAAGTTCCCCAACTGGGAGAACGTGGCGATGGGCGGCCGCATCTACCCGCCCTACATCGACTGCACGCCCACGCCGCAGCGCGCCTGCCTCCTCAAGATTTGGCGCAATGGCCGCATCCCGCGCAAGACCGATGGGCGGCCGGACTTCGACATGGCGGCCTCGGAATGGCCCATCCTCCTCTATGTGGCCGACCTCGCGCAGATCGATGAGACGAGCTTCTTCTTCTATCAAGTGGTCAAAAACAAGGCCATCCCCCCGCCCGGCGGCGGCCAGAGCGCCGTCATCGGCGACGGCGCGAACGTGGACACCCGTTCCCCCGCCTTCCGCTTCCTGCGCAGCAATTGGCACCCGGACAAGTTCATCCGCATCTACAACGGCTCGGCCAAAGACCAGGGCGGCCGCTCCTGGGCCTGGGCCCTCAACGCCGTGAACGTCGCCGCCACCCCCGTCTCCGCCCCACCCGACGGCAAGTTCTGGTTCACCGGCGAACGTGGCAACTACCACTACTTCATGCAGTGCGCCGACAACGCCCACACCGGCACCGGCAGCCGGGCGCCCTGGTTCCTCGACCGCCCCCTCTGCGCCACCGGCCCCGTCGAGCCCGGCCAGGTGCAGCACCGCTGGTTCATGGGCCTGGCCGTCTCCCTCAACCAAGGCCTCCAGACCTACGAAGACGCCCGCATCGCCCGCGCCGTCATCGACCTGCTGAAGCTCTCCCAGCCCCGCCGCGTGGCCCTCCTCGAAAGCGTCTTCCTCATGAACCCGCTCGATGGCGACGTCTTCAACGCCCTCGCCGCCGAATACCGCCAGATGAAGGACGCCGACAAGATGTTGCGGATGCTCACCGCCGCCCGCGCCTACGCCGAGCACGGCCTCAAGCGCCCCGTCAAGACCTCCGACGTCCGCAACGGCCGCTCCGCCGCCGCCCGCGCCTGGAAGGCCGAGACGCCCTCCTACCAAGGCCTCCCCGACATCCCCGAAGGCCGCAGCCCCTGGTTTTTCCTCCTCTGCTCCGACGCCGCCGCACAGTTCCTCCGCGACACCGGCGGCAAGGACAAGGCCCGCTTCCGCGATGAGCTCGCCTACGAACAGCGCGTCGCCCAAGGCGTCGGCGACAAACCCATCGTCCGCGCCCTCGACACCCTTCGTCAGTTGGTGAATTGATTTTCCGGGGCGCGCCCCGGAAAATAGAGAACAGAGAACAGAGAACGGAGAACAGAAACGCCCCTGCGGGGCGACAAAGACATCTCTTGAGAAACCATGAGCCCTCAACTGACAACCTTACACGCGCAAGAGCGGCAAGCCCATAAGCTTACCGCTTTGGAGAACACGCGTGTTCAGGAGATGCAGGAGGTTCAGGAGATGCAGGACAGCGGCTTCGCCGCCCAAGCTCTCGACTTCTCTTGGCGTTCCACGCCCCATCATTCTTCCTTCGCTTCGCCCGTCGCGCGCTTGCCGCGCGCTCTGTTCTCTGTTCTCCGTTCTCTGTTCTCTGGGGCGGCTTCAGCCGCCCCACCCGCACCCCTCCCGCACCCCTCCCTCACCTCATGAAGGCGGCCCCATCATGCTAACCAAAGCGCACGCGGCGGCAGTCCACGGCATCGGCGCCGAGCCCGTCGAGATCGAAGTCCACGCCCTCTCCTCCGAAGACCCCCGCACACGCGTCGTGGGCCTGCCCGACACCGCCGTCAAAGAGAGCATCGACCGCGTCCACGCCGCCCTGCGCAACTCCCTCTTCCGCCTCAAGCCCGCCTCCGTGACGGTCAACCTCGCCCCCGCCGACCTCCGCAAAGAGGGCCCCGTCTACGACCTGCCCATCGCCCTGGCCCTCCTCGCCACCGACGGCTCCCACAAACTGCCGCTCCTCGACACCGTGCCCGTGCTCGGCGAGCTTGCCCTCAGCGGCGAAGTGCGGCGCATCCGCGGCGTCCTGCCCATCACCCTGGCCCTGCGCGACCGCGGCTTCCGCGCCATCATCGTCCCCGCCCCCAACGCCGACGAGGCCGCCCTCGTCGAAGGCATCGACGTCTGGCCCGTCAAGACCCTCCGCGAGGCCTTCGACCTTCTCTCCGGCCAGACGCCCCCCACCCCGCACCGCGTCGACCGCGACGCCCTCTTCGCCCAAGGCGCCGCCGGCGGTGAGGACTTCGCCGACGTCAAGGGCCAGGCCCTCGCACGCCGCGCCGTCGAGGTCGCCGTCGCCGGCGGCCACAACATCCTCCTCATCGGCTCCCCCGGCAGCGGCAAAACCATGATCGCCCGCCGCATCCCCTCCATCCTCCCGCCCCTCACCCCCGAGGAAGCCATCGAGGTCACCGCTATCCACTCCGTCGCCGGCGCCCTCCGCGGCGGCCTCATCGCGCGCCGTCCCTTCCGCGCGCCCCACCACACCGTCTCCGACGCCGGCCTCATCGGCGGCGGCACCCACCCCACCCCCGGCGAAGTCTCCCTCGCCCACCGCGGCGTCCTCTTCCTCGACGAACTCCCCGAGTTCCACCGTCACGTCCTCGAGGTCCTCCGCCAACCGCTCGAAGACGGTGCCGTCACCATCGCCCGCACCGCCGGCACCCTCACCTTCCCCGCCGACTTCATGCTCGTGGCCGCCATGAACCCCTGCCCCTGCGGCTTCGCCGGCGACCCCAAGCGCGCCTGCCGCTGCACCGAGCCCCAGATCCACCGTTACCGCTCCCGCGTCTCCGGCCCCCTCCTCGACCGCATCGACCTCCACGTCGAGGTCCCCGCCGTCCCCTTCGAAGACCTCTCCAAGCAGGCCCCCGGCGAAAGCTCCGCCGACATCCGCGCACGCGTCCTCGCCTGCCGCGCCCTCCAGGCCAAACGCTACGCCGACCTCCCCCGAATCCGCAGCAACGCCGACCTCCCCGCCGGCCAGCTCCAACGCTTCTGCCCCCTCGAACCCGCCGCGCAGACCGTCCTCCGCTCCGCCATGGACGAACTCGGCCTCACCGCCCGCGCCTACTCCCGCATTCTCCGCGTCGCCCGCACCATCGCCGACCTCGCCGGCGCCCAGACCATCGCCCGCGAACACCTCTTCGAAGCCATCCAATACCGCGCCCTGGATCGTGCGCAATGGTGAGGGGCGCGCCGCGCCCCTCACCACTGCGCAGAGAACAGAGAACAGGAGGGCGCTAACGCGCCCTAGAGAACAGAAAACAGAGAACAGAGCGTGCAGCGGCGAAGCCGCAAACCTTCCACGGCCACAGAACGCCCCTGCGGGGCGACGAACAAAGCCGGGAAACACTGCGCGGCACCCGCAAAGAAGCAAAGTCTCTCACAAAGGAGCCAAGATGAAACCTTGGAAGATGAATCGTCTGAGCACTTGGATTGCACCTGTCTTGACGGCGCTTCGCCCGGCGCGCGCTTGCCGCGCGCTCTGTTCTCTGTTCTCCGTTCTCTGTCATTTGGCATGGCGGCCGAAGAGGCCGTCATGCCAAATGACTACGGTCCCATGTTCTATGGCGTGGAGTTGCCGGAGAATGGGGCGCGGCTTCTGCTCGTCATCGACACCTCCAAATCCATGGGCCGCAAGGATTCCGCCCGCACCGATGGCGGCACGCGTTGGGACACCCTCTTGGACGAAGTCACGGGCATGACCGACCAAATGGCCGAGATCATCGCACGCCGCCGCGTCTGCTACACCGTCAGCCTCCTCTACGAAGGCGGCGATGAGCCTCACGCCGGCACCACGCCCTTCGACCTCTCCAAGCCCGGCACCGCCAAGGCCCTCCTCACCGAGCTCCGCGGCAAGACCTTCACCTCCGGCGGCTCCTTCGAGCACACCTTCGGCGAGACCCTCTGGCCCCTCGTCTCCAAGCAGCATATCACCCACATCATCTACCTCGGCGACAACGACATCGGCCGTTACGGCGAGACGCCCGCCCGCGCCGCCCTCACGGCTTGGTATAACCTGCCGCGCAAGAACCCGACCGCCGACCAACGCGACCTCTTCCGCCTCAAGTCCGCCTGGTGGGAGCCTTGGAAAGGGTGGCGCCGCCCCACCGCCAAGCGCCCCGTCTTCCGCAGCCAACAGCGCCTTCCCCCGCCCCCGCGCGACGTCGTCTTCCACGCCATCGCCATCGGCCAAAAGTCGCCCTTCCTCAAGGAAATGGCCGACCTCGGCCACGGCGAATACGTCGAGCGCCTCCCCGCCAAGCGCCGCAAGTGACCACAGGGCGCTTGGTGTTCAAGCGTATTCTGCGGATATGATAAAGTGAGGGCGATAGATGTATCTATTCTACATTGATGAGTCTGGCAATCGAGACTTTTCCCACTTGGAGAAAGAACGCTTTTACATTCTCACCGCAGTGGGAATGTACGAGAATCACTGGAAGCGTTTCCACTTTGACATCACGCGTTTCAAGCAATCAATCATTGACCGCATCATGCGTGATGAAGGTGTCAAGTTGGATGTTTCGACAGACGCGGAAGTGAAATCCACTTATCTCAGAAACCCAAAGGAACGGGACAAACACCCCTTCTCCAAGTATCAGACGGATGACGAGCGACTCGCAATCGCAACCATGTTTTATGAACAACTCGAATTGTGCAAGGCGGTCATCATCTCTGCCGTCATCGACAAGCAGGCCGTTTTGCCCAACTCACACCTCGCGGATCAAAAAGCAATCCATCTCAAAGCATGGGAATTGCTTTGCGAGCGCATTGAGTTTTACATGACTGAATCTCATCCTAAGCACAAAGCACTGTTGATTACGGACGACACCGGAAAGCAACGCAACCTTCAGACCACCAAGGCCCAAATTATGTTCTATGAGTGCGGCGCGACCTCCGGGCAACATTTCAAACATATCATCGAGATGCCTTTGTTCGTGAGAAGTGAAACTTGTGAAGGCGTTCAGCTTGCAGATTTGTGCAGTTACAACGTCTATCGAAGATTCTCACAAGACGACCCAGAATACCCCTTTTATAAGCGCATCCTTCCCTTCTTTTATAATTCCGACAACACGGATAAAGAAAAAGTGGACGGGTTGAAAATCTTCCCGCCCACAAGTCCATTCGCAAAAAAGTGAAGTTCGGCTGGGATGATCCATATCGAGCCACTCCGTGGCACCGAACTGTCATTAAAGTACCACATGAATTGCTTTCCTGTCAAATTCGTAGCATCTGGGGAGGCTCCATTTCCACGAAAACACGAAGGTGCGCAAGGGCCTGGGCACTTCACCGTTCGCCCCTCCGGGCCTCACTAACGTGCCCATCCCTTGCGCCTCTGCGTTTTCGCAGAAAACCGCAAAGACGCAACGCTTGCAGGAAAGCTGGGGCGCTAACGCCGGGCGCACGGTCGTGCGCCCTCCCGCGCCCCACTTTCCTGCGCCCAAAAGGGATAAGGAAGTTTGGAAGCTTGGAGGTTTGGAAGTTTGGTTTTCGGGAAGGGGCTTCGCCCCACACCCCTACGTCTCTCCCCCAAGCGCGAAGGCGATGGGCGGGAGGGAGCGATCAGCGGGCGTTTAGCCCGCAAAGCGACCGGCGTTAGCCCATCGTTCTTCGCGCGCACCGGCGTCTTTGCGGGAAAAAGAGGCTTGCCGATTTCCCCGGACACTACCGCGTTTCTAGTGTTTTTCGGGAAACGCACGTAAGCGTCTCGGTAGGACATATAGAGGACATAGAGGACGACTAAGACGGCGGCTATGCCGCTCATATACAATAACCTCATCCGTCGCGCGCTTGCCGCGCGTTCTGTTTTCTGTTTTCTGTTCTCTGTTCCCTTCCTTCACTGGTGTGGTATAATGGTGCAATTAAGGCCGGAATGGTGGAATGGCAGACACAGCGGACTTAAAATCCGCAGCCGCAAGGCGTAGGGGTTCGACTCCCCTTTCCGGCACCAGAAAGGATTTATGGCCATGGCAGAAGAAGATGTGAAGCAAGCAGAGCAGCAGGGCGGCGTTGAGGCGCAGGCCCCCGTGGGGAATGAGGCCCAGGCTCCCAAGGAGGCGCCCGCCGAGCCGGCGCAGGAGGCCAAACCGCAGGAACCCGCCCAGGACACGGCGGCCCTGGAGCGCGCGTTGGCCGAGACCAAGGAGCGTCTGTTGCGCACGGTGGCGGACTTCGACAACGCGAAGAAGCGTCTGGCCCGCGAGCTGGAAGAGCGCACCGCCCGCGCAAATGAGCGTCTGTTGGGCGACTTGATCCCGATTTTCGACCACTTCGAGCTGGCGTTGCAGTCCGCGCCGGAGGGCGATGCCTTCGCGCAGGGCGTGCGGATGATCGCCGATGAGTTCCGCAAGACGCTGGAGCGTTCGGGCGCGGAGGTGATCGACGCCTCCGCCGAAGGCACGACCTTCGACCCGATGTCGCACGAGGCGCTCTCGGCCGTGCCGCACCCCACGGTGCCCAAAGACCACGTGGTGAGCCAGTTCCGCAAGGGGTGGCGCCTGGGCGGCAAGGTGATCCGCCCCGCGCAGGTGATCGTCTCGCTCGGCGCGCCGGAGGCCCCGGCGGCGCAGACGGAGGAGGCGTAACATGGCCGACAAGAAACGCGACTACTACGAGGTGCTCGGCGTGGCGCGCGACGCCGACGCCGACACCATCAAGAAGGCCTATCGCAAGTTGGCGATGAAGTGGCACCCCGACCACAATCCCGACAACAAGGCCGAGGCAGAGGCCAAGTTCAAGGAGGCCTCCGAGGCCTACGCCGTGCTCTCCGACCCCCAGAAGCGCCAGACCTACGACCAGTTCGGCCACGACGGCATGAAGAACGCCTTCGGCGCCGGCGGCTTCGATATGTCCGACCTCGGCGACATCCTCAGCCAGTTCTTCGGCGGCGGTGGCGGCGGTTTCAGCGCCGGTGGCGGCGGCTTCAACTTCAACTTCGGCGGGTTCGGCGGCGGCCGCGGCCATCGCGACACCGGCCCCCAGCGCGGCGAGGACACCGAGCAGGTGGTGCGCCTGACCTTCGAGGAGGCCCTCTTCGGCAAGATGGAGCACCTGCGCGTCCGCGCAGCGGTGGCCTGCCCCGATTGCAACGGCTCCGGCGCGGCCAAGGGTTCCAAGCGCGTGCCCTGCAAGCAGTGCGGCGGCACCGGCGCGGTCCGCAGCCGCGGCTTCTTCGGCCTCATGCAGCAGACCTGCCCCGTCTGCCACGGCTCCGGCACCGTCGTCGAGAAGCCCTGCTCCAAGTGCGGCGGCGACGGTCTGGTGGCCTCGCACGAGACGGTGGATGTGCGCATCCCCGCGGGCGTGGCCAACGGCATGGCCTTCCCCGTCGCCGGCAAGGGCAACGCCGGCCCCAACAACGGCCCCCGCGGCGACCTCATCATCCATTGCGCCGTCTCCCCCAGCGACCTCTTCGAGCGCGACGGCCAGGACCTCATCCTGCGCCGCAGCGTCTCGCCCACCCTGCTGGCCCTCGGCGGCGAGCTCAAGGTCGAGACCCCCAACGGCACCGCCACGCTCAAGGTCCGCCCCGGCACCCCCAATGGCACCATGCAGCGCCTCCGCGGCCAGGGCGTCCCCGCCGTCGGCCGCTTCCCGCAGGGCGACCTCATCGTCGTCCTCCTGGCCGAGACCCCGCAGGCGCTGACCGGCGAGGAATCCAAGCTCCTCGAGAAGCTCCGTGCCGCCGAGACCGACCGCAACTTCCCCGAGCGCGCCGCCCAGGACAAGGCCTCCGAAGCCTTCAAGGCCGCCCGCGAAAAGTCCAAAAACAAGTAAGGAAGACCGCCCATGGACCTCTCCCTCTCCCCGCTCACCGCCGTCAGCCCCATCGACGGCCGTTACGCCGACAAGACCGCCCCCCTGCGCGCCGTCTTCTCCGAATTTGGCCTCATCCGCCGCCGCGTCCAGGTCGAGATCGCCTGGCTCCTGGCCCTCTGCGACGAGCCCGCCCTGCCCGAGTGCACCTGCACCCCCGCCGACCGCGCCGCTCTCCAGGC
Organism: uncultured Kiritimatiellota bacterium; assembly: GCA_944389545.1. GTDB lineage: Bacteria > Verrucomicrobiota > Kiritimatiellia > RFP12 > DVOR01 > Spyradenecus. The sequence continues at coordinate 6,250 of CALXMT010000022.1, read as the reverse complement.
CATCGCCGACGGCTTCTCCCTGGCCGACGCCGAGCGCGTCAAGGCCATCGAGGCCACCACCCGCCACGACGTCAAGGCCGTGGAATACTTCATCCGCGAGCGCCTCCCCCAGGGCTGCGCCGGCATCGCCGAATTCGTCCACTTCGCCTGCACCTCCGAGGACATCAACAACATGGCCCACGCCCTCCAGCTGCGTGACGGCCTGGACATCCTCCGCGAGGCCCGCGCCAAGCTCATGGACGCCCTCGACGCCCTCGCCGCCGAGACCCGCGCCATGCCCATGCTCGCCCACACCCACGGCCAGCCCGCCAGCCCCACCACCCTGGGCAAGGAGCTCGCCGTCTTCGCGCACCGCCTCCGCCGCGAGGCCGAGCAGGTCGACGCCGTCCGCCTCCCCGCCAAGATGAGCGGCGCCGTGGGCAACTTCAACGCCCACCTCTCCGCCGCCCCCGAGGTCGATTGGAAGGCCCTCTCCCGCCGCGTCATCGAGGGCTTCGGCTTCTCCCAGAACCTCCTCACCACCCAGATCGAGAGCCACGACGGCATGGCCGAGCTCTTCGACGCCCTCCAGCGCTGGAACACCATCCTCCTCTCCCTCGACCGCGACATCTGGATGTACGTCTCCATGCGCTACCTTCGCCAGAAGGCCGTCGCCGGCGAGGTCGGCTCCTCCACCATGCCGCACAAGATCAACCCGATCGACTTCGAGAACTCCGAGGGCAACCTCGGCCTCGCCAACGCCGTCCTCGGTCACCTCGCCCGCAAGCTCCCCATCTCCCGCATGCAGCGCGACCTCACCGACTCCACCGCCATCCGCAACATCGGCGTCGGCTTCGCCTACACCCTCATCGCCATCGCCTCCACCCTCCGCGGACTCGGCCGCGTCTCCCCCGACGCCGAACGCCTCGCCGCCGACCTCGACGCCAACTGGGAGGTCCTCGCCGAGCCCATCCAGACCGTCATGCGCCGCTACGGCGTCCCCAACGCCTACGAAAAGCTCAAGGAACTCACCCGCGGCCACGCCATCGACGCCGCCGGCATCCGCGCCTTCGTCGACACCCTCGACATCCCCCAGGCCGCCAAGGACCGCCTCCACGCCCTCACCCCCGCCGCCTATATCGGCCTCGCGGAATCCCTCGCACAAGAACGCTAAAGGAGCGCCATGAGCAAATCATTCGAACTCGAAGGCACCATAAAAGAGATTATGGAGACCAAGACCTTCAAGAACGACTTCACCAAGCGCGAGTTCGTCGTCACCGAAGACGACGACCGTTACCCCCAAGACATCAAGCTGGCGATGATTCGGGGCAACTGCGCCCTCCTCGACACCGTCAAGCCCGGCGACAAGGTCCGCGTCACCTTCTCCCTCCGCGGCAACCTCTACCAAGGCCGCTACTACACCGACCTCCAGGCCTTCAAGCTTGAGCGCCTCGAGCCCGACGGCTCCTCCGCCGAGCCCATCCCCCTCCCCGCCGACGACTTCGCCCCGGATGAAATCCGCGACGAGGATATGCCCTTCTAAACGGGGCGGCTGCGCCGCCCCTGGAGAACGGAGAACGGAAAACGGAGGCGCCCCTACGGGGCGACAGGCAAGCCGCCGAACAGAACGCGTTGCTGTGCCGGGCCCCTCCCTCGCGTCTCTGATGCCTCTTCGGGAAGCCCTCAAAAGCCCCCTTTTTGGACCCCTTAAGGGTCGCCCACGGACCACTATAGGGTCTCGACCCCGACCACTATAAGGGTTGACCTCCGACCCTTATAGGGTCTCACCCCGGACCCTTAAGGGTTTCTCCAAGACCCCTTTCAGACCCCCTCAGGAGATGCAGGAGATGCAGGAGATACAGGACCGCCCGCAAGCGGGCGACCAACAACCCCCGCCCGTCGCCTCCTCGGAGCGCACGGACATCTCTTCATCTAAGTCCAATTCCTCTTCCAGCGGCGCGCCCGTCGCCCCGCAGGGGCGCAAAAATGTGTTGTCGCCTGAGCCCATCTCCCCTTCCACTGGCGTGCCCGTCGCCCCGGAGGGGCGCTCCGTTCTCCGTTCTCCGTTCTCCGTTCTCCAGACTCCTGCCGCCGCTCTCACGCTCGGGACGTTGATACGCCGCGGCGCGGCCTATCTGACCCGCCACGGCGTGCCCGCCGCCGAGGCGCCCACCCAGGCCGAGATTCTGGCCGAGGAGGCCACCGGCTTCACCCGCGGCAAACTCCTCCTCCATCAAGCGGACATCCCCGACACCGCGGTTGTGGACCGTCTGCGCGAGATGTTGGTGCGCGTGGCCAAAGGCGAACCGCTCCAATATGTGGTGGGCCATTGGCCCTTCTGCGGGGCCGAACTGAAGGTCGCCCCCTGCGCCCTCATCCCCCGACCCGAAACCGAGGGCCTGGTGGAGCGCATCCTGCGCCACCCCGTCTGGCGCACGGCCCGCTTCGCCGCGGACATCGGCACCGGCACAGGCGCCATCGCCATCGCCCTGGCCCTGGCCGCAAAGGCCGAGCACCGCCCCGTGGAGATCCACGCCATCGATCTCTCACCCGAGGCCCTCAACCTCGCCCGCAACAACGCCGTCGACAACGGCGTCAAGGACCTCGTCTTCTGTGACGAGGGCAACGGCGCCTCCGGCCTCGCCCAGGGCCGCTACGACTTCATCGTCTCCAACCCACCCTACATCGCCTCCGCCGACGTGGACGCCCTGCCGCCCCTCATCCGCGACCGCGAGCCGCGCCTGGCCCTCGACGGCGGCCCCGACGGACTGGACGTCCTCCGCCAAATCATCCTCGACGCCACACAGGCGCTTCGGCCCGGCGGGCGCCTCTTCCTGGAAATCGGCGAAGATCAGGGCCTCTCCGTCCGCCGCCTGCTGGAGCGCGCGGGCTATGGCGATGTCGTTGTCGCGCGGGACCTCGCCGGCCACGACCGTTACGCCGAGGGGTCCCTGCCGTGAAGCGGCGGTTCACGCCCAAACCCTTCCCCAAAGACTGGACCCGAAAGCGCCTGGACGCTTGGGCGATGGCCCGCTTGCCCGCCCTCCGCGCCGCACCCATCCCGCCCTGCCGTCACCCCGGCGTGACCCTGCTGATTTACGCCTTCCCGCAGGATGGCCGCTTCGAGCCCTTCGAGCACGCCATCCGCCAGAGTTGGGCCGTGCTCGGCGCCCTGCCCACCGTCGTCGTCACGCACGATGCCGGCCTGGTGCCGCCGATGCCGGGGGTGGAGGTGCAGGTGGAGCCGACCCTGCGCGAGGGCGGGCTGGACGCCATGAGCCTGGATTGCATCACCCGCCTCCATGCGCGCTTCGCCACGCCCCACGTCCTCATCGTCCAAGACGACGGCTTCCCCCTGCGCGACGACCTCGACCGCTTCCTGCGCTATGACTACGTGGGCGCGCCGAACCTGCCGCCCGCCAAAGGCCGCGGACGCCTGGCCGACCTGCTGGGGCTGACCGTGCTCAACGGCGGCTTTTCCCTGCGTAGCCACCGCGTCTGCCGTCTGGCCGCGCGCCTCTGGCGCCTCAGGCCCCGCCGCCGCCACATCCCGCCCGAGGATCGGTTCTATTCGCCCCTGCGGCTGTGGCCGGGGATGCGTTTCCCGTCGGCGCGCGTGGCCGCCGCCTTCTCGCAGGACGCCCTGGACGATTGCGCCACCCTGTGGCCGGACGTCACGCCAATGGGGATGCACCGGGCCCTCACCTTCTCCGCGATTGTCGCGCCGGAGCCCCGCCTCACCGTCGTCTCCGTGGTGCGCGACCCCGACTGCCACCGCCGTTGCCTGCAGGACAATCCCCACCTCCGCGGCGCCGACTTCGTGACCTTCGACAACGCGCGCGAGAACCTCCCCATCCCCGTGCGCTACAACGCCTTCCTCGACGCCTTGCCGCCCGACGCCGAGTGGATCCTCTTCGCGCACGAGGACTTCGAGCCCCTCGCCGACCCCCGCGCCCTCCTCCGCACGCGCAACCCCTGGTTCCCCCTGGGCCTCATCGGCACCCGCATCGTCGCCGACTGCCTCATCCTCCCCTTCGGCCAAATCGAGGACTCCGAGCGCGACGGCTCCCGCCCCCAACGCCTCGTGGCCCTCCCTCGCCTGGGCCGACTCATCGGCTCGATGGTCGAGGCCTTCGACTGCTGCGGCTTCTTTGTCCATGCCGACCTCTTCCGCAAGCTGGGCCTGCGCTTCGACCCCGACTGCCCCTGGGACCTCTACGCCGAGGACTTCTGTTGCCAATACATCCTCAAGACCGGTCACCTGGCGCGTCTGATTCCTCTGCCGGCCCACCACTGGAGCCGCGGTAACACCAAGACCGACACCTTCCGCGCCGCCCTCGACCATCTCAACACAAAATACGCCCACACCTGCTTCGCCGGCGGCACCTGCGCGGCCCTCATCGGCGGCACCCGTCCCCTCCGCCTCCGCCTCTGGCGGGCATTTATCAAGCCTCTCCTTGTTCTGCTGGGCCGCACTTAGAAGCCAGGAGAACGGAAAACGGAAAACGGAGAACGGAACGCCCCTGCGGGGCGACAGGCGAAGCGCAGGGAAGAGGAAGTAGGCCCCCTTTTCCCGCAAAGACGCCAGTACGCGCGAAGCCAGATGGGCTAACGCCGGTCGCTTTGCGGGCTAAACGCCCGCTGATCGCTCCCTCCCGCCCATCGGCTTCGCGCTTAGGCCATCGTGCACGTCTCTTGGGCGCAGGAAAGTAGGGCGCACGGACGTGCGCCCGGCGTTAGCGCCCTATCTTTCCTGCAAGATTTGCGTCTTTGCGGTCTTCATTTTCCCCGGACGATCCCGCATCTCCTGTGCGCCTTTGAGGCGCTTCCCAAGAAAGTCACAGAAACGCAAGGGATGGGCACGGAACAGTAACACGTTCAGTTCGACGGCCTACCTGTCGCGCGCTTGCCGCGCGTTCCGTTCTCCGTTCTCCGGGGCGGCGGAGCCGCCCCTTGTGCCCAGGCCCTTGCGTTCCTTTGTGTCTTCGTGGAGAAAGGTCGCTCGGACGAACGGTCAGCGTTCGTCGTCGAGTTCGTCCAGCGCCTCTTTGGCCTCCTCGAGGCCATTCTCATAGGCGTTGGCGTACCACTTGGCGGCCTGTTCGTCGTCCTGGCGCACGCCGTGTCCCCAGTGATACATGTTGCCCAGACAGAGCTGCGCGGGCGCGTATCCCTGCACGGCGGCCTTGCGATACCAATCCACCGCCTCCACGAACGACTGCTCCACGCCTTCGCCGTGCTCATAGAGCAATCCCAGCGACATCTGCGAGCCGGGCTGTTCCTGCGCGGCGGCCCGACGATACCACCGGATCGCCTCCTGAATGTCCTTCTTCACACCCCTGCCGTAGCGCAGCAGATCCCCATACAGATCCTGCGCATCGTCCAATTCCTGATCCGCCGCCCGGCGGATCCACATGGCGCCGGCCTCCTCATCCTGCTCCACGCCTTTGCCCTGGAACAACAGCCGCCCCAGGGCGAACTGCGAGTAAGGATTCCCCTGCTCCGCCGCCCGGCGATACCACGTCGCCGCCTGGGTCAGGTCCTCTTCCACGCCCACGCCGAGGCAATAGCAATCGCCCAGCATATCCTGCGCATCGGGGTTGCCCTGCTCCGCGGAGAGCGAGAAGAGTCGGAAAGCCTCCGCCTTATCCTGCTCAATCTCATCGCCGCGGTAATACATCATCCCCAGCAAGAACTGCGCATCCGGGTCGCCGCCCTCCGCGGACCGGCGATACCACTTGACCGCCTCCTGAATGTCCTGCTTCTCCACCTCCTCGCCATAATGATACCGCTGGGCCAGGTTCAGCTGCGCCACCGGATTGCCCGCCTCCGCAGCCTTGCGGATCCAGCGGATGGCCTGCTCCGTGTTCTTCTCCACGCCGCGCCCTTCGGAATAAAGGACGCCCAACGTGTTCTGCGCCTCGATGTCGCCCGCCTCGGCGGCCGCCTTGACCTTCGCAAAGACCTCCTCTTTCGAAGGCTTGTTCGACTCTTTCTTCTCTTCGCTCATGCTGAGACTCCCTTCACAGTAAACGGGGGACAACCATTGCCCCCACCAGTTGCCCACAGTATACCATAATAGGGGCGCTGGCGCGCCCCAGAGAACAGAGAACAGTGAACAGAGAACAGAACGCCCCTCTGGGGCGACGGGTGAAGCGAAGGGCAGGGGTTGTCAGTCGCCCGCTTGCGGGCGGTCCTGCATCTCCTGAATCTCCTTATCTAGTCAGATGGTGTATTATTGGGGTGTCTTTTCTAGGTGGAAAGGACGCCC
>CALXMT010000021.1 GCA_944389545.1 uncultured Kiritimatiellota bacterium | reverse complement strand
AGCATTTTCCGGACACCTAATCGCGCACCCCCGCGTATTTACCCGTCTTTTGTTGCAATTACTTCTAGATTTGACCATAGTGGATAGTGCATAATGTTTTCGCGCACCCTGAGAGGGGCTGCGGGGCCCCCACTGCCCCACCCACTTTAACGGAAAAGCATCCAAACACAGCCCCCCACGACCACGCCCAATACGTCGTAGCAGTCCCTTGCGTCCTTACTGTCCTTTTCGTCCTTCCCCAAACGCCTTCCTAGCCCCAATTGATACCGCACACGACTCCCGTAACAGCCCCAAACCACGGTGTCCTCGTCTCAAACCTTCCCCGAGACAATCAGTCCTCATCCTCCCCTTCCACCTCATAGTAGAATCCGCGAGGATCATGATAAGACGGAAGTGGATGTTTTACGCAATCCGTATCCCAGCGACTGAGCGCCCCATCAACTTTAAATCCATACCCATCCAATTGATTTTCCAGCTTCTCCAACAAGGCATGAAACTCATGCCATGCGAAGTCCCCCCGGCGATTGACGAATGAGTCACGCGAAAGGGAAATGCCAATACGTACACAAGACAAGCAATCATGCCCGCGATCGTAGTCATATGCGTACGCCACCACCTCCTCCATATGCGTGCGCCACGAAAGCGGAAAACGTATCGCCTCTTGGAACGTCTGACCATCAAGGGGCATGTTCTTTTTTTGCACAAACCTACAATTGTAATAGGGCTTCATCATTGTCTCCTTTTGCGTACAAACGAAATGCTCAAACCTTGCACCACATTCTTACGAACTCAACAATCAAATCCGTGATATGCCCCGCCTCCGCGATATTCCAAAACCGAGTCGGCCGGAAATATGCCTGAGGAGATCCTTTTGCCAAAATACGCAAGTATTTATGTTCCTTATATCCGAATGCCACATCCACGAAATTATTCTTCTGAAACCATAACAGATTGGCAACAAGGAACGGTACAGGCAACTCGCTTGCCTTCCACTGTATTTTATCTGACTTTCGTTTGTTATTCTTGTAATTCATGTCTTTACAATAAAAAGACACAGAAGGACGCAGTAGTGTTGGCGAATACAACCCCTCGTTTTGTGTATCGCCTGGCAATAAGACATCAATACCAAGCCACAAATCTCCAAAAATACCCACAGTTGGACAAGCAAGAAATCGAGCCACAAGCGTCAAACTTCTGTTCTTGCCAAGAGGAGGAATAATCACATCACAAGACGCAATGGCAGTACTAAAGGTATTTGCCAATGTAGTGCGCATATCATCCAAAGTTCCTTTTCCATATGCGTGCATCGTCACTTCTCCAATAATAATTGTAGTTGTTGAGTGTTGCGGTCAATCATCTTGTCACACTTCCTTAAAGCATCGTTAAGCTCTGAATAACTATTATCAGAAAATAATGTTCAGCGCATAAATTACAAATTCAATACACTACCTCAACCCCATCGTCATCGACGTCACCGAAACAACCACAGGCGACGTTCCGCCCACACGAATAACACTTGTGCCCACTACCATGTTCTCTCATCGTAAACCTCCTGTCTGTCTCTGTTGTCTCCTTTTGTTTATAGATTACCACCGCCCCCCCCCATACCGTCAATAGAATTTTATTTCGCAGATTGAAAAGTAATTGCGCGGGGGTAGTGTCGTGGATGTTACGATAGGAGGTTAGGAGAAGACGGAACAGGACGCAGAGGCGAACAGGGGAACGTGGCACCAAGGACAGTACAAAGGATGTAAAGGTGCATGGGACGGTGACCGTACAGGAGGTGCAGGAGCGCCCTGTGGGCGATGGATAAACCAAGCCTCTAAGCTTCCAAGCCTCCAAACTTCCACAATCACAGATAGTGGACGAGGGAGCGGGGGAGCCAGTCGGGGAGGAGGGTGGAGAGGGTGCGCCAGAAGGCGGGGGCGTGGTTGAAGTGGGTGAGGTGGGTGACCTCGTGGGCGAGGGTCTCTTCGAGGATGGTCTCGGGCCAGTCGGCGAGGCGGGGGTTGAGGCGAATCTCCCCGGAGCGCATACATTGACCGAGAGTCCGATGTTTGAGGCGCGCCCAGACAACCAGGTCCGCGGGGCGGCGCGTCAGGCGGTCCCCCCACCCTTCCAACAGGGCGTTGGCGCGTGCCAGCAGGGTCGCGCGGCGGTAGGCCTCGACGCGTCCGGCCACGTCCTCGGGGTCCGGCGCGCGTTTGCAGGCCACGCACAGCGCGTCCGACTCCTCCACCAGGTCGTCATAGCCGGCGAAGGGCATCGTCCGCACGGGCAGGACGCGTCCAAAGAGCAACGTCTCACCGGGTCCCGGCAGGTGAACGGGCGGCGAACCGGCGGCGGCCCAGGCCTCCTCCAACGCCGCGGCATCGGCGGGATATTCCTGCGCGGGGATGAAGACCCCCGCCACGCCTTTCCACGGCACGAAGTGGAGGACGCGTCCCTGCAGGGTGCGTTCGGCCAGATTGGCGCGCAACTGCCGAAAGGTCCGCACACGATAGCCGCGGAACTCGGCGACCGGCGATTGCTCTTCCTTAAACATTGAGAGACGTGGGCGCCCACGCGGGGCGCCCCCCCCCCTTTGCCTCACTCCACCAAGCCTTCGAGCTTGAGGATGGCGGTGGCATCGGGGTCGCGGCCCATGAGGTCGCGGAAGACCTCCGCGGCGGGACGGGACCCGCCCAGGGCGAAGAGCGTCTCGCGCACGCGGCGGCCCAGTTTGCGGCGCTGGGCGGCGGTGGCCCCACGGAAACGCATATAGATGTCCGCGGAGAGGGTCTCGCTCCACTTGTAGGAGTAGTAACCCGCCGCGTAACCGCCCGCGAAGATGTGGGTGAAGGCGTTGAGGAAGCGGTCGTCCTCGTGCAACGCGGTGGGCAACAGGCGCTTGGCCTGGCGGCGCATGAGCGCCAAAGGCGTGTCGCCCTTGCGCGGGAAGCCCTTGGCGTGGAGCGCGAGGTCCGTCTCGGCGAAGAGCAACTGCCGCACCAGGGCCGAGCCCGCGCGATAGGTGCGCTTGGCGACGACCCGCTTGGCGAGGTCCACCGGCAGGGGCTTGCCCGTCTCCACATGACAGGAGAGTCCGCGCAGGAGGGTCGGCTCGTAGGGGAACTGTTCCAGGAACTGCGAGGCGATCTCCACCGCGTCCCACTCCACGTTGCTGATGCCCGCGCAGGTGGCCGAATCCACACGCGTCAGAGTCTCCTGCAGGGCGTGGCCCACCTCGTGGAAGAGCGTGGCGATCTCATAGAAACTCATCGTGGCGGAGGCCTTGCCGCGCGGCGGCTTCTGGTTGCAGCAGACCACCGCGATGGGCAGTTGCTCACGCGTCTCGAAGTCGCGTCCGCGGATTTCGTTCATCCAGGCGCCGCCGTTCTTCGTGCCCGGGCGGGCATAGGGGTCGACGTAGAGGCCCGCGATGAGCGCCTCGCCCTCGAAGATGCGGTAGAAGCGCACATCCTTGTGCCACGCGTGCAACGCGCCCTTCTGCCGCTCGATGCGCACGCCGAAGAGGTCCTCGATGAGATCGAACAGGCCCTCCAGCACGCGCTCCATGGGGAAGTACTGCCGCAGGCTCTCCTCGTCGTAACCGAAGGTCTCCTGCGACAGCTTCTCCGACCAATAGCCCTTGTCCCAAGGCATCAACTTGCCCTTGTGGCCATGCGCCTTCGCGAAGGCCGCGAGCGTGGCGTCCTCCGCCTTCGCCGCGGGGCGCCCCACCTCGGCCATCGGCGCGAGCAGGTCCAGCACGGTCTGCGGGTCGCCGGCCATCTTCGCGGCGGTGGAGAGGTGCGCGTAATCGGCGTACCCCAACAGCTCGGCCTCCTGACGGCGCAGCTCCAGAATCTTGTCAATCAACTTCGTGTTGTCGTGAGGCGCCACGGCGCCGCGCGTCGACCGCGCCCGCCAGAAACGCTCCCGCACGTCCGCGGATTCCGCGTGGCGCATCACCGCGTCATAGGTCGCGAAGTCCACGCCCAGCGTCCACGGGCCCTTGCCCTGCAACAAGTCCGCCGGGATACCCGCCGCCTCTTCCGGCGCCACCACCACCTTGGCCTCGCGCTCGGCGTCCAGCACGTTGTTGGAGAAAGCCATCGAGAGCTTGGCCAGCTTCGTCTGCACCGCGTTCAACTTGCGCCGTTGCGGCGCGGGCAGACCCACGCCCGACTGACGCATCGCGAGGAGCTGACGCTCCACCACGTGCCGTTGCCACGGCACCAACCCATCCCCCTCGCGCAACGCCATCAGCCCCTCATAGAGCGGCTTGCTCTGCGAGGCCCGCTGCGCCAACGCGATGATTTGCGGCTGCCACTTCTCCTCCTGCGCGCGCCATTCCGGACTGTTCACCACGCTCGTCAGGTGGCAGAGAACGCCCCAAACCTCAAAGGGCGCGCGCACCGCCAACCCCGGCGCAAGCACCAATCCCTCCCACGACACGTCCAGACGCTTCTCCACACCCTCAAGGGCCCGTGCCGCCGCCGGCAACGCCTCCGCCATCGCCGCGTCGCACAGCTCCGGCGTCATCGCGTCATACTTCGGCATCCAGCTGTAATCAAGAAAGGGATTCTGCTTCATAACGACTCCTTTCCTATTATCATAGCATAATACCGCCCCCGCATTCCTGTTTTCCACGAAGACACGAAGGAACGCAAGGGCCAGGATACTTCACCGTTCGGCCCTGCGGGCCTCACTACCGTGTCCATCCCTTACGTTTCTCTTGTTTTCTCGAAATTCACACACCCATGATACGACGCGACGGAGGGCGGCGAGCGCGGTCAGCGCAACATCAGGCGATAGCCCGGGGCGGGGAGGAAATAGAGGCCTCCGTCCCGGAACTCCAGCGTACCGCTTTCGGCGACGAAGGTCAGTCCTTCCGGGATGGACGCGCAGGAGAGGACGAGGCCTTCCTTTGCGTTGCGCACGGTCACCGTGGCCGTGGCAGAGAGCGTTACGCCATCCGGCAGGGACTTGTCCAGTACTGTCGGCACTGCGGCGGCGATAGATTCCACCGCCAAGGCCCCCGCGGCGGCATCCAAAATCGCGCCATCTTGGAAGACAATCCGGGAAACTTTGCCCTTACCGGCGATGGCCGCACCGGCGGCGACCGTCACCGTCCCGGCGGTGCCGTCCACCTGCAACATCCCTTCCGTTACATAGAAATCCGCCGTGGTCTTCTCGGAGGTCAGCGTCACCGTGCCCGAGCCGTCCTTGGCGACCTCACCGTCCACGAAGGCCGCGCCGAACGCGCCCGCCTTGAGCACATAGGCCGTGGAGCCGGCGTCGTAACGAATAATCCCCGGCTCGGGGTCGGCGTCATACGCAATCTCCACCGTTCCGGCGGCATCGGCCAAATCCCGGAGCCAGGGGTCGCCGCCGACCTCCGCGTTCGCCCAGTTGGTCTTCTCCGACCAACGGCCGCCGTCCGGATTGTTCCACTGCCGCCGCGCGGGCACTTGGCCTTCCAATGCGAAGGCGTTGAGGTTGCCATCGCCGCCCGTTGCCGTCACGGTGACGGACGTGCGCCCCGTGAAGGTGACGGCGAAGACGAGCCAGTTGCCGCCGGAGGTGTTCTGCGTCAGGCCGGCCTCGCCGCTCTTGTTCTCGGCATAGACGAGCGTCGCGCCCGAAACGGAATAAGTGCTGCCGGCATTCACCCAGGCGTTTCCGCGCCCGGCGAGGACGTAGAGCGTGTAGGAGGCCTGCGCGTCCAGCCCGGAAAGGGTGAAGGAGCAGCTGCCGTTCCCGTTCAGCACCCAGCCGTTGTCGCCCGTGGTGACGCCCTTGGGGAAGTCCTTCGCGCGGTCGGCGTACTGCTCCGCGGTCAACTTTCCGGGGGCACCGCAGATGGTGCCGTTGCAGGTTAGCGAGAGTCCGCTGGCGTTGCCGTCGCCGTCGAGCAGGTTCGTGGAGCCATCCGCGGTGACGGCGTTCCACGTGTAGGAACCGCCGCCCTTCCACCAACGATCCGTCAGTGTCTGGGCGCTGTCACGAAAGGTCACGAAGACGGGAGAGAAGGCCTCCATCTGGGTTTGGGCGAAGGCGGCGAGGGGGGCGAGGGCCGCGAGCAGGAGGGCGTGGCGCATGGCGGGCTCCTTTCAGTTGCGCAGGGTCAGGCCGCCGACGTTGAGCGGTGTCTCATCCGGCCAGGGGACAGCCGAGCCGGTCGCATCGCGGGTCGGCATCTGCGCCCCGCGTTCGCGAAGCAAGGCACCCATCGTCCGGCGGAGTTCCTCCACCTTGGCGGGGAGACGCGCGGCGAGGTTCTCCTGCTCGGAAATGTCGTTCTCGATATCGTAGAGCTCGAAGCTTTGGTCGTTGTGCTGGTAGATGAGCTTCCAGCGGCCCAGGCGCAGGGCGGAATAGAAGTTGTAGGCCTTGCCCTCGGGCCCCTCGCCCCACTTGTTGGGGTAATGCCAGAGCAGGGGGCGCGCCGCGCCATCCGCGCGCACGGTCGCCCGCTCGCCGAGGAGCACGGGCAGGAAGCTCTCGCCGTCGATGACCTGCTTCACCGTCTCGCCTTCGTAATCCGTCGTCGCCAACTGGCCTTCCCCGGGCACGGCCACCCCCGCCGCCGCGAGGAGGGTGGGATAGAAGTCCTCAATGATGACGGGCTCGTGGCTGACGCTCCCGGGCGCAATCTTCCCGGGCCAGGCGACGATGAGCGGCTCACGCGTGCCGCCCTCGTAGCACGAGCCTTTGCCGGCGCGGGCGGGGGCGTTCGCGTTCGCCAGGCGCCCCGAGACGGAGAGCCCGCCGTTGTCGGCCATGAAGACGAAGAGGGTGTTGTCCAACTCGCCGTTCTTCTCCAACCAATCCAAAAGCTTGCCGAGCGAATCGTCCATGCCCTTGATGAGCGTGCCGTAGTTGCGCTCGGTCGCGTTCCAGTTCAGCGCGTCGTTCGGGTTGGGGTTCATCGTGTCGGCGTCAAGGGTCTGGCTGGTCGAGCGGCTCGCGTCCCACGCCCGTGGATTGTCGAGCGGCGAGTGGATGGCGTAGTGCGCCATATAGAGGTAAAAAGGCTTACCGCCGGTTTTCGCCTGATCGAGGGCCTTGATCGCCTCCGTCGTCAGCGCGTCGGTCAGGAAGACGTTGTTGCCGTCCCCGTAGTAGTTGTTCTCGTCCAGGCCCGGCGTCATGAATTGGTTGCCGCCCGAGAGGTTGCCATAGCCCGCGTCGCCACGATAGTTGTTTGGGCCGCCGATCTCGCACCCCGCGATGTTCACGTCAAAGCCGAAGGCGCGCGGGTCGGCCCCCGGCGAGGTCACCTTCTTGGTCTGACTGTTGTAGGGCCCGTTGCCGGAGCCCCAGTGCGCCTTACCCACGTGAATGGTGTGGTAACCCGCGTTCTTCAACACCTGCGGGAAGGTGAGCGCGTTCATGAAGGGCATCGTCATGTTGTACGCCACCGCGCCTTGGGCGGGGTCGTCCGTCATATCAGGTTGGTAATACTTCCCGCTCGCGTCCTGGCACCACGGCGGCTGGCAGTGACCCTGCGCCGTCGTCCCCGGCGGCTGCAGGCCGTTCGCCGCCCAGCGCGGCGGGTACAACCCCTCGCCGTGCGACGTGAAGCGGTCCTGTTGGTTCACCCCAAGCGTCCAATCGGTCACGCGGTGGCGGGCCGCGTTCATCCCGCTCATCAGCGAGCACCGCGTGGGCGAACACACCGCGCAGGCATAGGCATTGGTAAAGACCATTCCCTGCGCCGCCAGGCGCTCCATGTTCGGCGTACGGTTCTTGTAACGTTGGTTCAGGCGCGTCACCACCGGCTGACCGTTGTGGTAATAGAAGGGCACCGAGGTGTCCTGCCACCCCATGTCGTCCACCAGGAAGAGGACGATGTTCGACTTCTTTTCGGACGTCCCGCCGGTGTCTTCTCCGCCCGGCGTCGTTTCCTGCCCCATCAGCGGACGCACCGCCAACGCACCCGCGCCAAGCCCCAACATCCCCAAGAAACCACGCCTCGAAACCATCGCTTACCGTCCTTCCAAAGAAAAGACGCGGGAACGGTTGCCGCCCCCGCGCCGTGTGATACACAAGCTGTCGGTCAATGCCTTTGCGGCACTCACGCCACGCGGCGGCGCAACGCGACACCCGCCACGCCCAGCGCCAGCAACGCCAACGCCGTCGGCTCGGGGAGCACCGCAACTTCGCTCACCGTCAGAACACCATCTCCGAACGTACGATTACCGTTGGCCTCAACCATCGAACCCGTGCCAAGGACAATCGTATCCAGATTTTCATACGTATTGGACACCGTCTTGGAGGCATCCGCGATTACCGATCCGTCCGAAGTCAGGACCACTCGGACGGAGCCCGCGCCGTCCAACGTGATGGTCGCGACGTAATTTTTGTTGGTCTCAAGCGAAGCTTCCGTGATCTGGAGCGGAGAGTCACTTGTCATCGCGTTACCGTTGAGATAAAGCCCACCCTTCTTCGAGCCAGAGCCAGACCCATCAGAAATGGAGAGGCGCAGATTGTCGTTGTTACCGGCACCAGCCTGCGAGGAGCAAATAGACAAGATACTCTTCCACCCACCGGACAAGTCCACAGAAGTGACCGAGAACGCAACGGTGATGACATTCCACTGCGTCTTCAGGTTCACAGACTCGCCCAAGCTAATCACATTCGCACTACCGGAGGAGACTTTGTAACTGCCATCGGAAGTCCACGGACCCTCCTCCCACTCGACTGTCGCCGCCTGGGTGAAGCCGGCCACACAAAGGGCCGCAATCAAAGCCATCGAAGATTTCAGTTTCATCACTGCGTTCCTTGTCATTCCATCATGGGAATCCACCGTGGGTTCCCATTGATTGTCTTTACAATAACACACTTCCCCCCCCCCCGTCAATCTCAAAAAGTTATTCTGTTTTTAGAAATTGCCCCAACGCCACACAATCCTCTGCATAATCCCTCTCCCAATAGAGTCCGGGAGAAATTGGAACCGCAAAGACACAAGGGGAGGCGTGAACCGCTTCGGGCTCCATCGGTCGCTCTGCGGCTTCGCCGCTGACCGCGCCCGCCGCCCTCCGTTTCGCGCCGTGAGATAAGAAGTCGAGTGTGGGGCAGCGCCCCTCCCTGAAAACCAAGCTTGGAAGTTTGGAAACAGCCCATCCGTCGCCCCGCAGGGGCGTTCCGTGGCCGTGGAAGGTTTGGCCCTTTGGGCCTGCACGCTCCGTTCTCTGTTCTCCGTTCTCCGGGGCGCGCTAGCGCCCCTTTACTCCGGGAAGGGGAGGTCGTCTTGGAGGACGGCGACGGGGGCGAAGGTGCGGCGGTGGCAGGGGGCGGGGCCGAGGCGGCGCAGGGCGGCGAGGTGGGCGGCGGTACCGTAGCCTTTGTGTTTGGCGAAGCCGTAGCCGGGGAACTGCGCGTCGAGTTCGAGACAGAGACGGTCACGTGTGACCTTGGCGAGGATGGAGGCGCAGGCGATGAGAAGGCTGCGGGCGTCGCCTTTGACGAGGGCGGTGTGGGGGATGGGCAGGCCTTTGACGGGGAGTCCGTCCACGAGGGCGTGGTCGGGCAACGCGGGGAGACCCTCGAGGGCACGGCGCATGGCCAGGTGCGTGGCGCGAAGGATGTTGATGGAATCGATTTCCTCGGGCGAGGCCTGGCCGACGGCCCAGCGGACACGGGGTTCGTGGGTCAACGTCTCATAGAGCGCGTCGCGTTTGGCAGGGGTGAGCTGTTTGGAGTCGTTGGCCTGGGCCAGGGGACCGGCGAGCAGGGGGACGAGGTCGGCCTCGTCAATCTGCACGGCTCCGGCGACGACGGGTCCGGCGAGGCACCCGCGCCCGGCCTCGTCCACCCCGGCGAGCGTGGCGCCGGGATGGGCGGCCCAGAAGTCGTGTTCGGGCCGGAGGTCGGGACTCATACGAGCGTGGCGGTGAGGTCGTAGCCGCGGCGACCGGTGACACGCACGTCCACGAAGTCTCCCGGCTTGACGGAGTCGGGCACGTGGGCGATACGGGTGAGGCCGTCGACCTCGGGGGCCTGGTGAGGCAAACGGGCCACGGCGCCGTCCGCCCCGCGGTAGTCCACGATGAGGGCGCGGCCGCGGGAGCCCACGCGGGCACGGTCGAGTTCGTGGGCGATGCGGGCCTGGGTCTCCATCAGCTCGCGGTGGCGGCGCTGGGCGACCTCGGGCGGCGGCAGGTCGGGGAGGTCGGCGGCCGCGGTGCCTTCCTCGGGGGAGAAGATGAAGGCGCCGAGGCGGTCGAAGCGGACGGCCTGGACGTAGTCGAGGAGGGCCTTGAAGTGGTCTTCCGTCTCGCCAGGGAAGCCGACCATGCAGGTGGTGCGGAGGGTGGCGCCGGGGACGGCGGCGCGGAGGCGCGCGGGGAAAGTCTCGATGGCCTTGATGGTGTCGGCGCGGCGCATGGCGCGGAGGATGTCCGGCGCGCAATGCTGGATGGGCAGGTCGAAGTAGGGCACGATGTGGCGGGCCCCGGCCATGACCTCCAACAGCTCATCGGTGACATGGTTGTGGAAACCGTAGAGCCAACGCACCCAGAAGTCGCCGTCCAGGGCATCGAGTTCACGCAGGAGCGAGGCCAGGGAGGAGCCGTCGCGGCGGTCCTTGCCGTAGGCCGTGACGTCCTGTGCCACCAGGTTGATTTCGCGGCAGCCGGTCTCGATCAGGGCGCGGGCCTCATCGAGCAGGGCGTCGACGGGGCGGCTGCGGAGGCGACCGCGGAAGAGCGGGATGGCGCAGAAGGCACAGGCGTGGTTGCACCCCTCGGCGATCTTCATGTAGGCGAAGACGGGGCCGGTGAGGCGAAGTGCGGGGATGGGCTTATCGAAGGTGCGCGTGGGCAGACCGGGCGCGATGGTCACGGGCAGGGCCGCGCGACGGCGCTTGGTCAGGGCCTTGAGCACCTCGGGCAGACGGTCGAGTTCGTCCACGCCCAGGAAGGCGTCGACGTCGGGGAAGGCCTCGGCCATCTGTTCGCGGTAGCGCTGGGGCATGCACCCCGTCACCACCACGGCGCGGCAGTGGCCGTCGGCCTTGTGGGCGCAGGCGGCCAAGATGTTCTCGGCGGCCTCGGCGCGCGCGGGCTCGATGAAGGCGCAGGTGTTCACCAAGATGACGTCGGCGCGGTCGGGCGTCGGCGCGAGCGTGTGCCCGGCCTTGAGCAAGAGTCCGGCCATGACCTCGCTGTCGGCGAGGTTCTTGGAGCACCCGAGAGAGACAATGCCGACGCTGCTCACAGGCCCAGATCCTCGTTCACCAGGAGCACCGTGGTGGGCGTGCAAGAGGGCCGCTGACGGATGATCGTCACCACGCGGCAGATGCTCTCGGGGCAACTCCCCGCGCAATCGGCGCAGGCCCCCGTCGTGGCGCAGGGCGTCTTCTTGTTCAGACGGTGCGCGTTCACGGGGCCGGCCACGGCGCGGACGCGCTCGAGCGCGGCATGGACGCCGCCCGTGACAATCTTGTTGCGGCCGACCACGAAGACCACGCGGCGGGGTCCAAAGATGGTCGAGGCCACGCGGTTGCCGTTGCCGTCCACGTTCACAATCACGCCATCGCTGGTCAGCGCGTTGATGGAGGAGAGGAAGAGGTCGCACGTCAGTTGGCGGCGCATGATTTCCATCTTCTCCTCAAACGAGAGGTTCGGGAAGCCGTGGTTGAGGATTTCCTTGCCGGCCTCGCGCAGTTCGCGCGTCAGGTTCAGGCACGCCACGGAAAGCGACCCGCCGAAGCCCACGCTCTTGGCGTCCTGCGCCAGGGCGACGACCCGGGCGCGGGCGGCCTCACGCGTGTCGCAAACCTCGGCCTCGAAACCGCGGGCGCGCAGTTTGTCGGCCACGGCCGCCAGGCGCACGCCGCTCTGCCAGGCCAACATCTCATCAACGGTGCTCTGTTCCATGCTTACTCTCCCGAAACGCGAACCAAAGAAACCCAAAGCCCAACACCATCAGGGCCAAGGAAACGTTCTGACTGAAGGTCAGACCAAAAAGCCGATCGCCACGCGGGTCATCGCGCAGGCATTCGCCGATGAAGCGAAGCGCGCCGTAGGCCATCGCGTAAAGTCCGCAGCAAAGGCCCAGATTCTCCCGCCGCCGCTTGTAGACCCACCAGAGCGCGCCAAAGAGCAACGCGCACCCGGCGGCCTCGAAGAGTTGCGTCGGCCACACCGGCAGGGCGTGCGTGGCGTAGGGCGAAAGCAGGCCTTCGCGTACCTGTGCGCTCCACGCCGGCGACCCCATGGGGAAGCTGACCCCCAGCGCGGACTCCGTCCGCCCGCCGTAGCAGCACCCATGGAAGAAACACCCCACGCGCCCAAAGGCCTGTCCCAACGGCACAAAGACCACGCAGTAATCCAGCAACGCCCGCACCGGCTCCACGGTCCGCCGCATCAGCCCATAGACCAAGATGCCCAGCGTCGCCGCGATAAAGCCGCCATAGTAGACCAGGCCGCCCTTCCACAGCTGGAAGATCTGCATCGGCGCCTCCGCGAAGGAGAGCCCCGTCTGCCCCTGCGGCTCATTCCAAAACTGGAGCACGTAGACCAATCGCGCCCCGATGATGCCGCAGACCGCCGCCACCATGATCAATGTGTCCACCATGGCCGGGTTTCGGCCCGTCTGCCGCGCCAAACGCCGCGCCAAGAGATAACACAACACAAAGCCGATGGCCATCATCAGCCCATACGTATGCAGCTTAAAGCCGCCTATCGCAAACAAATCCGATCGCATGGCCCCATTGTACCAAATCCCCCGCCCCTCCTAACACAAAGGAACCGCAGATTGTTCCGTCGCTTTGCTAGGAAGACCTTTGGTAACACAGATTAAGGGCGTGCTAGCGCACGCAGGACTGCCAGCGTGGATTGAAAAATCACAAAGGACACAAAG
The DNA here is from genome assembly GCA_944389545.1 of uncultured Kiritimatiellota bacterium. GTDB lineage: Bacteria > Verrucomicrobiota > Kiritimatiellia > RFP12 > DVOR01 > Spyradenecus. Next base: position 31,083 of record CALXMT010000021.1, on the reverse strand, counting down.
AACACAAAGGGAATGGACTGATTAGCTGATTGGAAGGATGTGGGGCGCTGCCCCACACCCCGGCAGGGAGAAGTTCTCCCTGCACCCCGGCACGTCTGCGACGTGCCAAACAAACAACACAGTAGGACATATAGGACGTATAGGACATATAGGACGGCGGCTTCGCCGCTCACAAACCACGACCTTATCCGTCGCCCCATAGAGGCGCTCCGTGGCCGTGGAAGGTTTGCTGCTTCGCCGTTGCACGCACCGTTATCCGGGGCGGCGCTAGCCGCCCCTTGTGCCCAAGCCCTTGCGTTCCTTCGCGGCTTCGCTGAAAACGACAACAAAAAAGCCCCGCGGGCGGGGCTTTTTGGAGGGGAGGGAAGCGCGAGGCTTACAGGCGCTTTTCGCCGTTGACGAAGACGGCCTTGACGGAGAAGTCCTCGTCGTCCAGGACGGTGATGTCGGCGATGTAGCCGGGCTCGATGCAGCCGAGGACGTCGCCGAGGCCGTGCTCGACGGCTTGGTTGTGGGAGGTGCACTTGACGAGCTCGCAGAGGCGGAAGCCGGTGACCTCGTGGACGTTCTTGAGGGCGACGTTCATGCGGAGGATGGAGCCGGCGAGGGCGCCGTTGGAAGCGAGGCGGGCGGCGCCGTCCTTCACGATGACGTCCAGGCCGCCGAGGCTGGAGGGGCCGTCGGGCATGTGGCTGGCGCGCATGGAGTCGGTGATGAGGAGGATGGCGTCGGTGTCCTTGGTGTTGAAGGCCAGGTCGATCATCTCGGGGCAGAGGTGGATCTTGTCGCAGATCATCTCGGTGCGGAGATCGTCGAGGAGGAGGCCGGCGCCGACCAGGCCGATGTCGCGGTGGTGGAGGGGCGTCATCTGGTTGCAGAAGTGGGTCAGGTGGCGCAGGCCCGCGGCGTAGACGGACTTGAACTCCTTGTAGGAGCACTTGGTGTGGCCGGCGGAGGGGACGATGCCCATCTCGAGGCACTCACGGGCGAACTTGGCGCCCTCGCCGACCTCGGCCTCGGGGGCGAAGGAGATCTGGCAGACGGGGGTGATGGCGTTGAGGCGCTTCACTTCCTCGATGTCGGGCTTGCGCAGGAAGGCGGGGTTCTGGGCGCCGCAGCAGGCGGGGTTGATGAAGGGGCCTTCGAGGTGGACGCCGAGGACCTTGGCGTACTTCTCGTTCTTGCGGTATTCGGCGACGTGGCCGAGGGCCTTCTCCAGGTCTTCCGAGGAGACGGTGAGGGTGGTGGGGCACCAGGAGGTGCAGCCTTCCTCGAGCTTGGCCTTGGCGATCTTCTCGATGGCGGTGGGGTCGTCCGCGTCGCAGACGTCGACGCCGGCGGCGCCGTGGGTGTGGACGTCGATGAAGCCGGGCATGACCAGCTCGCCCTCGGCGTCGTAGACCCAGTCGGTGTCGGTGGGATAAGGCGTGCCGGGCTCGAGGACCTGGGCGATTTTGCCGTTCTCGATAACGATGGCGCCGTCGTCGAGCTCATAACCGGGGCTGACGATGTACGCGTGCTTGATCAAACCTTTAGCCATGTCTGCTCTCCTTGGATAGGATAGGTTGGTGTGTACTGTGAATACTATACCGCTTTTCGTCCCCCACGGCAAGTGTCTTTCCATGGGGCGCTGAAGCGCCCCGGAGAACGGAGAACGGAAAACGGAGAACAGAGACCGGAAAACGGAGAACGGAGAACAGAGAACAGAGAACAGAACGCCCCTGCGGGGCGACGGGTGAAGCGCTTCAGGAGATTCAGGAGGTTCAGGAGATACAGGAGCGCGTCAAGCGCGACAGAGGAGTTGAAGGGATGTGGAATGAAACCCCTCCCAATCAAGCCAAACCGCCAAGCTTCTTGTAGAGACCCTATAGGGGTCGGCGATGGACCACTATAGGGGTCGGCAGTGGACCACTATAGGGGTCGACCACGGACCACTATAGGGTCTCACATCGGACCACTATAGGGTCTCGACCCCGACCACTATAGTGGTTGACCTTGGACCACTATAGGGTCTGGGAGGGAGGAGGGAGGGGTCTGGGGGCGCGGGGGAAGGGGTTGGGTGCCGCGGGGGGAGGGGAAAAAGAAAAAAGCCCCGCGCGGGCGGGGCTTTTTTGGGAGGTTGTCCTCGGCTTACAGGCAGCTGTGGCAGGTGCGGGCGATGACTTCGTCCTGGTGCTTCTTGGAGAGGGTGATGAAACGGACGGCATAGCCGGAGACGCGGATGGTGAGGTTGGGGTACTTGTCGGGGTGGGCCTGGGCGTCGCGGAGGAGGTCGGTGTTGAAGACGTTGACGTTGAGGTGGTGGGCCCCTTGGACGAAGTAGCCATCCATGAGGTGGGTGAGGTTGGAGACCTGTTCGGGCTCGCTCTTGCCGAGGGCGGAGGGGTTGATGGTGAAGGTGTTGGAGATGCCGTCGCGGCAGGCGTCGTAGTTGAGCTTGGCGACGGAGTTGAGGGAGAAGACGGCGCCGGAGGCGTCGCGGCCGTGCATGGGGTTGGCGCCGGGGGCGAAGGGCTCGCCGGCCTTGCGGCCATCGGGGGTGGCGCCGGTGTTCTTGCCGTACATCACGTTGGAGGTGATGGTGAGGAGGCTGAGGGTGTGCTCGGCGCCGCGGTAGCAAGGGGTCTTGCGGAGCTCGGCGTAGAAGAACTCGGCGAGTTCCTTGGCGATGGCGTCGACGCGGTCGTCGTCGTTGCCGAACTTGGGGAAGTCGCCCTCGACCTTGAAGTCCACCGTGAGGCCGTCCTCATTGCGGATGGGGGTGACCTTGGCGTACTTGATGGCGGAGAGGGAGTCGGCGGCGACGGAGAGGCCGGCGGCGCCGAAGGCCATCCAGCGGTGGGCCAGATGGGTGTCGTGCAGGGCCATCTGGATCTTCTCGTAGGCGTACTTGTCGTGCATGTAGTGAATCACGTTCATGGTGTTCACGTACTGGTGCGCGAGCCAGGAGAGGACCTGCTTGAAGCGGGCGAGGGTGTCTTCGTAGTCCAGCGGGCCTTCGGGGGGGAGGTCAGTCTTGGGGCCGACCTGCTTGCCCTTGATTTCCTCGCGGCCGCCGTTGAGGGCCATGAGGAGGGCCTTGGGGAGGTTGGCGCGGGCGCCGAAGAACTGCATGTCCTTGCCGATGGTCATGGCGGAGACGCAGCAGGCGATGGCGTAGTCGTCGCCGAAGCGCTCGCGCATGAGGTCGTCGTTCTCGTACTGCACGGAGTCGGTGACGATGGAGACGTGGGCGCAGTAGTCCTTCCAGCCCTGGGGCAGACCCTGGGCCCAGAGGACGGTCATGTTCGGCTCGGGCGCGGGGCCGAGGTTCTCGAGCGTGTGGAGCACGCGGAAGGTGGTCTTGGTGACGAGCGTGCGGCCATCGAGGCCCATGCCGCCGAGGGACTCGGTGGTCCAGGTGGGGTCGCCGGCGAAGAGCTCGTTGTACTCCGGGGTGCGGAGCTGGCGGTTCATGCGCAGGTGGAGGACGTAGTCGTCGATCAACTCCTGGGCGGTCTCTTCGGTGAGGATGCCGGCCTGGATGTCGCGCTCGATGTAGATGTCGAGGAAGGTGGCGGTGCGGCCGAGGCTCATGGCGGCGCCGTTCTGCTCCTTGATGGCGGCGAGGTAGGCGAAGTAGGTGGCCTGGACGGCCTCCTTGGCGGTCTGCGCGGGCTTGGAGATGTCGCAACCGTACATCTCGGCCATCTTCTTCAGACGGTCGAGGTAATCGATCTGGCGCCAGACGTCCTCGCGCAGGCGGATGGTCTCGTCGTCCATCACGGCATCGGGGGCGGTGCCGATGCCGTCGAGGTCCTTCTGCTTCTCCTCGATCAGGCGGTCAACGCCGTAGAGCGCCACGCGGCGGTAGTCGCCGATGATGCGGCCACGGCCATAGGCGTCGGGCAAGCCGGTGAGGACGTGCGCGGAGCGGAGGGCGCGCATATCCTTGGTGTAGGCGCGGAAGACGCCGTCGTTGTGGGTGGTGCGGTAGGTGAACTCCGTCTTCAGCTTCTCGCTGATGTGGTAACCATAGGCCTCGGCGGCCTGGACGGCCATGCGCATGCCGCCGAAGGGGTTGACGGAGCGCTTCAGCGGGGCGTCGGTCTGCAGGCCGACGATGATCTCGTTCTCGCGGTCGAGGTAGCCGGGCTTGTGGTTGAGCAGGCTGGAGGCGTTCTCCACGTCCACATCGAGCACGCCGCCCTTCTCAAACTCCTCCTTGTGGAGCTTCTCGTACTCGGCGTTCACCTTCTGGGTGCGGGCGGTGGGGCCGACAAGGAAGGACGCGTCCCCTTCATAGGGCGTGTAGTTGTTCTGGATGAAGTCGCGGACGTCAATCGCGTCCTGCCACTTGCCGGGTTTGAATTCGGGATACTGGGCCATTGCCGTTCCTCCTTGTCTTGAAGTCTGCTCTCGGCCTTGGCGGAAGCCCGCGCACAATCAGCCGAGAAAGTGCCCCAAACTGTACCAAATACAAATTGCCTTGTCAAGCCACCCCTCCCCCACCCCACCATATTTTGTGCAGGCATAAACCTAGAAACACAAAATAACAGAGCGCCAGACATAAAGGCAGTTAGCTTGCACAAACGATACGCGCGATGGAAACTTGGAAGTTTGGAGGCTTGGATACGGCCCCACGCTGCGCGGCTATCACGAAGTCCACGAAGAACCACGAAGGAACACGAAGACTGCCAGGATGGGGAAACCGCAGATTCCGACGAACACAGAGGACACAGAGAAGACAGAGGGGCACAGAGGCGGGCGGCGTACTAGCGCACGCAGGACGCTCCAGGGAAGCTTGGAGGAGCACCGGAGGTTGAAGCCCGAGCCGCCGCCCTTGGCGGCGATGAAGCCGGACGCTGCGCGGTTATCACAAAGTCCACAAAGAACCACGAAGACGCACAAAGAAGGCAACACGGGGGGGCGGGCCGTGCGTGCGCGCAAGGCGCACGTCCGGCCCGGAGTCTGAGGAGCGTGGCGGGCTTCGCACGCCACGCTTTGGGAGTTGGTGCGCCAGAGGCGCACACGACCTGGCTCAGGAAATGCAGGAGATTCAGGAGATACAGGAGCGCCCCTGCGGGGCGTCAAACAACCGTTCTACAGAGCGGCGTCAGCCGCCGTCCTAGAGGTCCTATATGTCCTATAGGTCCTACCGCGTCGCTTAAATGTGTTTCCAGGAAACGACAGAAACACAAGGGATGGGCACGGCAGAGAGGCCCGCAGGACCAAGCGGCCACACTTCGCTTTCCAATCAGTCCGTGCAGGCGCAAAGCGCCAAACCTTCCACGGCCATCAGCTAATCAGCCAATCAGCCGGGCGCTCCGACAGAGCGCCTGCGTCTTTGCGGTTCTTTATTTCCACTGCTGGAAATAAAAAGGGACGTGGCGGCGGACCGCCACGCCCCTTAGGCACAACATCACAACTGCGCTCACTGCGCCAGACGGCGGCGCTGGAGCGGGGAAAGCGGTTCGCCCACGGCGATGGCGCGGAGGCCATACTTCGCGAAGGTCTCCGGGTCGTCGTCAATCGCATCGATGACGGTCTTGGCGAGCGGGTCCTCCTCGTTGAGCTTCCAAGGGGTGAGATTCGTGCGCGTGGTGCCGGGCTTGGCGTCGGCATAAGCCAACGGCAACGCCGCACCATCGATCACGGCATAGACCAGCATCTGCTGGCCCTCATAAATCCCCTGCAGGGTGCCACCCTCCATGACGAGCAGGTCCAGGTCCTCGCACGAGAGGACCTGGCCGGAGAAGGGCAACGTCCCAATGGCGACATCGGCGATCTTCAGCGCGACCTGCGTGCCGAGACGGCGAAGCGCCTGCACGGGGACGCCATTCGCGGCGGCCGGGACGGTCACCTTGGCAGTGAAGGCCTCTTTACTCACGGCGGTCTTGGCGGAGACGTCATACAGCGCAACGTTCACGTTGCACGTGTAACCCTCTTGCGCCTTGGCGAGGTCGGCCTTCCATTCCAACACGTGGGTGCACAGGCCGGTATTGTCCAGCGAGATTTCACGGATGGAAGAGGCCGTGAGGCGCTCCAGCTCGGCACGGATGGCATTGTTCAGAACGGCCGTCTCCTCCACGGGGCCGGCGGAGGTGGTGACGCACGCGTCAGGATCGGTGCCCAGCACGACGCGATCCGCACCGCCCAAGTCGTAGTTCGCCGGCATGGCGAAGGCACGGCCCTCGATGGCGGTGCGCTCCGCGGCGAAATCCGCGGGCAGAAGGCTTTCGGCATCCTCCGGCGCGACCTCGGGCACACCCAAGGGATTGAGGATGGGGTCGGGCGCGGTAACCGCGACGGGATCGGTGGAAGCGCACCCGAAGGCAAGCGCCGCCAAACCGCAGACAACACTGAGTTTCGTCAGGTTCATGGGGGACTCCTTTCGTTTAACGCCAGTAACTGGCATCCTCGGCGTTGCCGGGGAGTGAAGAACAGCCCACCGCGCCAAAGGCGAACAGCGCGGCGAGCACACACAAGCAAATGACACTCAGACGCATGGTCAGGGCGCCTCCGTGGGGGTTTCAAGCGTGACGGACTCGCTCGCTTTGGCCTTGCGCTCGGCGAGCTTCCCGCGAAGCTCCTTCACCTGGTCGATCACCCAGGCATCGCGCTGGCCGAGCGACGCGGCACGGTCGCAGCAGACCGCACAGAGGTCGTCCTTGTCCTCGGCCAAAGCGACGAAGGCCAAGTGGACCCACGGATAGGGCGACTCGGGAGCAAGGTCGGCGGCGGCGAGCGCCAAGACCGCGACCTCGGGATTCTTGCCGAGACGGCGGCCGGCGTTGGCGGCCAGGTTCAGCGCGTCAAAGGTGTAGGCCCGCTCCGCGCTGGCGAGGGCATTGGCATAAGCGGTGTCGAGGTCGCCCTTGGCGAAGGCCTCGGTGGCACGCTGATAGTTGCCGTCGGTCGGCTTGGCATCGCTGGCGGGGAGGCGCTTGTCGATATTGACGAGCGCCTTCAGGTTGGGCGTGTAGAAGACGGCGCGATAGGTGAGGCCGGCCCACTTGGTGTAGTCAACGTCGGGAAGGTCCTCCACCGCGACAATCTCGATTTCCTCCTCGGACTTCTCCTCCTCGGCGGGCGTCGGGGTCACGGCGAAGTAAATCAGCGCGAGAATCCCATAAAAGACCAAGGCCAGGCCGAGCGTGGCGAAGAAACGGCCGCCAAGCACCTCGCTCGAAGACATGAAAAAGCCGCCAAACCCCGCCGACCGCGCGGAGACGTTCTGCAAGCTGTAGCGACGCGTCACGCGCGATGCAATCAAGTAGCAGATGAGGTAGGGCAGCACGACATAGAGCAGAATATCGATCAACATAATCAGGCTCACTGTTTAGGTGTCAGTACACATCCGGCGGCGTATCGGTCCGTTGGATGATCACTTTCGGTTCGTCCGGGGCCGGTGTCGCGGCCGGGACGGTGGGTTGTTGTTGCGCCGGGGCCGCAGAGGCGGACTCAGGCGTGACAGGGGCTGGTGCGACGGATGCCTTGAAAGCATCCATAAAAGCGGATTTCTTCGCCGAAGTCGGTGCGGCGGGTTCCTGGGGCGTAGGCGCCTCGGGCGGCGATTGCGTTTTTTTGGGGGCGCGAAGCGCGGCAACCTGCTCGACCACCCAAGCATCCTCCGGGCCCCGCTCAAGCGCCTGTTCGCAACACCGCTCCGCGAGCGCCGCATCCCCCTCGGCCTGGGCCACGAAGGCCAAGTGGACCCATGGATAGGGCGAGGCCGGCTTGAGATAGGCGGCATGGAGCAGGAGCGCGGCGGCTTCGGGCAGCTTCCCCAAGCGCCGGGCCACGTTACCGGCCATATTGAGCGCATCAAAGGTATAGGCCCGCTCCGCACTCGCCAGGAATCCGGCATAGGCGGCCTGCAGGTCACCTTTGCCATAGGCTTCGATCCCCCGGGTGTAGTCGGCATCTTTCGGCAACCCCGCCGAGCCTGACGGATAGCGCCCCGCCAAACGCGGAAGCGCCGAGAGTCGAGGCGTCGCGAAAGCGGCCTTGGACAGCAACGCCGCCCAGGGCGCTCGATCGACAGGCGCCGGCAACGTCTCCTCCAAGGCACGCAGGGCCGCCAACGCCTCAATCGGGGCATCCGGGGCATAAATCAGCTCCGGCGCAAGCAGACGGTCGCGCGCCGACTCGAAGGTGATCCGAGGCAACGCCGCCAACTGCTCCTCCGGCAAGGCCGCGACAGCCGTCCAACGCTCCCCATCAAAGGCCTCGTAGACGAGGGTCAGCCCGCGAACGTTGGCCGAGACGGGAAAGAGCGCGGGAAGCGCGTTCGCCAACACCCGGCGGTGCTCCAGCGCAAGGGCGTCCGGCCACTCCAGCCGCTCCGTCACGGCACCCCACACCAAACCGGTCGAGGCCAAAAAGGCCGCGGCCTGTTTGGCGACTTCGCGTTCATCCCCATCTTCAGAAGAGACTTCCTCAACGGCGCAAGAAAAACGATAACCGCCGACCGTGCAGGTTCCCTCGGAAAGGATATCCGCGCGGTTGGCAACAAAAACCTCCCCCGGCGTCGCGCCGCAAAGGGCGCGACACAGGGAGAGGCCCATCATCAGGGCAACGGTTGTTGCCTTAGAAGGCATCGTCGTCGCTCTCGACACCGCCATTGAAGAACTGGTTGACACGCTCTTGTTCACCAGACTGCTGCTTCAGGCTGTCAAGCATGCGCAGCTCTTTTTCCTTCTTTGCCTTCTGAGCCTTCGGGTTCAGACGTTCACCGAAGGCATTCGCATCGGCGGAGGGGGCCTCGTTATACTCAGAATCACCTTCGGCGGCAGGCGCGGCGACGGCATCAAGATAGGACTTCGCCTGATCGGCCACCTGTGCGGCGGAGGGCGACCACGTGACGATGGCACCGCAAACCATGCGACCAGTGTAAGGATGGACAGCCTCCCATTGGGAGAAAGGCGTGATACCACGAACCGTCATCGCCTCGGCACGGGCTTCGACGACCTGCTCATAACCCTGCTCCGTCCGAGCGTACTTGTTCAGGCCCTTGGCAGAGAGGCTGGAAGAGCCGCGTTGACCGGCCTCAACGGACTTGATGGACTCACCGGCGAAGTTGCGAATCTGCGCCTCCGCGTAGAGTTGCGCCTCTTGGTAGGTCATCATCACGTCGTCCATGTCGGAATCGTCGCGAGGGACGGCTTGTCCGTAAGAGACGAGAACCTGCTCGCCACGCTCGTCAATCATCGCGGTGACTCCGTACATGGAGAGGAGGTTTTCGGGATCCATCTCGACACGCTCCTGGAGCGGACGCTTGGCCTTGCCCAACTCGATGGGGACGTCACGGGTGACGAAGGCACTGGCGTAGTAGCTCAGTTTGGGACTCCAGATGGCCACGACACCGACAGAGCCACTGCCATTCTCGTTCAGCACCTCAAAAGAAGTATAGGCCTGAAGACCGGAGATGACCGCCTCGGAGGCTCGTTTGACGCTATTCTGGAAGGCCGTGGACTGCGTGATTTGAATGACCTTCTTTTCGGCCGCGGCGGCGGCTTCGCCTCCGACGGCACGCGCGGCGGCCAAGTCAAGATTCTGTTTGGCCAACTCTGCGGCCAGCTCGTCTTGGCAATCCTGATAGAGACGGGCGATAGGAGACCCCTTCGGTGCGGAGGCGATTTCCCAAGCCAACGCATCTGTGGCGGAAGCGTTCTTGTCGGGCTTGGAGACCCGGCGCGACATAGCCGTCTCGATGGAGGAGTTCAGGAAGTTGGCAACCGAGGTCTTGGCGGAGAGCATTGCGCTGTCAAAGGCCGTCAAACGATTCAGCGTGTAGTCATCACTGCCGACGGGGACAGAAATCGAGGCCGTGCCGGCGACAACGATGAAGACGCTGCCATCCGCCTTCCGGTTCGGGCCTTGACGCCACCCCTTCTCACGAATGAACTGGTTACAGGCCATCATGGCGTTGGGGGCCGTACTCTTGAGAACCTTGCCAGGGGTGTTCCCGGGGAGGTCAGTCTCCGTGATAGACACCTTGGCCTCGGGCTGGGCCGGCGTCGCAGCGATAGAGAGGGGCATCGCGCCAGCACCAGGTTCGGCCTGGGCGATAACCATGCCGGCAGCGCAGACGACCCCGGCAAAGATGAACGAACGTTTCATGATGTTACTCCTATTGTTGGGGGGTGAAAGTCTCAAAAGCGAAGGATAATCAGGTTGGGGCTGACCTCGGTGGCGGGGGGACACTCCGGCACCTGGCGGCGGAGCATGGAGAGGAAGTCCTGCGGATTGCCGCGGAGGGTCAGGCGGATGATGGCCGTGTTGGGATTGGCGACCTCGCGCCCGATGGTGGCGCCGGCGACGCCGGGGAGATTGTTGGCCGTCTCGCAGATGCGCTCGACCAAGCGGAGTTGCTCATCGGTGGTGGCGTTGAGGAAGGCGACACGGACGCTACGGCCATTGTTGGTGACATCGGCGATGGCGCGCTGGATGCGTTCATGGAGCGGCTTGGCGATTTGCTTGGCGGCCTTCTCAAGGGTCAGCTGACGCTGGCGCTCGGCGGTTCCGACGAAGCTGACGGACTTGCGGGCATTGTTCTGAAGGGTGAAGAGCTGGACGCCGCCCGCGTCATAGCATGCAATGGTGAGCTGCAGACGCGTGCCGGAACGCTTGTTGACGGGATGGGTGATGGTCTCGAAATCCGCCTTGATGGCGACACGGTAATCCGCGGTGCCTTGGTCAAGGCTAGTCTTGAACCCCTTCTCCATGAGGGCGTCAGAGATTACCTGGCGGGTCTCCACATCATCGCAGGTGACCCAGAAGACAGGGTCGCCAACGGACTTGAGTTCGGCGCCATAGGTGTCCTTGAGGCCGGTGCCGATGGTGGCGACAATGGTCAGGCGGACGCAGCCGTCGGCGGTCTTCTCTTCCTCGACCACGCGATAGGCCTCGACGACGCCTTGGATGTCGGCATAGGTGCGGGTGGTGAGGTCGGAGTCGGTCGCGGCGTCAGTGGCCACGATGCTCATGCCGCGGGCTTGGGCCAACGCATTGCGGGTGGCGGCCGCAAGGGCTTCCTCGTAGGTGCGCCCCTCGCCGGAGACTTGGACGGTGTTGGGGCCGCCCTTGGCGGCAACGGCATCTTGGAAAGCTTTGCGGGCATCGGCGGCGTTCTGGGTCAACAAGACAACCGCATAATAGGTGTCCCCGATAGGTTCGGCGGCAACGATGCGGGCGCCGGCCAGACGTGTGTCCAGCTCACTCTTGGAGAGAGTGGAAAAGTAAGACGTGACCTCTTTGTCGACCCGCTTGCGACTGGCAGTCGTTTCTCCGGAGATGTTACCATCCAGGAAGATTCCAAGCGCCTTGCGGGCCTCGAGCTCGGCCATGCGGCGGGCTTGGTCTTCATCCCCCGCTTGGATGGGAGCGGAGCCTTTGACCATAATCCATGATCCGGCGGTATTGTCACGGCCGGAGCTGGACTGAAGCGAGACGTCGTCCAACAGCTTCCGAGCCTCGGCCTTGGAATTGAGTGCCCAGGCCGGGGCGATGCAACACATCGCGGCCACAGCCGCAAACAAGAAACAAACCGTATTCCTCATGACATCTCCTTTGTCTTCCTTTCACAGACAGTACCGCGAGAGACCCGCGGCGGTTTCAAGTGCGAATTCTTCCTTCGCGCGCCGAAGCGCGGCAAAGGAAGGAAAAGTCGAATCACAGCCCATCAATTGGGCAAGTAAAGCGACTTCGTCTGCCATTCGGGCGGCATGGCCATGCCGTAGCCGACGGCGTAGAGCTTGTTGTGGTTCAGCCAGTTCGGGTCTTCCTCAATCTGCTTCAGCACGCGGGCGGCGTACTTGTTGCCGGTGTTGAGGCGCCACACCTCCAGTTGCGCGGTATTGGTCGAGGGCGTGGCTTCGGCGTTGCCGAGCGGCACATCCACGCCACCGACGGTGGCATAGACGACCATCTGCATACCCTTGTCGATACCCTGCTCAGAACCTTTGTCCAACGTCATCATATCGATGCCCAGCATGCCGGTGATGCGGCCACCGATGGGATACTCGTTGCCAAGCTCGTTGGCGATGCGGATGGCAGACTGCGTGGCGATGTCCTGCAAGAAGCTCTGGACATTGTTCTTGTTACTATAGTCGAACCCTTCCACCACGTGACCGTAGCGGTTGCGCCGTTGCTCACGATACACCTTGAAATCCAAGTCCTTGGAGAATTTGACCACTCCCGTGCGCAAATCCTTGCAAGTCAAGTTCACAGTGCAGGTGAACGTAATGGTCGTGTCCCGACCATCGTGTTTAGCCTCCGCGTTCAGCGTGACGTTCCACGAGGCCAACAAGTCGATCGTCGCCAAATTGTCGGGGTCGACCACTTTGAGCTCGCCGATATCCTCCAATTCGCGCAACTCCGTCTCATCGGCGCCATGCACCGCATAAACGGAGAAACGCTTGATTTTGGCAAGCTCGGACTGCATACGCAGGCTCATACTCTTCATGGTCGAGTCGCTGAAGGAATTGGAGATCAGCGAGCCGGGCATCGTGGCCAACGTCAGACGGCGATAGTTCTCTGTACCATAGTTGCCGGGCAGACTGACGTCTCGGTCGGCCACGGTATCACGATCATAGACCGTGATATTGGGGTTGATGCCGGAAGAGGTGCACCCCGCGGCCACAAAAAGGGCCACGGGGCACAGTGCCGCCAGCGTCAGAAATGCGTTACGCTTCACGGCGAGACCTCTCATTACTCAGTGAGCTGATCGGCAAGCAGACCGGCCAGGTAAGGCAACAGCTTGACGTTCAGGGCAGACTGCTTGCCAATGCGCACCAACGCGGCCTTCGTCTCGTCGACGGAGATATCCTCGGCGACCTTCTGGCCGAAGCTCAGCATGGCGATGACCTTGGCATTGCTCGCCAGGGCCTGCTGCAACTGAGCGGCATCCGCGGTGGCCTGAGAAATCTTCACGGTCAAGGTACGGGTCAGCGCCTCCCAGTCGATCTCTTCCACCGCCATCGCGGAGAGGAACTTCTCCTCGGCCTTCTTGGCGGCAGCTTCAAAGGCCTCCTCGGCGGCCTTACGCGCTTCGTCGTCCTTGGCCTCCAAGATGGCTTTATGGTACGAACGCAGCCCCTCGTAATTCTTGACCAAAAGCTTGGCCAGATCCTTCTTGACGGGCACTTTCATCTTGGCCGGACGCATGGTCAGCTCATCGATGGCCAGCGCATCCTTGGCGTTGATGTAGCCATCGGCGCCGGTGTAGGCCTTGTCGGTCTTGAAGGTTTTGGTCTTGACGTCATAGAGCCCCTTCTGGGAGACATAGCTATAGAGGAAGGCGCCATTCGCATCCACGAAGGTCTCGTAAGCGCCGGCCGCGGCAGCAGCCTCTTGCGCAGACTTGGGCGCGATCTTCTTGCCGGCCGCATCGTAGAAGACGACGCTCGCGGGGGTCTTCGTCCACTGCTCCACCAAAGCCGTGAAGGCAGGGTTGGTCGTCATCACCACCTGGCCCTTCTCATCCTTGACGGTGGCGCCGGTCGAGTCCTTCTTTTCGATCTTCGCGGCCACGTTGGGCAGACGGGTCGGCACCTTGCCATCCAAGTAGGTGAAGGTCAGCGGCTTTTCCTCGGTCTCGGCCGCCAAGTCGACGCCGCTGGTCTTCGCCACGGTATTGACCAACGCGCCATGATCCGTACGGGTGAGCGCGGCATTGAGGGCGCTCTTCACAGCGAAGGTCGCCAAGCCTTCCTCGTTGTCCGCATAGACCTCAGCACCGGCAACGGTGCGATAAACAGTGCGCGTCTCGGAGACCGTCTTATCGCCGTCCTTCACCGTCACGGTCACCGTCTTAGGCTCCATCACGATGATAGGGGCATAGTTCGCATCAACGACTGCCTTCGTCCAATCACGCTCACCACTGGAGGCCGCATCCTTCCCATTGGGATCCCGATCTGTGGCGTACTGGCACATCGCATTGAACTTGGCCTCGAACGTCTCCGCGTCAGCCGTACGCTTCATCACGGTGGGGAACGACCGGTAACGGCTCTCCATGAGGGCAATCTTCAGGTATGCGGCAAGTTTCTTCTTGTAGGCCGGGTCGTTCTTGTCAAGCTCGTCGAGCTCGTCCCAGAACTTGCCGGCCTCAGCATCGGTGGCCCAGTTGGAATACGACTGCCAGCACGCGCGGGCATCCGACTCCAACATATAAGCCGAGACCGCCCCCGTGGTAAACTGAGACAACGCCGTGATGGAATCCGCCACCACGTCCACAGCCGGAATCCCGGACTGCGACAACTTGCGCATATCGGGATCTTCAATCTCCATCAGAATCTCGGTCTCTTCCTGCCAAGGCAGAACAATGGGCTTCTGAGCATCCGTCAGTTCCGGCCCGCCGCACCCCGTAAGCAGAGCGCAACCGGCAACGGCGAGAGTGCCGACTTTCATCACTGTCTTCATTTCTCTTTTCCTTTCACATGACAGGCCACAAATCCGACACACCGTGCAGACCCACAGCCCGTCTTTCCCGTTCGCGCCGGTACCACACCGGCCCAAACTCTATTACTACTATACCAACCCTCCCCCATCAGGTCAAGATTAAAATTGCGGCGTTTTTGCCGGCCGGGCCCACAACCCGCGTTCTGCGCCCTTCCAACCCATGACAAAACAAAAGATTAAAGTCCATACCATCCCTTTATGACAGTGCTTCCCCATGGGGTGCACCATCCTGGTTTACTCTTTGAAAGAAAGGCCACCTTTTGGAAAAACAATGGTGTCCGGGGAAAATAGGGACCGCGAAGACGCAGGCGCTCTGGTGGAGCGCCCGGCTGATTGGCTGATTGGCTGATTGGACGGCGCCTTCGCCGCAGAGCGACCGATGGAGCCCGAAGCGGTTCGCGCCCCCTGTTGCGTCTTTGCGGTTCCCCTTTTCCCCGGACACTATTGGGAAAACGATTGGCACACAGAAAGGGAGTGCGGGATTGTGCTATAGTATTGAGGAAAGCGTTTAGAGGACGATACGATTATGGCTACTTTGTCGATGGACAACATTCACCACGCGGCCGAAGTGTTGAAGGAGGTCGCGCGCAAGACAGATTTGATTTACGCGCCGAAACTTTCCACGAACGCGACGGTCTGGCTGAAGACGGAAAACCTGCAGGTGACGGGTTCGTTCAAGGTGCGCGGGGCGTATTACAAGATTTCGCAGCTGTCGCCCGAGGAACTGAGCCGCGGCGTGATTGCGTGCAGCGCGGGCAACCACGCGCAGGGCGTGGCCTTGGGCGCGCAAAAGCGCGGGGCCCGGGCGGTCATCTGCATGCCGGACATTGCGCCCATCGCGAAGATCGAGGCGACGAAGAGCTACGGCGCGGAGGTCCATCTGGTGCCGGGGACGTATGACGACGCGAGCGCGTACGCCCAAGAACTGTGCAAGAAGGAGGGGATGACCTTTGTGCATCCCTTCGACGACCCGGACGTGATCGCAGGCCAGGGCACGGTGGGCCTGGAAATCCTGGAGCAGATGCCGGACGTGGACGCGGTGTTGGTGCCGATCGGCGGCGGCGGGCTGATTTCGGGCGTGGCCTATGCCATCAAGCACCTGAAGCCGGACTGCAAGGTCTACGGCGTGCAGGCGGCGGAGGCGGCGAGCATGAAACGCTCCATCGAGGCGCAGGACAAGCTGACGCTCTCGACGGCGAACACCTTCGCGGACGGCATCGCGGTGAAACACCCGGGCGATTTGACCTTTGAGCTGGTGAATAAGTACGTCGACGGCATCGTGACGGTGACGGAGGACGAAATCGCCGCGGCGGTGCTCTTCCTGATCGAGCAGCGCAAGCTGGTCTGCGAGGGCGCGGGCGCGGTCTCGGTGGCGGCGATGATCTACGACAAG
Source organism: uncultured Kiritimatiellota bacterium (assembly GCA_944389545.1). GTDB lineage: Bacteria > Verrucomicrobiota > Kiritimatiellia > RFP12 > DVOR01 > Spyradenecus. The sequence continues at coordinate 15,248 of CALXMT010000021.1, read as the reverse complement.
ATCCCGGAGCTGCATGGGAAGAAGGTGTGCTGCCTGCTTTCCGGCGGCAACATCGACGTGAACATCCTCAGCCGCGTGATTTACCGCGGTCTGCTGGCGAGCGGCCGCCGCGCGGGCATCCGTCTGTCGCTGCCGGACAAGCCGGGCCAGCTGGCGAGCGTCTCGAACATCATCTCGAAGTGCGGCGGCAACGTGATCAACGTGAACTACGGCCCCTCGGGCATGGACACGGCGCTCGCGACGTGCGTGCTGAGCCTGGAACTCGAGACGCGCGACTTCGAGCAAATCGGCGCCATCCATGAGGCGCTGGAGGCCGCGGGTTACCACCTCATCCGAGACTGACATGCTGACGCTGGACGACGCGACCTTCCTCTACGACGCGACCGGGGGCATCCGCGGGGCGAACCTGCGCGTCTCCCCGGGCGAGACGGTCGGCGTGGTCGGCGCAAACGGGGCCGGCAAGAGCACGTTGTTGGGGCTGGCGGCGGCGGCCCTGGTGCCGCAGTCGGGCACGGTGACGCTGGCGCTGACCGACCTGGCGGGGCGGACGCGCAAGTGCCGCTCGGACATGGGCATCGGCTATCGTCGGCACGTGGGCTACATGACGGAACTGGCGCCGGTCTACGGCGAGATGCGGGTGGAGGCGTATCTGCGGTTCCGGACACTGTTGCGCGGCGAGCGCATCCTGCGGGTGCGGCGGCGCGTGATGGAGGCGATGGACCGTTGCGGCTTGATGGGCCTGCGGCGGCAGACGGTGGGGCGGCTCTCCCTGGGGTTGCGGCGGCGCGTGGCGTTGGCCGAGGCCCTGCTGACAATGCCTTCGGTGTTGGTGCTGGACGACCCCTTCGCGGGGGTGGACGCCATGATGCGCGCGGAGTTCGCCACGGTCATCCGCGAGGTGGGCGCGCGGGCGCACGTCCTCATCAGCGGACACGACCCGGAGTTGCTGGAGGCCTGCTGCACGCGCTTTGCGCTGGTGGAAAACGGCGCGCTGACGGAGACGGAGCTGGACGCCCGCACGGCCCGCGAGCGCCTGACGCCGAAACCGGCGGAAGAGAAGGGGGAGGCGTAAGATGGTCTTTTGGACGATTTTGCGGCGCGAAGCCTTTCAGCTGGTGCGCTCGGTGCATGGTCTGGCGCCCCTCTTCCTGGCGTTGGCCGGCGCCGGCGGACTCCTGGTGTGGTTCCTCTACCGCGCGGAAGGGACGGCGACGTCGCTCCCGGCGATTTGGGGTCTGGCGACGGCCTTCGGTCTGCCCTTCCTGGCGGCGGTGGCGGCCTCGCGCGGCTTCACGCAAGACCGCGAGGTGGGCATGCTGCGGCTGATGTTCTCGACGCCGGTGCGGGCCCGCTATTGGGTGCTGGGCAAGGTGCTCGCGGCGTGGATTCTCTGCATGATTTATGTCATCGGCATGGGCGTGACCTGCTGGGTGCTGACGCACTGGGCGCTCCCGGCGGACGCGCAGGTGCCGGGCTTGTGGCTGGGCTTCGCGTTGGCGACGGTGGCCCTGGCGGCGCAGGCCTTGCTCTGGAGCGGCATGGGGACGTTGGTCTCGCTCTTCTTCCGCAGTTCGGCCTCGACCTTTCTGATTTCGTTGCTCTCCTGCCTCTTGGCGCCGCCGGCATTCTGCCTGACGGTCTCCATGGCCTTTGGAAGACCCATCACGCAGTGGCCGCTCTTCCCCCTGCAAATGTCGGTGCTTGACTACGCGGGCGGATTGGTGGACGTGCGCATGCTGATGGGGTGCCTGATGGGTGCGGCGGTGGTCATCTACGCCGCCGGCATGGCCTTCGACGCCTTGCGCCTCTGCGCCACGGAGCGGTAGGGATGGACGCCATCCGCGAGAATCTGAGCCGGGCATTCCAGGCGGGCAGACCCGCGCAGGGCTACGTCATCGTCGGCCCCGTCCGCGGCGAAGGGCGCGAGCTGGCCGAGTGGATCGGCGCGCAGCTCTTGGGCGACTCCCCCACCCTCGCCGAGCACGCCAATCCCGACATGCCCTGGTTCGAGCCCGAGAAGGTCAGCCGCGTCATCAGCGTGAACATGATGCGCGAGCGCATCCTGCCCGTGGCCCAGCAGAGCGCCCTCGCCGGCGGCTGGAAGGTCATCGTCATCGTCTCGGCCGACCGCCTGCGTCAAGAGGCGGCCAACGCCTTCCTCAAGACCCTCGAAGAGCCCCCGCCGAAGACCCTCTTCCTCCTGCTGACCGACGCCCCGGGCGAGCTCCTGCCCACCATCATCTCGCGCTGCCAAGTCGTCAACGCCGGCGGCACACGCAAGCTCGACGAGCCCTGGCGCACGCAGGTGCTGGACCTCCTCGCCGGCATCGACAAAAAGTCCGTCCTCCTGGACGCCGCCCGCGCCGAGACCCTCTGCGCGATTCTGGACGAGATGGCGGACCGCGCCGAGAAAGAGGTCCGCGCCGAGGCCAAGGCCAACACCGCCGTGGAGGAGGATGCCGACACGCTCAAGGCGCTCATCGGCGCAAAGGCCAAGGCCTGGCGCAACGACCTGCTCCTCACCCTGGAGCAATGGATGCGCGACCTCGTCTGCCTCCGCGCCACAAACGGTGCCGAGACGCCCCTCACCTTCCCCGAGCGCCGCGACGCCCTCCTGCGCCGCGCCCAGGCGCACCCCCTCGCCAAGCTCAACGAAAACCTCACCATGCTGGAGACCCTCGCCATCCAGCTTGACCGCAACATCCCCCCGGCCCAAATCCTCCCCTACTGGATGGACCGCTTCTACCTCTGAAAGGCTCGCCATGAAACTCCTCCTCCTCAACGGTCCCAACCTGCGCCTCCTCGGCACGCGCGAGCCGGATATCTATGGCCGCTTCACCCTGGCCGACGCCGAGGCCCTCGCCAAGGCCACCGCCGAACGCCTCGGCGCCACCCTCGACTGCTTCCAGAGCGACATCGAGGGCGAGTTGGTCTCCAAGATCGGCGCCGCCCGCGGCGTCTACGATGGCATCGTCATCAACCCCGCGGCCTACACCCACACCTCCGTGGCCCTGCGCGACGCCCTCTCCGCCGCCGAGCTCCCCGCCGTTGAGCTCCACATCTCCAACACCCACAAGCGCGAGGAATTCCGCCACGTCAGCTACACCGCGCCGGTCTGCGTGGCCCAGCTCATGGGCTTCGGCCTCACGGGCTATGCCCTCGCCGTCGAAGGCCTGATCGCCTACATCCGGGGGACCGCGCAATGATGGACTACCTGCCCGACGCCCTCAACGCCCTGACCGCCCTCCTCGCGGCCTACCTCCTGGGCGCCATCCCCTTCGGCCTGCTCATCGGCAAGGCCCGCGGCATCGACGTCCGCACGGTGGGCAGCCGCAACATCGGCGCCACCAACGTCTTCCGCTGCGTCGGCGCGAAGTGGGGCATCCTGGCCTTCCTCTGCGACATGCTCAAGGGCTTCGGCGGCGTCTGGTGCGCGGCCATTCCGCTCCTCTGGTCGCCGGCGATGCCCGAGGCCAACGCCCTCCTCCTGCGCGTCCTCTGCGGCACCGCCGCCATGCTGGGCCACATCTTCCCCGTCTGGCTCGGCTTCCGCGGCGGCAAAGGCGTCTCCACGGCCCTGGGCCTGCTGATTGGCGTGGCCCCCGCCGCCGCCGGCATCGGCTTCGCGCTCTGGGTGGTCTGCTTCCTTCTCTCGCGCTACGTCTCGCTCTCCAGCTGCCTGGCCGCGCTCGCCATCGGCGCCCTCGTCTGGACCCCGCTCTACGCCGACCGCCCCGTGTGGTTCGCCGTCCTCATGACGATCCTCGCGGCCCTTGCCATCCTCAAGCACCGCGCCAACCTCGTCCGCCTTGCGAAGGGCACCGAAAACCGCTTCGCCTTCACCGCCAAGCAACGCGCCGCCCGCGACGCCAAGAAGAAACAGGAGGAAACACCATGAACATTGCCATCGTCGGCGATGGCGGCTGGGGCTCGGCCGTCGCCCGCCTCCTGGACGCCAAAGGCCACACCGTCACCGTCTGGGGCCCCTTCCCGGACTACATCGCCGAGGTCCGCGCCTCCCGCCAAAACCCGCGCTACCTCCCCGGCATCGACTTCCCCGAGTCCATCCGCTGGACCGCCGACCTCGCCGAGGCCGTCCCCGCCGCGGACGTCCTCGTCCTGGCCATCCCCTCCAAGTTCTACCGCGCCGTCTGCGCCCAGGTCGCCCCCCTCCTCGACACCGCGCGCACCCTCATCGTCTCCCTCACCAAGGGCGTCTGCCCCGAGACCCACCAGCGCATGAGCGAAGTCGCCAAGGCCACCCTCGGCACCGACCGCGTCGTCGTCCTCTCCGGCCCCTCCCACGCAGAGGAGGTCGCCCGCGGCGTCCCCACCGCCGTCACCTGCGCCTGCCGGGACCACGCCCTCGCCGTCCAGGCCCAGACCCTCTTCAACGGCCCCCGCTTCCGCGTCTACACCACCGACGACGTCCTCGGTGTCGAGATCGGCGGCGTCGTCAAGAACGTCCTGGCCATCGCCGTCGGCGCCAGCGACGGTTTCGGCTTCGGCGACAACACCCGCGCCGCCCTCATCACCCGCGGCCTCGCCGAAATGATGCGCCTGGGCCTGGCCATGGGCGCCAAACCCCAGACCCTCAGCGGCCTCGCCGGCGTCGGCGACCTCATCGTCACCTGCACCTCGTGCCACAGCCGTAACCACACCGTCGGCGAGCGCCTCGGCAAGGGCGAGCCCATCGCCGACATCCTCGCCTCCATGAAGATGGTCGCCGAAGGCGTCGACAACGCCAGCCTCCTCCACGACCTCGCCCAACAGTACGGCGTCGAAATGCCCATCGCCGACGTCGTCTACCGCATTTGCTACCAAGGCCTCGCCGCCAAGGATGCCGTCGCCCTCCTCATGGACCGCGCCGCCAAGCCTGAATAAGAAAGGACTCCCACCATGATCATCGGTGTCATCCCCTCCCGTTGGGGCAGCTCCCGTTTCCCCGGCAAGCCCCTCACCCCGATCCTCGGCAAGCCCCTCGTCCTCTGGGTCGTCGAGGCCGCCAAGCGCGCCAAGCGCCTCGACAAAGTCATCGTCGCCACCGATGACCGGCGCATCGCCGACGCCGTCTCCCCCCACTGCCAGGCCGTCATGACCGCCAGCGACCTCCCCTCCGGCACCGACCGCGTCGCCGTCGCCGCAAAGGCCGGCCCCCAAGACATCGTCATCAACATCCAGGGCGACGAACCCCTCATGGACCCCGCCCTCATCGACGCCCTCGCCGACCGCATGATCCGCACCGGCGAAGAGATGGCCACCGCCGCCTGCCCCATCCAATCCCTCGACCAGCTCAACGCCCGCACCGTCGTCAAGGTCGTCCTCCGCAACGACGACTCCGCCCTCTACTTCTCCCGCCTCCCCATCCCCTGCCGCCGCGACGGCGAGCCCGACCTCGCCTCCGGCCTCTACTGGCGCCACCTCGGCATCTACGCCTACCGCGGCGACTTCCTCGACCGCCTCATCCACACCCCGCCCTGCCCCCTCGAGACCACCGAATCCCTCGAGCAGCTCCGCGCACTCTGGCTCGGCGGCCGCATCGGCGTCATCCGCCGCAACGATGAAGGCGTCGGCGTCGACACCCCCGCCGACGTCCAAACCGTCGAAGCCCTCCTCCTCAAAAGACTCTGAGGAAGCTTGGAGGTTTGGAGGCTTGGAAGCTTGGCGTCCTACCACCTCCTCCCGCACCTTCAACCGTCGCCCGCCAGGGCGCTCTGTTCTCTGTTCTCTGTTCTCTGTTCTCTGGCGGCGTAGCCGCCCCCCGTTCTCTGGCGGCGTAGCCGCCCCCCAAGCCTCCAAACTTCCAAACTTCCAAGACAGGGTGTGGGGCAGAGCCCCACCAAGGAAACCAAACTTCCAAGCATCCAAACTTCCAAACTTCCAAGACAGGGTGTGGGGCGGAGCCCCACCAAGGAAACCAAACTTCCAAGCATCCAAACTTCCAAACTTCCAAGACAGGGTGTGGGGCAGAGCCCCACCAAGGAAACCAAACTTCCAAGCATCCAAACTTCCAAACTTCCAATCATGACTAAGGCCCACCAACTCTTCACCGCCGTCCCCAAGAAACACAACTGCGCCCAAGCCGTCATGGACGGCTGCGGAGGCACCCCCGAGCAGGTCGCCGGAATGGCCGCCTGCGGCGGAGGCCGCGCCCCCGGCGGACTCTGCGGCGCCCTCCACGCCGCCATCACCCTCTGCCCCGACCACGCCGAGGAAATCAAGTCCGAGTTCGCCCGCCGCGCCGGCGCCCTCACCTGCCGCGACCTCAAGACCGTCGCCCACACCCCCTGCCCCATCTGCGTCGAAACCGCCGCCCAACTCGTCGAAACTTACTCCTAACGTCAGAGTACAGAACGCCCCACCCCTCTGACCAAAGTTGGCCCGTCGCGGTACGCGCTCCGTTCTCCGTTCTCCGTTTTCCGTTCTCCTAACTTACCGAAAGGAAATCTCATAAATGAACCCCGTCTCCTCCATGACCCCCGTCTCCACTCCAAACGCTCCCGCCGCCATCGGCCCCTATAGCCAGGCCATCCGCGCCAACGGCCTCCTCTTCGCCTCCGGCCAGATCCCCGTCGATCCCGCCACCGGCAAGATCCCCGAAGGCATCGCCGCCCAGGCCGAGCAGTCCTGCCGCAACTGCGGCGCCCTCCTCGCCGCCGCCGGCCTCGACTTCTCCAAGGTCGTCAAGACCACCTGCTTCCTCGCCGACATCGCCGACTTCGCCGCCTTCAACGAAGTCTACGCCAAATACTTCACCTCCAAGCCCGCCCGCTCCTGCGTCGCCGTCCGCGACATCCCCAAGGGCTGCCTCTGCGAGATCGAAATCCTCGCCCTCGCCGACTAATCCCTTTGTCTTCCCTCCCCGGCCGCGCCCCGCGCGGCCTTTTTTGTCTCCACGAAGACACAGGCGCTCTGTCGGAGCGCCCGGCTGATTGGCTGATTAGCTGATTGGAAAGCGAAGTGCGGCCGTTCGGCCATTCTGGCCTCACTACCGTGCCCATCCCTTGCGTTTCTGTCGTCTCCCGGAAAGCTCCGCGGTAGGACAATGGGGCGCCTCTGGCGCCCCGGAGAACGGAGAACGGAGAACAGAGAACAGAACGCGCGGCAAGCGCGCGACCGACGAAGCCTCCTTATAAATATAAGAAGCGCAGCCCCTCCGCGCCCGTCCTATAGGTCCTATACGTCCTATAAGTCCTATTGTGTCGTCAGTTGGGCACGTCGCAGACGTGCCGGGGGTGCAGGGAGAACGAAGGGGCGTGGCCCTGCCACCCCTGCCGGGGCGTGGGGCAGCGCCCCACACCTCCAATCAGCTAATCAGCCAATCACCCTAAAACCTTTGTGTCCTTTGTGTCCTTTGTGATTAAAAACTGGCAGTCCTGCCGGCGGTAGCACGCCGCCCGCCTCTGTGCCCCTCTGTCTTCTCTGTGTTCCTCTGTGTTCTCCGTAATCGGCGGTTTCCCACGCTGGCAGTCTTTGTGTCCATTCGTGGTTCTTCGTGGACTTCGTGATAGCCGCGCAGCGTCCGGCTTCATCGTCGCCGCAGGCGACAGCCCGGGCCTCAACCTCCGGGGCTCCTCCAAGCCTCCAAACCTCCAAGCTTCCAAACTTCCACTTTGAGCGCGAAAAGCAAAGATACTACCCCCCAGCCTGTCCGAAATTTTTAACAATTCCCCCCAAGGCCGACTCCCCCTAGGCTTTTACCGACTTTCCGTCCAGTCATAACTTTTTTATCGTTTGACTTCCTAGAATATCTTGGTAAGATACGCCCCTGTTTTTTCGAGGAAGTCCGTCCGCGCCACCTCTGGTTCGGCGGGAAACAGCGAAAAGAAGTAAGGAATACCATGACCCTCCAGCAACAATGGGGCAGCGTCGGGATGGCTTTGGCCCTCACGACGATCGTCGGCGTTTGCGGCGCCGGCGTCGCCCAGACTGCAACAACCCTCACCCCCCCCCATGTCAGTGATTTAATCTCTCCCGCCCCGCGGGCAGAGGTCACGGGGGACTTCACCGCGGGCACCATCGGCCAGACCGCGGACTTCATCACGCGTGACGCGGCGACGAACCGTCAAATCGATTTCAACCTCACCTCGGGGCTGTTGGAGTACACGCTCGATGGGGCGACCTTTGGGTCCGTCCCGACGGGGTTGACGTTGACGGGCGTGACGCTCTATGACTTCACCGCGCTGGGCAGCGCCAACCTCGGCCGCGCCAATCTGCCCACCATCCTGCTCTATGGCGACCAGGGCTCCCAGTTTCTGGGCACGGCGAACTATGCCTCCACGGGTGAACCCGTCAAGGTGCGCCAGGCCGACGGCACCGAAGTGGAGATGACGCCGGTCACGTATACCTTCACCGATCCCATCGCGGCTGACACTGGGGATTACCGCCTGGTGCTCAATGCCGTTCTGCCGCCTACATTGCCGCTCTTCTCCAATTCGTTGGTGGATGGCTCGGTGATGTATGGCACCGAGGGTAGCGTGGCGCCCTATATCACCTTCCTGGGCAAGACGTCGCCCACGGTGTACACGCACACGCTCGCGGGGAATGAGTCCCTCTCCTCCATCTGGGAGAAGTCCGGCCTTTCGGACAGCGCCAACTGCCACCTCATCGTTCAGGTCGATGCCGACCAGACCCTCACGCTCGATCAGACACTCGAGAATGCCACGCTCATCATCGAGGCGCGGGGCGCGGGCGCGAGCGACCCCACCCAACAACATGCGGCCCCCGCCGTGGTGTTTGCCGAGAGCGCGCGCATGACCGGCCCCTTCGTCTTCCGCAACGCCTCCGGCGTCACCAATGGCATGATCTCCGTCTCCGGCCCTTGGCAGGACTCCGACAAAAACGATAACGATCAGTTGTGGGAACCCGATTCACTGGCCATCGATTGCGATCTGGCCTTCACCAGCCCCCTGCCTCTGCGCCCCAGGGGGTGGTTCCAAGAGAATGACGTGCGCGTTCGTGCCGGCCGCACCCTGCGTTTGGAATCCAAAGCCGCCAACGAGGCGCGTCTGCCCTCCGTCGATCTCACGGCGCCCTCGGCCACGCTCACCCTCGCCGACACCGACCAGACCGGCACCATCCCCTCGAAGTATGCCGAGTACTTCTTCACCGAGACCTCCGGCACGCTCGTCTTCGCCCGCGAAGTGGCGCTCGCCCTCACTAGCACGAGCTCGAGCGCTGAGCAGGATTCCCAGGGCGCCATCTACCGCATCGGCAACAAGGGCGATAAAGCCTATAACTTCAACCTGGCGATCGATGGCCACAACTTCTCCACCCGGGACCGCATCCGCTTGGGCGGCCCGAGCGGCCAAACCACACTGGAGATTCGCCAGACCACAATGACCCCTGCGCCCACCGTCGCCTTCCAGGATTTGCAGTTCGTTGGCAATGCCACGCTGTTGCAGCGCCTCGGCACCCTCACGCTTGGCTCCTCCGACTGGCCCACCAAGTTCGTCGTGGGCGAGGGCGACTCCACGCTCCTCATCGGCGATGGTGAAGGCACGTCCGGCAATGCCACGGCCAACATCTATGGTATCCCTTACGGTGAAAGCGGAAGCGACGCGCTCCGCACCGATTATCGCGGCGCCGGCGACATCCTCGTCGATGCCGATGGCGTCCTCAACCTCCACCCGACCGCCGACACGCTGAAGGGCACCGACTATCACCTCTATCCTGCGGAGCACCGTTCGTTGACCCTCCGCAACGGCGGCGTCCTCAATGCCATCGGCGGCGCCGTCACGGTCGCCTTCGAGAGCCCCGACACCCTCGCCGCCCCCTTGGCCGCCATCGTCGTCCCCGGCCTCTCCGTCGAGAACGCTGCCGCCCTCTCCGCCGACCCCGGCGCCTCGCTTGCCATCGACTCCCTCAAGGGTACCGGCACGGTCACCATCGGCGGCACGGTCACCATCGACACCGTCAAATCCCTGGCCGGCACCACCCTCACCCTCGACGGCGACCCCGCCCGTGCCGGTTATGGTGAGCTGAGCGGCACCATCGGCGCCGTCTCCGGCGAAGGCTCCGTACTTTTCGGCGACCTCGGGGTGGACTCCGCCACCGCCACCGATACGGTTCAGCGCATCGCCGATTCCCTCGAGGCCGGCGGTTTCACCGGCACGGTCGGCTTCCTCGTCGGCAACCTGGACGGCGCGGCCACGGAGAAGGACTACCCGGAGGTCGACTTCGCGGCCACCGACGTCCCGCGGCTTCCCTACACCCTCGCCGTCCAGCCCGGGCAGACCCTCGTCATGCGCCTCGACCAGTACGCCGATTCCAAGATCCTCTGGCCCGAGGACTGCTCCGCGGTCAAACTCATCCTTGTCGAGGCCGGCCCCTTTGGCGGCGAGGCAACCATCCCTGCCTGGCCCGAGGATGTCGCCTTTGAGTTCCATCGCTACGACACCGCCGACGGCATCCCCGGCGCCGCCGACACCCACAAAGATCTCGACGAGTTCTATCCCGGCGCCCTCTTTGACCCCTATGAGGTCTTCCCCAACGTCAACCAGGGCACCGTCGACCTCACATGGGAGGAGCCCGTCCTCTCCGGTAAGGTCGCCTGGCTTGACATGGAGTTCAACGGCAATTCCAAGAACACCGGCTGGTTCAGCCTCGGCGACGAGGACCAGAACGGTATGCTCAGAGGTGCCGCAGGAAGCTTGGGTGCCGGAAGCGAAGGCGAGTTGATTCCGGATTCGGCAGAAGCGTATGATACGACGCATAACCCTCAATCCAAGGGCATCAACATCGACTATAAGCCGTATATCGCACCGGCCTCCTTCAGCCTTCCGGAGGAGCAGTGGAGTTTGGTCACGCGTATCATGATGCCGGAATACAGCAATATGTCCGTCTTGACCATCGGCGCGAACTATGACGACACCACGGGTGACAGTGGCGCGACGTACGAAACGGACGGCTATTCCGTCTTGGCCTTGGCTGTCGGTGCGCTGAAGGGAGATCGTCGGAACAACGACACGGAGGGCGACGAGCTTATCCTGTGGTATATCCCGAAGAACTCGACCGAGGAGATGGTCAAGTTGGCGACCGCCACTGTCCCCTGCATCACGGAATCGCAACACTTGGTCTCGATTCTCTTCGACCGTGGGCTCGTCGAGGTGTGGCTGAACGGCAATCGCCTGATTCGCACGCAGTTGCCCGCCGGCGCGAAAATCGGCCCCGGCCTTCAGGTTGGGTCGCTCATGGGCGGCGCGAATCTCGACGGTGACTTGAAGGATACGATTCTTGGCATTGAAACCAAAGGGACTAATCCTTCCGATCCCGGCACGGTGGACTTCATCCGCGTGTACAACGGCTTGCTCTCGGAATCCGCGCTGAACGCGTTGGTCTGCGATTATCCTTACATCCACAAGGAGGCGGGTAACAGTGACGTCATTCGTGACATCCGCTATGTCCGCGAATTGAATGGCGGCGAGATCCTCTGGGTGGACGATTCGAAGCCTTGGCGTCGCGAATATAAAGGCGATTCTGGGTGGTGGTATAGGAGCCGCGAGGGAGTTGTAACAGAAGAGGATGATTATGTCGAGCCTGCCGAGGGCGCCATTATCGTGCTCAACTGTACGCGCGACACGACAATCTATGTGAACACCAAGAAGGGCGGCGTTTTCCCCTCCGCTGACCGTACATACGCCCAATTGATCGTCGAAGGCGGTGCCCGCGTGACGATTCGCCCCTATGATGATGAGTCCACGGAAACGTTGGACTGGGAGACGGCTACTGACGAGGACGGCAACTATCTGTATGGGCGTCTCTACTTCTCCGGTGGTGCCGGCGAGGCCGTGGCATTGCATGCCCGTGATGAGGCCACGGACCACAATCAAAGCGGTTCCGGCTCCGCCGCGGCTTGCTTCGTGCACGACGCGATTCTGTATGCCTCGGTCTGCGATTTGTCGCGAGACGCGGTGCGCCTGTTCCACACTGAGAGTCTCTTTGATGAGCATACGGCGCGTCTTCAGATGTTCGCGGACGAGGCGCGTATGCGCGGCGAGACGCGTGATGTCGTCGAATGCCACTTGACCGGCCAGGTCTCCGGGCAGGGCTATCTTGAGATCACTCCTGACACCTCATTGAACCCGGCCTATGAGCAGGTCTCCACGCACGTGTATGTCCAAAACTTCATTCCCGCGACGAGCGAATGGTTGATTACGGATACGACCGAGACCAACGAGCATAACAGTTCGTTCACTAGCTCCGGTGGCTCCCTCAACGTCGGCAAGGGCGGTCTGTATGCCCGCTATGCGAAATATCCCGGTCCGCTGTACCTGGAGCTGAACGTCGACCAACTCGCCAATGGTGTGGGTAATCTCGCAGATCAGGAATGGTACAGTTTCGGTTATAACGGCGACACGGCGGCGGAGACGCCTTCGCGCATCAAGCCTGAGAAGCCGAAAACCGAAGATGCCTTCGAGGCGGCCTCTGCGCTCTACATCCGCCTGAAGAATGGGGACACGGACGACGTGCTCCTCGTGAGCGCGAACAAGGAAATCGCGAACCTGACCATCGATGCCCCGAAAGGCGACGAGGACGGAGCGAACGAATCGTTGCGTATCCTGCCCTCCTCCAACGGCGACCGCCTGACCGTGACGGACAGCGTGACGACCGCGCGCCGCCTGGAGGTCTACGACCCCGAAGCGAACGGCGGCGCGGCCGGCGCCGGCGTGGACGGCATCCGCTTGGTACCCCGTACAGAGATTATCAGCGACACGACCGGCGGCACGACGACCGTCATCGAGACGGGTACGCTGTTGCACGGCGTGGAGAGCGGCGTCTATGCGGCGGGCAACACGTCGGTGAATTACCCGCTGGACGGTTCCTCGATCGCGCGGATTGAGAGCGTGAACGCGATTGCCTTCGCGGCGGAGCAGGATCTGTCGGCGACGACGCTGGCGGCGGCCGAAGGCGCGACCGTCACGCAGACGAACGCGGCGGACGCCTTCCATGCGGGGGCGATGGAGTTGGCCAAGGGGAGCCGCTTCACCTTCGCCTCCTCGGAGGCCTCGGTGGATGGGGCCGTCACCTTGACGGGCAACGCGACGCTGGAAGGTACGGGCACGGCGGCCGCGCTCACCCCCGCACAGGGCATCCGAGGCGAAGGCGATGGCGCGGCCTTGACGCTGAACGCGGCGAAGGGCGCCGCTTGGCGCCTCTACACCGAAGAGGTCGCCAGCCTGCCCCTCACGAAGACCGGTCCGGGGACGGTGGATTTCGCCACCGACCTGCCGCCGAACGCCGGCAAGGTGGACGTCCAGGAGGGTACGCTTCTGGTGCCCACGGGCATTCCCGGCGCGGGTGAGGCCATCGGCCAGGGTGGCCTGAATGTAGACGAGGGGGCGACCCTCGCCCCGACGGGTGCCACCGTGACGGACGATGCCGTGGCGGAAATCCCCGCCGGGCAGACCGTCTCGGGCCTCGGCTCGATCGCGGGTCAGCTGCGCCTGAACAAGGGTGCCCTCCTCGATGCCACGGAGGCCTTCGCTGATGGCGATGCGCTCCACACTCTCACGGTGGACACGCTCACCACCGATGGCGCGACGGCCTTGGCCGATATCGATGTGGCCCTGCCCGAAAGCACGCAGTCGGGCCTCGTCTTCCTGCGCTCCAATGAGACGACGCTCAACTGGGATGCCCGCGCACGTCTCTTGGCGAAGGCCAACGGCACGCGGTGGGACGTCTTCCTGAAGTATCGCCCCGATCAGACGACCGCCGTGGGCACAAACTATCTGGTCGACGTGGCCGGTCTGGATGTGCCCACCTTCCCGCCGGACGAGGAACAGCCCGGCGAGGGCGAGAACGAGTGGCCCGATGAGGATGGCGATGGCTCCGACACCGGTGATGAGCTAGGTGACCAGATTCAGGACGGCGGCAATGTCGCCGGTGAGGCGGAGGGTTACACCAAGGCCAACACCCAGTGGCTGATGGCCCCCGACATCGCCAACGCCTACGCCTGCTTCGGCAGCGTGTGGACCTATGCCCGCCGCAGCAACGACAAGGCCAGCGAGGACTATGCCACCATCGACCTGCTCATGGCCTATGAGTTCGGCATCTCGCGCATGGCCTTCACGCAGGACGGCAACCACATCCTGATCGAGGCCACGCTCCGCAACGCCCTCAAGGACTGCAATTACTCGAATGAGCAGCTCCAGGGCGCGGGTGCCCTCAAGCCCACCTTCCTGGACGGCGTGTCGGTGGTCATCGTCGGCCCCAACGGCGAGCTCACGGGCGTGAAGGAAATCACGGCCGCGGAGGCCCAGGGCCACGGCTTCACCCCCATCGAGAATCCCACCGAGGTCTCCCGTTGGTTCCTGGTGCCCTATGACGAGGCCAATTTCACCACGGGCGAGGTGACGCACCTGACGGTGCGGGCGCTCCCGCCCGCCGAGCAGACCGCCACACCGGCACAATAATTGGATTCTTCCATCCAATATGGCTCCTTGCACAACACACCAGGGAGCTCGACCCCGGAGGGCATCGCCCCCGGGGTCTTTCGTCTCCACGAAAACACGGGGAGGGAACCGCAGATTCCGGAAGAACACAGAGGTTCACGGAGGGTAACAGAGGAACACAGAGACGGGCGGCGTGCTACCGCACGCAGGACTGCCAGAGTGTTTTTAGAAATCACAAAGGACACAAAGGACACAAAGGAAGGCGCGCAGGGGGCGGGCCGTGCGTGCGCGCAAGGCGCACGTCCGGCCCGGGGGCCTATGGGGCATGGCGGGCTTCGCACGCCATGCTTTGGGGAGTTGGTGCACCGGAGGTGCACACGGCCGGGGTCAGGAGATGCAGGAGATTCAGGAGATACAGGAGCGCCCCTGCGGGGCGTCAAGCAAACCATTTTGCAGAGCGGCGGTAGCCGCCGTCCTAAAGGTCCTAGTCGTCCCAGTCGTCCTACCGCGTCGTGTGATGGCACGTCGCAGACGTGCCGGGGGTGCAGGGGTGATTGGAAGCTTGGAAGCTTGGAAGCTTGGAGGCTTGGAGGCTTGGAAGTTTGGTTTCTCTGTACGGCGCTTCATCTGTCGCGCGCTTGCCGCGCGTTCTGTTCTCCGTGGCCGTGGAAGGTTTGGCCCTTCGGGCCTGCACGCTCTGTTCTCCGTTCTCCGGGGTGCGTTAGCACCCCTTGGCAGTCCTGCGTGCGCTAGCACGCCCTTAATCTGCAACCAATCCGCGCAATCTTATCTGTTCAGAGATGGTATTCTAGTGGTGTTTTCTTTGCGTGTGCAAAGGAAGCGCGTCCCCCGGGG
>CALXMT010000020.1 GCA_944389545.1 uncultured Kiritimatiellota bacterium | reverse complement strand
TTGGGCGTGCTAGCGCACGCAAGGGGCGCAATGGAAACTTGGAAGTTTGGAGGCTTGGAGGAGCCACGGAGGTTGGAACCTGGGCCGCCGCCCTGGGGATTTCCACGCTATCGCGCGAAGGGGCGGCTAGTGCCGCCCCTTTGTGTCTTTGTGGGGAAACTTTCTCGGGCGCTATTGTGCGGTGCGGAGCGCTTGGAGGTCGGCGATAAGGCGGTGCGTGAGGTGTTTGGCGCCGGCATCTGTGAGGTGGTCGGCGTTTGCCCATCCTTCGGGTGGGAAGTCCACTGTAGTGTAATCGAGCACAGGGAGGCCTTCGCGCGCCTTGGCGCCGGGGGCGTAGACATCGCGCCCGGCGGCCGCGTCTTCCCACACGGCGCGGTAATCCGTACGCAAGGGGGAGCGGAAGAGGACGAGTCTGCGGCCATCGGCCTCAACGGCGGCGCGGAGGCGTTCCAGCCAAGTGAGCTCGGTCTGGGGCAATGCCAAGGCCATGTGGACGTGGCCTTGGATACGCGCCACGGGCGTTTTGTTTTCGGCCGGGACCGGGCGAGGGCTGGGATCGTAGCCACGCACGGTGTGCGTGGGCTGGCGGGTGACGGCAAGGCGCTTGATTTTGCGTAGGAAGAGTGCTAAGAGTCGGTGGTCGCGCATGGGAATTCCTCCGATGACATGAGCGACGGAGGCGACCCAATAGAGGAAGGAGTATTCAGCTTGGTAGGCGCCGGCGAAGAAGTCCTCGTTGACGAGGACGATTTGCCCCGGGGCATGCGGCCATTTGTCGCGCAGGGCCAGGTAGGTGTGATAGGCCATGAAGAGGTCGCCGCCGTTGTAGGCCGCGTTCCACAGGCGGAGGGGGCAATCCGCGGTGGGCGCGATGGAATAGTAGGTGTGGGAGTTACCGAGGACGAGCACTTCGGTGGCGGGGTCGAAATCCAGGAAGAGTTGTTGCATTCGCCCTATGCACTCCAGGAGCGCCGTTTCAGATGGGGGTGTTTTACATCCACGCGTGCGTACGATGCGACCGAAGACGGAACGGTGGGGAATCAGCGGGGCGACACTTTTCCAAAAACGACGGCGAAGAGAAGAGAAGGACATGGCGTTTAAGGTGCGGGAGGAAGCTTTTGGAGGTCGGCGATGAGGCGTGGCGTGAGCCAGGCGGCACCAAGGTTGTTGAGATGGTCGGCGTCGTACCAGCCGTTTTCGGGGATGGGGGCCTCGGTGTAGTCGAGGATGGTCAAGCCTTCGCGGGCCTTGGCGCCGGGGGCGTAGACATCGCGCCCGGCGGCTTGCTTGGCGAGTTCGGCGCGGTAGTCGGCGCGCAGGGGCGGACGGATGAGGACCAGACGGCGTCCATCGGCCTCAACGGCGGCACGGAGGCGTTCCAGCCAGACGAATTCCGTGGGTGGGTAAAAGGCGCGACGGACGTGACCTCGAATCCATTTGATGTTGCAGGGAATGTTCACTTCGGTGCAGGGGGTGTATCCTTGCCGGTCCGGGATGGGCTGACGCACGGTGATCAGGGGAGTGATACGCCGCACGGTTGGGCCGAGGAGGAGGTGAGAGCGTAGTGGGAGGCCGGCAACGAGGTGCAGGATGACGCTGGTCCAAAAGTATTGGGTGTATTCCGCTTGGTGGGAGGCCAGCCAGAAGTCGTCACCGAGCAGGACGATTTGCCCGGGGGCCTTGGGCCAACGTGCGCGGAGCGCTTGATAGACGCCGTGAGCGATGAAGAGGTCGCTATTGTCAAAGCCGGCATTCCAGAGGCGCAGGGGAGCCTCCGGGATTGGGCAGATGGTGTTACGGATGTGGGAGGTGCCGAGCGCCAGGACATCGGTATCCGGGGCGAAGTCGTGGAAGAGATGTTGGATGCGGCCAATCTCGCGAACAAAGATGGCGTCTGATGGTTGGGCTTTGCACCGTCTGGCGCGCACGATGCGACCGAGTCTGGAGCGCCGCGGAAATCCGTTGGCGATCAGGCGCCAAAAGAGGCGATGGAGCGGGTCAGAGCGCAATCCTTCATTGGTGGGGTTAATGATGTGGCATCGTTCCGGGAAGTGGCGCACCAGGCGTTTGGCATAGGCAGAGGGCTTGCGCCAAGCCAGAAAACGGTTGTAAAGGGACCCGATGGGGGAGTGGATCACCCAATCTTTGAAGCGGATGCCCTTCCAGCGGCGGCGGAGCGCTTTGGCTTGCACGTTTAAGGGCTCGAAACCGGCGTGGTGGGCGAGCCAGTCCCACCAGAGCATGGCGACGGCGGAGGCTTTGTGCGTCCAAGGGGCGGCATTGGCGTAGTGGATGACGCGGGGGCCATCGATGGGGCGGAGGCCATAGGTGGCGGAGAATTCGCCCCAACGCCAATCCAGGGGCTTGGTCAGCGGATAGGGCAGAATCAGGTTGTAGAGGTCTTGGTCTGGGAAGGAAAGGGCTGAAGGCTTGTCGGAAAGGAGGTGCATCCAGCGTTGGGTGAAGCCCATGTCGCGGAGTGCGCGGAGGTTCATGAGCAGGAGACCGGAGCAGAAATAGTTCTCTGGGCGAATTTCCACGCCGAGCGACCGGAAGACCTTGGTTTTGGCTTCGCCGGAGGAGTAGAGGGGGAGACAACTGCCATCGGGGACGGCTTTGCAAGGGGTGTCGTCGCGCAGGGCCCAGAGCTCGGAGACGTCGCGGAGCCAGAGGGTGTCCACGTCCGTATAGAGGGTGTAATCCTCGTCTTGGAGGAGGTCCTGGAGCATGAGTCTGGCGTAGGCCACGTGGTTGCCTCGCCATTTCGGTAGGGAGCTGAAGTCGGACGGGTCGATGGGGTGGAGGCGAACGTCGATGGTCTTGCCGGGGAAACGCCCGGCGAGGGTGGAGAGGGCGGCGCGATCCTCGGCCGTGAGGCCGCCGTCCAGGATGTGCAGGCGCAGGGCGCGCCCCGCGGCGCAGTGGGCGCAGAGGCTGTGGAGGGTGACCCACAGGCCGCAGAAGTAGGCGTGGTCGCTCGCGCAAGAGACGGAGATGGGCGGCTCGGCAGGGCGTTGACCGTCGCCGGAATAGTCAGCGCTTGAATCTGTCGGTGCGATGAAGGGCGTACTCATGACGGGAAGGACCGCTTAATGTGTGCCTTGCGATTGTTGTACGGCGCGCTTGAAGACACGCAGGCCGAAGAGGAAGGCCCGTGTATGGCCGCTTTTGGTGTGTACGTTCCAGACGATGCCCCACAGGTGGCCCAACACAAAACGCCACGCCTTGCCCCGCCACGGCGTACGGAGCAGGAAACGCAAGTAGGGGAACCACGTGCGGCTCCAGGCAACGTTTCGCCACGGCTTTTCGTAGTAACCCATGTAGTGGCGGAAGATGATGGGTTCTTTGGGGAAGCGTTCGATCATCGGCTTCGTCATGCAGTAGCGTACGGGAAGCGGGAAGATCCGTCCTTGAAAGACCCGGTTGATGACCACCTGATCGGAGGCCGCGAAGAAGATTGGTGGCAGGGTCTTCGTGCACAGTGCGGCATCTTCGAAGAGACGCGCCGTGGCGTGTTCCGCCCGGAGTTTGTCGCAGTCCATCAAGAGGAGACCGGAGTAGAAATAGGTGTTGTCCTCCCGTATGCCGATGGTCTTGCGATAATCGTGCCACACTTTCGGGTCATAGCGCAGGATGTCTGAGGCCTCTTGGACAGCGCCCAGGGGCATACCCTGCAGGTCAGTCTCCCACAGCGGACGCAAGGGCCCCCGCACCAGAACGTCCACGTCTGAATAAATGACGCGTGGTGCATCGATGATTTCCGGGATGCGGAAGCGGAAATAGGCCTCGCGCGAGACGTGCTCCATCAGGGTCGGCAGGGCGCGTTCCTCTTCTTGCGCGACGTCGTGGCAGACGATGGAGACATGTTCTGATTCCATCGTCGCCAACTTTGCGCGATTGTCCGCAGAGAGGTCCCCGCACAGCACATGGAAAGCGAAGGCTTCGCCGGGGTTGCTCGCCAAAATCGAGGCAATCACCACGGCGGTGTGCCGGATGAAGGAATCCGAGACACAAAAGGCGATGACGATGGGGTCGTGCTTCACAGGTTGAGTCGTCATGTCTTACCTCTGCTTTTGCGGAAGTGCCGCACGCACCCCTCTTGCGCGATAAACGCTCTTCGCTCCCCACGTGCGAGTAGAGAAAACACAATAATCAAAAAGGACCGTCTTTCGCATAACACCATTGTAGTATAAACTTGGAAGGGTTGTAAACCCGGGTGCCCGGGGAAATAGAGAACCGCGAGAACGTAGGCGCTCTGACGGAGCGCCTGCTGATTGGTTGATTAGCTGAATTGGCTGATTGGATGTGTGGGGCGTTGCCCCACCCTCTTTCACACGCTGTACTCCCGCGCCCCACTTTCCTGCGCCAAAAGGGGATGAGGAAGTTTGGAGGCATGGAAGTTTGGATACGGACTCACGCTGTGCGGCTACCACAAAGGGCACAAAGAACCACAAAGGGCACAAGGACTGCCAGAATGGGAACCGCAAAGACGTAAATCTTGCAGGAAAGGTGAGGCGCTAACACCGGGCGCGCTAGCGCCCCTCCCTTCGTGTTTTCGTGGAAACTTCCCCGGACACCATTGGTGTTAGTTCATCTGGCTTCGCGCGTATTGGCGCTTTTGCGGGAAAAGGAGACTTTCCGATTTCTCCGGACACTACTGGACCGTGGGATAAAGTTTACAAACCCATTTCATTTATATTACAATAGGGTCACTTGAGTGCAGAACGTTTAAAGGTGGTGCCATTCACCCTTTTGCAAGCCATGTGGCACAAAGGAACAGAGAGATTTTGAGAGAGAGTCCAAACCGCAAGAGCCTACATGAACACTCCCATTGTTTCCGTTGTCATTCCCGTCTATAATGTCGGCGAACGCTTGGCGCCGACGTTGCGTTCTGTCTTGGGGCAGACGTTCCGTGACTTTGAGTTGATCCTGGTGGACGACGGGAGCTCGGACGGTGCAGTAGACAATGTTCTGGAGGAGTTTCGTGGTGAGTTGCGGTTGCGAGTCATAAGACAACCGAACAAAGGGGTTTCCAGTGTGCGTAACGCAGGGATGGACGCCATGCGGGGGCGTTATCTGTTCTTCATGGATGCCGATGACTTTATTCACGCGGAGTTGTTGGCGCGGACCGTGCCTTTGTTGGAGCGTTCGCCTGAGAGTGATTTTGTTTTGTTTGACTTTGTGGAGGCATTGCCTGGGCATGAACCGAGTCTGACTGCCTCATTGGAGGAGATTTGCCCAGAGACGATGAGTTGTCCTTCTTTGGACTTCTTCCGGGACGATTTGCGGTGGCAAGCTCCATCTGTGTGGCGTTTTCTTTATCGTGTTTCTGCGCTCCATGGATTACGTTTTAACCCCACGTTTAGGGCGATTGAGGATTCGGATTTCACGTATCGGTTGTTGCACCAATCCAAATGTGGACTTTGGTTGCCGCAACCCCTCTATGTCTATATGACCATCGCGGGGTCTCTTTCACGTAAATATCTGGCCCGTCCTAACTTTGAGGAGTTCGAACGCGACTTGCGCAATTTGGCATCGATTGCAAGTGATTCCCCTGAGTTGGCGAACTTGATGCGTCGCAAGTTATTCCCTGAGATCGTGAAGGCTTTCGTCAAGCCTTATCGGGGACAACGGTTGTCTTCTGATGTAAAGCGTGAGTTTCGGAGGGTCTTCGCACGGCTTCTTGCTACGCGTGTGTTGACATTTGTAGGGTTCAAGCTGAGCTGGAAGTTGCGCTTCTTCCCTTTGTGGGTGGCCGGATGTTTGGGTTATGGGAAGGAAGAGGTGTCCGCAGATGAGTAAATGGTTGGTTTCCATTGTTGTGCCGGTGTACAACGCGGGCGATCACCTAATGGTGTGTCTGCGTTCGCTGTTTGCGCAGACGTGGCGGGATTTCGAAGTCATTGTGGTGGACGATGGAAGCACGGACGGGGCGGTGGAGCGGGCGCGGGAGGCCTTTCGCGCCGAACCGCGCTTGAAAGTCATCACGCAGACCAATGGGGGGATTTTCCGTGCGCGGAACGCCGGGATGGACGCGGCGAAGGGGCGCTTCCTGACGTTCGTGGACGCGGATGATTTTGTGCATCCGGAATGGTTGGCTCGTACAGTCGAGGCGTTGTCTGGTGCTCCGGATTGTGACTTTGCGCTCTTTGGGTTTGAACGGGTCGGAGGCAACGCGACGCCGGAGACGTCGGTGCGTGCGTTGCCGAATGCGTTGATTCGGTGGCTGGAGAATCCGGCGCCGGATTTCTTTGGTGAGGGGACGCAGTGGGAGACGCCTGGGGTGTGTCGCTTCCTCTATCGGCGCGAGGCCCTGGGCGGGATGCGGTTTGTGCCGGGATTGCAGGAAGGGGAGGATGTCAATTTCACCTTCCGTTTCCTGCGTCGGGCCAGACGCGGGGTGTGGGTGCCTCTGCCGCTCTATTTCTATGTGAACGCGGCCGGGTCGGTCACCAAAAAGCATTTTGGGGTGGAGCGGGTGGAGGCCTTTGGGCGGACGTTCCGGGACATGACGTTTATCTTCAGTGACCGTCCGGAGGTGTTGCGGCGGATGTGTCAAACGCTCTTCTCAAAGATGATCAAGCAGTTGCTCAAGAAGTTGGGCAGAGAGGGGCGAGGCGATTCCGCGTTGCAGAAGGCGGCGGATGCGATGTTGGCGCGCCTCTTTGCATGCGGGTTTTTGCGGCTGAAAGATTTCCCATTGCGGAGGCGGTGGGGCCTCTTGCCTCGGTGGTGGAAAGGACGTTTTGGCAAGTGCCATCTGGCGCAACGTCCACGCCATGTTTTCTTGACTTTCGCGGATCGAAGGTTGGAGAAGAGTCTGCGGCGCATTGGCCGCGAGGCCCGAGCAATGCGGGCGTTCAATGCGGTGCACGTCTACGATGAGCGTGATCTCTCTCCCGCGTTTCGGGAACGTTTTGGGCAGTGGTTGCGTCCCGGAGTGCGCGGGTTCGGCTATTGGGTGTGGAAGCCGGAGGTGATTCTGCGGACGCTCGAGGGAATGGACGAGGGGGACTATCTGCTTTATGTGGATGGAGGGTGCAGGCTCCTTCGCTCCGGGCGGGTGCGGCTGGAGGCCTATTTTGAGATGGCGCGGCAGTCGCCGACGGGCATCGTGGGCACGAGGCTGGAGGGCTATTGCGACCGGAACTGGACGAAGGGCGACTTGCTCGACCGTCTGGGCGTGCGCGACCGCTCGGATATTTTGGATTCCGCCACCATCCAGTCGGGGACGCTCATCGTACGCAAGTGCCCGGAGGCAATCGCTTTTCTCAAGCGATGGGCGGCGCTGTGGGAAGAGGACTTCGCGTTGATGGACGACACGCCTTCGCGTGCTCCCAACGACCCCACCTTCCGTGAGCATCGGCACGACCAAGCGGCCTTTTCCATCCTTGCCAAGCTGGACGGCGGGGTGGGGGCCTTCTCGGCCTACGAGTGTTTCCCGCGCGTCAATCTCCCAAGCGGTTCGGCGGATTGGTCCACGATGGACCCCACCAAACCGATTTGGCATCGCCGCGACAAAGCTTTCCACTATCCGCTGCGGTGGCACCTGTTACGCTTGGCATCCCGAATCGCGCCGCAGAAGAAGACGCGGCGCCGGTTGCGTGAGACCTATCGTGCCATTCCCCCGAAATCTGTCTCTTGAGCAAGGATATCCCCAATGTCGCAGAGACCTCTCAAAGTTGCACTCAATACCACGCATGTCGTGCTCCCCCACGAGCAGGACTGGGTCAAAAAATTGCCGGTCTGGTTCTCTTGGGTGTCGCTCACGGACAACTTGGCCGAGGCGGATGTCATTCTTCACACCTTCTTTGACGAGGAGTGGCGGGACTACCCGGACGCCATCGCGGTGGAGTATGTGTGGGAAAACGTGGCGCCGGACTTCAATCACGCGGACTATGCGATTTCCTTCTCGCGCCTCACCTATGGCGACCGTCATCTGCGTTATCCGCTCTTTTGTTTCTTGCCGGAGTTCCATGCGCTCTTCGCGGAGGACGGCACGGTGATTCCCTTTGATGCCCACGCCGAGGCCGGAAGCAAGACCTGTTTCTGCACGGCGGTCGTCTCCAATCCCAACCGCGACGGCGCGTGCACACAGCTCTTTGACTTGCTTTCAGCTTACAAGCCTGTCACCTCCGGCGGTAAATGGCGCAATTCCTTCTGCGGTAAGCGTGTGGACGACAAAATCGCCTTTCTGCGCACGGGCAAGTTTACCTTGGCGTGCGAGAATTCTGCCGTCCCGGACTACGTCACAGAGAAGATTGTTGACGCCTTTGTTGCGCGCACCGTGCCGATTTATTGGGGCGCACCGAATGTTGCCGAGGACTTCAACCCCGCGGCCTTCATCGATTGTTCCAAGTTCCCCTCGTTGGAGGCCGTCGTGGAGGAGGTCAAGCGTCTGGACGCGGACGATGCGGTCTACGAGGCGATGCTTGCCGCGCCCCTCTTCAAGGAGGGCCGTTGCCCGGAGGCCTTCCGTAAGGAGCGGTTGCGGGAGTTCTTCGCGAACATCTTCTCCCAGCCCAAGGAGGCTGCCAAACGTCGTAGCCGCCAAGCCCGAGCCGAAATCATCTGGTCTCGCTCCCGGTTGGCAACGCCTCTGGTGGCTCATCGTTGGGCGGCGTTGGCCCATGCCGCCAAACTCTTCTTCTCCAAGCGCTATCGTTCCTACTGCCGCAGGATTGGCATTTGACCGGAGGTGCGCATGGAAAAGTCTGATACCATGGGAACAGCTCCTCGGATTTCCATCATCCTGCCGCTTTATCGCGTGAAGGACTTCCTTCAGGAGGCGTTGGACTCCATCAAGTCTCAGACCTTCACAGACTGGGAATGTCTTTGCCTGGACGATGGCAGCGGCAACGGCATGGCCGACTTCGCGCGCACGCTCACCCAGGACGATCCGCGTTTCCTCGTGCGCGAGTATCCCAACGCCGGGGTTGCCGCCACGCGAAATCGAGGACTTGAGCTGGCTCGTGGGGAGTTTATCGCCTTTATTGACCAAGACGATGTTTATCATCCACAGTTTCTGGAGGTGCTTCTGGATGCCATCGTCTCCACGGGAGCGGATTGCGCTATGGTGCGGTTTCAGTCGGAAGGTCCGGCTTGGGAGCCCACGCCAGGGCGTGCCTGCTTGATTGCGGATCCTTGCGCTTGGTTGCTTTCGCAAAGCCAGCTTATGGTCTCGATTTGGACCAAACTCTGGCGTCGCACTTCTCTCGGAGCGTTGCATTTTGACCCCGTGCTGTTTGGGTCTGACGATGCGCTTTTTACCTTCTCAGCCTTCGCTCGGTTCCGAAAAGGATTGGCATTGCTTCCGGGGGCTTACTACTTTTATCGTCGGCATGACGGAGCCGTCTCCGTGCAGGCGCCGCCCCGCTATCTCTTTGCCCAACTTCGCTTCCTGCGCAAGTTGCCGGCGGTCGTCCCTGCGTGTTACCGCCGACTTCTTCGTACCTTCCTGCTCAAGGCCTTTGCGGATCACGTCAAAGCGCTTGGCACCCGTCATTACGACATGGCCACGCAGCGTGCCGTGGTTCTCCGAATCGCGGCGCTTATGCGCAGGAATCGGCTTTCTTACTTTGCCTGGACACCAAAGAAATTTTTGCGGTGGCGGCGGTGTCTCAGGAATTGCGGATTGGGCAATCGGTGAGTGTGGGCAAAAGAAGCCATTGCGTATAGAAAGAAAGCGGAATGATTGCGAAGCATGGGATTGATGCGCATGTGTTGCGGCCCTCGCCGTTCGGGGAGAGGGACCGCTTCTTGATTGTCTGTCCGCATCCCGACGATGAGGTGCTCGGGTGCGGCGCCTTCATGCTGTCCCACCCGGGCCAATGCGACGTGCTCTGCCTGAGCAGCTCCGGCTTCGCCGAGTTCGGGCGCACGCCGGAGGAAGACGCGGACATCCGCATCGCGGAGTTTCACGCCGTGATGGACAAGGCCCTGCGCAATCCGGACGGCTCCCCCGGCGGCCGCGCCGCCATCACCCGCATCTTCGGCAAGCCCCCGATGTACCGCCAGCTCCGCGAGCACATCCCGGACTACCTCGAGGCCCTCCGCGACATCCGCAAGTATGCCTGCGTCTTCCTGCCGCACCCGCGCGACGGCCACCGCGAGCACCGCTACATCACCAACCGCCTCTTCAAACGCCTCCTCCTGCGCCTGGGCGTTGTCTTCGGCGGCCCCCGCATCGCCTTCTACGAGGTCTGGATGCCGATGGGCGGGCCTTGGACGCCCAACGCACTCCTGCGTATGGACAAAGACCTGCTGGCGCGCAAAATCGACCTGCTGCAAGGCTACCCCTCGCAATTGGAGGGTAACCCCGTCCCCTATGCCGACAAAATCTCGGCCCTCAACATCTACCGCGGCATCCACTGCTTCGCCGCCCACGCCGCCGAGGCCTTCCACGTCACCACCATCCCTCGTTATCTCGCGTCAGGCCTCTTCTGCCACAACAATCCCTATCGCCGCGGCTTCCTCGACCTCTGAGGCGCGGCGGCATCAGGGGGTGTCGGTGGGGGGATTGCGCCAGAGGGCGAGGAGCTTGGCCTCTTTCATGAAGGCGTAGTTGGCGGCGAGCTGGGAGCGGATGAAGCCGGCCCAGCCATCGCGCCAGTTGCCTTTGCCGAAGTATTGCGCCAGGAAGGTGAAGGGGCGGATGAAGAGGAGTTTGAGGGGTTTGGCGCGCTTGCCTTTGCGGAACTTCTCTTGGGCGCGGAGGGTGGAGTATTGGTTTTGCTTGGCGACGGCGGTGGCGGCATCGGGGATGCCGTAGTGGAGGACCGCGGCGTGGGTCTTGGCGGTGGCCTTGCCGGTGAAGAGGATGCCTTCGTGGACGTCGTTGGTGAGGTCGTAGCGTCCGCAGGATTTGCGGAAGCAGTGGAGGCGCCCGCTGACCTTCCAGCGGCGGCAGGGGCGGCCCATAAAGACGTCGCTGATGACGAAGTAGAGGCCATCAACCTTGTTTTCCCGCACCACGCGGTCGATTTCCTGCGCGAGCTCGGGCTGGACGTGTTCATCGGCATCGACATTGACCACCCATTCGTGGGTGCACTGGTCAAGGGCCCACTGTTTCTGCTTGGCGAAGCCCTCCCAGTCGTGGTGGAAGAAGCGGACGTTGGGGAAGCTTTTGGCGATGTCGGGCGTACGGTCGGTGCTCCCGCAGTCCACCACCACCACCTCCGCGAAGTCCTTCAGGCAGGCCAAGGTCGCTTCGAGGTAACGTTCCTCGTTCTTCGTGATCATGTAGACAGAGGCTTCAATCATGGTTATACCCCCAGGATGACGCGTCCTTATGGTCCATGCCGATGGGCCAAGAATAGGTTGAGTCTATCGCAACAACTACATACATACTATTAGCATAGCAAAGCGTGAAGGAGTCCGCAAATCTTTTTGCCAAATGATTCTTTGGTGAGTGCTTGAGGTTGCAGGGGAGGGGGCGGCTAGCGCCGCCCCGGAGAACGGAAAACGGAGAACGGAGAACAGAACGCGCGGCAAGCGCGCGACGGATGAATCTGCGGCCAAACGTCTACCTTTCCCACCCTCTTTGAGGTGCCTCTAAAAGGCCTTCCGCGAGACCCTATAGGGGTCCGAGGTCAACCACTATAGTGGTCGAGGGTGAGACCCTATAGGGATCGGGGGCGAAACCCTTAGGGGTCCAGAAAGGGACCTTATGGGGGCGGAAAATGGGTGGGGAACAATAGTGTCCGAGGAAAATGAGAATCGCAAAGACGCAACAGTGGGCGCGAACCGCCTCGGGCTCCATCGGGCGCTCTGCGGCTTCGCCGCTGACCGCGCCCGCCGCCCTCCGTTTCGCGCCTTGTGCCTTTTCTAAAGACTTGTAGCCTTTTCTAAAGAAGAGAAGTCTAGGTGTGGAGCAACGACCCTTCAAGAAAAGAAAACTTCCAAGCCTCTAAACTTCCCAATTTTCCATTGAGCGCCCCTTCAAGGGCGCGATAGCGTGGAAATCCCAAGGGCGGCGCGACCAACGGGAGCGATGGAGCCTGCAGGGTTTCCACGCAAGACCGTCTTCGCGGTAAAACTTCCCCGGACACTACTGGGTGGGGAAGGAGGCGTGATCAGGCGTCCTTTGGGGCGACACGGGCGGTGGAGGGGATATAACCGGTCTCGGCGAGGGCGTGCTTGGCAATGGACTCAAGGTGGCAGATGAGGCCGTGGATCAGGGCGGAGCTCGCGGCCCTGAAGTTCATGGGGCCGTTTGCCCGGTTCGGGTCAATGAGGGCTTCGTAGCGCCGGAATGTCACGGGATGGTGCGAGGCGATGCGGTTGGCGACGACCTGGTAGAGGGCGCGACGCACGAGGACGCGGCCACCCCTGTTGTTTGAGTCTCCAGTCTGTCTGCCTTGATTGGACTGCGGCACGACGCCCAAGAGACAGGCGACCTTTCTGCGCCCGAGCGTTCCGAGTTCATCGAAGTAGGCCATCAGCACGGCGACGGTGTAGGGGTCGAGGTTTTCCTCGTCACGAAGGGGTTTGATGCGGGGGTCGATGGACTCGCGTTGGGCAATGGCCGTTGCGCAGTCTTGCTTCAGCGCCTCGATTTCTTGCTCCAGGTTGGCGATTTGTCGCTTCATGGAGGCTACGGGGAGTTCCCCTGCCGTCATGCGCAGGCGCGTTTGGTATTGCTCTAGGTCTTGGAGGTACTGGTCGCAGAGGCCGACCGTATCGCGCAACTTGGCACGCCAGGCATCATAAGGCGTGGCCTCCGGGGAATTGGCGAAGGCGTAGCGTAGGATGAGCGCGGGGTCCATCTCGTTCGGCCTGAGCCGCTTCCCTTCGTTGCTGGCGAACATGTGCAGTCGATTCGGCGTCACGAGGCAGAGGGGGATGCCCAGCTCCCCCGCATACCGTTCCAGCAGACGATGGAAAATCCAGGCGGACTCACAAATAATCCGCGGCGGCCGTTGCACCTCCTTGGCCTTTTCCAGAATGGTTTCCAGACAGGCCTTCACCTCTTTTTCGTTGTTGGGGAGGTCCTGCACGGTCCAGACGGGATTGGACCACGGGTAAAAGCCGGCCGCGAGGTTCAGCGTGTCGGGCGTTACGGCAAATGCGACCCAGTAGGCTTGTTGCGCATAGTCTGTCATCGGATTTCCTAAATTTGTCTGTGGTCTGTCAGAGGGTGGCGAGGATGGCGGCGGCGATACGCGGGGTGGCGCCGCGGCGGCGTTCGACGGCCTCGGTGGCGCGTTGGCCCAGGGCCGTGAGGGCGGCGGGGGCCGCGAAGAGGCCGAGGAGTTTGGCCTCGGTGTCGGGGACGTCGGAGCCTTGGAGGAGGGCGCCTTGGGCGAGGAGGTCGCTCATCACGGGGCGGAAGTTTTCGGTGTGGGGGCCGACGACGGTGGCGCATCCGCAGAGGCAGGGCTCGATCATGTTCTGGCCGCCCTTCTCGTAGAGGCTCTTGCCGACGAAGGCGACGGTGGAGAGGCCGTAGAAGCCCATGAGCTCGCCGGTGGTGTCGGCCAGGAGGACGGTGTCTTTGGGCTGGCGGTCGGGGGTGGCGGGGGCGCGGGATTTGCGCAGGCAGGGGAAGCCCGCGGTGCGGATGGCAATCTCGACGTCGCCGGCCTTCTCGAAGTGGCGGGGGACGATGACGAGGCGGAGGTCGGGGCGTTTGGCGAGGGCCTTGCGGTAGACGCCGAGGATGAAGGCGTCTTCGCCGGGCCAGGTGGAGCCGCCGAGGAGGAGGGGCGCGGCGGGGTCGAAGCCGGCGGCGTCGAGGTAGGCGCGGAGGGCGGATTCCTTCTCGGGGGCGCGGTGGGCGACGTCGAACTTCATGGTGCCGGTGACGGTGATGCGGGCGGGGTCGCAGCCGGCGTCGGCCAGGCGGCGGGCGTCGAGGTCGCTTTGGGCGTAGATGTGGGTGAGGCGGTTGAGGACGGGGCCGAACCAGCAGCGGAGGCGGCGGTAGCCGGGGGCGCTGTGGTCGGAGATGCGGGCGTTGACGAGGAAGGCTGGGATGCCCAGGTCGGTGACGCGGCGGATGATGTTCGGCCAGAGCTCGGTCTCGGTGATGACGTAGGCCAGGGGGCGGAAGGTGCGCAGGGCGCGGCGCACGCAGCCGGGATAGTCCAGGGGATTGTAGATGAGGACGTCGTTGGGGCCGACACGCTTCTCGGCCTGGGCCCAGCCCGTGCTGCTGGTGACGGAGAGGACGAAGGCCAGGCCGGGGCGTTGGCGGCGGAGCTCGTCCATCAGCTGGCCGGCCACGGCGACCTCGCCCACGGAGACGGCGTGCACCCAGACGCGCGGCGTGCCGTCGGCCAGGCGGTCGCGGATCTCCTTGGGGTAGCGCCCGAAGCGGTCGGCGAAGCGGTTGGCGTAACCGCCGCGCTTGGCCATGCGCAGGAGGAACTTGGGCATCATCAGCACGTAGGCGATGGCGAAGAGGAAGTTATAGAGGAACCATTTCATGGCGGTCAGCGGTCAATAAGGCGGATGGTGAGGTGGCCCAGGGTGGGGGTGAGCGCCGCGCGAAGCTTGGGCACGATGAAGCGGCTGTAGGTGAAGCGGTCTTCGCGGCGAGCCAAGGAGAGGACGAGTAAGCCGTTTGCGAAGGATTCCAGGACCAGACGGTGGCGTTCGGCGGGCGGCAGAAGTGCGTCCAACGCGGCATTCACCGTGTCCTGTGGGTCTTCGCCGCGCAGTTGGTCGGCCAACGCCTCAAGTCCTTTCGGCACGCTGTCGGCGAGGGGCGGAATCTCGTAAGCGCCGACGAGGCCGGCCATGCCGCGGTCGCGCGGCAGATCGGCGGGGTTGAGCGCGGAGGGGTGGGGCACACGCGGCACTGACTGGGGCGGCTCCCATTCCGGAAGCGCCCGCGCGGCGGGCACCCCGCGTGTGACATATGCCTGGGACTTCTTCATTGTGTGTGTCGGCTTGTCTTGCCTTCGTCCAACTCCTTTCGTATTCATTGTAGCAAAGCCTGTGCCGACGTGCAGAGAGGGGGGCGCTGGCGCGCCCCCCGGAGAACGGAGAACAGAGAACGGAGCGTGCAGGCGCGAAGCGCCAAACCTTCCACGGCTACGGAGAACGGAACGCGCGGCAAGCGCGCGACAAACACGGCGCTGTGCCAATACTGTCCGGGGAAATGCACACTGCCGATTTCCCCGGACAGTATTGGGGCACTGCCTCAGGCGAGGGCGGCGTCCATCTCGGCGCGGATGGCGCGAGCGGCGGCCACGGGGTCCGGCGCCTCGAGGATGGGGCGGCCGACGACCAGGTGGGTGGAGCCGTCGCGGACGGCGCCGGCGGGGGTGGCGATGCGCTTTTGGTCGCCCACCGCGGCACCGGCGGGGCGCACGCCGGGGGTGATGAAGCAGACGGGGCGGCCCTGCGCGGCGGGGATAAGGACGCGGTTCATGGCCGCGACTTCCTTGGGCGAGCAGACGATGCCGTCGGCGCCGTTTGTGATGGCCAGCAGGCCGAGGGCCTCGACCTGCGCGGGCATGGCGCGGGAGACGCCCAGGTCGTCCAGGTCACCCTGGTCCAGGGAGGTGAGGCAGGTGACGGCGAGGATTTTGGGCGCGTTGGCACCGAACTCCGCGGCGGCGTCCGCGGCGGCGCGGATCATGGCCTTGCCACCGGAGGCATGGATGGTGGCGAGCTCCGCGCCCAGGCCGCCGATGGAACGCACGGCGCGCTCGACGGTGCGGGGAATGTCGTGAAGCTTGAGGTCCAGGAAGACGCGCTTGCCGGCGTCACGCACCAGGCGCACGATGTCCGGGCCTTCGGCGGTGAAGAGCTCCAGGCCGATTTTGTAGAAGTCCACGGCGTCGCCGAGGGTGGCGAGGGTTTTGGCCACGGCGGCCTTGTTGGGCACGTCCAGCGCGACAATCAATTCTGCCATTGTTCGGTTCCTTTCTTGGGGTATTGTAGCACAGGCTCACTTGGCGCGCAGGGCCTCGACCTCGGCGAGCGTGTGGCCGCGCAGGAGCGGCCGGCGCAGGTGGCGGAGGTAGTTGGCGCAGGCCGTGCAGAGGGCGTTGACCGTGGCGTGCGGGATGGAGACCTCCAGGTAGGCCGCGGAGTGGAGGATTTCTTGACGGACGATGTCTTGATCCTCGTCGGGGGAGAGATGCTCAATGTTCCAAGAGAGGTCGATGATGAAGTCTTTCCATCCGTCCTCATCGATGTCCAGCTTTCGGAGAATATCCTTGACGGCACGCTCCGCATCGTAGTTCGCGCACCAAGGAAGATAGTTATCCTCGGAGGGACGCGAGGCGCATTCCAGCAACTCTTCGGGAGTCAGAATCAAGGAAGGCAGGTCTTTGGCGCAACGATCAAGAAAGGTTTGGACACCTTTGGAGCTCGGCGTTGAGTAGCGAAAAACGTCTTTGTCGACGAGATAAAGCGTACCATTGCACTCATAGGCGGCAAAGGACGTGTCTCTGAAAGGCGCCAAGGTTTGGACAAAGCGCGTGAGCGATTCCTCAGTGAAAAGCCCGGGGAAGGCGGACTCAATGGTTTTCCAGGCCTCCTGCATGGGGATGGCGCCGTAAATCTGTGCCAGCGTCCTGCAACATCTGAACGTCGGCTTGTCTTCCAGGTCGTCGTCAGAGAGGAGTGCATCCCTCTCCTCGTCCTGTTTCAGGTCTTGCTCCAGTTTGTCCACCGCCTCTTGCACCTCGTCTCGTTTGTGTCCTTTGAGGGCGGGACGGCGGATGGCGTCGAGGAAGGCCTGAATGGCCTCGAAGATGGCCTTCTTGTTTTCTTCTTCGTTTTCCTCGAAAGAGAAGTCCTCGCAGTAGAGGTCGTTCTTGAACGTATCCTCGGTGAAGATGACGTAGCGGCGGAGATACACCAAAATTTCCGGGACAACCTCTTCTCGCTCATTCTTGCTGGACATGGGCATCATATCCAGCTTGTCGTCCTTCAAGAGCGCCGTCAGGCGTTCGCCCTCCGGTGTCGGCTCCACGTAGCGTGGGTCGGCATATTTCAGGAACACCTCTTTCGGCAGACGCGCGAAATCGAGGTCCAAGTCCCTCTGACAGGCCATGGCAACGACGAATGTATCATCATCCGGGTTCCCATAATCCCCATTCACGATGTAACGGTCGCGGAGGGTGGAGACTTGGCGCGCACCCAGGAATTCTTCCGGGCCGAGGATATAGAAGATGGGCGCGCCGTCATATTCTTCGCGCATGTCGTGTCGCGCCACCTTGGTGAAGGCGTAGAACTGATTCTCGGTGACCACGTCCGGGAACATCTCTTTGAAGAGCGGCCAGAAGTCCTTCAGCGAGATGACGCCGTAGAGTTGAGCCGCGGCTCGGAAGGCGCGCAGAAGCAGGTCTTCCGTCGCCGCGTCCACGGGAATCTTCCTGTAGAGTTTCGCCAGACGTTTCTCCGAGTAACACTCCGGCTCGATGAACTCCGGTCTTATGTACTTCCAGCCGTCATCATCGTCCTCCCAGATGCCTTCATCATCAGAAGGGGAATGATCCTTGAGCAAATAGTCGGGGCAGTATTCTTGGTCGTCGTCTTTCATGCGTCAATCCGATTCGATAGGGGAGTCCTCGCCATCCACGTGGCATTGCCCGTTATTATAGCAAAGTGCCCCTATGTGTCTTGAGGCCCAACGCAGGGCAAGCGTGTCGGGGAAGGTTCCACGAAGACACGAAGGAACGCAAGGGCCTGGGCACTTCACCGTTCGGCCCTCCGGGCCTCACTACCGTGCCCATCCCTTGCGTTTCTGCCGATTTCTTGGAAGCCTCCATGCCGTGTAGGGAAACGCAGATTTCGCAGATTCAGGCAGATTTTGGCGTGCTGGCGCACGCTGGACAAGGGGCGCTGACGCGCCCCAGAGAATAGAGGAAGGAGAACGGAACGCCCTTGCGGGGCGACGGGAGAGACTTCGAGAAAACGACCAGGCGCGAAACGGAGGGCGGCGGGCGCGGTCAGCGGCGAAGCCGCAGAGCGCCCGATGGAGCCCGAAGCGGTTCACGCTCCCCTTGCGTCTTTGCGGAAAAACTCTCCGGGGCGGCGTAACCCAAACTTGACAAGGGGGGCGGGGCGCGGTATCTTTGGGGCATGACCAAGAAACGGAAGAGAGATTTTGCGTTGCTGTTGGCGGCGACGTTCTTTTATTTCACGGGGCCGATGTCGGTGGCGCCGTTGGTGGCGGGCTATGCGGGGTCGCTGGGGGCGGGGGAGGCGCTGATGGGGCTGGCCGGCGGATTGATGAACGGGGTCTCGCTGTTGAGCCGGCCGGTGGTGGGGAACCTGGCCGACACGATGGGCAAGCGGATGTTGACGATTGGGGGCGCGGCGCTGATGGTGGCGGCGGGGGCCGGCTATCTGTTGGCGGGGGCGCCGTGGGCGGTTTTGGCGGTGCGGGTGTTGCATGGACTGGGCTTCGCCTGCTGCTCGGTGAGTCTTTCGACGTGGATTTCGGAGCTGCTGCCGCGGGAGCGGGTGGCGTGGGGGATGGGACTCTATGGGATGATGACGGCCATCGGGATGGCGGTGGGGCCGGCGGCGGGGGTCTTCATCTATCAGCACGTGGGCTATGGGTGCGCCTTCGTGACCTCGACCGTGTTGTCGGCGATGTTGGTGTTTCTGGCGTGGTGCGTGCGCGACCGCGGGGAGGCGTTGCCGGCGGCGCGGACGCGGGAACGGCCTCATCGGCTGCGGATTGTCGAGTGGCGGGTGGTGCCGGTGGCGGCGATCATCTTGCTCTTCGCGATGCCTTACATGGCCACGCAGGCCTTCTTGGTGCCGCTGGCGGAGGCGGAGGGCCTGACCTTCTCGGTGGGGTGGTTCTTCCCGCTCTACGCGGGTGTCTTGGTGGTGTTGCGGTTGGGACTCGGGCGGGTGTTTGACCGCGTGCCCTTTTGGGTTTTCCTGCTGATTTCGGTGGGGTGCGCGGGGGGTGCGCTTGCGGCGCTGACGGTCATGCGGGGCTTCTGGATGATGGCGTTGGCGGCGGCGTTGATGGCCGGCGGTTATGGCATCATGTGCACGGTGTGCCAGTCCACGGCCATTTTGTTGGCGCGTCCCGGGGAACGGGGCCTCGCGAACGGCACTTATTATATCGGCATTGATTTGGGTATGGCCCTGGGGCCCATCTGCGGCGGGCTGCTCTTCGGGCATGCGCCGTTGGCATGGTTCTACCCGGCCTTCTTGCTCACCCTGCCGCTCATCCTGGCGGTCCACGCCCTCTGGTGGTGGACGCATTCTTCGGGGCGCTGACGCGCCCCGAAGCATAGAGAACAGAGAACGGAGAACAGAGAACAGAACGCGCGGCAAGCGCGCGACGGGCGAAGTAGTGGGAAAGTGTGGAAAGCTTGCCTTGCGGAACTGACATGAGGAAGCACGAAGAACCACGAAGGAATACGCAGGATGCGTAATTGGAAGTTTGGTTCCGGCTTCGCCCGTCGCCCCGTAGGGGCGTTTCTGTTCTCCGTTCTCTGTTTTCTGTTCTCTGGGGCGGCAACGCCGCCCCTCAGATGGGGAGAGAAGGGTCGACGTCTTGGGAGAGGGCGTCCGGGGCGGGGTGGGCGAGGCCGGCGGAGGCGATGCCGGCAATCATGGCGGCATTGTCGCCGCAGTACTTGGGCTGGGCGAGGAGGAGGGTGAGTCCGCGTTTGTCGGCGAGGTCGGCGAGGGCCTCGCGGAGGCGGCTGTTGAGGGAGACGCCGCCGCCGACGGCGATGGAGCGGTAGGCGCCGGCGTTGAGGGCGTGGGAGAGGCGGCGGACGAGGGCGTCGACGACGGCTTCTTGGTAGCTGGCGCAGATGGTGGCGACGTCAGTCTCGGTCTGCGGGGGGTGCTTCCGGACGTAGGTGAGCAGGGCGGTTTTGAGGCCGCTGAAGGAGACGCAGAGCTCGGGGCTCCAGCCGGGCGGAAGGGGATGGTCGGCGGAGACGCGGCCCTCCGGAAAGCGGATGGCGTGACGGGCCTCCGGGGGGACGGTGCGTGCGAGGCGGTCGACGACAGGGCCGCCGGGATAGCCGAGGCCGAGAAGCTTGGCGGCTTTGTCGAGGGCTTCGCCGGCGGCGTCGTCGATGGTCTGGCCAAGGAGGCGGAAGGTGCCTGGGGCGGGGGAGTCGACAAAGGCGGAGTGTCCGCCGCTGACGGCGAGGCCGAGCTGGGGCCACAGGTCCGCGCCGCGGAGCTCCGGTTTGCCCAAGCGGACAGACCAGAGGTGGGCGTGCATGTGGTTGACGGGGATGAGGGGTTTGCCGAGGGCGAGGGCAAGGCCCTTGGCAAAGGTCCAGCCAACGAGGAGGGCGGCGGCGAGGCCGGGGCCGCGGGTGGCGGCGATGGCGTCGACCTTGGCCCAAGGATCCGGGTCGTTGGGGAAGGCCTGGACAAGGGCCTCCTCGGCGACGGCGCGGATCTTCTGGACGTGGGCGCGGCTGGCGACCTCGGGGACGACGCCGCCATAGGGCTGGTGGAGGGGGACCTGGGAGTAGACGACGGAGGAGAGGACCTCGTCGCCGTCACGGACGACGGCGACGGCGGTCTCGTCGCAGGAACTTTCGATGCCGAGTACGGTCATTTATTCAGGGAGACGGATGATGAGGGTGCGCATGGTGGGGGCGGAGAGGCGGCGATCCAGCTCGATGAGGGCGGGGAACTGCCAGGCATCGAGGATGGCGGGCCGGATGTTGCATTCGGCGACGTAGGTGACGCGGCCCCAGTCCTTCGCGGTGGCGGGGGTGACGGTGCAGGAGAGGGTGTAGGTGCCGCCGCCGGGGATGGCGTAGACGAAGGGCTCGGGCCTGGAGATGATCTCGCTGCCCGGCGGGAGCCACAGGTCGACCTTGTTGCGGGCGTTGTCGACGCGGCCCTGCCAGATGGGGTTCTCGCGGGAGACGCCGCGCAGGCCGTAGACTTGGCCGGCCAGGGCGGGGACGGGGATGCTGAGGAGGCGGTCACGGCGCTGGGCATAGGCCTTGGCCTCGGCGGAGAGGGCCTGACGGGTGGGATAGGCGTCGACATCCACGAGGTATTGGCTGGAGGGGGTGGCGCCGGAGGCGAAGCCCTCGGCGATGGCGGCGATGGCGCGGCGGCGGAGCTCGGGGGTGAGGTCGCGGTCGGTCTTGCGGACCTGGCCGGCGGCGAGGCCCCAGCTGTAGTCGTCGCGCGAGAAGGAGGCGTCGCCGTTGGGCTGGACAATCACGCGGATGGAGGATTCGACGCGGGAGCGGAGCGCCTCGTTCTGGACGTAGGGGACGGTGCCCTGGGCGGTGAGGAGCGGGCGGGACGAGATGGCGGCGGCGCCGGGCTCGTCAAACTCACCTTCATCGCCGACAACGCGGCCGTCGGGCAGGAGGATGTAGGGGGTGACCCAGTTGAGCCAGCGCGGAATCTCCGTGAAGGCGAGCTCTTCCCCGAAGCGCGCGATGGACTCATCGTCTTCCCCACAGGCGAAGACGAGGGAGGCCTCGACGTCCATCTCGCGGAGGAGGGCCAGGCGCAGGAGGATGCGGTCGAGACGGTTGCCGTAGCCCTCGGCAAGGGTGACGGCGGGCGGGGTCATGGTGCCCCAACGGAGCGAGGACCAGGCGGGGCCGACGGCACGGACGTTGCGGGCGAGATAGGTCTGCACGGCGCGGAGGCGGCCATCGAGGTCGTCGCCGTCAAGGTCCTCGGCGAGGGTCTCGGCGAGGGCTTCAACGCTCTCGGGCAGGTCGTCCAGCAGGGTCTCGGCCTTCGCGAAGAGGGGCGCGAGGGCGGTGCCGGGGGCGGCGGCGTCAAGGGCGAAGTAGAGGGTGGGGCGGGTGAAGACCGCGGCGGGCGTGTCGGGCTCGGGGCGGATGGCGGGGAGGTCGCGGACGACCCAGGTGCGGGTGACCATGCCGCCCTCGGCGGTGACGGTGCGGGTCACGTTGACGCCCTCGAAGTTGCGCTCGGCGATGCGGAGCGAACCATCGAGGGGCGCGGGGACGGTGATGGTGTAGCGCTCCTCGTGGGTGGGATAGGCGCCCGCGCCGAAGACGGTGATGCCGCAGAAGGGCGCGCTCGCGCCGGCGGCGGTCACGGTGGAGGTGTCGAGGTGGATGGTGGCACCGACATCGACGGCAGGGAGCGAGAGGATGGTCTGGCGGAAGGCCGGGTAGCGGGGCGAGAGCGCCGCGCCGTCGACGTCCAGTTCGGAGATCTCCTTGTCGTTCAGGGGGACGCGGTCGCCGGAGGCGGTGGTGACGACGATGTCGTTGAGGGTGAGCGTCTCGATGTCGGGGTTGTAGGTGAAGGCGGCCTCACCGAGGTCGCGCTTGCCCTGGAAGGTGAGGACACGGGTGTCGGAGGCTTGGCGCTGGGTGACGGTGCCGTCGGGGGCGAGGGTCACGCTGTTGTCGGCCAGCAAGACTTCGGCGTCGACGTCCTGGACGGCGGGCTTGATGAAGAGCGGGCGGAGGGCCTCGATGCGGTCCATGCGCTCAGCGAAGCGACGGAGGGCGCGGTAGTCTTCGGGGGAGTAGATCTTGCGGGAGAGGACGAGCTCGCGGGTGAGGGTGAGGTCGCCGTTCTCGGCGCGGCGGCAGACGATGTCGTAGGAGGCGCCGTTGGATTTCAGGATGGGGTCGTCGGGGAGGAGCTCGGGCTGGCCGAGCGTGCCGATGCCGCGGAGGGAGAGGGTCTCACGGACGCCGCAGGGCGACTCGATGACCCAATCGTAGGTGCGGGTGGGCTGCTCGAGGCCGTCGAAGAGGAAGTTGACCATGCCGGCGACGCGGCTGACGAAGGGCAGACGGACGAGGGTGTGGCCCTGGGCGTCGGGCACGCCGAACTTCGGCACGCGGGCGCGCACGGTGACGGTGAGCGGCTGGGAGATGTCCGAGGCGTCCTTCGGGGAGACTTCGATGGAGGTGAGCTCGGCGCCGGCGGCCACGCGCTTCATGAGGCCGTCGAAGACATCGCGCACGCGGTCGGGCTGGGAGCGGACGAAGAGGGGGCGATAGACGTTGTCGTTCACGCCGCCGATATGGAGGGTGGAGGTGAGCTGAAGGGTGCCGGCGGCATCCAGTTCGCCGACGGTCTCGATTTCCACCATGTTCTTTTCGGGGGAGGGGACGGGGGTCTCCAGCAGGGTCTCGCCGTCCGGGCGCGCCACGAGGTAAGAGCAAGCGGAGAGATAGGCCGGGAGCTCGGCGCGGGCGGTGTCGTCGGTCGGGTCCAACAGGCGATAGGAGCGGTTGCCCTCGTCAATGGCCACGATGGCGTGGTTGAAGAAGGGCATGGGCACCTCCTTGTCGCGGGGGCTGCCGGCATGGATGATGACGGGATAGGCGTCGAAGCCGGCCTTGCGGAGCATGGCAACGAGGAGAACGCCCTTGTCGCGGCAGACGCCGTAACGGTTGTCGAAGGTGAGGGAGACGTCGTGGGGCTCGAAGCCGGGGGCCTCTTCCTCTGCGATGATGCCCATGTAGCGGACCTCTTGGGCAACGAAGGCGAAGAGCGCCTCGATCTGCGCGTCGCGGTCCTTGCCTTGGGTCAGCTCGCGCACCTTGGCGTCGATGGCGGGGGTGGTCGCCAT
This sequence comes from uncultured Kiritimatiellota bacterium, assembly GCA_944389545.1. GTDB lineage: Bacteria > Verrucomicrobiota > Kiritimatiellia > RFP12 > DVOR01 > Spyradenecus. The sequence continues at coordinate 21,534 of CALXMT010000020.1, read as the reverse complement.
GTGGCGGTTGCAGAGGTCCCAGTACCACTTGGAGACCTCTTCCCAGGTGGCGAAGGTGGAGAGGCCGACGCGCTGGAGGAGGATTTCGGGCGAGGGCATCTTCTCTTCGGGGAAGCTCTGCGGCACATTGCGCGCCACCCAGCGGTGGAGCGTGCGGCCGTCGGCGAGGGTTTCGCTGCTGCTCGTGACCGTGCCGGGCACCTCGTCCAACAGGGCCTTGCTGCGCAGGGGCAGTTCCTTGGGCGCCACCACGGTGAGCGTGGAGTAGGGGACGGGGCCGTCGAAGCTCTCAAAGACGCTTCGCGTGTAATAGGTGTCCGGGATGCGCGGGCGCACCGTGCGGAAGGCCGCAATCACGTGCAACGTGTCGCCCACGGCGACTTTCGGCACCGTCAGCACCACGCGCTTGGCCTTGGGGTCATAGATGTTCGCGTCGGTGCTGTCGTTGCTCGTGGCGATGGCCACGTTCGCCGCGAGGTCAATGGGCTCGATCGTGCCATCCGCGCGGACAACCTCCGCCTGGATGAACTCGGCCTCGGAGTAGCCCTCCTTGAACCACAGGGGCATCACGCGCAACTCCTGCGCGCCCTGGTCGGTCAGCGCCTTCACCCAGAAATCGATCCACGAGATGTCCGTGCCGTCGGCCTGGTATTCCGCCCACTCGGTCTCCGCCAATGTGAGTGTGTTCGCGTTCGGCGCGATGGCCCGCGTGGCCGTCGCCGCCTGCTTCAAGGCTTCTTCGCGGGTGTTCGCCATTTCGGCCTGCGTGCGCTCCGGCATCGGCGGCATGGCCGCGTCCACCCAACCGGCGGCAACCAACGCCGCCACAAGGGCCAACATCCGAACGGCCCCAAAAACGTTTCGCTTCATATGCGTCCCTTTCATCTTTCTCTGCATTATAGCATATCCCCACCTTTGTCAAATACGGTGGATTCTCGCTGTGCACCGGCGACTCCAAGAGAATACAGGGCAATACTGTCCGGGGAAAATGGAGACCGCAAAGACGCAAATCTTGCAGGAAAGATGGGGCGCTAACGCCGGGCGCACGGTCGTGCGCCCTCCCGCGCCCCACTTTCCTGCGCCCAAAGGACTTCTTAAGATGACCCAAGCGCGAAGACGATGGGCGGGAGGGAGCGATCAGCGGGCGTTAGCCCGCAAAGCGACTGGCGTTAGCCCATCTGGCTTCGCGCGCATTGGCGTCTTCGCGGAAAAAGACGCTCTGCCGATTTCCCGGGACACTATCGTGCCCATCCCTTGCGCTTCCAGTGTTTTTCGGGAAGCATCATCCGTTGAGCCTGTGGGTACAGGGGAAAGTGGAAGTTTGGAGGCTTGGAAGGTTGAAGGTTGGTTTTGTTGGTGAGGCTTCGCCCCACACCCCGACTTCTCCTCTTTATAAAGGCACAAGGCGCGAAACGGAGGGCGGCGGTCGCGGTCAGCGGCGAAGCCGCAGAGCGACCGATGGAGCCCGAAGCGGTTCGCGCCTCCCCTTGCGTCTTTGCGGTCCCACTTTTCCCCAGGACAATTGGGCTTGACAGAGTAGGGCGGTACATGAAAAAGCCCCGGGCCGGGAGGCTCGGGGCTTTTTTGTGCCGTTGGGGCAGACTCACTTGCCGGCGATTTGGCCGGAGAGGGCGAGCATGCGGGCCTCGACGGACTGGATCTCGGCGAAGCCTTGGGAGGAGACGGGGTTGACGCCGTCGGAGGCCTCCATGGAGGAGTCGGCTTCGTTGTAGATGGTGTGGGGGCAGTCGGTGAGGGCGTCGAAGAGGATGTTGCCCTTGTAGAGGCTCAACTTGACGGTGCCGTCGGCGTACTGCGCGAGGGTGTCGACCGCGTTGCGGGCGGCGACGGTGGTGGGGTCGTAGTAGCGGCCGTCGTAGATCTGGTCGGAGATGAGCTTGGAGAGCTGCAGGAAGAAGAGGGTGGCGCGGCGGTCCATCGTGGCCTGGTAGACGTAGCGGATGGCGGAGCCGAGGAGCTCCATGCCGGGGGCCTCGTAAACGCCGCGGCTCTTGGTACCGATGATGCGGTTTTCGAGGGCGTGCTTCATGCCGATGCCGTTGCGGCCGCCGATTTCGTTGGCGAGCATCATGGCTTCGAGGGGGGTGACGTCCTTGCCGTTGATCTGGACGGGACGGCCCTTGGAGAAGCGGATGGTGATCTGCTCGGGCTTGTCGGGGGCCTGCCAGGGCCAGACGCCCATGGTGGGCTCGACGATGGTCATGGAGGTCTCCATGCTCTCGAGGTCCTCGGCTTCGTGGGAGAGGCCGGCCATGTTGGCGTCGGTGGAGTATTTCTTCTTGCCGCCGGCGAAGGCGACGATGCCGAACTGGGCGAGGTAGTCGACCATCTGGGTGCGGCCGGGGAACTTCTTGAGGAGGCCGGCGTCGCGCCAGGGGGAGTAGACCTTCATCTCGGGGGCGAAGACGTTGGTGTAGCGCTCGATGCGCATCTGGTCGTTGCCGCGGCCGGTGGCGCCGTGGACGAGGACCTGGACGCCGCGCTTCTTCATCTCGGGGATGAGGCCCTTGATGGTGACGGCGCGGCCGATGCCGGTGGAGTTCCAGTAGCCGCCGTCGTACATCGCCTGGCACTTGATGGCCTCGATGCACGCGTCGGCCATTTCGTTGCGCAGGTCGACGATGACGGTCTCGATGCCGGTGGGCGCCATGCGCTTGGCCACATCGTTGATGTCCTTTTCATCGGGCTGGCCGATGCCGCCGGTGAAGCCGATCACCTTCACGCCGGCTTCCATCATCACCTTCGCGATGGTGCGCGAGTCGAGGCCGCCGGAAACGCACGTGCCGGCAACCATGCCTTTGAGGTCATCCAAAACCATTGCCATTGTCAATCACTCCATTCAGGGTTGAAATCGCCGCACAGTATACCACATTTGCTATACTATGCGCGTTCAGCGAAGAAAGGACCGCCATGACACAGTTGCAAGCCGCCCGTCAAGGAATCATCACCGAGGCCATGCGCGCCGTCGCCGCCGAGGAGCGCGTGACGCCCGAGGCCGTGCGCGAGGCCGTCGCCGCGGGCCATGCCGTCATTCCGCTCAATCCCGCCCACAAGGGCGTCAAGCCCACCGGCGTCGGCCGACTCTTTTCCACCAAGATCAACGCGAACCTGGGCCGCTCCCCCACGCGTTCGGGCAAGGGCGATGAACTTGTCAAGCTCCAGGTGGCCCTCGATGCGGGCGCCCAGTTCGTCATGGATCTCTCCGTCGGCACGGGCAAGGGCGCCGAGGAAATCCGCGCCGAGCTCCGCGACATCCGCCAGGGCATGCTCGACCACTCCCCCGCCCCCCTCGGCACTGTGCCGATTTACGAGACCATCTCCCGCCTCGACGGCGACATCCCTGTGATGGACCCGGCCTATCTCCTGCAGGTCATCCGCGAACAGGCCGAGCAGGGCGTCGACTTCATGACGCTCCACGCCGGGCTTCTCCGCAAGCACCTGCCGCTCACCGATGGCCGCAAGATGGGCATCGTCTCCCGCGGCGGCGCCATCATGGCCGAGTGGATGCGCAGCCACGACGCCGAAAACCCGCTCTATACCCACTGGGACGAGGTGATGGACATCCTCGCCGAGCACGACGTCACCGTCTCCCTCGGCGACGGCCTCCGTCCCGGCTGCCTGGCCGACGCCAGTGACGCCGCGCAGTTCGCCGAGCTCTCCGTCCTGGGCGAACTCGTCCGCCGTTGCCGCGAGCGCGGCGTGCAGGCCATGGTCGAAGGCCCCGGCCACATCCCCTTCAACGAGGTCCAGATGAACATGGAGCGCGAGCAGGAACTCTGCGATGGCGCACCCTTCTACGTCCTCGGCCCCGTCGTCACCGACATCGCCCCGGCCTACGACCACATCGTCTCGGCCATCGGCGCCACCGCCGCCGCCACCTACGGCGCCAGCCTCCTCTGCTACGTCACGCCCGCCGAGCACCTCGGCCTCCCCGACGCCAACGAGGTTCACCAGGGGTGCGTGGCCTACCTCATCGCCGCCCATGCCGGCGACGTCGCCCGCGGCCTCCCCGGCGCGCGTGAACGCGACGACAAGATGGCGCAGGCCCGCTACGACTTCGACTGGAACGCCCAGTTCGACCTCGCCATCGATCCCTGCGCCGCCCGCGAGCGTTGGCTCCGCACGCGCGCCGAGAACGGCGCCGATGCCAAGGACGACCACTGCTCGATGTGCGGCAAGGCTTTCTGCGCCGTCCGCACCACCAAGCGTATGCGTCAGGGCCTGTGAGCGGGTTGACCGCCCACCATCCGGCGTTGTGAAACAAGGCGCCCTTCGGGGCGCCGACCTTTTGGAAGCCCAATCTTTCGCCACCTATGCCCCTCGCGCCAAGCACCATCGAAGCCATCCAAGCCCTCATGAAGCGTGCGGGCATGGGCGAGGCCGACCTGCGCGAACAGTTTGTCTTGGGCTCCGGCTCGGGTGGGCAGAAAATCAACAAGACTTCCTCCGCCGTCCGTCTGACGCACGTGCCCACCGGCCTTTGCGTCAAGGTGCAGGCCTCGCGTTCCCGTGAGGACAACCGTTGGCTGGCCCGCCGCGCCCTTGCCGAACGTATTTTGGAAGTCCGTGACGGCGAGCGCTCCGCCCGTCAGCAGGAACGCGAAAAGATCCGCCGTCAGAAGCGTCGTCGTTCCCGCCGCCAAAAGGCCCGCATGCTCGACGACAAATCCAAACACGCCGCCAAGAAGGCCGCCCGCCGCGCCGTCCCCATGGAGTGACGGGAGGTCTCCACAAAGACACGAAAGGAACCGCAGATTCCGCAGATTTTGAGCAGATTAAGGGCGTGCTACCGCACGCAGGACTGCCAGTTTGTTTTGGGAATCACAACGGACACCGTGCAGGCGCGAAGCGACAAACCTTCCACGGCTAAGGGCACAAAGGATATTCGATGGATTGGTAGATGTGGGGCGCTGCCCCACACCCCGGCAGGGGAAAACACCCCCTGCACCCGCAGGCACGTCTGCGACGTGCCAAGGTAGGTAGGATGGGGTTTCCTGAAAAACAAGAGAAACGCGAGGGATGGGCACGGTAGTGAGGCCCGCAGGGCCGAACGGTGAAGTGCCCAGGCCCTTGCGTTCCTTTTGTGTCTTCGTGGAAAACTTCCCTGGCGGTTAGGTGCCGCGGCGTAGGGTGAGCAGGGTGATTTCGGAGGGATAGAGGCGGTAGGGGAAGCCCAGCCAAACACCCGTGCCGGGTGCGACGAAGAGGCGCATACCTTGGGGCAGGTCATACCATCCGCGGACGAAGCCACGGTTGTAGCGGGCGATGAGGCTCGCCACCCCGGGCAGTTGTCCGCCATGCGTGTGGCCGGAGAGTTGCAGTTTCACGCCCAGTTCGTCCGCCACCGGCGCGATTCCGGGCTTGTGCACCAAGAGCACGGGGAAGGCCTCCTCGGGCGCCTGCGCCATCAAGGCGCACAACTGCCGTTCGGCCGCGTCGGCCCGGGTGAGGGAACGTCCATCCGGCAGACCCACCAGCCACAGTCCGGCGGCCTCCTGCGCGCGCCCTTCCAACAGGGTGATGCCCAGGCGCTCGTATTCCTTCAGGTAGGCCTCGGTCTCGAAATAATGCTCGTGATTGCCGGAGATGAGGAACTTGCCGCGCGGCGCCTCCAACTTTGCCAGCGGGGCGATGTCCTCCCGGCGCAAGGCCAGCGGGCCGTCCGCTTGGTCCCCCGTGAAGAGGATGAGGTCGGGCTTGGCCGCGTTCACGCGCGCCACCAAGCGTTCGCACCAGTCGCGTCCGCGCCAAGAATCGATGTGCACGTCGGCCAAGACGGCCACACGCAGGCCGTCGGCCTCCGCCGGCAAACCGGACAGGACGGCCTCGCGTTCCTTCACCGTCGGCAGACGTTCCCCCAGATAGAGGAAGGTGAAGGCCAACGCCGCGCCAATCGCGAGCGGCACCCATCCGGGGACCGCCAGGTGGCACCAGTGCGCCACCCACCACAGGATTGTCAGCGCACCGGTCGCAATCAGGAAGGCCGTGCCCCACAGAAGCACCGCCTCCAACCAAAGGGGCATTCCATCCGGGGACATCACTGAGGCCTGGAAAACCCGGTGGACGATGACCTGCTGGGCCAGACCCACCAAGGCCAACCCCACAAGCGCCACCGCCCAGCGTGGCAACCCCAGCTTGGCCACAGGCCCCAGTGTCACCAGAATCGCCAGCAACGAACAAAACAGATTGATCGGCATCATAACGGCGCGCTATTCTATCACACCTCCCCGTAATCTCAATAGTGTCCGGGGAAGTTTTGTAGACACAGAGGGGAACAGAGGAAAACAGAGGAACACAGAGAAGGACTGCCAGTTTGTTTTGGGAATCACAACGGACACAAAGGGCACAAAGGATATTTGATGGATTGGTAGGTGTGGGGCGCCGCCCCACACCCCGGCAGGGGGAAACACCCCCTGCACCCGCAGGCACGTCTGCGACGTGCCATAACATGACGCGATAGAACTACTAGGGCGATTAGGACCACTAGGTGGGCAACCTTGTTTACGACTTCGCCTGTCGCCCCGCAGGGGCGTTCCGTTCTCCGTTCTCTGTTCTCCGTTCTCTGGGGCGCAACAGCGCCCCTTGTGCCCAGGCCCTTGCGTTCCTTCGTGTTTTCGTGGAGACACGAAAAAGGGGGATGGGCCGGAGCCCATCCCCTTTTGTGGTGAAGCGGAGGGTCGCTTAGGCCCAGAGCTTGGCGGGATACTCGCCGGCGGCGACGAGCTTCTTGATGGCCTCGACCACGATGGGCTTGTCGTCGCGGTAGGTCACGCCGAACCACGTGCTGTCGGTGGGGAGAACGTCCACGGTGGCCTGGCCTTCCTTGACGAGCTCATCGACATAGAAGGGGATGTACCACTCGGCCTTGAGCTGGCCCTCGTGAGCGTGGAACCACTCGGCGAAACGCTCCTCCATGCCATCGAAGAGGGCGGGGGTGAAGCCCCAGAGGTTGAGCGAGACGCGGCTGTCGCCCTTGAGCGGCACGGGGTTGGCGGGGTCTTCCTCGTTCTGGATGGCGCCGTCTGGCTTCTTGGCGATCTTGGTCATCTCGGTGACGCCCAGGAGCTTGCCGTCGGGGGCGACGTCGCAGATGCCGCGGGCCACGGAGCCGTTGTCGGAGAGGGTCTGGTCCAGACGGTATCCGACCATCGCGAAACGCTTTGGGCGGGCCTCGGTGTCGACGTTGGAGAGGAATTCCGCCAGGCGCTTGAAGGCGTCCGCGCCATAGAAGTCGTCCGCGTTGATGGCGGCGAAGGGCGCGTCAATCACCTTACGGGCGGAGCGGATGGCGTGGGCGGTGCCCCAGGGCTTCTCGCGGCCTTCGGGGAAGGTGCAGCCGGCGGGCAGGTCGAGCGGGTCCTGGAAGGCGAGCTCGATCTTGATCTTGCCTTCGTACTTCGCGACGATCTTTTCGCGGAAGGCTTCCTCGAAGTCGTGGCGAATGATGAAGACGATTTTGTCGAAGCCCGCGCGGATGGCGTCATAGATGGAGTAATCCATGATGGTCTCGCCGGAGGGGCCCACGGAATCAATCTGCTTGAGCCCGCCATAACGGCTGCCCATGCCAGCGGCCAGAATCAAAAGCGTCGGTTTCTTGTTCATGTTTGTTCCTTCGTGTAGGTTGAAACGACTGCTTTAGTATACCGCACCTCCCCCTCATCCCGCAACCCCCCTCCCATGGGCGCTCTCGAAGAGCGCCCGGCTGATTGGCTGATTCGCTGATTGGCTGATTGGAAAACGATACGCGACCGTTCGGCGCGTTGCGCCTGCACGCTCCGCTCTCTGTTGTCCGGGGTGTGTCAGTGCTCCTTGTTCAGCGTGCGCTAGCACGCCAAAAATCTGCCCGAATCTGCGAAATCTGCGTTTCTCTACACGGCCAGTGAGGCTTCCTACGAAAACGCTAGAAACGCAAGGGATGGGCACGGTAGTGAGGCCCGGAGGGCCGAACGGTGAAGTGCCCAGGCCCTTGCGTTCCTTCGTGTCTTCGTGGAAAACTTCCCAGGGCAATATCGTCGCCGCGAATGTGGTACAATGATGGGCAACCAAAAGGAGAGAACGATGTTTCCGATTGTCGCAAAGGAACAGCTGTCCGCCGAGGTCTACTCGATGTGGATCCACGCGCCCCTCATTGCCGAGGAGCGCAAGGCCGGCCAATTCATCATTCTGCAGATTGACGAGCAGTTCGGCGAGCGCATCCCGCTGACCATCGCCGACGCCGACCCCGTGAAGGGCGACGTGCGCATCATCTTCCAGGCCGTCGGCTTCTCCACCAAGAAGCTCGCCATGATGGAAGTCGGCGATTCCCTGCCCGTCTTCCTCGGCCCCCTGGGTCGCCCCACGCACATTGAGAAGCGCGGCACCGTCGTCTGCGTCGGCGGCGGCATCGGCGTCGCCCCGATGCACCCCATCGCCCAGGCCATGAAGGCCGCCGGCAACAAGGTCATCGTCATCATGGGCGCGCGCAACAAAGACCTCCTCATCATGGAAGAGGACATGCGCAAGATCGCCGACGAGCTCATCATCTGCACCGACGACGGCTCCTACGGCCGCAAGGCCCTCGTCACCGAGCCCCTCAAGGAAGTGTGCGAGCGCGAGAAGGTCGATGAGTGCGTCACCATCGGCCCGCCCATCATGATGAAGTTCTGCGCCGAGACCACCCGTCCCTTCGGCGTGCCCACCATCGCCTCGCTCAACTCCATCATGATCGACGGCACCGGCATGTGCGGCGGCTGCCGCGTTCTCGTCGGCGGCAAGATCAAGTTCGTCTGCGTCGACGGTCCCGAGTTTGATGCCCACCAGGTCGACTTCGACAACCTGATGAAGCGCAACCGCACCTTCGTCCCCCGCGAGCGCGAGGAAAACTGCAACCTCCTCCGCATGGCCGAAGAAAAGACTAAGTGAGGCAGCACCATGAGCTTTGTTTCCAAGGAAGAGATTGAGGCCCGGGCGGAAGAGACCTGGGCGGCCATCAAGGACAAGACGCTCTCGCCGAAGGAGCGCACGGCCATCCCGCAACAGGAGATGCCGGTGCAGGAGCCCTCGGTGCGCCGCCGCAACATGAACGAGGTGGCGCTAGGCTACTCTGAGGTCCAGGCGCGCGTCGAGGCGAGCCGTTGCCTGCAGTGCAAGAACGCCCCCTGCATGAAGGGTTGCCCCGTGGCCATCGACATCCCGGGCTTCATCCATCAGATTGCGCAGGGCGACTACGCCGGGGCGTTGGCCGTCATCCGTCGCACGAGCATCCTGCCGGCCATCTGCGGCCGCGTCTGCCCGCAGGAAAACCAGTGCCAGAAGTTCTGCACCGTTGGCGCCATCCACAAGGACGTCAACCAGAGCGTCGCCATTGGCCGCCTGGAGCGCTACGTGGCTGATTGGCAGCGCGCCCACGAGGCCGAGGCCCCCATCGACAACTCCGTCAAGCCTGAGACCGGCAAGAAGGTCGCCGTCATCGGCTCCGGCCCCTCGGGCATCACCGTGGCGGCCGACGTGCGCCGTGAGGGCCACGCCGTGACCCTCTTCGAAGCCTTCCAGAAGCCGGGTGGCGTGCTCGTCTACGGCATCCCCGAGTTCCGTCTGCCCAAGGCCATCGTGGACAAGGAAATCCAGGGCCTCAAGGCGATGGGTGTGGACGTGGAGCCCAACTTCGTGGTCGGGCGCACCCGCAAGCTCCATGACCTCATGGCCAAGGACGGCTACGACGCCATCTACGTGGGCACGGGCGCGGGCCTGCCGCGCTTCATGGGCATCCCCGGCGAGGAACTCGTGGGCGTCTTCTCCGCCAATGAGTACCTCACCCGCGCGAACCTCATGAAGGCCTACGACAAGGCCGACGCCGCTACGCCCTACTATCCCGCCAAGCGCGTTGCCGTTCTCGGCGGCGGCAACGTGGCGATGGATGCCGCGCGCATGGCTTTCCGCCTCGGCGCCGAGGAGGTCTACCTCATCTACCGCCGCAGCCGCACCGAGATGCCCGCCCGCGCCGAGGAAGTCGGTCACGCCGAGGAAGAGGGTGTGAACTTCCAGTTCCTCTGCAACATCGAGCGTATCCTGGGCGACGAGAACGGCGTGGTCAACGCCATCGAGTGCCTGCGCTATGAGCTCGGCGAGCCCGACGCCTCCGGTCGCCGCAGCCCCGTGCCGATCCAGGGCTCCGAGTTCACCCTGCCCATGGACGCGGTGATCATCGCCATCGGCAACGCCTCGAACCCCCTCATTCCCCAGACCACCGATGGCCTGGAGATCGACCGCAAGGGCCACATCGTGGTGGACGCGAACCAGGCGACCTCCATCCCCGGCGTCTATGCCGGCGGCGACATCGTTCTGGGCGCGGCCACGGTCATCCTCGCGATGGGCGAAGGCCGCCGCGCCGCCAAGGCCATCAACGACTACCTTGCCTCCAAGTAAGGCATCGGCCACCTACGCGGCGGCGGACGGTCTCCCGTCCGCCGCCGTTTGTTTTGTCCTGTGTTCGCGTTCGGGAAAAGCGAGAGAACCGAGAAGACGGCCAGTGTGATGGAACCGCAGATTCCGCAGATTTTGGGCAGATTAGGGGCGTGCTATCGCACGCAGGACTGCCAGATTATTGGAAAGTAAACGGCGCTAGCCACTCTGCATAGCGGCTTCGCCCATCGCCCCGCAGGGGCGTTCTGTGGCCGTGGAAGGTTTGCGGCTTTGCCGCTGCACGCTCTGTTTTCTGTGGCCGTGGAAGGTTTGGCGCTCCGCGCCTGCACGCTCCGTTCTCCGGGGCGGCATGAGCCGCCCCCTGTGTCTTCGTGGAAAACTCCTTGGGTATGATTGAGGCTTGTTTGACAGGGGAAAAGAGGTGTGTTAGGGTATCAGCGTCCTGCTACGTGGAGCGGGTAGAGAAAGGATGTTGGTATGTTTTGCACAAGTTGTGGCGCAGAGGTGCCAGATGGAAGCAAGTTTTGCACGCAGTGTGGCGCGCCTGCGCCCACGCAGATGACGGGGGCCGCAACGCCGCCTTCGCCGCCCCCGCCGCCAGCCCCGATTTCCGGTGCGGTGCCTCACTCGACCGCACGTGGAGCGTCCTATGCCTCACGTTTCGTTAATGGGCCTCGCCCGGTCCCGCGTCGGCCTTCGCCGACTCCGCCCCCGCCCCCGCCCCCGCCCCCGCCTCCGCCCCAGTCCAGGCCGATGTATGCCGCGCCGCGGCCAAGCGTTTATCCGCTTCCTCCTGCCGAGGGTAATCTGACGCGCCGCCTGGTTTTGGCCAGCATTACGTTGGTGCTATTGTTGATGCAGTTGGCAGGTGCCCTTTTCACAAAGAGTGTTAGCTTCTCTGGGGGCATGCTAGGGGGCGACTTTTCCCTGCTCAATGTTGCCGATCTGCTTACAACGGTGTTGGTGCCGTTCCTGCTGATGTGCATGATGTTGCAGGTTTGTATGCGGACGGTTGCCCCTAAGCCTGGCGAAACTGATGTCGGGCCGAAGGTAGTCAACGTATTCTCCATCATCCTCTGCGTCCTCTGGGTGGGGCTTGTCGCTGTCGCCTTTATGGGGATGGATGAGGAACTGTTTGACGACATTCCTCGTGAATGGGAAGTGGTGATTCCGCTTTGCATCTGGTGTATCGCCCTTCTGCCGCCATTCACGTTTTTGTTTGGCACGCAGATGATTGCGCAAAAGAATACCGCGCCCTGGCGTTGCGACACGAAATCTTCACTGGCTCCGTTGATGCTCTTCACCATCTTTGCCGCCATTTGGATTTTCACGCTTTTGGGCCTCTCGACATTCCTGTACTCGCAAATGGGCGAGCGCAAAGAGTATTTGGAAGAGCGTGTTGAAGACCTCGAGGATGACCTGGAGGAAATTCGTGAACGCGACGATGACCGTGGTTATTATGGGTATTATGGCCCAAGTGAATCGTACATCGAGAAGGAGTTGGACGAAGCGCGAAAGGATTTGCGTGAGTTTGGCGTCATCCAATGGAATGTGAGTCGATTCCCCACGACCATTGTGACCGTTACCTTCTTGCTTGGCATTTTGCTGACCTGGAGGCTTCCCAAGCCGAGTATTATCGGCGCGGTCGTCTGCACACTGGGCGTCTTGATTTATTGGATCTCCGCCATCAGTCTCCTGTCGTTGGATTCTGTCAACTTCGATCACTTCTTCGAGGATAATCCGTTCCGAATCCTTGTGTTCACGGATTGCCTTTATATGATTCCGTTGATTTGGCTGATGTATGCGGTGCGGCGTGAGCCGTGGCCGCAGGCGCCAGCCGCGTGAGGCTTGGGCCTCTGATTATTGCCCCCGTCATGCAAAAAAGTCTTTGCGTGGCGGGGGCAATGTGGTAGAATACCGACCCGGTTTGCGAATAAAAGACAACCGAAAGGCAGACAGATGAATCAGTACGTCGCACGGGTGCTCGAGGAGACCATCGCCAAGAACGCCCACGAAAAAGAGTTCCTTCAGGCCGTGACCGAAGTCTTCGGTTCGCTGGAGACGGTGATCGCCGCGGAACCCAAGTACGAAAAGAACGCCATCCTGGAGCGTATCGTCGAGCCCGAGCGCGTGATTCAGTTCCGCGTGCCGTGGGTGGACGACCAGGGCAACTACCGCGTCAACCGCGGCTATCGCGTGCAGTTCAATTCGGCCATCGGCCCCTACAAAGGCGGCCTGCGCCTGCACCCCTCCGTGAACCTGGGCATCCTCAAGTTCCTGGGCTTCGAGCAGATCTTCAAGAACTCCCTGACCACGCTCCCCATGGGCGGCGGCAAGGGCGGTTGCGACTTCGACCCCAAGGGCAAGAGCGACAACGAAGTGATGCGCTTCTGTCAGAGCTTCATGAGCGAGCTCTTCCGCCACATCGGCCCCGACACGGACGTCCCCGCCGGCGATATCGGCACCGGCGCCCGCGAAATCGGCTACATGTTCGGGCAGTACAAGCGCCTGGCCAACGAGTTCACCGGCGTCCTCACCGGCAAGGGCCTCACCTGGGGCGGCTCCTTGATTCGCCCCGAGGCCACCGGTTACGGCCTCATCTACTTCGCCGACGCGATGCTCAAGACCGCCGGCGACACCTTCGCGGGCAAGACCTGCGTGGTCTCCGGTTCCGGCAACGTCGCCCAGTTCGCGGTGCAGAAGCTCCAGCAGCTCGGTGCCAAGGTCGTCACCCTCTCCGACTCCAACGGCTACGTCTACGACCCCGATGGCATCGACGAGGAGAAGCTCGCCTACGTCATGGAGCTCAAGAACGTCAAGCGCGGCCGCATCAGCGAGTACGCCACGAAGTATCCCACCGCCAAGTACGTGCCCAACGCGAAGCCCTGGGGCGAGAAGTGCGACTGCGCCTTCCCCTGCGCCACCCAGAACGAGCTGGACGAAGAGGCCGCCAAGACCCTCGTGGCCAACGGCTGCCGCCTGGTGGCCGAGGGCGCCAACATGCCCTGCACCATCAAGGCCATCGAGACCTTCCAGAACGCCGGCATCCTCTACGCCCCCGGCAAGGCCTCCAACGCCGGCGGCGTCGCCACCAGCGGCCTGGAAATGTGCCAGAACTCCGCCCGCCTCTCTTGGACGGCCGAGGAAGTCGATGCCCGCCTCAAAGGCATCATGAACGCCATCCACGACAACGCCTACGCCACCGCCGAGCGCTACGGCAAGAAGGGTGACTACCTCTTCGGCGCGAACGTGGCCGGCTTCGTCAAGGTCGCCGACGCCATGATCGCCCAGGGCCATTGCTAACAGCCCCACGGCAAACGGAAAAGCCCCCGACCGATTTGGCCGGGGGCTTTTTGTGTCCATCCGTCAGTCGCACGCCTTCGCGTAGGGATTTCGCCACAGCGATTGAAGCCGCCACCACGCGAGCCGCGGAACCTTAATCAAATAAGTCCGTGGGAATTCTGCGATTTCCAAAAGCAACCGTTGGGATAACGACGTCGCCTTCTTGGCTTCCTTCCCGTCTGCCACTTCATGACGAACGACCAGCTCAAGGAACGGACAATAAAATCGTTCACATGTCTCGCCAACAGTGACTGACTCTTTCGGCTTCTGTTCCCACATCCCGGCCGTTTGAAGATAAAGCAAACGCGTGTTCGCCCACGTGTTATGATCATCCTCAAAGAAAACAAGCGCCACCGGCTCGGACTTGCGAAGAGCAGTCTCAAACTTGTCCCGTAGCTCCACAAAGCCGAAGCCCTGCCTGAGCGCGAATAGGATACACCCCAACACTGCAAAGCATCCCACGACCATCCGTGCCATACTCCAAGTACGAAGATGGTTCATTACGCCATCAATCACTAGTGCCATCGCCAACCCATACAGAATCGCCATCCACGTTATATAGCGCATATAACCATAATAACTCGGAAGAAATCCTATGAGCGCAACGATGCAGAGAAGGGCGACAAGTCGCACTCTATGCCCAAACAGCAAGACCACCAGAAATGCCAGAACCAATGTGCCACGCGTAAGCGGTGTATTGACATCGTGCCGTTCAGGGCCTCGGTTTCGCCCCCACGCCCCACATTTGGGCAAAAAGTCCGGGCGGTCCAATTTCCACGCATAATAAGCGCGAGTGAGCGTTGTGCTGATATAGGCATAGCAAAAGGTCCCCATGGGGCTCATCGCCCTGGCATCCTCGTTACGCTCCTCGAAGTCGCCTGTGATGTCATACGTGGGATAACGTTCCGCATCCACCGTATACGCAGGATAAAGCGGATGTCCATAACGCACCCATGATGTCACATACGGCCACGAGCAAATCCACATGAAGCCAATGACCAGGACCGCCCCACAGGCACTCAATTGCAGGAGACGACGTCGCCACATCACACGATTATGCCACACCAGCAGCAACGAAAACGCCGCCCACAGCACAAAACAAGTCAACAAAGAGCCTTGCTTCGCCGTCATCATCCACAGCGAGCACACCAGCAGCGTCCACCATTCGCGTTTCCCATCCAGAATCCTGAACATGGCCGCTATCACGGCGCAGCCGGCCAGCCCCACCACACAATCCACCTCAGAAAGAAACGCAAAGCGTAAAGTCATAGACAGGGCAATTATAGTCCCTACGATTCTTCCCACTCGCTCAACCCGAACGTCACGTAGTGTTCTCCAGATGATTCCTGCCGTGGCCGGCAACAGGAAAAAGGGAAGTGTCATCATCGGGCAGAAGAAGTTTCTCAAGAAGAGGCCAAACGATGCGCCGAAGACTTCCACCGAATGTGAGATGAACAACACATGCCACGGGCGGAACTCTGTCATCGAGACCACGCCGGCCTGCTCCAGGATTTCTGTTGGAACAGCTTCGTAGAGAGGATTCCACCCTAACATCAACAGACGAATGACCGGCAAATGATAAACGGTGTCATCCCAATTCTCAATCGCAAAACAACCCACAAGCACCCAAACGGCCAGGATTGTGCAGAGAAGCAGGAGGCTCCCCTTGAGGCGAGCGCCCCATGCGTGGCGCCGATTCGCAAACATCACGCCAAGCGCCACCGCAAAGCCGCCGTAGACCTGCCACAGTGCGCACACCCCGCCCCACCAGAAAGAGGCCGTGGCCAACAGCACAACCGCCAATGGAAAGACCAAGGCACCCCGCTCCAGCACCGACAGCGCCGGACGCCACGCATTCAACCAAGACTTCAGATTCGCAAACATAAAGCACGCTCCCTTTGCGTGCTTCGTTCGAGGCCCTGAGAATGCCCACAAGTAAACACGCAAAAGGGAAGCGTGCCAAAAACGGCACGCCTCGCCTAACACGTTGCTTACTTGTTGAAATTTCTCAGGTTTCGAACGAAGCAACCTTGTTACGCTCAGCGTAAGTGGTGCTGCGGCTCTCCCGCAGTGTGCGCCTAGTATAGCAAATCCTGCACGTATCGTTTATCTGAACAATCGAGCCTAGATAAAATCACGAAGAACAGAAAATCGCAATAGGGAACGCAGATATCGCAGATTGGTACAGATTTAGGGCGTGTTGCAACACGTCTGGACGAGTGGTACACGGCACTCACCGTGTAGGCCCGAAGGGGCAAACCTTCCACGGTTACGGAAAACGGAGCGCCCGCAAACGGGCGACAACGTGACCGAAAGCCAACTGCTCCGGCTCTGACCCCAATAAAATCCCCCGACCGCCAGGTCGGGGGATTTTTTTTGGAGTTTTAGAAGTTTGGAGGCTTGGAAGCTTTCTCGAACACACCCTGCCTCATCCCTACCTTATATATAAGGCATCTCCGGCATCTCCCGGAGGGGTGCTAGAGGGGGCTTGGCGAGACCCTATAGGGGTCGGCGGTCAACCACTATAGGGTCTCACGAGAGGGGGTAAAAGGGAGGCGTTTTAGTTCGCCTGTGGCGGCTCAGCGGTGACGGAGATGGTGACGTCTCCGGATTTCGGAAGTGTTTCATAAGGGACTACAAACCAACGAACTGTTTTTCCTGTAGGCGCAATAAGGCCGTACTTGTCGGTTCCCTCATCGGAGAAGAGTTCGGTGTCCTCTTTCAAGGCTTCATTGTTGACGAAGAGCGTTAAGTCGCCCAGGAAGGTGGGAGTGGAGGTGGCATCGGAGGTGAGTGAGACTTCGACCAGAATATTCTTGCCGCCATCGACAAAGGTCAGGCGCGAAATGCCGAAGGAGTAGTCCACGTGCAGGTCAACGGTGTTCGTTGCGGTCGTACCATCCGTGCGTGAAACGACTTTGTGGATTCCGGAGAAGGTTCGTAACGCTTCTGTGGCCTCTTCCACGGTGTGTTTGCAGATGACCTTCCCGGTGATTGCGCCTTCCGGGATGTCCGGAGCCAACATTTGGTTCACATCGTCCGGCAATCCCACGAACCCGGGCGTTATCGGCATCCAGGTTAAGGTGTTTGTCTCTTCGCCGTATTCGACTTTACAATCAATCGGGGAACCAGCTGCACTTTCGAAGATGAACTCTTCAAGCTCCTTCGAAAAGGCCGGTACTATCGCTTGGCCTTGAAAGGGGCCGGATTCAATGAGTTTAAGGGTAACATGAGGGAGATGGCCTATTGGCGGCCACTTAATCACAAGATTAACATATTGTTCAAGTCGCATTTTAATCACAATCTGAAATCCGACCGCGAGCCTTGACGGTATATGAGGCATGATGGTATAGCTGAAGGTGTTTTCTTTGATTTCCGTGAAATCGATGTTCTGATTAATGCGAGCTACTTCGGATTCAAAGGTGCCTGTGAATTTACTTTCCCGCAGAATCGCGTCAAGGTCTTTCCAATTATAACCGCCAATATAACCTATAAAAGATACTGTACCATTTCCTTCAATGCGCTGTACTTTACAATAAGAATTTCCATTGATTTTGAGCATTTCCTCAGAGTCCACACGAATGGCACAGATGTCCATATTTTTCGAAACAGTGCTTTCTTCAAGGATTGCGGTACCATTTCCGGTTAGGCAATCAAGGCTATATATGCTTCGAAGCGTTCCTTCTCCCTCTATTTTCACAGTTTGGAGATTGGCTTGTGGTGCACGTAAGGTCCCCGCATTTCTTATAACGAAGGTGGGGTTACAATCCGTGAATTGTGGGGGAGATTCCTTGAGGTGGAGTGTTACGCCATCAATCTCAATTGTCGGCTTATTCGTGAAGGTCAGCGTGGAATTAATGGTTGTGTTGCGTTTGAAGACGAAGCGACCGGCGGAGGACTTAAGAAGGTCGCAATACTTCTCAGCTAAATTCGTGTTTGTGGTCGGCTCTGCGAAGACGAGGGTGGAGGTCTCATCGGCGAGGGCAATTTCGGGGAGTTGAGTTTCCTTCGAGAATTTGGTCTCAAGGCGGCAGGTGCATCCGGAAGGAATAGTGAAGGTCTTGCCTACATAGGCGTTACCCTGGTCATCGACTGGTAAGGGGGAGATGAAGGTGAGATTACAATCTACTGTAATGGAGTCAGGTTGCCATATCGGCTCCGAGTAGTTATTGTATCCTTGCCCATCCTTTTCGGTCCATGTTGCACAGTAGAGGACAAGCGTGCCATTCGGGGCATCATCTGCATGTTTAAAGATAATAGGGGTGAATTGGTTGTATCCCTCAATAAAGTGTAACTCGGCTGGATGGTCCGGGTCGGCGGCGGTTTCAATGCACACTGTCGCGTATCGACAACCATCCGGCATATCGAAAACTAATTTTGTATTATCTTCTAGGCGGAACCAAAAGTAGGATCCCTCAACGTCATAATCGCTTGGATTTGATATGTGATCTGTGAATTTCTTTGTTTTTCCTGCCGGCACCACATAGGGCTCAGTGTCTTTATAAACCGTCTTCTCCTCTGTTGCGGCGGAGAGGGGGAGGGTGAGGGAGATGGCCAGGGTGGCGAGGAGGGGACGGAGGAGGTGCATGGCGGGAGTCCGGGGTGGGGGAGGGGAAAAATAAAAAAAGCCCCCGCGTGGGGGCGGGGGCTTGTGTGGGTCAGAAGTCGAGGTTTTTGACGTTGAGGGCGTTGTCTTCGATGAATTTGCGTCTGGGCTCGACGTCTTCGCCCATGAGGAGGCGGAATGTTTCGTCTGCGGCGACGGCATCCTCGATTTTGACCTGGAGCATGCGCCGGGTGGCGGGGTTCATGGTGGTCTCGAAGAGCTGGTCGGCATCCATTTCACCGAGACCTTTGTAGCGTTGGATCTCAACGCCGCGGCGGCTGCGGGTGCGGACTTCGTCGATGAGCTGTTCGAGGCTGACGATGGTGACGGGGGGACGGTTGCCGTCGCGGAGTTCGCCGAGGGGGGTGCCGTCGCCGACGTAGGAGGCGGGGCCGAAGCCGAGGTTGAGCTCGGCGAGCTGGCGGAATTGGTCGCGCAGGCGCTGGGAGCGGAAGACTTCCATCCACTGGAAGGCGTGGAGGCGTTTGGGGGTGTATTCCGAGACGCGGTAGAGGGAGAGGTCGACGGTCTCGCCGAGGGCTTGTTCGGCTTCGGCGCGGGCGGCTTCGAGCTGGGCGTCGTCGCGGGGGAAGAGGAAGCGGGTGTCGTCGCCGGAGCCGATGGCGGCCATGTAGCGGGCGAAGGTGCCGTCGGCGGGGTCGTAGGTCTTGAGGTAGGCGGCGGTGTCGACGCCGCGGGTGCGGATGGCGCGGAGGGTGGCCTCGATCTCGAGGGCGATGTCGAGGAAGCGCATGAACTGCTCGACGAAGATGACGGAGCCATCGGGCTTGGCGAAGGAGAGGGAGTCGCAGGTGAGGAGGAGGCGACGCTCGAGGGCTTCGTCGTTGGCGACGTACTCGACCTTTTTGCCGCGCTTGATTTGGTAGAGCGGGGGCTGGGCGAGGTAGATGAAGCCGTGCTCGATGAGCTTGGGCATCTGGCGGAAGAAGAAGGTGAGGAGGAGGGTGCGGATGTGGGCGCCGTCAACGTCCGCATCGGTCATGATGATAATCTTGTGGTAGCGGACTTTGGAGAGGTCGAACTCCTCGGTGCCGAAGCCGCCGCCGATGGCGGTGATGAGGGAGCGGATTTCGTTGTTGTCGAGCATCTTGTCGATGCGGGCCTTCTCGACGTTGAGGACCTTGCCGCGGAGGGGGAGGATGGCCTGGACGCGGCGGTTGCGGCCGTCCTTGGCGGTGCCGCCTGCGGAGTCACCCTCCACGAGGAAGAGTTCGCTTTCGGCGGGATCGCGGCTGGAGCAGGCGGCGAGCTTGCCGGGCATGCCGAAGCCTTCGAGGGCGCCTTTCTTGCGGGTGGTCTCGCGGGCCTTGCGGGCGGCCTCGCGGGCCTGGCTGGCGAGGACGGCCTTTTCGATGATGGCGCGGGCGACGGAGGGATTTTCCGCGAAGAAGTCGGCGAGCTTGCCGGAGACGATGCTCTGGACGAGGCCGGCGACGTCGGAGCCGAGCTTGGTCTTGGTCTGGCCCTCGAACTGGGGCTGGGGGATCTTGACGGAGATGACGGCGGTGAGGCCTTCGCGGATGTCGTCGCCGGTGAGGACGGTGTCGGCCTTCTTGCCGAGCTTGTTGTCGGCGATGTACTTATTGACGGTGGAGGTGAGTGCGGAGCGGAAGCCGGCGAGGTGGGTGCCGCCCTCAATGGTGTTGATGTTGTTGCAGTAGGTGCACTCGATGGTGGAGTAGACGTCGGTGTACTGCAGGGCGACCTCGACGGCGATGGGGCCGTATTTGTTCTCGCCCTGGCCGGTGATGTAGATGACGTCGTGGAGCGGGGTCTTGCTCTTGTTGATGTAGGCGACGAACTCGCGGATGCCGCCCTCGTAGTGGAAGGATTCCTGGTGGCGCTGCTCGCTCTGGTTGTCGGTGAGGGTGATGCGGACGCCGCCGTTGAGGAAGGCGAGCTCGCGCAGGCGGTGGGCCAGGGTCTCCCACTTGAAACCGTCGCGGTACTGGAAGATCTGGGGGTCGGGCATGAAGGTGACGGAGGTGCCGGTGGTCTCGGTGTCGCCGACCTGGGTGACAGGGCCGCGGGGGCGGCCGCGCTCGTAGCGCTGACGGTAGATGTGGCCGTCGCGCTTGACTTGCACTTCCATCCACTCGGAGAGGGCGTTCACGCAGCTGACGCCGACGCCGTGGAGGCCGCCGGAGACCTTGTAACCGCTGCCGCCGAACTTGCCGCCGGCGTGGAGGACGGTCATCACCACCTCGAGGGTGGATTTGTGCATCTTGGGGTGCTCGGCCACGGGGATGCCGCGGCCGTTGTCCTCAACGGTCAGGGAGCCGTCGGCGTTGATGGTCACCTCGATGTGGGTGCAGAACCCGGCCAGCGCCTCGTCGATGGAGTTGTCCACCACCTCGTAGACCAAGTGATGGTAGCCGCGCTCGGCCGTATCGCCGATGTACATCGCCGGGCGCACACGCACCGCTTCAAGCCCCTCCAACACCTCGATGGAATCGGCGTCATAGTGCTGCCCCTGAGCGTTCTGTCCCTCGATTTCTTCGTCTGCCATGGATGACCTTTCGTGGGCCGTTCGGCCCGCTTACAAATAACTCTCAAAGTATACCAAAATCCGCACTATCTTGCAGAGCGGCAGTGTCCGGGACAATGGCGTTTGGGGACGTTTCCACGAAGACACGAAGGAACGCAAGGGCCTGGGCACTTCACCGTTCGGCCCTCCGGGCCTCACTACCGTGCCCATCCCTCGCGTTTCTGTCGATTTCTTGGAAGCCGCCATGCCGTGCGGTTCCCTGTGTCCCCAAACTTTCCCGGACAGTATTGCCGTTGAACCTGTGAGACACTTTTTGTTATAGTGTCAGCAGTGAGGGTGCCGTATCCAGTTTCAGTGCCATCAGTTGTTGAAATACCTGTGTTGGCTGGACTCTGGTCATTAGCCCCTCTATTTTTATATACGGCCACTTCATAAGGATGCGTATTTGTTGTGCGTTCGGGGGCTCTGTTTGACTTTCCCGTCAGATTATGAGACATTTCTTGTGTGTCGCCTTTTTGCCCTTTTCGGTCACTACTATTGAGGCCCATTTGAACGGCAAAAGGGTGGCACATTTTTATCTATAGATTGGACAAGAAAGTATTTGCATTATCTGCGCAAATATGATACAATATATAAGTATGAAAAACGAACATTC
>CALXMT010000019.1 GCA_944389545.1 uncultured Kiritimatiellota bacterium | reverse complement strand
ATCGCTCTCCCCTTCTTGGGAAACCTTATCGCGACATCCCCGAGACTACCCCCGCGCGATTACTTTTCGATTTGGCGGTTCTCCGTTTTCCGTTCTCCGTTCTCCGGGGCGGCACAGCCGCCCCTCCCCTTATGCTATACTGTGGGCAAGGAGTTCGGCATGGAAGAAGAAAAGATTGCGCAAGGGACCTACGACTTCCGCAATATGCGGGAGGATGGATTCCGTTATGTGGATAAAACGGCATTACTCTATCCGCTTGTCACGCGCGGAAGGGATTCCTTCTTCTTCATCTCGCGTCCACGGCGATTCGGCAAGTCACTCATGCTCTCCACGCTAGAGTGTCTCTTCCGCGGCGAACGCGAACTCTTCAAGGGTCTGGCCATCGACAAGATGGACTACGACTGGAAATCCTATCCCATCCTTCACTTCAACTTCGCGGGTCTCAATGTGGAGACTCTCGAAGCCTTCAAGATTGACTTTCGGAGCTATGTCAAAGAGACGTTGACCAAGGCCGGGTGTGAATGGAACGACGCGGATTTCCCCGGTGCCAATTTCAGCCGGGCCATCAAAGCCTTGGCGGCGGCCTCGGAGCATAAATCCGTGGTTATCCTCATCGATGAGTACGACGCACCCGTTGGCCACGCGCTGAACGACATCAAAAAAGCCTCGGCCATCCGCCAAGAACTGTCGAACTTCTACATCCAAATCAAGAACAACGTTGGTGCCATCCGCTTCATGATGATGACCGGCATCACGAAGTTTACGCAGCTCTCCGTTTTCTCCGCGCTGAATAACCTCACCGACTTGACGATGGATAACCGTTATGCCACGCTCCTTGGTTACACCGATGAGGAACTGGAGGCTAACTTCAGCAAGACGTTGCACCGCCATGCCGAGGTCATGGGGCTTTCTTATGAGGACTATCGCGAAAAGCTCCGCTGGTGGTACAATGGCTACTGTTTCGCCCCGGATTGCGAGGAGAAGGTCTACAATCCTTACGCCATCGGTCAAACCCTTGGCGCGTTAAAAAGGTTCTTCTCCGGCACCTGGATTTCCTCCGGGCTGACCTCCATCGTCTTCCATTATTTCGCGAACAACCAGCTCGTTGAACGGGACTATGAGAACGTCCGCCGTATCACCGAAGAGGATTTGAACGTTTGCGGATTGGAGAATATCCACCCCATCGCCATGCTCTACCAGGGCGGTTACCTCACGATCAAGGATTTCCGTGACCCGTACTTCACCCTCGGCATCCCTGATGAAGAGGTCCGCCGCGCCTTCAACACCCAGCTCGTCCAAAAGTTTGCCCAGAAGAAAGACAACGACTACCGCAACCTTCTCTGCGCCTCCTTGGCGGAGGGCGATGTCGCGACCTTCCTCGGACGGCTCTCCGACCTCTATGCCCACCTCGCCTACGGTCCTCAAGAGGATAGTGTTCAGGAGTTTTCCTATCAGCGCATCCTCTACGTCCTGCTGACCTCCGATGGATCCTTCCGCGTCACCGCCGAGGACCGCCAATCCCACGGCCGCGCGGACTTGGTCGCCGAAACGCCCGAACGTGTCTTTGTCTTCG
The DNA here is from genome assembly GCA_944389545.1 of uncultured Kiritimatiellota bacterium. Classification (GTDB taxonomy): domain Bacteria; phylum Verrucomicrobiota; class Kiritimatiellia; order RFP12; family DVOR01; genus Spyradenecus. Next base: position 43,529 of record CALXMT010000019.1, on the reverse strand, counting down.
AGCTCAAGGTCGACGGTACACCCCAGCAAGCGCTCGACCAAATCAAGGAAAAGGGCTACGCCGAACCCTATCGTCACAGCGACAAGGAGGTCCACCTCATCGGCCTCTCCTTCGACGGCGAAACCCGCCGCCTCACCGGCACCGCCGCCGAACCCCTCTGATCCCGGGATGAAGGCCTATCTCATCAACCTTGACCGCGCCCCCGAGCGTCTCGCCACCGCCGATGCCCAGCTCCGCGCCGCCGGCGTGGCCTACGAACGCCTCCCCGCCCTCGATGGCCGCGCCCTCGGCTGGGGCGTCCTGGGTCCCCGCGTCTCGCGCTTCCGCTTCACCCTGGTTCACGGCCGTCCGCCCTCCCTCGGTGCCGCCGCCAGCACCCTCTCCCATCACGAAGCCTACCGCCGCCTCCTCGCCGCCGGCGAACCCGCCGCACTCATCTTCGAGGACGACGTGACGCTCGACCCCGCCCGCTTCCGCCGCGCCCTCGACCTCATCCGCTCCCGTCTCGACCCCGCCAAGCCCGAGCTCTTCCTCCTCTGCGACCACGAGGGCGAGACCCCGCCCACCGGCGAAGGCATCGTCCCCACCGGGCCGCGCACCGCCTGCGCCGAGGCCTACGTCATCACAGCCGCCGCCGCCCGCCGTTTCCTCGCCCTCAACGAGCCCATCCACGCCATTCTCGACGCCTGGGGCCTCTGGACCCGCCGCGGCTTCGCCATCTGGAAGGTCTATCCCCCCGCCGCCACCCAGGCCGACGTCCCCTCCATCAGCCACGCCGCGACCGCCGAGTCCCGCCGCGCCCGCTGGGGCTGGTACATCGTCCTCTGGCGCGCCCGCCTCGCCCTCACCCGCGCCCTCGACGCCCTCCTCTATAAGGTCCTCGGCCGATGAAGGCCTACCTCATCAACCTCGACCGTTCCCCCGGCCGCCTTGCGGAGGCCGATACCCAGCTCCGCGCCGCCGGCGTGGCCTACGAACGCATCCCCGCCGTCGATGGCCGTGCCCTTGGTTGGACCGCCCTGCGCCGCCGCGTCTCGCGCTTCCGCTTCTTCCTCGTCCACGGACGCTTCCCCTCCCTCGGCGCCGCCGCCTGCACCCTCTCCCACAACGAAGCCTACCGCCGCCTCCTCGTCTCCGGAGAACCCGCCGCCCTCATTTTCGAGGACGACGTCCTGCTCGACCCCGCCGCCTTCCGCCGCGCCCTCGACCTCCTCCGGCCTCGCCTCGACCCCGCCAAGCCCGACCTCTTCCTCCTCTGCGACCACGAAGGCACCCCCGGCCACGGCATCGTCCCCGCCGGCGACGCCCACTTCGCCGAGGCCTACGTCATCACCGCCGCTGCCGCGCGCCGCCTCCTCGCCCTCAACGACCCCGTCCGTGCCATGAACGACGCCTGGGCCCACTGGGCCGCCCGCGGCATCGCCGTCCACAAAGTCCTCCCCGCCCCCTGCACCCAACGCGGCGGCTCGGACATCAATCCCGACTGGCGCCCCAAACGCCGCGCCCGCTGGCGGTGGTACGTCGCCCTCTGGCGCGCCCGCCTCGCCCTCGGCCAAGCCCTCGACCGCCTCATCTGGAAGGCCACCGGCCGATGAAGCCCGTCTACCTCTACATCACCCCCTTCTTCCCCGGCCCGGACACCTGGCGCGGCGCCTACTCCCTCGACTTCGTCCGCGCCCTCACCCGCCTCTCCGACTACGACGTCCGCGTCGTCATCCCCGGCCGCGGCCCCGATTATGAGATGGACGGCATCCCCGTCATCCGCCTGCCCGAGTGGCGCCTCCCCTCGATGATGTTCCCCCTCCTCTTCGCCCGCCGCAACGGCCGCGCCCTCCTCCGCGCCCTCCGCGCCCGCGGCATCGACCCCGCCCACATCGCCGTCTGCCACGCCAACACCCCGCCCTACGCCCCCTACGCCCTCGCCGTCCGCCGCGCCAACCCCGCCGCCCGCGCCCTCCTTCACCACCACTTCCTCGACTCCTACGGCCTCGCCCTCGGCCGCATCCTCCGCCGCTCCTTCCTCCACCGCCTCCTCCACTACTTCCTCTTCCGCCGCATCCACGCCCGCCTCGACGGCCACATCTTCATCAGCGAAGCCAACCGCCGCGCCTTCCTCGCCGTCCCCGACGCCTCCTGGACCGACTGGCCCAACTACCGCCGCCAAATGCGCGGCCTCTCCTGGTGCCCCTCCCCCCACATCCGCGCCTCCTACATCCTCCACAACGGCGTCGACACCGCCCGCTTCAACCCCGCCGGCCGCCCCCCCCACCCCGGCCTCGTCATCGGCTGCGTCGCCAACTTCACCCCCCAGAAAGACCACCTCACCCTCCTGCGCGCCCTCGACCTCGCCCGCAACGACCTCGGCGACTGGCGCCTCCGCCTCATCGGCACCGGCCCCACCCTCCGCGACTGCCAAACCTTCGTCCGCGAACACCACCTCCAAGACCGCGTCACCTTCGAGCCCGAACGCCCCCACAGCGAACTCCCCGTCTTCTACCGCGCCCTCGACCTCTTCATCCTCCCCTCTCGCTTCGAAGCCTTCGGCTGCGTCTTCGCCGAAGCCTGGTCCTGCGGCACCCCCTTCATCTGCTGCGCCAACGCCGGCGCCGCCGAACTCATCCCCCCCGCCGACCGCACCCGCTGGCTCGTCCCCCCACACGATCCCCACGCCCTCGCCGCCACCCTCCGCCGCTTCGCCCACACCCACCCCACCCAAACCCTCACCCACCCCCTCTCCTTCGACACCCTCCTCCCCCCCTTCCTCCACTGGCTCGACACCCTCTAGGTCATTCTGCTACACTATACCCATGGCCTATACCCTCTCAGTCATTATCCTCACCCGCAACGAGCAGCTCCATATTCGCCGCTGCATTGAGCGCATCCGCCCCATCGCCACCGAAATCTTCGTCGTTGACTCCTGCTCCACCGACGGCACGCAAGCGATTGCCCGCTCCCTCGGCGCCACCGTCGTCGAGCACCCCTGGCCCGGCCTCTACGCCGTCCAGCTCAACTGGGCCCTCGACAACCTCCCCCTCACCGGCGACTGGGTCCTCCGCCTCGACGCCGATGAATACCTGACCGACGAGACCTTGCAAGCCCTCCCAGCCTTCCTGGAAGGACTGCCCGATGACGTAGAGGGCGTGACCCTGCGCTTGGGGCGTGTCTTTCTGGGCCGGCAGATGCGCCACGGTCTGGGGACAATCCGCCTGCTCCGACTCTTCCGCCGGGGGCGCGGACGGTGCGAAGGCAAGTTGATGGACGAGCATATCGAACTCTCCGGTCGCACCGTGGACTTCGATGGCACCTTTTTCGACCACAACCTGAACGACCTCTCATGGTGGACGCGCAAGCACGATGGTTACGCCCTGCGCGAGGCGGTCGACCTCTTGATGGCCAACGACGCCACATCCAAAAAGCGCCTCTACCGCCGCCTTCCCCTCTTCTGGCGCGCCGCCGCCTACTTCTGCTACCGCTACATCGTGCGCTTAGGTTTCCTAGACGGGCGCGAAGGCTTCCTCTGGCACTTCCTCCAAGGCTGGTGGTATCGCACGCTCGTGGATGCCAAGGTGCTTGAACTCAGAAATATCTGCGGGGGGGGGGTAGAACCCCCGAAGGCCGCCCTGCGCGACTATCTCCGTACAAAGGGTATCCTCCTGCCGGACGAACACTGATCGTCCCACCGGCTCTCCTTGCAAAAAGGAGGGCCGCATGAAGTCCACTCTCTCAGTCATCATCCTCACGCGCGACGAACAGCTCCACATTCGCCGTTGCATCGAGCGCGTCCGCCCCATCGCCACGGAAATCTTCGTTGTCGACTGCGGCTCCGTTGACGACACGCAATCCATCGCCCGCTCCCTCGGCGCCACCGTCGTCGAACACCCCTGGCCCGGCTGTCAAGCGAAACAACTGAATTGGGCCCTCGACAATCTGCCGCTCACCGGCGATTGGGTCCTCCGCCTCGATGCCGATGAATATCTGACCGAGGCACTCATCGCCGAGATTCAAGCCAAACTTGAGGGCCTATCTGAGACTGTCACAGGCGTCACCTTTCGTCTGGTGCGCGTCTTTCTGGGGCGTCGACTTCGCTTTGGCAATCCCGTCATTCGCCTGCTCCGCCTTTGGCGACGCGGCCAGGCACGGTGCGAAGTGCGCCCGATGGACGAACACATGTGCATTCTGACAGGCACGATTGTCGACTTCTCAGGCGCTTTCCTCGATCACAACCTCCACGGTCTCCTCTGGTGGAGCCAAAAACACCTCGGTTACGCCGAGCGCGAAGTCAATATTCTGGCGGCGGATGCGAATGAGACGGAAGAGGGCTTTTCCTCCAATGCCGCCGCGAAACGCCGTATGAAGGCCCGCTACGCGCGCCTGCCGCGCTTCTGGCGCGCCTTCGCCTACTTCTGCTATCGCTACTTCCTCCGCCTGGGCTTCCTGGATGGCGTGCCCGGCTTCCTCTGGGCCTTCCTCCAAGCCTTCTGGTACCGCACCCTCGTCGACGCCCTCCTCTACGAGCGCGAGCGAAACCAATAAGGTTTCATCTTCGCCAAAACCGCGCCGTCCCTCCAAGCGTTCTATATAAATAAGGCTATCGCCCCGATATAAATAAGGCTATCGCCCCGATTTCAACAACCTGAGACAAAATCACACATTCAGTTGTCAAAGATCAATCGGGGCGAAGGACTTGACAATCGCCCCGTACATCCTTGCCAAAGACCTACCATTTAGAACAAAGTGCTCTGCCGGACTCGCCCGAAAGGCGGCGATCACGGTCCCATTCTCGCGATAATCTCGCTTCTTTTTCGCATAACCTATTATAAGTTCAAGAACGCAATCTCGGAAAACAAACGACCCATCGAAAGCGCGAGATTAAAAGGAGACCGAAATGCGTACCGCACCAATAGAACAAGTATTGAACAAACGGGAGATGTTGGAACCGCGTTTCGAAAAGATGGTGGCCTGCAGAATCTAAAAAGGAGCTGGCAGTCCCACTCTGTGTGCCTCTGTGCAACCCTCCGTGACCCTCTATGATCTAAAGACACACTGGCTGTCCTTCGTGCCTCTTTGTGGTTCTTCGTGTTTCTTCGTGATAGTCGTGCAGCGTGGGGCCTGTCCAAGCTTCTAAGCCTCCAAACTTTCAAGCTTCCAATCACGCGTCCTGCGTACGGTAACACGCCCTTAATCTGCCTAAAATCTGCGAAATCTATTGCTAAGCCCGCAACTCTCGCCGGCCAATCACCCGCGCCGGATTGCCACCGACGATGGCCCATGGCGCAACATCCTTGGTGACCACGGCAGCGGCGGCGACGACCGCACCCTCCCCCACCGTCACCCCCGGCAACACCACCGCCCGCGCGCACACCCACGCCTGCGCCCCAATCACAACCGGAGCCGTGGTCAGCTCCATGATAGGACTGCCGATATCGTGCGAAGCCGTGCAGAGAAAAGCATCCTGCGAGACCACCGCCTGTGCGCCGATTATGATTTCCGCCGCATTGTAGCAATCCACGCGCTCCGAAAGACAACTGTGATCCCCCATCGTCAAGCGCCACGGCTGCCACACCCGGCACGACGGCAACACATTCGCCCCGCGCCCCAACTTCGCCCCAAAGCACCGCAACAAAAACGCCCGCCACGGCATAAACAGCCGCCCCCGCGGCGTCGGCCGAAACAACACCGCCCACACAATCATCCACACCCCACGCGCCGCCTTGCTCCGCAGCGAATGCCGATTCTTATAATCCTCCAAGTGCAAACCCTGCATAAAACGTTCCTTTATTTACAGTGGTGAAAACTACCCAAAGTATAGCAAATCACCATCGATGCCTTACTGGCGAAAGAAGGTCCATCGAGTTCGGAAACGAGCGACCAGCGGTCACACCGCACCATCACCCCCTGAGGGAGACTCCCGCCTCAAAGCGTTGCGTCAAAGACCTTGATAAGGCGCGGCGCGATGCGGCGTCCAATCCAATGCGCCAGTACACAGACGGGAATGCCAAGCCCCACGAAAATCAGGCACAACACCGTCAGCTTGCCATGGGTGAAGGTCAGATACGGGGCCACCAGATGAAGCAAGGTGGAGGCAAAGAGGAAGTGTCCGGCATAGATAAAGAAGGAGGCCGGCATGCCCCACGTCTGAATCCAACGCGCGGACAACAGCCGCGTCAGCGGCTCCGCCACCGTCCAAAACAGCGGGATTGTCAGCAGCAAGAGCACCGTCCACACCGTTGGATGGACAGGGCCAACAAACTCCTGCATTGCAAAGAGCCCAACCATCGCCACTAACGACACCACAAGGCACGGCCACCGGAAGCGGCGGAAGAAGGCAAATACGTCAAACGAATAAGTCGCTGCACCACCACCCGTTATGAAAGCGGCCAATGCATAGGTCGGATAGGTCATGCGCATGGCCTCCGCCTGTTGTGGAAACAACGCCGTCCCGCCAATCAGTAACACCACCAAGCCCCCCACGGCCCACACCGGCAACTTGCGGAAAAGCCAAACCAAAACGGGCGCGAAGAGCGCAAAGACAAAGAGCGTACGCACAAACCATAAAGGTCCATCGATGGGATGCACTGTCAGCGAAGCGACCTTTTCCACGCACCCGGCGAGTGTATCCAATCCAAACTGATTGACACGCATGGCCAATCGTGGCACCACCGCCGAAAAGACCAAATAGACCACAACGAACAGCGCATTCCACGCCAGATAGGGCACTGCCAAACGCTTGACGCGCGACCAAATCTTCCGTCCATACACCGCGTTGGTGTAATTCCGAAACAGCAGATAACCCGAGAGGAAGAAAAGTGTCGGCAACAGCACCGGCGCCAAGCCGCCGCAAAGAAAGCTCCAGACACCATACTCCACGCCCTGGCGCGGAACATACTGAAACGCCGCCGAAGCATGCAACAGCACAACCAACAAATTGCAGAACAGTCGCACCGCATCAATCGTCTGAGAACGCGAATCCATCTTGCGCATCCCTCTTCACATCATGAACATCAGGCAAGACCCTCGTCTCCCCCGTCAAACGCCCCCTATGTTACCATAATTATCCCTCGCCCCTCTTGAGTCTTTGTATATTAATACTGTCCGAGAAAGTTTTTAGTTTTTTCCGCGAAGACGGTATGACGTGGAAACCCTGTGGGCTCCATCGCTCCTGTTGGTCGCGCCATCCTTAGGATTCCCACGCTATCGCGCCCCGGAATGGGCGCTCAAAAGGAATTTAGAAGTTTGGAAGGTGACGGCTTAGAAGTTGGCTGTGAAAGAATCGCGCTTTACGCTCCCGGACTTGTTGATGGGGCTCCGCCTTTAGTCTTAGCCGACAAGGAGCGAAACGGAGAGCGGGAGGGCACACGATCGTGCGCCCGGCGTTAGCGCCCCATCTTTCCTGCGAAATCCGCGTCTTTGAGGTCCACCTCTTTTTCCTCAGACACTATTGGCCTTTTTTTATGGGTCCATTCTTATTCTCTTGAGATGACATTTCTCATCCCAATGGCATCACTATAACTTAAACCTAAAGGCATTATTGGGATCAACATTTTTTGCGGACTCAACAATATTCGCACATACACCATCATAATCATCGGGAAAGAGTGTGGCATAATTGAAGCCCATCCGTGACAGCGCAGATAAAATGGCAGTTTTACTCGATGCTTTAATCTGAAAGATGGCCGTTATGTCTTGATTTGTCTTCGACATAGTACAAAGACGATTTTTGAAAGATGTGTTCTCAATAACATTCGGGAAGAGTATATATGCGCCTTGTTGTGCATGCTGCCGTGCAAAATTTTGGCTTGCGTGAACGAAAAATGTCCGATTAAGAGCATTCCTCAAATACTCCTCTTTTTCCTCCGGTGTTGAATATAAACTCTTTACAGTCATGTATTGTGAACGAAAATAATCCATCTCAATCATGGTATCGTAAAAGTAGGACAATTCGAAGTCTGAGTATGGGTTAAGGCGATAGGTGTCGGCAATCGCTTGCACAAGAGGGAAAGTCCCTTCATGCGCCAACTCTGACTGAAAAAGGAAGACTTCGCCATCTGTTTCATTGTTGTGCCTTGAGTGAATAGGCAAACAAGCAAAGTAAAGCGCGACAAGTGGATTGAGTGTGATATCCAAAAGTCGAGTCGGGATTCCATAGTGTTGTAATTGCGCAAGTAAATCGAGTGGAGTTAAGATATTTTTGAAAAGCTGGGGAAGTCTCTGACAAGCTTGCTCAATAAGCCTCCGCTCAAAATCTTCCAAATAGCCCAATCCCTTGTCTTCACGCGCCAATCGAGGCGTTAGGTCCCATGCACGATCAGCTTGACCTCTGAAGTAAAACGCAACTGGGTTCCCATGTTGTTTTTGCTGCTCCATTAAAGAGTCAATGGTGGACAATACTTTATGGATAAAATCCTCAAAGGAGTCTATGACAATGGGCTCCCGCTCATCGTTCGTGGTGTACATCTATTAGCCTCCAGGTTAAATTCATGTGTACCTTGCTATGGCGAATACGGGATACATCCTTTCATTCTTCAGAGTCTGGGATGACTCCCCGAAAGTCGTTGAAGAACCTCTGTCCTCAACTTTCACGCCATATTCTAGCATATATTTATCTCTTTCAACAACAAAAACCCGGATTTAAGAGAGCCTTTCTTTACGGGATAGGGGGAGATTTGCTACTCTATTGGCACGCGATGGGTGAGCCGTCGTTTGATTTGCGCTTTGCGCGACAATTTGCCTGCAACGAAACCTGAGAAATTTCCGACCACGGGCAATCATCGAGCGAGGTGTGTCGTATTCGGCGCGCCTTTCGTTCGTATCCGTTGGTCAGGCTTTCTCAGGGCCTCGTTGCAGATACGAAGGAAAGGCGTGTTTTTCATAAAGCATTCAGTGGCGGGGACAGACCCTTGCCATGGGTGCGGCGTGTGTGCGGCAATTTGCCCTAAGGGGTGTATCGCGATGAAGCAATCGCGAGAGGGTTTTTGGGTGCCGCGGGTGAATGCGGCCACGTGTATCGGTTGCGGACAGTGTGTGCGTCTGTGCCCGACGCGTAACCCGATTCCGCGCGAGGCACTCCATCAACGAGTGGTGTCCGGAGTCGCGGCATGGTTGAAGGATGCGGCGTTGTTGCGGGCGAGTTCCTCGGGTGGCGCGATTGGGGCAATCGTTCAAGCGCTGGCCGGTGAGGGATATGGTTTTTGTGGCGTGCGCTATGCGCCGGAGCATTTGCGCGCGGAACACTTTTTGGCCGAGACGCCGGAGGCCTTCGCGCCTGCGCGGGGGTCCAAATATCTCCAGAGCCTGACGGTTCCGGCCTTTCGGGAGATGCTCACGGGCGAGAAGAAGTGGTTGGTGGTTGGCACGCCTTGCCAGATTGCCGCCTTTCGGCGCGTTATTCAGACGCGAGGCATGGAGGACAGATTCTTTCTGGTGGATTTCGTCTGTCACGGCGTACCTTCCGCCAAGCTATGGGAAGCCTTCCTGCGGCGCGCCGCCAAGGACCATAACCCGCACGACCTCGACGCTATCTGGCGCGGCAAGACCCGTGGCTGGCAGGACAGTTGGGAACTGCGACTGACAGACAATGATGGCAAAACGGTCTACGTAGACTATGCCACACAGAACAATTTGTGGTATCGCCACTTTCTGCGTTGCACGGCGCAGAATCTGCCGTGCTACTCATGCCCCTTCGTGGGGACGCATAGCGGGGCGGATATTCGCGTACGGGATTTCTGGGGTGAACGGTTCAAGGAGAATACAGCAGGCGTCAGCCGCGTGGAGGTTTACACCGCGCACGGGGTGGAAGTTTGGGAGCACGCCGCAACTTTCTGCGAGACAGAGCCGCTTTCGTCGGAGGAGATTGCGGCGGTCGAGACGAAGATGCCTTGTGCCACGCCGCCTGCCTGGGGCCGCAAGACGTTCATTCGGTTGTTGGATTGGCCCAACGGCTTCATCTGGGCGCACCGGTGGTCGCTCATCGGTTGCGCATGGGCGCGGCTGCGCCGTCTGATCCGAAAGTAAGGCTAGGGGGAATACCATGAAAACGGTTTGCCAAATCACGATGTTTCGCGTCTTCAACTACGGTTCCGCCCTTCAGACCTACGCGCTGAGCACGGCCATCGAGCGTCTCTTGGGGCACCGGTGCCTCACCATTGACTATGTGGGACAGGCCGGCACCCTGTACAAACCTCCGCGCAAGCCCGTCGCGTTCGTGCGTTGGGCCATCGGAAGACTCATCTACCTGCGGCGCAACCGAGTCTACGACCATTTCCTGCGCAAGGAGTTGCATTTGACGCGCCCTTATCAGCGCTTCTCGGAGATGGCGGACGACCCGCCCGAGGCCGATGTCTATGTCACGGGGTCCGATCAGACCTTCAACCCGCAGTAGTCCGGCGCGGATCCCGCCTACTTTCTGGGTTTCGTGCCAGCCGAACGTCGCAAAGCCGTGCGCAAGATTGCCTATGCTTCCAGCTTCGCCGTCGCCGCCTTGCCGCCGGAGCTGCAGGAGCGTTATCGCGCGGCGCTCTTGGATTATGATGCACTCTCGGTGCGCGAGGAATCGGGCGTCGCATTGATTCGCGGCCTGACGGGACAAGCGGCCGCGTGATGCTGCGACCCCACGCTCTTGCTCGACCGCGCCCAATGGGCCGCACTGGCGCAAAAGGCGCGCCGTCGCCCCAAACGCCCTTACCTGCTTGTCTACATCATGGCCTACATGGTCAACCCTTACCCGCAGGCCGATCGCGTGGTGGACAGCGTGGCCCAAGCGCTCGGGCTGGACGTCATCTACCTCAACGGACGCAAGCAGGATCTTGGCAAGCCACACTCCACCGTGAATAAGTCGGCCTCGCCTACGGAGTTCGTCGACCTCTTCCTCAACGCCTCCTTCATCATCACCTCTTCCTTCCATGGCGCCGTCTTTGCCCTGCACAGCGGTAAACCTTTCATGGCCTTTGTTGAGGGAGACCCGACCAAGGATTCCCGCCTGCGGGCCCTTCTGAAACGCGTCGGCGCCGAGCGGCACGCCGTCCCTGTGCCGATCCCCGATGACTTCCAGGTCAACGACCTCGCCGACTTCGCCCCTCCACCCGAAACCTACGCCTCCGCGCTCCAAGCCTTCGCTGACGAATCCCTTGCCTGGCTCCGCCGTGCCATCGAAGGTTGAAACCTTCGCATTTCGCGAAGAAATCCCCAGGCGTAACTTCAGGCGGCAATCCTGTCCTGGGAAAATAGAAACCGCAAAGACGCGATTGTGGGCGCGAAAGGCCTCGGGCTCCATCGATCGCTCTGCGGCTTCGCAGCTGACCGCGCCCGCCGCCCTCCGTTTCGCGCCTTGTCGGCCAATGATAAAGTCGGAGCGTGGGGTGGAACCCCGCCAACAAAACCAAACTTCCAAGTCTCCAAGCTTCCAAACTTTTACCCATCCCGTTGAGCGCCCCTTCAGGGGCGCGATAGCGTGGAAATCCTAAGGACAACGCAACCAACGGGAGCGATGGAACCCGCCGGGTTTCCACGCAAGACCGTGTTCGCGGAAAACTTCCCCGAACACTAGCTATCGAATTTCCCGGACACTACTAGGGTGTCGCCCTTTTGCTATACTCTTTGGCTGTTAGGAACCGTGTAGTACAAAGTCTAGGGCAGCGTTCTGAGATGACCGAGAATCGAAGGATTTTTTTGAATATCGTGGCGACGTATGGTCGCTCGCTTTTCACGATGGCTTGTGGGCTGTTCACCAGTCGGTGGGTGTTGATGACGTTGGGCGAGGTGGATTATGGCCTCTTCGGCGTGGTGGGCGGATTGACGGGGTTTATCTATTTCTTGAACGGATTACTTTCGGGGGCGGTTGGGCGTTTCTACGCGTTTTCGGTGGGGCAGGCTCGAGTGTCAGAGACGCCTGAGGAGGGATTGGAGCTCTGCCGTCAGTGGTTTAACACTGCTTTGCTGATCCATCTTGTCGTGCCAACGGTGTTGATGATGGTGGGGTTTCCGATTGGGGAATATGCGGTGCGGTATTGGCTGACAATCCCTCCTGAGCGTGTGGAGGCGTGCGCCTGGGTCTTCCGCATCTCCTGCCTGTCGTGCTGGGTCGGAATGATGTGTGTGCCCTTCAATGCGATGTATGGGGCCAAACAATATATTGCGGAGTTGACGATTTACAGTTTTATCACAACGACGCTCAATGTCTGCGTTCTTTATTATATGGTCACACACCCAAGTGATTGGTTGGTGCGCTATGCGTTGTGGTTAAGCATCCTCTCGCTTGCCCCAGCGTTTATCGTCGCGATTCGCGGGGTGTGGCTTTTCCCTGAATTGCGTTTCAGATGGGCCTATCTGTGGAATTGGAAGCGCATCAAGTCACTTTGCTATTTCGCAGGGGCAGAGTTCTTTGGGTGCTTGGGCGTGCTTTTGCGCGGACAAGGGGTCGCTGTCCTTGTAAACAAGTATTTTGGCCCGTCGGTCAATGCGGCGATGACGGTCTCTCTGAGTGTGAGCAACCACTGCAACACGCTAAATGGGTGTTTGACGAATGCCTTTGTTCCTGCCGTCACTGCTGCCTGTGGCGCACGGGATTATGGGCGAGTGCTCGCGCTGACCTACCAAACCTGTAAACTGGGAACGCTGCTCGTCATGATTTTTGCTTTGCCGATAGCATTGGAGGTGGACGAGGTGCTTCGTCTGTGGCTGAAAGACCCGCCGGAATACGCGGCCGGTCTCTGCCTCCTCATGCTTGCGACCTTGTTGCTCGACCGTGTTGGTCGAGGGTGCATGATTGCCCTGAACGCGAATGGCAAGGTGATGTTATACCAGATTGTCGCCGGCACGCTTTTGATTTTGACATTCCCTGCGGCATGGCTTTTTGTGGCGTTGGGGTGGGGTGTGTACTCTATTGGTTGGGCCTTTGTCATCTTTATCGTTCTTCACGTGTTGGGTGCCGTTTGGTTCGCGCGCAAGTTGGTTCACTTCTCATTTCGTTACTGGGTCGGCCACATCGTGATTCCGATTGCCATGTTGACGGTGGTCACGCTCTGCGTGGGGGCGCTACCACGACTTTGGATGGATCCTTCCCCCTGGCGGGTCGCAGTCACAATTGTCTGCTATGAAACCGCGTTCTTGCCACTTGCTTGGTGGATCGTGCTTTCGCGTGAGGAGCAAGCTTGGATTTCTGAACGTTTCAATCGATTCCTCTCGCGCTTTCGCCCTACCGGAGGCACTGGAAAGGGCGAACAAAGGCAATAAGTGTACTTTTCCCCACCTATCGTACACGCCCTACGTGGGGGTGTGATAGGGATACACAATCTTGGAATGTCACTGTCAATGCGTGAGGCGACCTTTGAAAATGGGGATGAAACGCTTCAAGGCCATGTAAATTGGTCTTAGGAATGAAGCGGAGCGCAGAAGACAAAGCGCTTTGCTGGCCAGTTTCAACAGGCCAAAGCGAAACGCGAGCAACTGTGCCTCGCCAAGAAAATGGGCGTGCCAAAACAATTGGGGGTACTGTTGTTTCTTGCTTAAAAGATAGCGCGGCAGCCCGCGGTTTGTAGGATAAAATAGATAGCCACGTCGATAAATGTCACGGCCTTGACGGATACGTTGAATAACCCATTCTGCAGAAGTGGTCTCATCGTCATTATATTGTTGCTCAACGATGGAACGTCGTTTCCGTAAAATTTGCTCAAGTCCGCCTAAATACGAAAAATGCCAACCTCCATGGGGGACGAGGTGATCTCCAGGAAGTGCACGAAGTTTATTTGGATCTGCAACTTGCCAGTACTGGGGTAAAATCCTGAATTTCTGATTCTCTGGGAAGGGAAGATTCGGTAGATGCTGCCGATAATACCCATATGTAACCATCTTTACGACAGGAAAGGGTGGTTCAGAACTCTTGAAATTAACGAAGAAATTGTAATTGTCCACGAAAAATGTCGTTATACCTGGATTTTTAATATTCCGTACGATTGCCTCTGGTCTCGGAATCTCATCCATATCTGAAAGGATAATGACATCTTCGTCACAGCAACCCTGTAAAGCATTACCGATTTGCGAACGTTGCCAATTTTCGATGGCCCAGGTGTTTCCCAAGTGGTCTTGTGGGGAATTTGTCAAAGGTGGAGGATTATCTGCAATTACATGAATGATTTTATTCTGGAATGAATGGAATCTTTTTTCATTCTCTTGAAAATAAAGAGGTTTCGTTTCTCCTTGATGGTTGTGTGTCGCCTCAACAATGACGAATTTGTCAACGACATCTTTAAGGATGTTCAGACGGATTTCCAAAAGATCCAACTCATTAAAGAACGTGAAACAATCGTAAATCATTGAAGCAACATCCAGACTAAGGTGATCCCAAATGCGGCAAATAAACGGACCTTTATTTGTCGCGTCTTTCGCGCTTACAAGTATAGCAAAACCAAGGACGCCGACCACCACAAATAAAGGTCCGTTTATTTGTATTATTTGCAGGAGTTGGCCTTATGGGATGTCAGTTCTCAATCATTGTACCTTGCTATAAAGTCGAGCAGTATTTACAAGAAGGGTTGAACTCTGTGCTCAACCAAACCTATTCGGATTGGGAATGTTTGTGCGTCAATGATGGGAGTCCGGATGAGCTTGGTTTGGTTTTGGATGCCTATGCTCGAATGGACAAGCGGTTTCGCGTGGTGCATCAACCTAATCGAGGCGTCTCCGTGGCCAGGAATCGAGCATTGGGCAAAATCCGTGGCCAATGGGTCTTGTTTTTAGATGGAGATGACACATTTCATCCGCGTCTTTTGCAATGGGTAGGCGAAAGCATAGAAAAAGGGCCATCAACGCTCGATGCGGTCCTTTTTCGTGCACAGGTTGGGGATGAACGAGGAGCGCGATTCCTCAGACAAGACGAACCACCGGTCGAACGTACTGTCGTTTTGGGAGAAGAGGGGAACCCTGCGGCATTCCGGTCCATGTATGGTGCGCTTTACGAAATTGCCTATCGCCGTAAACGCATTGAGGCTTTACGCTTTGATGCCATGTTGAAATATGGCGAAGATTTACTCTTCCTGATCGAGGCGATCGTTCGGATGCGTACCGGAGTCATACAATCTTGGAAGCCGTATGGGTTGCGTTTGCGGCCAGGGTCGGCAATGCGAAGTGCCACCACGAGGAAACGCATTGAGGATGGCATCGCGTTCGGGACCTTGGCGGGTGCTGCGATAGCCGGGACCCCTTTGGCCAGGGATGCACCATTTGTAAGACAATTTTATGGGAATGTTGTCGAACGTTTGGCAGGCGAACTACATTTATTCAATGACGATGTGCTTTGGGAACGTTGGCGCATCGCCCTTGGGGCGTTACTCAAAGCGGAAATCCGCTTCTCCTTATGGCAACGCTTGGTGTTGCACGTGTGCTCCGGTTCTTTCTGCCGTATCGGAGCATTGTTTTTTGGACGCATACCGTATGCGATAAAGCGTCGAATCAATCGACAGATTGTGAAACGTTGGGTACAGACCTTATGCAAAAACTGTTCCTGTATTTGGCGACAGGGAAGATGAGATGGTAGTACGCCTTCCGAAGCATTCGGTTGTGTGGCGGCGGGAGTAAACTCAACCAAGCGATACGACGACGAAACTCCGGATAAAGCGTCTGAAGAATCATGCGAGCCTCGCTCGAGGTGAAGGCGCGGCGCAATGTTTGACAGGCACCGGAGAGATAGTGATTAGCAATGCGTGCACGTGCCCTGTGGCCTTGGTGGAAATAGTCGCAAAGCTTTAACATCATGGCGAACGCATTGTCATGATAAGTTAGGCTGCGAAGGGGATTGTCATTGCGGCTGAGTGATTGCCCAGAGTAACGGCGAACGGATACCGCATAAGGCAAGCACATGACTTCACCCCAAGAAGAGAGCAGACAGAAGAGCTGCGTATCAAGCATTCGGAAGTGTGCATCGATGAGTTGCGGACATTCCTGATAAATACGGAGCAAATCTTTGACTCGGCACACGGCTCCTGCGGTTTCAACACGATAGGTTTCGTCGAATATCTGGGCGAATCGATTGGGCGACAGCTTCCAACGCAAGGCGTTTTCTGTGGTCGCCCCTGATTTCTCATCGTAAAATTGAGTGAGGCCATGAACCAATGAGACGTTTGGATTTTCTTGAAGGACGCTCACCTGTTCCTGGAGGCGCGTCTTTGTAAGCCACCAGTCGTCGCCTTCGCAAAAAGCAGCAAAGACCCCACGCATAACACGGCGAACATTACGTGCGTTGCGGTTTAATCCCACGTTACGCCGTGTGGAGATGACGCGAATCTTGTCCGGATAGGCACGTTGAAGCTCCAAAGCTACATCTAGCGAATCATCCGTGCTGCAGTCATTGCCAATGATTACCTCAAAAGGAAAGTTCGTTTGTTGCACCACAATGCTTTCAACGCACTGCCGAAGAGTACACGCTTGGTTGTAGACCAGAACCTCTACACTGACAAGAGGAGGCGTTGCAGGTGGCGATGGGATCGGGAAATCCTGAGGCTCCCCATCATCGGCGACATCCACATGCGCGAGCGCTTCACGTGCATCACGAATCGTCGCAATGACTGATTCGGGAGAAATTGAAATTGCCTTCTGAGTAGCGCTCATCGGTTCAGCCCTGTAAGGTTTACGATCTTTGAGTTATGAGGAACAATCAGAGTATCAATCGCGCAAATAAACGAGCGTTTCATGCGCAAGTAAAAGTAACACACAAAGTATAGCAAACTCATCTCTAAAGACAACGCATACTGTTCGGGAACAATACTGTCCGGGGAAAATAGAAGCCGCAAAACGCAATGTGGGCGCGAAATGCCTCGGGCTCTATCAATCGCTTTGCAAGCTAAACACCCGCTGATTGCCCCATCCGCCCATTGTCTTTGCGCTTGAGTCATTTTCAAGTCTCTTTGGCGTACAAAAGTGGGGCTCGGGAGGGCGCATGACCGTACGCCCGGCGTTAGCGGTCACCGCTCCTGCAGATTGGCGTTTTTGTGATCCATCTCTTTTTCCCAGTTGCTATTGCAGCGAGTTCTTCGAGTTCTCCACCATCCGCCATCGATGATTATCACTCGTACCTCCTTGACAGAGGGGTGGGAGTGAATCGGTCTATTGATTATCTGCCAAGGGGGTATTTGTCGTACTTGTTTCATCTGGCGATTCTACATGTTCTGATGTGCACCAGTGTGGCAGCTGATTCCACTCCGCCAAAGTCTGGATACTTAGCAAAGTTACGACTGTTCCATCCACAAGTGACAACTGCTCACATGATGTTGGCATATAGAATTCCGCATCCATTGACGGAACCGCTGGTGCAATGTGCGCGAGGATCAAACCTGGTATACCGCTAGGCGTTTGCTTAGACTTGAAATAGGCTCGTACCTGCTCACACTGCACCTCTGTGAGTACCCCTTCCCCACGCTTCACCACGCAACGCGTATGACCAGGCGGCACATAGAGTCCACTGCCTGGAATAATCTCCTGAGCTTCAGCAATGAAACGCTCCCATCCTCCTTTGTAGAGTGTTTCATAAAGCCACGGAGTCAAAATATGCGGATAAACGGTCTTCCCCATCTCAATTGCCTGTGCACCAGGCGCGGACTTGGAGATAGAATAGGTGGAGGTGATGAAAGGGCCTCGTGGGATAACCGCAACCTTGGTGATACCATCGGAAGATGCTTGGTAAAGATGAAGCATCGTACTCTCTGTGAACGCAATACATGCCTGCACTATCGTTACACAAAGCATCCACGTCACCGTTACGCCAATCGCAACACACACCATCCATCCCTTCGGCCGAGGAAAGGCGTTGCGTTCACGAATAATCAAAATGACTGCGGCCAAAAGGGTCGCATAGAGCAAGCGAACTCCTGAGTCTTTACACATCGCCATAGACAAACATGCGACACCTGCACTTGCAAGCAGATAGCACCACCACTCTGGTGCACGCAGAAACAATGACCAGAATTTCCGCCTCCAACACCAAACAATCCAACACAGCGCCAATGCTGCGACAAGCGGCCATAAGGAAAGCGTCGAAGACAACGCGACCCAAACAATTCCTCGCGCCCCTTGCTGAACCCACTCCACAAGGCCTTTATCAACTCCACGTCCGCCACATCCGTTCACCAGCAAGAAAAGCCCGACAATCATCGCTACCCATGCCACAATCCGTTGAGGCGAGAAGACTTCTTTCTCCCTGTTAATTGCACGTAGAAGTATTCCACCAGCCAACGCCACAACCATCGGTGCCGAAAAACTCTCTTGGCTCCACCCGAAGAAAAACGCAATAGGCACCAACCACCATGAGTGCCGTAATCGTCTCCAGAGTACCATCATCCCAATGGCAAAGCTTGCCATCCAAAGATAATTCACCGCAAAAGCCGCATTCTTCATGCATGGCTCGGCATACCACAAGAACCACCATGCCAATGAAAGAGTAAGCAGATACGTTCGAACGGTTGGATGCCGGAAGCCACCTTCTCGCATTAACAAATACGCCAAGAATAACCAAAAGCCGGCACTCACCAAGTCAAAGACCCAATTGAGACGTGCACCTGAAATCGCGGCCACCACCGCATGAATCCAAACACGTCCATTGCTATCCGTGGTATAATCCGTCCATTGTTGACGTACAACCCCACCCAACGAATCGATATGTGAGAAGTCTTTCCACTCAGGATTGCCCCTTCCTTGCAGAATGCCTTGTTGGATACCACCAGAGCCATAATAAAGCTCATCATTGGCCGGTAGGCAAAAAAGTTCCATAAGAAGGACGCAGACGCCCATCACCGCAATGAGGAGGAGCGAGCCCCAATGTTTAATCAGAAACGCTTTCATTGTTCATCCTTTACCAAGTAAACAGGGCGCTGCTTCGTCTCGATGTATGTCTTGGCGAGGTACGTCCCCAAAATGCCGATACAAAAGAGTTGGAAGCCGCCAAAGAAAAGAATCAAGCAGGTCAGCGTGGGATAACCCACCACCGGTTCGCCTACAATCATTGTCTTGATGACCACATAAATCAGATAGAGCAAAGCTGCCGTGCAGGAGAGCACCCCCGTGACGGAAGCCAAATGCAGTGGTGCCACCGAGAACGCAGAAAGTCCTTGAATACTGTAACGCACCAATCCCCAGAACGACCACTTCGTCTTACCCGCACTTCGCTCCACATTCGAGAAAGTCAGCCACTTGGTGCGGAATCCTACCCACGCATAAATTCCCTTGGTGAAGCGATTCACCTCATGCAATGACAGCACCGCTTCCACCACGCGCCGCGTCATCATCCGATAGTCCGTCTCACCGCCTAGCATTTGCACTTCTGAAAGACGGTTCATCACCCCATAGAAAAGCTTTGAGAACAAACTCCGTAACCACGGTTCGCCAGCCCGATCCACCCGCCGAGCCGCCACGCAATCGAAGTCGCCGGACTGCAACGCCGTCAGCATCTCCGGAAGCAACGTCACCGGATGTTGCAAATCCACGTCCAATGTCACCACCACATCCCCGCTCGCCTTCCGAAGCCCTGCCAAAAGCGCCGCCTCCTTGCCGAAATTTCGCGAGAAGGAGACGTAGTGCACCGCAGTGTCTTTCTCCGCCAACTCCTGGCAAACTGTGAGCGTCTCATCCACCGAGCCATCGTCCACAAACACAAACTCTAGCTCACACTTCAAGCCAAGCCCCCGAACTGCCTCCCAAAAGAGACGCACGCACGGTACCTCGTTATAACACGGAACGACCAAAGACAGTTTCATTCAGCCTTCTCCTTTTTACGAAAAACCAACCAACGACTGATTGCGTAATTGAGCACCACCACGAAGATCCCAACCAGAATCTTCATCGCCAGCTCATTCCAACGCGCCACATCCACCGTCAGCCAAATCAAAAGGACATCCACCACACCTGTGGAAAGGCGCGACCCCGTGAACGCCATCAACTCCCACCAAAGGAAACCCCATGACACATCCCGCCTCGCATCAAAGACCCACAACCGATTCGTCCACCACGCAAAGGCCACCGACGGCCACCACGCCACCGTATTCGACACCCACGCCGGCCATCCGCACAAATGGAAGAATGCCAAAAACAAAACCAGATTCAGAAGCGTTGTACACCCCCCAAAGAAAAGATACAACCCCGTGTGCGACATGCACAGCCGCCACATCACCGCCACAATACCCCGCACACCTCGCACTTGTGTACGAGGTGAAATTGATTGGCATTTGTCTGGCCTGGACATAAAAAGCACGCTCCCTTTGCGTGCTCCAACTGAGGCCCTAGGATGGCCCACATACAAACACGCGAAGGGAAGCGTGCCGATAGGACGACACGCTTCGCCTAACACGTTGCTCGTATGTTGAAATTTCCTAGGTTTCAGTTGGAGCAACCTTGTTACGCTTAGCGTAGGTGATACTACGGCTTTCCCGTAGCGTGCCAATAGTATAGCAAAAGAAGACTTGTCCTATCGTCGCTTAATAGTGTCCGGGGAAATTTTACCGCGAAGACGGTCTTGCATGAAAACCTACAAACTCCATCACTCCCTTTGCTCGCGCCTCCCTTGGGATTTCCATGCTATCAATTCCCCGCGCATTTATCCATCCTTCTGTCGTAATCACTTTTCGAGGTTGTTACAGTGTGCAAACAGATCATACACACTTCCCAAGAGAATCTGATTTTGTATTTTGGCCTTGCATTTGGGAAGGTTCCCTTGGTACACTAGTGCTCAGAGATTCGTCAGATACTGTATCTGGCTGAAGACGTGGATACTAGGATGTCAGAATTGACGATGCAAGAGACATTTCATGTCGCGGTGGCGGCAAACGAACGTTATATGCCAGGGGCATTGGTGGCGTTGGCTGGGGTCGCTGCGTTTGCGCAACAGAATACGCCTTTGCATTTCCATATTTTCACCGAGGGCGTTCACCCTGAGACAATGGATGAAACGCGGGGTGTTTTGCTCCGGTTACATGCCAATAGTGTCATTGAGCAACACATTTGCGACGAAGCCTTGCTGGCAGGGCTCCCTTATTGGGCCGGGTCACGCATGGCGAGCGTGCGCTGTTTTTTCCCCTACATCTTAAAAGAGGTATCGTGGTGCCTCTACTTGGATTGCGATGTGCTTTATCTGGCATCCGTCGAGGAACATTTCTCTTATCGTGACGCAAATGCTTATGCTGTCGTCGTGCAAGAGGAATCTGAGCGTTGCCGACAGAACGAATGCAGGTGGGCAAAACGGCGGTGCGGCGTGACAATCCCGGATTCGGAGTACTTCAACTCCGGAGTCATGCTTTTCAACTTTAGAAAGTGTCGCGAGGACAAAATCCCAGAGCGAATCCAGCAGTTCTTTAAGGAGTATCCGGATGTCGCCCTGCCCGACCAAACGGCCATGAACGTGGTTTTTCATGGTCACAAGGCTTTCGCTCCAGAAAAGTTCGACCGATTGCAGATTTTTTTGGACGACGCAAAACTTGCCGAGCGCCCCGTGGTGCATTATGTGTCCGGGAATCCATGGTTGCCCAAGTTTGGAGAAGTCGCGTCCGGCCGTTTCCGTCTATGGCATGCCTTTGCGGACGCATTCGTGTGGGAAAAGCGTGGGGAGTCCTATCGACGTTGTTTCGGATGGCGTGTACTCTTGGGCAAGCGCCTCCTCTATGTGTTTCTCCGTGTCCCTGTGCTGTGGCGAGCACTTTGTCTGATTGGCCAATGGTGTGGGAATAAAGGCATCACGTCGCGTTGGCGTCAGATTCAGATTGCCCATGATTGTTCATCTCGCGCGATACGCGAAGTCTTAAGAGTGGGGAACCTATGAAAGTTTTTCTCGTCAACCTTGACAAGAATCCTGAGCGGCTTGCCGCAGCGGATGCGCAATTGCGGAAGCTCGGCGTGGAGTATGAGCGTTTCCCAGCGGTGTATGGCGCGGATTTGCCAAAGGCAGAGAAGCGGCGTGCGGTGAATCGTTTCCGGTGGTGGTGCGCGGTGGGGCGGCCTGTTCGCGATGGCGAGATTGGGTGTGCGCTCTCGCATTACGCCCTTTATCGACGCATGAACGAGGAGAAGCTCCCTTACGCGTGTATCTTGGAAGATGATGTGGTGCTCGACGAGCGTTTCCCGGAGCAGCTCCGGCGTGTCGCGGCGTGGCTCAAGCCTGACCAACCGCAGGTCGTGCTCCTCTCAGATCATACGTACAAGCGTCACGCAGAGGAGGGCATCTTCCCTGCCCAAGCGGATATGTACACGGAGGGGTATATCTTGACCGCGCCTGCGGCACAAGCGTTGCTCCGTGCCAATCTGCCCATGCAGACGCCATGTGACCATTGGGGGCGCTGGGTCAGAAGTGGTGCGATTCAGCTCTACCACGCATACCCGACGGTCTGTTCGCAGAATCTCCGCGACTTCGCTTCCGGCACGGTTTCGTCTGATGCCTTCAACGTCAAGAAACTCTCTCCTTCTGGCCGCTTTCTCCACAACGTCACGCGAGCCCTCGGCAAGACGATAGATGACTGCCTTTTGTGGCTTGCCCTTCATCTGCGAAAGGGTCAATAGCGTTCTGGAATCTTTTGTAATGTAAGGCGCTTTATCGCCGTGTTGTCGCAGAAAGGAAGTCTTGATGAAACCTCGTGTGTTGATAGCCACTTCTGAGATTGCCGGGTACATGGGCGCGTCGCTTCGGGCCTTGGCGAAGGAGGCCGAGATTGTGATTTGGTCGTGCAAGCGGACGGCCTTTGAGCAGCCCGGGGTACGCTATTTGGATTATGAATCGGTGCCCACGGTGGAGGCGCTTTTCGATGCCTTGGGTGATTGGCGGCCGGATGTCTTCTTCTGCGGCGGGTGGGCCGACCGACGTTATCTAGAGCTGGCGAAGCGTCTGCATGGCGCGGGTACGAAGACGGTCCTGATGCTCGACACGCCGTGGCGCGGCACGCCAAAGCAGTGGTTGAATTGCGTGGTGGGGCGGTTTGCCCTGCGGCCGTTGTTCGACTTCGCGTGGGGGGCGGGGACGCCGCAGACGGGCTACATGCGTCGCGTGGGCTTTCCGGAGCGGGCGCTGAAGACGGGAATGTATGCCGCCGACAGCGCGAAGTTTTCCGCGCTCTACGCGCCCGATCGCGACCCGTGGCCGCACACGTTCCTCTACATCGGCCGCTACGTGCCCGTGAAGAATATGCGGCGGATGGAGCGCGCCTTCCTGCAGGCCATCGAGCGGATGCCGGAGAGCGACTGGCGGCTCTGTTGCATCGGCGGCGGCGAGCTGTGGGAGGAGCGTACCCAGCATCCGCGGATCGAGCACTTGGGTTACAAGACGCCGGCGGAGATTCAGAACTTCATCCCGCAGGCGGGGTGTTTTGTTCTGCCCAGTGTCTTCGAGCCCTGGGGTGTGGTGGTGCAGGAAGCCGCGCAAATGGGGTTGCCGCTCCTTTGCTCCGATGCCATCCAATCGGCCTCCGCTTTTCTGGAACCCGGCAAGAACGGTTTCCAATTCGACCCCACCAACGAGGCGGCCATCACCGAGGCCTTCTGCGCCGCCATGCTCCTGCCCGATGAAGCCCTCCGCGCCATGGGCCACGAAAGCCACCGTCTGGGCATGGCCTACACCACCGAAGATTGGGCCCAACGCGCCTTGAGTTTCCTGGACTGAGATGAAGATTCTCCACGTCATCACCGGGATGGCCCGCGCGGCTGGCACCTCCGTCTTCTGCGGCGAGGCCCTGCGCGCCCTGGCCGAACGCGGACACGACTGTCGCCTGTGGGTGCGCCATGCGGCCCCTGACGACTATCCCACGCCCGCCCCCATCCTCACTGCCCCGCCCACCGATTGGCGCCCCGACGTGGTGCACATTCACGCACTCTGGACGCCCTGGCTCTTCCGCGCCTTCCTCTGGGCCAAACATCGCCGCATCCCCATCGTCTGGTCGCCCCACGGCATGCTCACGCCGTGGGCCCTCTCGCAACGCGCACTCAAGAAACGTCTTGCACTGGCGCTCTACCAATGGTGGGGTCTGCGTGGTGCCACGCTGTTGCACACAACCGCGCCCAGCGAAGTAGAGGATTGCCGCCGCGTGGGTCTGCGCGGGGCCACCACAATCATTCCGTTGGGAGTCGACCTCCCGACCGTTGAGGCGCCCCCGCACGCAGTGCGCCCCAAGGTTGCCCTCTTCGTCTCACGCGTCCATCCCAAGAAAGGCCTCTTCAACCTCGTCGACGCCTGGGCCCGTCTGCAGCCGGAAGGATGGCGACTCCTCATCGCCGGCCCTTCCGATGGCACACACGCCGCTGACGTCATCGCGCGGGCCCGCGCCGCAGGATTGGACGAGACCTCCGTCGCCTACCTCGGCCCCGTCTACGGGAAAGAGAAAGACGCGCTCTACGCCAACGCCAAGCTCTTCGTCTTGCCCACCTACTCCGAGAACTTCGGCTCCGTGGTCATCGAAGCCCTCGCCGCCGCCACGCCCGTCATCACCACCGTCGGCACCCCCTGGGAAGAACTGCGTACGCACAACTGCGGTTGGTGGATCGAGATCGGCGTGGAGCCCCTCGTGGAGGCCCTCCGCGCCGCCCTCTCCCTCACCGATGCCGAGCGGCAAGCCATGGGCGAACGCGGCCAGGCCCTCGTCCGCGAACGTTACACCTGGCCCGCCGTCGGCCACGCCCTCGAATCCGCCTACCAGAGCATCTTGCCATGAAAACCTATATCCCTGCAGAAATCGCCGTCGCCATGCCGGCCTATCGGGCGGCCGCGGCGTTGCCGCGCGCGGTTGAATCCGTCCTTCGGC
Source organism: uncultured Kiritimatiellota bacterium (assembly GCA_944389545.1). Taxonomy (GTDB): domain Bacteria; phylum Verrucomicrobiota; class Kiritimatiellia; order RFP12; family DVOR01; genus Spyradenecus. The sequence continues at coordinate 18,780 of CALXMT010000019.1, read as the reverse complement.
AGACCTTTCGCGACCTGGAGGTCTGGATCGTCGATGACGGTTCGCCCGATGAGACGGGGGCCATCGCCGATGGGTTGGTGCGGCAAGACGCACGCGTGCGTGTCATCCATCAACGCAACGACGGCTGCTATCAGGCACGCCTCCGGGCCTTTCGGCGGACGCGTTCGCCCTGGGTCGGCACGGTCGATGCGGACGACGAGGCTGCGCCAACACTCTATGAACGGCTCCATGCCTTCGCCACAGAACATAACCTGGACGTGGCGCAGTGCGACACCGTGGGCTCGCCCTCGCGCGAACCGGAGCTCTTTCTGAATCGAGAAGAGGCCTTCCGCGGCGTGATCGAGCCGAAACTCTTCCGCGGCGAAGGCGCCTTCGTCGTCTGGGACAAACTCTACCGCAACCGCTTCGACTTCGATGCCTACGCGCGCGTTCCCATCCTGATGTTCGAGGATATCGCCCTCAATCTGCAACTCTTCGAGCACGTGGAGCGCGTGGGTCTGCTCCATGAGGGCCTCTACCTCTACGACATCAACGCCGGCTCTTCCGTCCGCAACTATCGCGAGAAGAGCTTCCTCGACTTCATGCGCGTGGATGCCCTCCGCCGCGAGATGGCCCCGCGCTATGGTCTCTCCCCCGACGACGTGGTTTTCGACGCGTGGGTGATCAAGAACGCCCGCAACCACCTGGTCCTCGCCTCGCTTGCCCCCGCCCCCTCCTGGGGTGAACGCCTGGAAAACGTCCTGCGCATCGTCCGCAACGACCGCATCCGCGCCGCGGCCAAACGCGTCCGCCCCGCCCCCGAGCTTCGCCTCGCCTTCCGCTTCCCCCGCCTCACCATTCTCCTTCTTCGCCTCGCCAAACGCCTCCGCCATTGATGGGTAGTGAGGCGACCGCAAAGACGAGATAGGGGCGCGAAACGGAGGGCGGCGGTCGCGGTCAGCGGCGTAGCCGCAGAGTTAATAGAGTCCGGAGAAAATGGCCGCGAAGACGCAACGCTTGCAGGAAAGCTGGGGCGCTAACGCCGGGCGCACGGTCGTGCGCCCTCCCGCGCCCCATTTTCCTGCACCCAAAAGACTTGAAAGAGGGCCCAAGCGCGAAAACGATGGCGGGAGGGAGCGATCAGTGGGCGTTTAGCCCGCAAAGCGACCGGCGTCAACCCATCTGGCTTCGCGCGCACTCGCGTCTTTGCGGTCTTCCCCGTTTTCTCCGAATCGTGTTCCGCACCCAACAAAAGGGCGGCTCTCCTGTCTCTTTTGAGCCGCTCTAAAGGCCCTTTTTGAGACCCTATAAGGGTCCGAGGTCAACCACTATAGTGGTCGAGGGTGAGACCCTATAGTGGTCGGGGTCGAAACCCTTAAGGGTCGGAGGAGGGCCCTTATAGGGTCTCACGGAGACCTCTTTTGCACGCCCCAAAAAGCGATTGAAACGCAAGCGGAGCAACCAGACGATGAGGGCGGAGGCCCCTTTTGCACACCAGAAAAAACGTTCGAAGCGCAAGGAGTGGGTATGAGAATGAGGCGCGAAGGGGTGGACGTTCGCGCTTTGTTTTCCAATCTACCATCCAGCTAATCAGCCGGGCGCTCCAATGGGGCACCCATGTCTTCGTGGAGAGGGTCGGTCAATCGTTGGGCGCGGCGGGGGTGCGCCAGAGGGCGAGGAATTCGACGTTGCCTTCGGGGCCGAGGAGGGGGGAGGGGGCGCAGTTCACCCATTCCAGGCCGAGCTCGCCGGTGCCGAAGGCGCGGATCTCTTCGACGACGCGTTCGCGGACGGCGGGGTCGCGGACGACGCCTTTGGGGGCATCTTTGCGGCCGGCCTCGAATTGGGGCTTGATGAGGGAGACCAGGAGGCTGCCGGGGGCGAGGCAGGCGGTCATCGGCGGGAGGATGAGCTTCAGGGAGATGAAGGAAACGTCGGTGCAGCCGAATTGGGGGACCTCGGGGAGGTCGGCGGGGGTGAGGTAGCGGCAGTTGAACTGCTCTTTGCTCCACACGCGGGGGTCGGTGCGGAGGCGGTAGTGCAGCTGGTTGGTGCCGACGTCGAGGGCGAGGACGCGCCGGGCGCCGTGTTGCAGGAGGCAGTCGGTGAAGCCGCCCGTGGAGGCGCCGACGTCGAGGCAGCAGAGGTCGGTGACGTCGAGCCCGAAGGCGTCAAAGGCGCCCTGGAGTTTCTCGCCGCCGCGGCTGACGAAGCGGGGTTTGGCGAGGAGGGCGAGCTCGGCGCCTTCGGGGACGGCTTGGCTGGCCTTGAAGGCCTTTTGGCCGTTGAGGAGGACTTCGCCGGCGAGGATGAGGCGTTGGGCCGTCTCGCGGGAGTCGACGAGGCCGGCCTGGACAAGGGCTTGGTCGAGACGTTGGCGCATCAGCGGAGGAGGTATTGCGGGGTGGCGGGGGATTGTTGGAGGAGGGCTTCGGCGGCGCCGCGGCCGACCTCGGAGGAGAAGCCGCCGAGGAGGGCGCCGAGTCCGCCGCGGCTCTCCGGCGGGGCGTAGCGGACGAGGTCTTTCTCGGGGCAGTTGAGCAACTCGGCCAGCTTGGCGTCCAGGCCGTCCTCGTAGCCGATGGCGTCGACGAGGCGGAGCTCCAGGGCGTCGCGGGCGGAGAGGATGCGGCCATCGGCCAGGGCGCGCACGTCGGATTCCGGCAGGTGGCGGCCGCCGGCGACGATGCCCACGAAGCGATCGTAGAGGGCGTCAACGACGGCCTGCTGGATGGCTGTGTGCGCGGGGTTGACGGGCTTGAGGGGGTTGCCCAGGTCTTTGGAGGGGCCGGAGGCGACGGAGGAATCGGCGAGGCCGAGCTTCTGCGCCAGGCCGGCGGCGTTGAGGCCGGGCATGATGACGCCGATGGAGCCGACAACGGTGGTGGGCGTGACGCTGATCCAGTCGGCCTGCATGGCCACATAGTAGGCGCCGGAGGCCAACAAATCCTCGGCCTGGACGACCACCACGCGCCCGGGGCGGGCCAGCTTGAACCGTTCGAGCGCGTGATAGAGCGCGTCGCTGGGGCCGACGCCGCCGCCGGGGCTGTCGATCACCAGCAGGATGGCGTGGATGTCCTCATCGTCGATGGCGTGCTCGATGGCGCGCAGGGCCGCGGCATCGTTCCCGGCCGTGGCGCCCCAGCCGCCCTCCGAACCGGTGATGACGCCCGAAATCTCCACGCGCAGCACGCCCCGCGCCTCGTCCTCATCGGGGTCGCCGGCCACCACGCGGTAGGGCTGCGCCGGGTCGACCTCGCCCATCAACGCGTGCATGCCGCCCACCAGCAGTCCGCCGCCCACGCTCAAGACCAGGACAATCAGCAGCAACGCGACCAAGCACCCGCCGCCAAAGCCGAACAGGCAACCGAGGCGTCCGGAGAGGTAGCCGCGGCGGGGCTTCGGGTCAGGGGGAAAGACAGGGTTCTCAGGCGTCTCCATGGGTCACTCCTTGTAGCCGAGTTCCTTGAGGATGAAATGATTCTTGAACCACTTGGGCTCCACGCGCACAAAGGGCACGATGGTGCACCCCGTCAGGCCATAGGCCTCGGCGATTTCCGGCTCGGCCGAGCGGCGCATGGCGCGGAGGTTGCGGCCCTTGTTACCGATGACCATACCCTTCTGCGAGGCGCGGTTCACCAGGATGGTGGCGGCGATTTCCCAGCTCCCGTCGGGCCGCTCGTCGATGCGCTCCACGCGCACGCCCAGCTGGTGCGGCACCTCCTGGAAGAGACGGCGGATGAGCTTCTCGCGGATGATGTCAGCGATGGCCAACTTGCGCGGGAAGTCGCTCACGATGTCCTCCGGGAAGGGCAACACCGGGCACTCCGGCGCCAACGCGAAGAGCCGCGCCAGCAAGTCCTCGCACCCCGCGCCCGTCTCCGCCGAGAGCTCCACCCACGGGATCTCGCGCGACACGCCCTTCTCCGCACGGATGCGGTCCCACGCCGCATGGAACGGCGCCGGGTCGAAGCCCGCCGCGTCGGCCTTGTTCAGCACAAAGAGCGTCGGCGGCTCCGAAAAGGCCGCCCGCGACATCCACCCCTCGTCCTCCAAGCGCACCGGCGCAGAGCCGTCGAAGACCACCAGCAGCACGTCCGCGCCCTGGCCCGCCCCGCGCGACATCTTGTTCATCAGCGTGCCCAGCTCGTTCTCCGCCTTGTGCGCGCCCGGCGTGTCCAGGAAGACCAGCTGCCCACGAGGCTCCGTCAGGATGCCGCGGATCCGGTTACGCGTCGTCTGCTCCATTCCCGAGACAATCGACACCTTCTCGCCGACCAGCCGGTTCACCAGCGTCGACTTGCCCGAATTCGTCCGCCCCACCACGGCCACCATCGCCGCCCGGAGCCCCTCTTTTTGCTCTGATTCCATAACAGTATTCTACCAAAATGCTATAATTCCTGCATGATTACCCCGCTCACATCCCTGGCCAACCCCCGCGTCAAAGCCGCCGTCAAGCTCCGCCAACGCGGACACCGCGACGACGCCGGGCTCATGCTCATCGAAGGCTACCGCGAAATCCACCGCGCCCTCGAGCACGACTACCGCCCCACCCAGCTCTTCTACTGCGAAGACCTCTGGCTCAAGCACGAAAACGAGCCCGCCCTCGTCGACCGCTGCCGTGCCCTCGGCGCCGACCTCTTCCCCTGCTCCAAGCCCGTCTTCGAGAAGCTCGCCTACCGCGAACGCCCCGATGGCCTCCTCGCCGTCGGCCCCCAAATCGCCAAGCGCCTCCAAGACCTCAAGCTCCCCCCCGACGCCCTCCTCCTCGTCTGCGAAGCCATCGAGAAACCCGGCAACCTCGGCACCATGCTCCGCTCCGCCGACGCCTCCGGCGCCGCCGCCGTCATCGTCTGCGACCCCTGCACCGACATCCACAACCCCAACGTCGTCCGCGCCTCCACCGGCACCCTCTTCACCCTCCCCGTCGCCCAGACCACCGCCGAAGCGCTCCTCCCCTGGCTCCGCGCCAACGGCTTCTCCATCCTCGCCGCCACCCCCCACGCCGAAAAACTCCACTTCCAGCAGCCCCTCACCGGCCGCGTCGCCCTCTGCCTCGGCAGCGAACAATACGGCCTCACCGACGCCTTCATGCGCGACGCCGAGCTCCGCGTCCGCATCCCCATGCTCGGCGTCGCCGACAGCCTCAACGTCTCCGCCGCCGCCACCATCCTCCTCGCCGAAGCCGTCCGCCAGCGCATCCTCGCCGGCACCGTCACCCCCCCGCCCCCAGAGCCCTGGCACGGCCACACCCATGACCAGTAGGGCGTCCGGGGGCCGCCCTGGAGAACGGAGAACAGAGAACGGAGAACAGAACGCGCGACAAGCGCGCGACGGATGAAGGCAGGGGTGTGGGGCAAAGCCCCTCCAAGAAAACTAATCAGCCAATCAGCAAATCAGCCAATCGCCAAAAAGAGAGCCCCGGAGGACCGGGGCTCTCTTTTTGGCGAGGAACCGTTTAGGCCACGCGGCGGCGGAGCGCCACGCCCGCCACGCCCAGCGCCAACAGCGCCAACGCCGTCGGCTCAGGCAGGACGACCGTCTTGTTGTCTGCCAGCCATTTGGCTTGGTCGGCGCTCAGGACACCGGTGTAGGCCGCGCTTCCGTTCACGGTGTAAGAACCGTCCGTGGAGGCGAAGACCTGCGCGTTGAGGCCGTTGAGGCCAGTGGTGGTGAAGTTGATGACGGGGGTGCTGCCGTTGATGTAGCCAATGACGCGGGTTTGCGTGTCGTTGAGCTTTTCGTAGGTCAGCACGAAGACGAAGGTGTTGCCGCCTTCCTGCAGATTGCCGATCGGAATGCCGGGATGGGAATACGTATTTGGATTGGAGTTGTAGAACCCCAGGTCTTGGTTGCCACTGTAGGCTTTGACCTGCATGAAGCCGCGGTTCCATTGGCCCAGCTGGGCGATGTTTGTGTCGCTGCCGATTGCCTGGTTGAACGTCACCGAGAGGACGAAGGAGGCGGAGGCGCAGGCCTGGCCGCCGGAGACTTCGGCGGAGATCCCTTTGGCGTCGGGGCCGGAGTAGGTTTCGTTGACGCCGGTCTTCCAAGAGAGGGAGGCCGCCTGGGCGGCGCCGAGAGTGAGGGCGGCAACGGCCGCCGCAAAGAGGATGCGTTTCATGCTGTCTTGTTTCTCCTTTCCCGCCCATGGGGGAGACCGAAGGGGACCTGGCAGGAAAGGGAGGCGGCTCCTTCGGCTGTCGCGCCGCAGACACACGCCCGCGAACGCGCGTTCCCGCTTCCCGGCCCAGCCGGCATAAAAAGACGCACTGCCTTTTTACGCCTTACCGGAGGCCCTGAGAAAGCCCTGTCAACAGCGTGCAAAGAAAGTGCGCCAAACATGGCGCACCTTGCCGAACACGTCGCGTTGACAGAAAGTTCTCAGGTTCCCGATAAGCGACTGGTTCACGCAAAGCGCAAACGAAGCTGCGGCTTACCCACAGCGTGACAATAGAATAGCACCTTCCCCACCCCCTTTGCAAGCGCCAATCGCGTCCGATTATTTTTCCGCGAAAACGAAAGGGTGGCATGAACCGCTTCGGGCTCCATTGGGCCTTCCAAAAGGGTCTTTTGCGGACCCTTAAGGGTTTCGACCCGGACCACTATAGGGTCTCGCCCCCGACCACTATAGTGGTTGACCTCGGACCACTATAGGGTCTCAGGAAGGGGCGGCGATGCCGCCCCGCTGATTGGCTGATTAGCTGATTGGAAACGCCCCTGCGGGGCGACGAACAAATATCCGCCTTAATTGTCCTATATGTCCTACCGCGTTGCTTTTGGCACGTCGCAGACGTGCCGGGAGTGCAGGGAGAACTTCTCCCTGCCGGGGCGTGGGGCAGCGCCCCACAGCCAAGCCTCCAAACTTCTAAACTTCCAAGCTTCCAATAGTGCGTCCTGCGTGCGGTAGCACGCCCTTAATCTGCAACAAATCTGCGGAATCTGCGGTTCACATTCTGGCAGTCTTTGTGGGGCCCGTGGAATGTCCGGTTTCATCGCCGCCAAGGGCGGCGGTCCGGGATCCAACCTCTGGGGCTCCTCCAAGCTTCCAAGCCTCCAAACTTCCAAGCTTCCAAACTTCCAAGCTTCCACAAAAAGCGAGCCCCGGGGGACCGGGGCTCGCTTTTTGGCGCTTGGCGCGGGGCGGATTACTCGTCGGAGTCGGAGTAGCCGTGGACCTTGCCGGCTTTGCGGCGCTTCTCGACGATCTCGTCCTGGAGGGATTTGGGGACGGGCTCGTAGTGGTCGAACACCATGGTGAAGGAGCCGCGGCCCTGGGTGAGGGTGCGGATGGTGTTGGAGTAGCCGAACATTTCGCCCAGCGGGACGAAGGCGTGGACGAGGCGGGCACCGCCGCGCTCTTCCATGCCCTCAACGCGGCCGCGGCGCTGGGACAGCGAGCCGGTGGCGGCGCCCATGTAGTCTTCGGGGACGACGACCTCGACCTTCATGATGGGCTCGAGGAGCTGCGGCTGGCTCTTGAGGAAGACTTCCTTGAAGCACTGGCGCGCGGCGGTCTGGAAGGCGAACTCGGAGGAGTCGACGTCGTGGTAGGAGCCGTAGTAGAGGGTGGCCTTGAGGGGGAGGACGGGGTAGCCGGCGAGGGGGCCGGACTCCATCGCGGCGCGGATGCCCTTTTCGACGGCGGGGATGTACTCGCCGGGGATGACGCCGCCCTTGATGTCGTTGATGAACTCGAAGTCCTTGCCGGGCTCCTGCGGGGCGAACTTCATGCAGACGTGGCCGTACTGGCCGCGGCCGCCGGACTGCTTTTTGTGCTTGTATTCGCCGTCGCCTTCGATGGCGATGGACTCGCGGTAGGCGACCTCGGGGCGGCCGACCTCGCAGTCGACGTTGAACTCGCGCTTCAGGCGGTCGACGATGATTTCGAGGTGGAGCTCACCCATGCCGGAGATGATGGTCTCACTGGTCTCTTGGTCGAAGGCCACGGTGAAGGTGGGGTCTTCCTGGGCGAGGGTGTGCAGGGCGTTGCCGAGCTTCTCGTTGTCGCCGCGGGAGACGGGCTTCACGGCGATCGAGATGACCGGCGCGGGGAAGTCGATGGACTCCAGGTGGATGGGGTTCTCGGGGTCGCAGAGGGTGTCGCCGGTGCGGGTGTTGGGCAGGCCAATGACGGCGACGATGTCGCCCGCGTAGGCTTCATCGAGCTTCTCCTGGTGGTTGGCGTGCATGCGGAAGAGGCGGGAGATGCGGGCCTTCTTGTTGATGGAGCTGTCGAGGATTTCCTCGCCGGCCTTGAGGGTGCCGGAGTAGACACGGGTGAAGATAATCTTGCCCATGTTCTTGTCGGCCATGATCTTGAAGGCGAGGGCGGAGAGGGGCTCCTTGTCGTCGGCGTGGCGGACGATGGAGGGGTCGGCCTCGTCGGTCACCGGGGGGATGTCCAGCGGGCTGGGCAGGTAGCTGACGACGGCGTCGAGGAGGATCTGGATGCCCTTGTTCTTGAAGGCGGTGCCGCAGAAGGCGGGCATGATGGCGCGGCTGATGCAGCCCTTGCGGATGCCGCGGATGATCTCTTCCTTCGAGAGGGTGCCCTCTTCGAAGTACTTGTTCATGAGCTCTTCATCCTGCTCGGCGGCGGCCTCGATCATCTCGTGGCGCATCTCCTCGCACTTTTCCTTGAGCTCGGCGGGGATCTCGGAGTAAATCTGCTTCATGCCCTGGGAGGCCTTGTCATAGGTCACCAGGCGCTCCTCGAGCAGGTCGACGACGCCCTCGAAGGTGTCACCGGCGCCGTAGGGGCAGACCATCGGGACGGGGCGGGCGTTGAGCTGGTTCTTCACCTGCTCCATCACGGAGAAGAAGTTCGCGCCGATGCGGTCCATCTTGTTCACGAAGATCAGCTTCGGCACCTTGTACTTTTCGGACTGGCGCCAGACCTGCTCGGACTGGGGCTGCACGCCGCCCACCGCGCAGAACACCGCCACCGCGCCGTCAAGCACGCGCAGCGAGCGCTCCACCTCGGCCGTGAAGTCCACGTGGCCGGGGGTGTCGATCAAGGAGATCATGTAGTCGCCCCACATGACCGCGGTCGCCGCGGACGTGATGGTGATGCCGCGCTCCTGCTCCTGAACCATCCAGTCCATCGTGGCGCCGCCATCGTGCACCTCGCCGATCTTGTGGTTCTTGCCGGAATAGAAAAGGATACGCTCCGACGTCGTCGTCTTGCCGGCGTCGATGTGGGCCATAATGCCGATGTTGCGCATGTGGTCCAAGGGGATTTTGCGTGCCATGTCGCGGACTCCTGATAAACCTAAAACGAAAAGTCCTCTTACTGTACCATAAACTTATGCCCTCGCGCAAGTGGGGCGCAACGCGCCCCACAGAGAACGGAGAACAGAAAACAGAGAACGGAGAACGGAGAACAGAAAACAGAGCGCCCCTGCGGGGCGACGGACGAAGCCGTTGTACCAATAACTCTCCGAGAAAATCTACAAACTTTCTTTTCCCGCAAAGACGCAAAAGGAGGCGCGAACCCCTTGGGCTCCATCGGTCGCTCTGCGGCTTCGCCGCTGACCGCGCCCGCCGCCCGCCGGTTCGCGCCTTATCAGTCTCCTGGAGTCCTTGTCCGTCGCCCGTTTACCGGGCGCTCCTGCATCTCCTGAATCTCCTGCACCTCCTGCTGGGGTGTCCATGTCATTCGGTCGTGCTTGTTGGCACGTCGCAGACGTACCGGGGGTGCAGGGAGAACTTCTCCCTGCCGGGGCGTGGGGCAGCGCCCCACAGCCAAGCCTCCAAACTTCTAAACTTCCAAACTTCCAAAAATGCGTCCTGCGTGCGCTAGCACGCCCTTAATCTGCCTAAAATCTGTGAAATCTGCGGTTCCCACCCTTCGTGCATCTTCGTGGTCCTTTGTGTCCTTCGTGTCAGCCCCGCAGGGCAAACCCTCCACAGTTCCCCCACCCCTCCATCCGTCGCCCCGCAGGGGCGGCCGTTCTCCGGGGCACGCAAGTGCCCCAACCAATCAGCCAATCAGCTAATCAGCCAATCAGCGGTGCCGCGCAAGCCAGCGGCTTGCGCGGCACCAAGAATTGCGCTAATATACCCAGATATTCGCCAGTTTAACCAAAGGAACACCCATGGCAAACGTCAAGTTCTACAGCGGCAAGCAGCTTCCGCTCGAGATGCACAAAGTCCGAATCGTCCAAAAGCTTTTCCTGCCCCCCGTGGAGGAGCGCCGCCGCCTGATGAACGAGGCCGGCAACAACACCTTCCTCCTGCAGAACAAAGACGTCTTCATGGACATGCTCACCGACTCCGGCGTCAACGCGATGAGCGACCTCCAGCAATCCGCCATGCTCCGCGCCGACGACGCCTACGCCGGCTCCGAGACCTACAACCGCCTGGCCGCCAAGGTCCGCGAACTCTTCCACATGGACTACTTCCTGCCCGCCCACCAGGGCCGCGCCGCGGAAAACGTCCTCGCCACCGCCTACGTCAAACCCGGCGACGTGGTGCCCATGAACTTCCACTTCACCACCACCAAGGCCCACATCACCCGCCTCGGCGGCGCCGTCGAGGAGCTCATCGTCCGCGAAGGCCTCGAGCCCGCCAACAACTGCCCCTTCAAGGGCAACTTCGACGTCCCCCGCCTCGAGGCCCTCATCCAGAAGGTCGGCGTGGAGAAAGTCCCCTTCGTCCGCGTTGAGGCCGGCACCAACCTCGTCGGCGGCCAGCCCCTCTCCCTCCAGAACATGCGCGACGTCGCCGCCGTCTGCAAGAAATACGGCATCAAGCTCGTCCTCGACGCCTCCCTCCTCCAGGACAACCTCTGGTTCATCAAGCAGCGCGAGCCCGAGTGCAAGGACTGGACCATCCGCCAGATCCTCGACGAGATCGCCTCCCTCTACGACATCATCTACTTCTCCGCCCGCAAACTCGGCTTCGCCCGCGGCGGCGGCATCGCCATCCGCGACAAGGCCGACGAAGTCCGCATGAAGGAGCTCATCCCCCTCTACGAAGGCTTCCTCACCTACGGCGGCATGTCCGTCCGCGAAATGGAAGCCATCGTCGTCGGCCTCGACGAGACCCTCGATGAAGACATCATCTCCCAGGGCCCCCAGTTCATCGACTACATGGCCAACGAACTCCACCGCCGCGGCATCCCCGTCATCCTCCCCGCCGGCGGCCTCGGCTGCCACCTCAACGCCACCCAGTTCCTCGACCACATCCCCCAGTCGCAATACCCCGCCGGAGCCCTCGCCTCCGCCCTCTACATCGCCGGCGGCGTCCGCGGCATGGAGCGCGGCACCCTCTCCGAGCAACGCAACGAAGACGGCTCCGAACGTTTCGCCGAGCTCGAACTCCTCCGCCTCGCCATGCCCCGCCGCGTCTTCACCCTCTCCCAGGTCGAATACGCCATCGATCGCGTCCAGTGGCTCTACGACAACCGCCGCCTTGTCGGCGGCCTCACCTTCGTCGAAGAACCCTCCGTCCTCCGCTTCTTCTTCGGCCGCCTCGCCCCCGTCGGCGACTGGCAAGAAAAGCTCGTCGCCAAATTCCGCGCCGACTTCGGCGACTCCCTCTAAGAGAGCTGATTGGCTGATTAGAAGCTCAGCAATTCGCTGATAAAAAGGGTGTGGGCCTCCCCACACCCGTTTTTCTTCCCCCACCCCTCTCGCCACACAAGGGCAAGTAGAAGTTTGGAAGTTTAGAGGCTTGGAGGCTTGGCTTTCTTGCACCCCACTCTGCCCGTCGCCCCGCAGGGCAAACCCTCCACAGTTCCCCATCCCTCCATCCGTCGCGCGCTTGCCGCGCGTTCTGTTCTCTAGGGGCGCGCTAGCGCCCTCCTGCCCCAAGCGCCACGTCACGCGGGAAGCGTTTCCACGGCGACGTCTGCAAGCGTATGTTTGGCGGGATCAAAGGCAAGGCCGAAGAGGTGGATGGCTTTGGCCTTGGCGCGATAGGGCACGGCATAGTCACGGGCATGGATTTGCGCGAGCGCTTCCTGCGCGGTGCTGCCATCGGCCTTGAGTTCGAAGAGGTAAACATGGCCAAGACGAGAGGTGGCCACGACATCGACGCGGCCACCGGCCTGGGTGGCCTCTGGCACAACGCTGAGTCCACAGGAGGAGAGAAGCGCGGCAAGCAGACGTTGGTAGTTGGCCTCGTGGATCTTGTCCTCACGTGAACCATAGGTGAACCCGGCGTAGTAGGCCTTGAGCGCGTCAAGAAAACGCGGAAAGTCGCCGGAGACGAGCGCGGTGCGAATCGTGGCGACCAAGGCATCGGTGTCGGTGCGCCGGAGCGAATCAATAAGCAACGTGTTGAGGTCGCGGCGAACCTCTTCGTTGGGGATGCCGAGCGTATAGCCAAAATCGGGATCGTAGTCCTTGATGGTAAGGTAGCCGCCCTGAGTGAGCAGCGTGATGGGCTTGATGTCGCGGAGGCTGCAGGTGTTGAAGACGTCCTCGGACTGACCGGCGACACACTCGTAGTCCATCTCGTCCAACGGTGTCCGCTCCAGATAGCGCATGAGCACGCTGGCGTGGCCGGTCTGCGACCACGTGGCGCCAAACCACGGATTCTTCGCGGCGAGGGTCATCCCGACGGAGACCGGATTGTAGACCGTCTCACGGACATAGGGCGAGAAGCGATAACCGTTGTACCAATGCTTGAATTGCTCGCGATACGTCGCGTAATCAAGCCCCATGACTTCGGCGTGGGCGCGCATATGCTCCCCGAAATAAGCCTCTAGCTCTTCCTCAGTGTAACCCAAGAGCGAAGCGGTCTGCGCCGAGAGCGTGAAGTCTTTGAGATTGTTCAGCGCGGAGAAGACGGAAAGTTGGGTGAACTTCGTCACGCCGGTCATCATCAAGAAGCGGATTTTGGCAACGTTGAGTTTGAGCTGGCCGTAGAAAGCCGCCATGCGTTCGCGGATGGTCTCGGCCTTGTCTGGGTCGGCAATAGCATGGCCTACAGGCGCGTCATACTCATCGATGAGCACCACAACGGGCTTGCCGTGCCGCTCGACGAGTTCGTTGATGGCCTTGCCAAAGTTGACATCAGGGTCGAGCGCATCGTCGTAATCATATCCGGCATCCTGGAGTCCATTCTTGACGCGCGCCACAAAGCGCCGTTGAAACCCCTCACACGTCTCAACGTCCATCGTGCCGAAGTCGAAGTGGATCACAGGGTAGACATCCGACCAATCGTAATCCGTCTTGGCGATGGCCAACCCCTCGAAAAGTTCCCGACGCCCTTGAAAGATGGCCTTGAGCGTGGAGAGCATTAGGGATTTGCCAAAACGCCGGGGACGAGAGATGAAACACAGCTTCGCGCCACGATTGGCAATCAACTGTTGCAACGCCGCGGTTTTATCCACATAGATGAACCCACCCTCGATCAATTCGGGGAAATCGTAGGTCGTCTCGTTGATCGGTTTAAGCATGTCTCACTCCCTTTTCCTCCAACAGTATAGCAAACAAATAAACGACACGCAGACGTTCACCGGGATGGCGTCACCACTGGATAGTGCATACTGTTTTCGCACACCCTAAGAGAGGCGATAAAATCCGCAATGTTTCCACGCAACACCGTCTTCGCGTACTAATTACCCAATTCCCGCGTGCGCCAGCACGCCCTTAATCTGCTCAATCTGCGAAATACCGTAAGGTCTTCCTAGCGAAGCGACGGAACATCGGCGGTTTCTCCATTCTAGCAGTCCTTCGTGTATCTTCGTGGTCCTTCGTGCCCTTCGTGTCAGCCCCGCAGGGCAAACCCTCCACAGTTCCCCCACCCCTCCATCCGTCGCGCGCCTGCCGCGCGTTCTGTTCTCCGTGGCCGTGGAAGGTTTGGCCCTTTGGGCCTGCACGCTCCGTTCTCTGTTCTCCGGGGCGCGCTAGCGCCCCAAATATGGTATAGTATTCTAGTAAGCAGTGAGCAACCAAGGAGCACCCATGGCCACTTACACCTATCTCGTTTCCGTCATCACGCCAGACCGCATCGGCCTGACGCGCGACATCGCCCAGACCGTCGTCGACCTCAACGGCTACATCTCCGACATGCGCCAAACGATCGTCAGCGGCTTCTTCTCCCTCATCTTCGTCACCGAGCACCAGGAAGACGTCGGCGACCGCCTGCAGCAGGCCCTCTCCGGCCTCCTCCCCCCCGGCGCCGTCCTCGCCGTCATGCCCCACCCCGAGCAAGTCCGCAAAGACGTCCCCCGCGCCGGCCAGCGCTACGTCGCCACCGCCTCCGGCGAAGACAAGCCCGGCATCATGCTCGCCATCGCCGACTTCATGGCCGGCCACGGCATCAACATCGAAGACTGGTCCACCATCTTCGACGGCAAGCACGTCACCCACCTCGCCTACGTCACCTTCCGCACCCCCCTCCACGACCTCAAGGCCGTCCAGGCAGCCTTCCGCGAAGCCCTCGCCCAGCGCGGCTTCTCCGCACAGCTCTGCCACGAAGCCATCTTCCGCGCCACCGGCGAAGTCGCCCCCATCAAATCCATCATCCAGGAGTGAGCCATGATCAACAACCAGGCCGTCCTTGCCACCCTCCGCATGGTCAACGAGGAAAACCTCGACGTCCGCGCCTGCACCATGGGCATCAACCTCTGCCGCTGCGCGAACCCCGACCCCAAAAAGATGGTCACCGCAGTCTACGACCGCATCATGACCGTCGCCAAAGACCTCGTCAAAACCTGCGAAGAAGCCACCACCCTCTTCGGCGTCAACGTCGTCAACAAACGCGTCTCCATCTCCCCCGCCTCCATGCTCCTCGAAGGCCACGACCAAGACACCGCCGTCGAGCTCTGCAAAGCCCTCGACCGCGCCGCCGCCGAGCTCGGCGTCGACCTCCTCGGCGGCTTCTCCGCCCTCGTCCACAAAGGCATCACCCCCGGCGAACGCACCCTCATCGAATCCCTCCCCCGCGCCCTCGCCGAAACCACCCACGTCTGCTCCTCCATCAACGTCGGCACCACCCGCGCCGGCATCAACGTCGACGCCGTCAACCTCGTCGCCGACACCATGCTCAAGGTCTCCAAAGCCACCGAATCCATCCACGGCTTCGGCTGCGCCAAAATGGTCGTCTTCGCAAACATCACCGAAGACAACCCCTTCATGGCCGGCACCCTCCTCGGCGCAGGCGAGCCCGACGTCGTCATCAACGCCGGCGTCTCCGGCCCCGGCGTCGTCAAATGCGCCATCGAAAAACTCCTCGCCGCCGACCCCGACGCCACCCTCGACGAAATCGCCGAAGAAGTCAAACACACCACCTACCGCGTCACCCGCACCGGCGAACTCATCGGCCGCCACGTCGCCAAACGCCTCGGCGTCCCCTTCGGCGTCCTCGACCTCTCCCTCGCCCCCACCCCAAAAGTCGGCGACTCCGTCGGCGAAATCTACCAAGCCATGGGCATCCAAAAGATCGGCTGCCCCGGCACCATCGCCGCCGTCATGATGCTCAACGACGCCGTCAAAAAAGGCGGCGCCTTCGCCTCCTCCTCCGTCGGCGGCCTCTCCGGCGCATTCATCCCCCCCATGGAAGACCACACCCTCGAGCTCGCCCTCACCGACGGCACCCTCTGCCTCGAAAAACTCGAAGGCATGACCTCCGTCTGCTCCGTCGGCCTCGACATGATTATGCTCCCCGGAGACACCCCCGCCGCCACCCTCGCCGGCATCATCCTCGACGAATGCGCCATCGGCGTCTCCGCCCGCAAAACCACCGGCGTCCGCGTCATCCCCGTCCCCGGCGCCAAAGTCGGCGACTACTTCGACTTCGGCGGCCTCTTCGGCGGCGGCACCGTCGTCGCCCCCCGCTGCCCCACCGGCCAAGAAGCCTTCGTCCGCCACGGCGGCCACATCCCCGCCCCCATCCACTCCCTCATGAATTGAGGAAGCTTGGAAGTTTGGAGGCTTGGAAGCTTAGCCTCCCCCACCCCAAAGCCGCCCCCGGGCGGCTTTCTTTTTATAGAACCCAAGAAAACAGAACGCACGCCAAGCGTGCGCCAAATCAAGCGGCAGGCCCACCCCTGCCAAAGACCTGTCATCCACCTCCCCTAAATCCTCCATAACCCACTCATTCCCATCCCAATACACCATCCATCAGACCTGTCAGTGGACACACCACCCACAAAGCTACCCTACACGTTACCCAATCCGCTGGGAAAATCAAAAAGGAAGGTCCAGACCGGGCTCCGCCAAGCAAAATTCATTCTCTGCCGCAAAGGTTTCGGCCAAAGCGGACGCTTGCTCAAATCCCTGCAATTTCCGAAACATCTCCTGCCTGGCCCCAGGCACATCCAACGCCTCACGGCGATTCCGTGCCAGACGCAAAAAGTCCGCCTCCAAGTCAATTCCCAGAAACCGTCGCCCAAACAACGCCGCGGCAATGCCCGTTGTACCACTCCCACAGAATGGGTCAAGCACCCAATCACCGGGCCGAGTGCAAGCCAGGATGATTCTCGCAAGCAAGGAAAGCGGCTTTTGCGTCGGATGCTTGACGCCACCGACCTTCTCCCATGGCGCAATGGCCGGAAGCTTCCACACATCGCGCATTTGTTTGCCACCGGCAATGGCCCGCATGGCTTCATAGTTATAACGATGGGGGACCTTTTCTGATTTGCGGGCCCAGAGAACGATTTCCGCGGAATGGGTGAAATAACGGCAGGACAGATTCGGCGGCGGATTGCTCTTTTCCCAGACCACCGCATTCAGTAAACGAAAGCCCAAGTCCTCCAAAGCCTCCGCCACCGCAAAGATGTTGTGGAAAGTCCCACTCACCCACACCGTCCCATGAGGGGCCAACTTGTCGCGCACCGCTCCCAACCAAGCTCGCGTAAAAGCAGCTTCCTCCTCACGTCCGCGCGGTTTGTCCCAGTTTCCCTTGTCCACGCACACGCACTTGCCGGCCTGAACGGAAATACCGCCATTAGACAAAAAGTAAGGCGGGTCGGCAAAGGCCATGTCGAACTCAAAGTCAAATCCCCGCAACGTCTCCACGCAATCCCCTTGGACCAGGGTGAAATCGCGGTTCGCAGAGGTATACCAGCGCGTAGGCATCATTGGAAAATCCGATTCGCCACCCCCTGCTCCAAATCATGGATGCAATAGAGGTCAGGCAAAACATCAAACGTCTCACGCAGGTTGTTGCGTGCGCTCCACCACCCCTGCCCATCCGTAAACCAGACAAATCGAAAGTTCGGAATGGCCCGCGATTCCAAAGCAAGCGTTTTGTAACTTCGCGCCGTTTCGTTGAGCTTCGAGCCGCCGCCGGCATAAAAGTTCGTCTCAATCGCATAGACGGCCTGCTTGGTCTCAACCACAAAGTCAAAACGTTTCTCCGTCTTCCCGTCATTGGAAAGTGGCGAGAGGTCCAACCCACACGCGGATTCAAGCGCCGATGCATAGACCTCCTTCTGCGGGGAAAGGTGAGCCTCTTTCAAGAAAGTCTCCACCAAATCCTCCATCAGATGACCGCCGCGATTCTTCCGCGCGTTTGAGTCGAGCCCTGCCTCCACACCAAAGACATAATCAACCAGAGAGGAAACCAACCGTCTCCCTATCAAGTCCGCCAACCCGGTGTTGCGCATAAACTCGGTGTAATGATGGAGATCCAGATTGGGTTGCTTGAAGTCAAAAACCAAAAACGCCTCCGAGGTCTGAACAGGAATCAGCTTGTTTCGCGAAGCGAGCAAAATGGGAATGCACTGCAGAATTTCAGGATAATCATGGGCCAAAGACTCAAACTCCGCCTCAAACTTGTCACCCGAGCCCAAAAGAGAATTCATCAGGCAAAGCTGCCTGCGGATGGCATTCGCATTGGCAATGACCTTCCCAAAATCCGTATAATAAGAATACGTGGCGATACTCTCACGGAATGTGGCCAACCAACTGTCAAAATCCCTCGTCTGCATAAATACGCCTCCTCAGAAATTCGAAATAAGCAACTCACTGAGAGCCCCCCGCTTGGCCGGGTTGGCATTGACGCAGCGGCGAGCCTGAACCCGCTCAATGCGAAAACCCTTGTAGAGCTGCTCGAAGAAACCACCCCCAGGGTCTGAATTGCTAAGCAAGAACCGATGACCGGCGGCGTCAAGCGCCCGGCAAAACTGTGCCAGCCGCGCCTGCTCCACATCATCAAAAGGAACACTGGTGTAAGCGTTGAAACTGGAGGTCTGGCTGATGGGCTTATAAGGCGGATCCAAATAAAAGAAGGCAGGACCATCCACCCGCTCAAGGACGGCCGCGAAATCCCCGCACAGGCAATCCACGCCCTGCAGCGCACACGCATCCGCCAACAACGTCTCTCGATCACAGATACAAGGACGCTTAACCTTGCCATAAGGGACGTTGAACGCCCCCTTCGCGTTCTCCCGATAAAGCCCATTGAAACACGTCCGGTTCAAGAAAAGAAGCATCGCCACCTCTTCCGTCGCATTCACTGCCCGACTGTTGAACCTTTGGCGAATCGCTAGATAAAAATCGAGACGCCCCGCCTCATCCAACGGCAAAAACGCCACCTCAAACTCGGACAGCCGCTCAATGACAGTATCCACGTCATCACGGATTGCCCGATAGGCCCCCACAAGCCGAGGATTTAGGTCATTCACCACCGCCCGGACACTCGGCACACGCGCCAACACCCGGAAAAGCACCGCGCCCCCACCGACAAACGGCTCAACATAGCTAAACGCACCGGAACGCAACGCCTCCAAAGGAACGCGTGCCTCTATCTCCGGCAACAACTGACGCTTCCCGCCAGCCCACTTCACAAACGGCTTGCAAGCCTTGAAATCAGCCTCATTCACCACAAAAACGGTCCTTT
>CALXMT010000018.1 GCA_944389545.1 uncultured Kiritimatiellota bacterium | reverse complement strand
AGCATTTTCCGGACACCTAATCGCGCACCCCCGCGTATTTACCCGTCTTTTGTTGCAATTACTTCTAGATTTGACCAATCGGTCATTTCTGCGTGAGCGCCGGCCCAAAGCGGGAAAGCGAAGCACGCGGCAAGCGCGCGACGGGCGAAGCCGTTGTGCGGAGCAGCGCAAGCCGCCGTCCTAGTGATCCTATAGATTAGTCTGAATAATATTTTCCACGCTTGTACAAGGTAGCATTTTTGGATACCTCTAATAATCGCATTTTTGACTCCCGAGAAACTATCCACTCATCGCTTTTTAAAGCCTCTCTGAGAGGAGAACAGTTAGGTTCCTTATCTATAAAAATAAATTCAGGTGTTTCATCTCTCATCAGAGTGCTTCAAAACCGATATAACAGGAATGCGTTACAAAACGAAAATAGAGTGGACAAAATGCCCGTCACTCAAGGTTATGCAAGACTCTTTAGAGTTTTTGTGGGCAAGGTCCAATATGCTACCAACTTGACTCCTCAACCTTCCGGACCCACAATTAATCACGACACGTTTCACGTGTCTATTTTCCCTGTTATTTCAATAGGACAGTAGTAGTGTCTGTTGTAAGAATCGGGGAGTCCGAGGATGCCGCCCTCTCAGGGAATTGCATCTCGGCTGAGCCAAAACACGGTTGCCCACTAAAAGCTCTAAAACAGCTTGGCACACATTCTATTTGACAAACAACATTCAAAGGCACTATCGAAGTTCCGAGGGCCCAGGAAGAGACGTAAAGCGGCAACATCTGATTATGCTTCTGGCATAGGAGGAAGCTGATAATTGGCAATCATGAGATGCCTGGCTTGTCTGGAATTGCGATTCATGAAGCTAACCTGATAAGTCTTATCGAAATGCCTAATGCACAATCCCATGTTACAATATAACCCTCGAATAAAAGGCGTTTCTTTGATTACCAATAACCACTTCGCTCGACAATGATGCATCAGTACATCTGCCAGACGACGGTGATCATCCTGCGTGAATGCGTTTTTCGCGTATGTGCAGAAATC
The DNA here is from genome assembly GCA_944389545.1 of uncultured Kiritimatiellota bacterium. Taxonomy (GTDB): domain Bacteria; phylum Verrucomicrobiota; class Kiritimatiellia; order RFP12; family DVOR01; genus Spyradenecus. Next base: position 46,652 of record CALXMT010000018.1, on the reverse strand, counting down.
TGTATCATAAGGGGGATCGAGAAAAATGAAATCGTCCTTCGTCGGCAACGTCTCATGCAAGAATTCGGCGAAATCAAGGTTAAAAAATTTTGTTCGCGCCATACGTTGCTGCACGAATTCGGACTGATAGTACTTTAATTTCGGCCGAAGGCTTTTGGCGTTGTAGCCCATGCCGCCATAAGGGACATTGAAATCGCCTTTTGCGTTATAGCGAAACATCCCACTGTACGCATAATTCCTAATAAAAAGGAAAAGCGCGATTTCCAGGCCCGGCACATTGAATTCATGAATATGATTGGAACAATCGCGAAAATAGGTGTACAATGCCCCCATGAAAACAGTGATTAGAGACTCTTTAATATCTTCGTAAGACAGACATCCGTGCTCACGCTCCAATTGCCCAATGCGACGTAGTTTGCGAATGAAACAGGCGCGAAGCTCTCGCAGGAAGACTTCAGAAGGCCAAGGGAAACTCTCAAGTGCGATATGCACGAATGAACATGCCTGAAGAAATAGCTCGGCTCGCCGAACGATATACTCTTTATCGAACCCTTGAGCTTTACTATCTTGATAAATCTCTAAGAGAAAATCTGTGTGTTGCGCGAAGTGATAGGTGCGCTCCCACAACTCACAAATACGGTTACTCCAGAGGAAAAAGTCCGTATCATTTCTCTTGATGGCCTGATATAAACCTATCAATTCTCTCGCTACATCATTGATAAACCAGTTGTCTGCAGATACGGAAGCATATACAGATCCTCCGCCAACGAACGGCTCATAATAGTTTTGAAAAGCGGGCAACGCAGGCAAAATATAGGGTAGTTCTCGTTCTTTTCCACCTGCCCATTTCAAGAATGCCTTAGAGGATATCACGCGCATACTCCTTTTCAAGACGGCACTGAGCAGCCTTAAAATAAGCCTCATCACGTTCAAATCCAATAAATCGGCGATTCAACGATAATGCAGCGACCCCCGTGGACCCAACGCCCATGAAAGGATCAAAGACAACATCGTTTTCGTTAGACGCAATGGAAATCATTTTCTTGAGAATAGAAACAGGTTTTTGAGTCGGATGTTTTGGGTTGCTTAGTCGTTCGGGCCGCATACAAATTGTACTTTCCACAAAATTGTGCATCTCCGCTTGAGAAATGAAGTTCCACGTATGCCCTTTATTCCAACAACAAAAGATGATTTCACAACTATTCAAAAATCCGGCCTTGAAAATCTTAGGCGCAGGGTTTTTTTTATGCCAAACCATAAATTGGGTTGTGGAAAATCGGTGATCCAGATTGTCGTACCACTTTCCAATCATGTTGTAAGAAGTGAAAACAAAAAGATTCCCAGAGGGTTTGAGAATGCGGATAAACTCGTCCACCCATTCAGCAGGGACAAATGGCTCTAAATCCCAAAGAGCAACATCATTATTCATGGGCGTACGCCCTGGGAGTGGAATATTCCCAGTAGAATGTCGCCCAAGATTATAAGGGGGATCCGTTAAAATAAAGTCCACATAATTATCAGGTATCTTCCTGATTAACTCATGACTATCCCCAAGTCGAAGCGCACATCGATGAGAGAAATTCATTATTCTTCCGGTAAATATGCGTTCTTAATCTTATTCAGCGCATTGATAATATAATGCGCATTTCGACGGTACTCATCAAGAACAATTGTATAACCTTGCTCCGTTTTGCAAATGAAGTTCCAGAACGCACTGCTTATCAGCAATTCATCCTTTGCAAAAAATTGCAACACTCTACTTTGCATCCATGGATTTCCCTCTCCATACCGATTATACGCCGTGGCGAAATGAATTTTGACGGTCGCGTCATCACTTAAGGAGTTGGAAAGAATGCAATATTGTTCCAACAACGCTTCTTTTTCTGAACGAGCTTTCTTATTGTCCAAATCGCCTCCGATCTTAAGTTCAATCAGATGATGCTCACCTGTCTCCTCATCATACAAGTAATAATCAGCATCGTGTCGACGAACCGCAACGGTACCTTCTGTCAAATCCGCCAATGTTGCATAATCGGCACATTGTGGATGACGCTCGTGTCGCTTGTATTGCTCCAACAGAAGTGCTATTTCTTTGGTTTGGCTCAGATACAGTTCTCCTGCCACCTCACGCGAAACTTTATAATGTAATTTCGCAATATTAATCGCCATGGTTTCCAACATATTTCCCAGGCTACTATCGAGCGAACGCACCAAAGCAGAATAATACTGAATTTCAGGCCCCAATGTGGCAATGAAGATATTGTTAATCTTCATGTTGATTGTGCCTTCTGGATTCTCAAGTTCAGAAATGTGACGTTCGGCAAACGTCTGTGCATAATTACGAACCGCCAACGACACCAATGCACGAATGGCACGCTCATTATCAACCATCATGGTGAAATCCTTTCGAGTAAAAAACTACTGACTACTTCTGATTACTTCTGACTACTTCATTGTAACAAATCACGAAAACTCCACCAAGAACTATTTCACCGCTTTTGTCGTGTATAAGACAAAACTGGGCTGTTGAATGGCATAATGCATAATGTATAGAAATGAAAAACGCCAGCATCCTTCCCTTTTAGCATCTCAAGTAACTCTAAACATTCAGTTTTATCTTATACAACTGTCCCCAGTTTTGAGATTACCACGACAGTATTTTTTAATTTGCCACAAACTCCTCGCTTGAAAGCCACGTCAGAAGCGGGGAGAACGGAGAACGGAAGGGCGCATGCGCCGTATCTTATGCTATACTATTATAAGAAAGGTTGAGAACGATGAAGAGAAGTCTTTTGCTGATGGCGTGCGGCGCGTTGGCGCTGTGCGGATGCGTGCAGAACTCCGATGTCCGTGAGGATGCGCGGTTGCGGGGGCAGGCGATGACGGCCTTCGCGGCGGGCGATTTCCGGCAGACGCGGGCGATCATTGAGCGGGCGGATACGCTCTATGTGCCGCAGGGCAAGCTGTGGAAGCGGACGCTGGAGTTGCGGATGGCGTTGGCGGAGAACGCGCGCCACGGCGAACTGCGCCGTTTCTTGATGGCGTGGGCCGAGCAGCATGAGGAATGGGACGTGGCGACGCGCGCGGACGCGGAGCTGGCGTTGGCCGAGGCGTTGTCGCCGGCGTTTGCCGCGGATTGGCTCTATGACATGGAGACGGCGGATTGGCCGCAGCCTCTGCGCACGCGCTACAATCTGTTGCGCGCCGGCCTCCAGCAGGGGCAGGCGGCGCTGCATGACGACACGGTGGCGCGTTGGCGCCTGGGCGTGCGCGGCCTTTACGATTCCGGGCGTCTGCTCGCGGCCGCAAACGAGGCGGCGCGTTGCGCCAACGAGACGCACAACGCCGAGGCCGCCCTCATGGCCGCGAAACTTTACAACGAGGCGGGCGACGCCAAGCGCAAGGGGCAGGCCCTTACGTTGGCGGAGGCCCTGGCCAAGGGCGACGCCTCCATGCAACAGGAAATCGGTCTGGTCCGGACCGCGCCGCTCGGCGAGAAGAGCGCTTTTTGACAACAGGAGAGAGACATGGACGAAGTGACCGCATTGCGGGAAGAGAATGCACGCCTGAAGGCCGAGCTGGCCGAGGTGAAGCAACGCTGGGAACGCGAGCTGGTGGTGGCCAAGGCCGCCCTGGTCAACGCGCAGGCCGATCTGGAATTGATGCGTGAGCGCCTCCGCGCCGCCATGCTCCGCACCCTGGAGGCCGACGACGAGGTCTTCGGCGTGCGCGAGGAGGCCGCCGAGGCCGTCCGCCGCGCGGGAGGCGCCCGCTGATGGCCGACGGCGACACGCGGCGTTGGTCCCTGCGCGACCCTTCGGGGGCGGTGCGCAACGCGAACGTCCCCACCGCGCTCCTGGTGCAGTGGGCGGCGCAGGGTCTCATCTTGCCGGGTTTCGACCTCTCTGCCGACGGCGAGACCTGGGCCCCCGCCGAGACGTTGCCGGAGCTGGCGATGACGTGGTATGTCGTCGCGCCGAATCATGCGCCCTATGGGCCCGTGGCGAAGGCCGCCGCCGAGCGGCTCGTGGCCGAGGGACGTTTCCCGCAGGGCGCCGCGGTGACGCAGGATCCCGGCGAGGCGCCCGTCTCCACGGAGTTGCCCCTCGCCGTGGAGCAGCCCCAGCCGTCGCAGGAACTCGAGGAGACCCGCCAGCGGTTGGTGCTCCTGGAGCGTGAGTTGCGCCAGAAGGATCGCCGCATCGAGGAGCTCCGCCGCGAGGCCGAGGCCCGACAAGGCGAGCTCGAAATCGGCGACAAGCCCAACGCCCAGGCCCTGGCGCAGGAACTCGCCGCCATCCGCCTGGAACGCGACCACCTGCAGGCCGCCGCGCAGGAGGCCGCCGAGGCCGCCGCCGACCGTGAGCAGACGCTCAAGCAGCGTATCGAGACCCTGGAGAAGGCCCTGGAGACCGCGCAGGACGCGGCCGCCCAAGAGCCCGCGCCCCCCACCGGCGCCCTGGCCGAACTCCTCGACCGCGAGGCCGACACCCTCCGCCGCGCGCAGGAGGAAGAGGAGCGTTTCCTGGAGCAACTCCGGTCGCTCTCCCGCCGCCGCGCCGCCGCCTTCGCCGAGCGTATCGCCGAGATCCGTCGTATTGTCGGCGAGGCCCCCGGCGCCGCCCGTGCCACCGTGGCCCCGCCCCAGAGTCCCTCCGCGCGCCGGGAGCACGAGGCCCGCGTCGCCGCGCTCGAAAAGGCCTTGGAGGAGGGCCGCGCCCGCGAGACCGACCTGCAGAAACGCCTGGTCGCGCTCGAAGGTAGCGAGATTCAGCTCCGCGCCCAGCTCACCCAGGCCCAACGGCAGACCCTCGACTCCCTCAAACTCGACGAAAAGCTGCGCGAGACCGTCCAAGCCCTGGCCCGCGAACGCGCCGCCCGCGAGGAGGAACACGGCGAAAACGCCCGCATCCAAGAGCAGCTTCTCCGCCGCATCGAGGAACTCGAGCGCACCATCCCCGCCCTCTCCGCGCAAATGCCGCCGGAACCCGAACCCGAGCCGGAACCCGAGCCCGAACGTCCCTCGCGCGGCACCTTCGACTGGCTCCGCCGCCGATGACGGACCCCGCCGAGAACCCGAGCACTGTCCACCCCGAAGCGGCGACCACTCCGTCGCCCGTAGGGGCGCATCTATTCTCCAGGGCGGGCTCGGCCGCCCCACCCCTCCCACAAGAAACGCTTGCTGGGCAGAGTGGTGTGCCTGGCGGTTTTGCTGAGGGCAGTCCAACAGAGAATCCGAGCGCTGTTCCCACCGAGGCGGCGGCCACTCCGTCGCCCGTAGGGGCGCATCTATTCTCTAGGGCGGGCTCGGCCGCCCCACCCCTTCCACACGTGCCGCTTAATAAGCGGGAAGGTGAGCCTCCCGATTCTGAAACTGGAAACGGTCCTGTCGAGAGCGTGAGTCATGTCCCTTCCGAGGCGGCGACCACTCCGTCGCCCGTAGGGGCGCATCTGTTCTCTGTTCACTGTTCTCCGTTCTCTGGGGCGGCAACGCCGCCCCCTCCGTTCTCTGGGGCGGCAACGCCGCCCCCTCCGTTCTCTGGGGCGGCAACGCCGCCCCTCTTCCTCGCGCCCATGGCCGAGTTCACCACACCCCCCATGCGTGTGCTTTGCGAGGCCTGCGGCGCCGCCCGCACCTACACCGAGATGGTCAACGCCGAGGGCATCTGCCGCGCCTCGCCCAAGACCCTCTTCCTGCTGGAGACCTTCCCCGAGGAGCGCAACGTCTGGGCGCACCTCTACGGCCCCGAACCCGACCGCCTCGCCGAGGCCGCCCAACGCGTCGAGGCCCTCGGCCGCTTCCAAGGCATCGACCTCAACGCCGGCTGTCCCGTCCCCCGCATCACCGCCCAAGGCGCCGGTTCCGCCCTCCTCAAAGACCTCCCGCGCCTGGGCAAAATCCTCGAGGCCGTCGTCCGCGCCGTCCGCCTGCCCGTCACCTTCAAGACGCGTCTGGGCCCCCACCCCGGCGCCCCCGTCTGGCGCGAGGTCATCCACATCGCCCGCGAAAGCGGCGTGGCCGCGGTCTCCCTCCACGCCCGCTTCACCTCGCAGGGCCACGCCGGCACCGTCCACCTCGACCTCCTCCGCCAGGCCGTCGAGGCCGCCGACGACCTGCCCGTCTTCGGCAACGGCTCCATCGTCGACCGCCCGAGCGCCGAAGCCATGGCCGCCACCGGCGTCCGCGCCCTCCTCATCGCCCGCGCCGCCCTCGAAAATCCCTGCGTCTTCACCTTCTCCAAAGGTAACCCCTGCGACCTGGCCGAACGCCACCTCGACCTCGAGCTCCGCTACCGCGCCCTCGCCCAAGCCTTCTCCCGCCTCACGCCCGAAGAGGCCACCGTCCTCACCTTCCGCAAACACCTCTTCCGCTACTTCAAGGGCCTCCCCGGCGCCAACGCCCTCCGCGGCCGCCTCATGGATCTCCACACCATCGCCGACCTCCGCGCCGCCATCGCCACCTTCCGGTAATCACAAGGGCGGCATACGCCGCCCCTCCCCTGCCGGGGCGTGGGACAGCGCCCCACACCTTCCAATCAGCTAATCCGCCAATCAGTCAATTCCCTTTGTGTACTTTGTGGTCCTTTGTGTCCTTTGTGGTAAAGACATTCTGGCAGTCCTGCCGGCGGTAGCCGGCCCCTAATCGGCTCCAATCGGCGCAATCGGCGGTTCCCCTTGCGTCGTTTTCCCTCTTTCATTCTCCTCCGAGTCGCCAAACAAAGGGGCGTGGGACAGCGCCCCACGCCCCTTCAATCAGGCCTATCAGCCGATTACCTCAGCCAAGAGTAGACGCAGAGGCAGACGATGGGGAGCAGGAAGAAGACCCCCACGATGTAGACAATCGCCATCGGACGGCAATCCGCGGCCAGCTTCGCCAACGACGAAGCGCAGACCAGCGGAATACGCCGCAGAGGCGGCAGGCCGTAGATCAGGATGACGCCGCAGGTGTTGAAGAGCAGGTGCACCAAGGCAATCTGCAGACCAAACTGCGCGCCGTTGCCGGTGAAGGCCAACGCGGCCAGGAGCGCCGTCACGCACGTGCCGATGTTCGCGCCGAGCGTGAAGGGGAAGGCCTGCTTCAACTTCATCAGACCCGCGCCGGCCAACGGCACGATGAGCGAGGTCGTCGTGCTGCTGCTCTGGACCAACGCGGTGATGGCGAAGCCGCTGCCGATGGCCGCCACGGGGTTCTTGCCCACCGCCGTGCGGAAGACGCGCTCCGCGCGCCCCGTGAAGAGCAGACGCAGCAGTTGCCCCAACAGGAGGATGGCCGCGAAGATCACCACCAGACCGAAGATGACGTAGATCACGTTGGCCATCGTCGTGCCGGGAATCTTCATGAAGAGGCCATAGAGCAGACCTTCGACGGGCTTCGTGGCCGCCGCGACGAAGTTGATGCTATCCATGTTGAAGCCGGCCGAGCCGTAGAGCACGCCCGAAATCGCCCCGGAGAGCTTCTCCAGCCAACCGAAGGCCATCTCCGTAGGCAGGAAGAGGCAGACCGCCGTGATGTTGAAGAAGTCGTGGATCGTGGCGGCGGCGAAGGCACGACGGAACTCGCGGCGGTGACCGATGTGGCCCAGCGAGACCAACGTGTTCGTCACCGAGGTGCCGATGTTCGCGCCCATGATCATCGGGATGGCCACCGTGATGGGCAGACCGCCCACGCAGAGACCCACGATGACCGAGGTCGTCACCGAGCTGCTCTGGATGATGGCCGTCACCAACAGGCCGGCCACCAGGCCCACAAAGGGATTGCCCGCGTAAGTCTCGAAGAATTCCTTCGCGCGCTCAGGACCGCCAAAGAGCCCCTCGAAGCCGGACCCCAGCGCGGACATCGCCACCAACAGGAAGTAGACCAGCAGCAGGCAAGTGCCCCAAGAGGCCCAGGAACGCTGCGTCACCCACGAAAAAGCCCGCGCCAGGAGACCCTCCTGTTTCGCGGGCTTTGCTTCGGCGGCTTTGCGCTCGGAAGTCTGTCGCATCGTTTCGGCAAGCGCCTGGACGGCGGCAAGCAAACCTTCGCGCAAACCGTCTCGTGCGCCGGCGCGGGTGTCATTGTCGGGGGAGACCACCAGGTTGATGAGTTCATCTTCCAGGCGGGAGCGCTCATCGCAGAGCCTGCGGAGCGTGGCCTTGAGCGTCGCCGGATCGGCGTCGGACTTCTCAAGGGCTTTGATCTCGTCGCGCAACTGAAGCAGTCGGCTTTCGAGGGAGAGTTGTCGGTCGTCCATGGGTGTTTGTTCCTTTGGATTCGCGCCGTACTGTATCAGCTTTCTGTTAGCGTTTTGTTAGGATGTAAGAAAAAAGTTAGTATTCCGTTTACGCCCCATAGTGCCCGGAGAAAGGACCGCAAAGACGCAACGCTTGCAGGAAAGATGGGGCACTAACGCCGGGCGCACGTCCGTACGCCCTCCCGTGCCCCACTTTCCTGCGCCAAAAGGAGATGAGGAAGTTTGGAAGCTTGGAGGTTTGGAAGTTTGGTTTTCGGGGAGGGGCTTCGCCCCACACCCCTACTTCTCTTCTTCAAGCGCGAAGCCGATGGGCGGGAGGGAGCGATCAGCGGGCGTTTAGCCCGCAAAGCGACCGGCGTTAGCCCATCTGACTTCGCGCGCACTGGCGTCTTCGCGGAAAACATCCCCAAGCTACGCGGTAGGACCAATAGGACGTATAGGACCAATAGGACGGGGCGGCGTGGCCGCCCTTTTTACACTTACACACCGCTCCATCCGTCGCCCCGCAGGGGCGTCCGTTCTCCGTTTTCCGTTTTCCGTTCTCCGGGGCGCCGCAGGCGCCCTTTTGCGGTGGGGGGCAAGATATGGTACACTGTGCGGCAATTCGGGCTCGTGGTGGAATTGGCAGACACGCAGGATTTAGGTTCCTGTGCTTCACGGCGTGAGGGTTCGACCCCCTCCGGGCCCATTAATGATTGGAAGCTTGGAAGTTTAGAAGCTTAGAGGCTTGGTTTTCTCGGTGGGGCTCCGCCCCACACCCTACAACTTCTCCGTCGCGCGCTTGTCGCGCGTTCTGTTCTCCGTGGCCGTGGAAGGTTTGGCCCTCCGGGCCTGCACGCTCTGTTCTCCGTTCTCCGGGGCGGCATTAGCCGCCCCTCCCCTGCCGGGGCGTGGGGCAGCGCCCCACACCCTCCAATCAGCTAATCAGCCAATTCCCTTTGTGTTCTTTGTGGTTCTTTGTGACCTTTGTGGTAAAGATATTCTGGCAGTCCTGCGTGCGCTAGCACGCCCTTAATCTGCTCAAAATCTGCGAAATCTGCGGTTCCTATTCTGGCAACCTTTGTGTGTCTTTCATCCTTCGTGTCTCTTCGTGGTCCTTCGTGCGCCTTCGTGTCAGCCCCGCAGGGCAAACCTCCACATACTCCCAGCGCTCCGCCTGTCGCCCCGCAGGGGCGCTCTGTTCACTGTTTTCTGTTCTCTGTTCTCTGGGGCGCATTAGCGCCCCTCCGTTCTCCGGGGCGCGTCAGCGCCCCTCGCCCCTTGCCTCGACATCGGCGCGGACCAGGTCGCGGGCGGATTGGGTGGCGGCGTTGGCTTGGGCCGGGGTGGCCTGCAGACCGGCATACTTCACGCGGTCCGCGGCGGCCATAAACTCGGCGAGCGGCGCTTGCACAAATTGCGGGATTTCAGACCGCTGGGCCAGGCCGGCGAGGAATTCCTGCGTCGTTTGCCGCGTGGCGCGGAGAGCATGGGCGCGCTCGAAGTAACGCCGCACGACGTCGATGAGCGCGTAATAGAAAGGTTTGATCTGCCCCTGCTCGACGAGCCGCTGGGCCAGCAGACGCTCCAGTTCCAGACGGGCGCGTTCCTCGGGGCTGGCCGTGTGTTCGCGGATGGCCCGAATCAGACGCTTGACCAACGGTCGCGCAAGCAAGACCAGCGCCACCCCCAGCGCCACCCCGCCCAGGCCGATGGCGACCCATTTGGCAATCACCTGCCACGGCGGACGAACCGGCAACGGCTCCCAGTTGACCTCGGGCGCGCCCTCGGCGGCGGGGAGCGGCGGCGGCTCGGGGAAGGGCGCAACCTGCGTGGCGTAATCCTGCATCTTGCCGGTGGCCGGATCGCGCACCGTGAGCACAAAGGGCATGAGCCGCCAAGGCCCCTCGGCGCCGGGCGTGAGACGAAACCGCCACGCGGCGCGGGCGCGCCCCTCCTGCTCGGTACGTCCCTCGGGGAAATCCTCAATCTCGGCAAAACCGCGGAAGCGTCCCCGCAAGTCCGCAGGCAGGGATGCCTCGCGGTCGGCGGGCGTCTCGACCCAAATCGTGGCCTCGATGGGCGCCTCGCGGCTGACCCCCTCCGCAGGGCTCTCAATCCCCGCCCGAACGCCCCCTTCGTCCAGCAACGGCAGTGTGAACGCGGGCGCTACACGCCCGCAGAGAACAGAGAACAGAAAACAGAGCGTGCAGGCCCGGAGGGCCAAACCTTCCACGGCTACAGAGCGCGCGACAAGCGCGCGACGGATAGGGCGGTGTGAAACTGTGGAAGTTTTTTGAGACATCACGAAGAGCACAAAGGACCACGAAGCTACACGAAGGACTGCCAGAATGAGGAAACCGCCGAGAACGCCGATTGGAGCCGATTAGGGGCCGGCTTCCGCCGGCAAGACTGCCTGAATGAAGGAGAAGCCCAAAACAGAACGGCATTCGGCCTCTTTGTCGCCCGCTTGGCGGGCGTTCTGTTCTCTGTTCTCTGTTCTCTGTTCTCCCTGCTTTAAACCGGCGGCTCACCTCAGAGCCCGAGGCGTCTTTTGGTCTTCGCTTCCAGCTTATCGAGCTTCGAGGCGATGGTCGTCTTGTCGGCGATGTTGTCGATGAAGACGTGTCCATCAAGGTGCTCAAGCTCGTGCTGAACGGCGCGGGCGAGGAGTCCGTAGGCGGTGTAGGTGCGGCGTTCGCCGTGCTCATCCAGGAAGGTGAAGGAGACCTTGTCGGCGCGGGTGACGGGCGCGTGGATGGAGGGGAAGGAAAGGCACCCCTCCTCGTCGGTCTGCTCGCCCTCGCGGGTCAGAATCTCGGGGTTCACCATCACCATCGGCATCGGGATGGCGGCGTTGGCCTCGACGTACTCCTCCTTCTCGGCGTCGGAGGGCACGTCGATCACGCAGAGGCGGTCGTTGCGGCCGACCTGCGGCGCGGCGAGCCCCACGCCGTTGGCGTTGTACATCGTCTGCAACATCTGCAGGGCCACGGCGCGGAGCGCGTCGTCGACCACCGCGACGGGAACGCAGGGGCGGCGCAACACGGGGTCGCCCCACAGGCGCATTTCAAGCGGACCGGCGATGCGTTTGGCCATGGCTTACCTCACGGGAGAGAGACGGTCGGCGCCGAAGTAAGGCCGGATCGCCTCGGGCAACAGCACGGAGCCATCGGCCTGCTGGCACTGCTCCAGGATGGCGATCATCAAGCGCGGCAGGGCCACGCCGGAGCCATTGAGCGTATGCACAAAGTCCAGCTTGCCATCGGCCTTGCGGTAACGGATGTTCGCGCGGCGCGCCTGGAAGCTCTCGAAGTTGGAGCAGCTGGACACCTCCAGCCACGCCTGCTGACCCGGCGCCCACAGCTCCAGGTCGTAGCACTTCGCCGCGGAGAAGGAAATGTCGCCGGAGCAAAGCTCGAGCACACGGAAGTGCAGGCCCAGCCCGGTGAGCACGTCCTCGGCGTCCTTCACCAACTTCTCCAACTCGTCGTAAGAGGTCTCGGGCTCGACGAACTTCACCATCTCCACCTTGTCGAACTGGTGGACGCGCAGGATGCCGCGCGTATCCTTGCCCGCGCTCCCCGCCTCGCGACGGAAACAGGGCGTGTAAGCCGTCAGCTTGATGGGCAACTGCGCGGCGTCGAGCACGTCATCGCGGTAATAGTTCGTCACCGGCACCTCGGCCGTCGGGATCAGCCAGAAGTCATCCACCTCGCAGTGGTACATATCGTCCTTCATCTTCGGCAGCTGACCCGTGCCGATCATGGACGCCGTGTTCACCACGAAGGGCGGCAACATCTCCGTGTACCCCTGGAAACGCGTGTGCAGATCCAGCATAAACTGAATGAGCGCGCGCTGCAACCGCGCCCCCGGCCCCAAGAGGATGGGGAAACCGGTGCCCGTCAGCTTCACGCCGCGCGGGAAATCAAAGATTCCCAGCTTCTCGCCCAGCGCGATATGGTCCAACGGCTTGAAATCAAAGGTCGGCATCGTGCCCACATGGCGCACATCGCGGTTGCCAGAGCTGTCCGGACCCGTCGCGATGTCCTTGTTCGGCACGTTCGGGATGCGCAGCATCGCCTCACGGAACGCCACCTCCGTCTCACGGATCTCCACATCCTTCGCGGCGATGGCATCGCCCAGCGCGCGCATCTCAGCCTTCACGGCCTCGACGTCCTCGCCCGCCTTCACCCGCGCCCCAATGCTCTTGGAGACATCGTTGCGCTTCGCCTTCAACGCATCAGTCTCAGTCACCAACGCGCGGCGCTTGGCATCCAATTCCAAAACCTTATCCACCAGCGCGGTGTCCATCCACCGCCGCTTGAGCCCCTCCCGAACTTCATCGGGCCGTTCACGAATCCGCTTGATATCCAGCATAGGAACCTCTCTGATAAAACCCCACTATTTAACCACATTCTCGCCCAGATGGCAAAAAGGGCGCTGACGCGCCCTAGAGAACAGTGAACAGAAAACAGTGAACAGAACGCCCCTGCGGGGCGACGGATAAGGCCGTTGTGCAAAGTGGCGTCAGTCGCCGTCCTATTCGTCCTATATGTCCTATTCGTCCTATCGGGTGTCCTTTGGCACGTCGCAGACGTGCCTGCGGGTGCAGGGGCAATTGGAAGCTTGGAAGTTTAGAGGCTTGGAGGCTTGGCTTTCTCGGTGGGGCTCCGCCCCACACCCTACAACTTCTCCGTCGCGCACTTGTCGCGCGTTCTGTTCTCCGTGGCCGTGGAAGGTTTGGCCCTCCGGGCCTGCACGCTCTGTTCTCCGTTCTCCGGGGCGGCATTAGCCGCCCCTCCCCTGCCGGGGCGTGGGGCAGCGCCCCACACCCTCCAATCAGCTAATCAGCCAATTCCTTTGTGTTCTTTGCGGTTCTTCAGTGCCTTTGTGGGTGCCGCGCAGCGTGGGGTCTCATCGCCGCCAAAGGCGGTAGCCCGGGCTTCACCCTCTGTGGCTCCTCCAAGCCTCCAAACTTCTAAACTTCCAAGCTTCTCTGGAGCGTCCTTCGTGGTCCTTCGTGTCCTTCGTGTTTTCCCCAAAACATCCCACACCCTCCCAGCGCCCCACCCGTCGCCCCGCAGGGGCGCTCTCTGTTCTCCGTGGCCGTGGAAGGTTTGCGGCTTCGCCGCTGCACGCTCTGTTCTCCGTTCTCCGGGGCGGCATTAGCCGCCCCTCCCCCTTCCAATCAGCCGGGCGCTCAGAAAACACTTGCACCTGGGAGGAATATGTTGCTATTCTATTGTCACGCATTGGGTGAGCCAATGCAACGGTTTGTGCAAACGCACAAAGGACATCGTACGAAACGTAGGAACTTTCGCCCAACTGTCCAAGCGCGTGCACGCGCTATCGCGTGCCCGTGTCGGTGTCATTGGGCAGGTATCCTACGACCACGTACGAGGCATCGACGACGGGCACGTCTTTTCGCCCCATGCCCACCGCCGTAACCCCCGGGCGATAGGAGAACCTCCTCCACATGAAACGTACATTCCTCACCGCGGCCTTCGCCGCACTCGCTCTGGGCGCCGCCCAGGCGGTCTCCGTTCAGTGGACGTCGACCGACACCAGCGACAAGACGCTTAACCTCACCAATGGGTGCGGTAGCGTCGTTGCTGTTGTCTCCACGCCCGCCACGTTTAACAACAACCGTTCCTCCATCTTCACGGTTCAGGATGGGTTGCACACCTCTTACACGGGAAACGCACCCGGGACGACCTTCCGTATGGCAGATGAGAATGGCTCTTCCGACGGCAAGGCCCTTGGTGTTACGGCTGGACAAGGCGACACTTCGTTTGAAACCGGAACCTCCACGGTCACCACGGAGGCAAGCCAGCAGTATCTGCTTGCCATCGTTTACAACTACGATGACGCTACGGATACGTTGACCGCCACCTGCTACATCGACAACACGGTGATCGGGACCTTCACGGGTACGAAGACGGAAGCTCCGGCGAGCTTCAACATCACAGATGTTCACTCCTATGGTGCTGGCACAGACGTTTCGGACTTCTTCAAGTTGGAGCAGATGTCCGGTTACAACGGGGCTCTCACCGCGGATCAGATTGCGTGGCTGAGCGATAATGGGACGACCATTCTCCCTGAGCCGACGGCGCTGGCGCTGTTGGCGCTGGGTGTGGCCGGTGTGGCGCTCCGCCGCCGCGTGGCCTAAAAGTCGTTCAGACTCAAAGAGCTCCGACCTCACCGGTCGGGGCTTTTTTGTTTATGGCCGGGCGTTCCGGTTTCCCTCCCTAAAAGGTCTTTCGCGGACCCTTAAGGGTTTCGGGTCGGACCACTATAGGGTCTCGACCCCGACCCCTATAGTGGTTGACCTCGGACCACTATAGGGTCTCAAAAGGCCCCCTTCTGGGGTCCGTTTTGGAGGGGTATCGAAGGCGTCTTTTGATGGTGCCTCAGCGACCGGTGAGGGGGATGAGGCAGGCATCGATGGCGCGGCCCAGGGCGCGGATGAGGCGCCAGAGGGCCACCCGCCACGGCGGACGCGGGCGTGCCGCTTTGCCGATGGTGGAATCGGCCCCGCTCTCCCGGCAGGGCGCCGGCCAAACCGTCAGCGCCCGCAGCCCCAACCGCCCAAAACGCGGCCAATCGTCCGCCAAGGCCACAATCGGGGCCCGATTCGCGCGTGCCAAGAGGCGCGCCCCGGCCAGGTTCACCGCGTAGGCGCACGCCCCGCAGACGCCCGGCTTCGCGGGCCAAAAGCCTTCCCCCGCCATGGGCGGATCCGTGGGACGGTGCTCCAAGCGCCACGCCGTCGGCACCGCGGGGTCGTTGTCCTGTGCGATGGCCGCCAGCGTCCGCCGAAAGGCCTCCGGGTCGGGGATGGCGATGTCGTCCTCAAAGACCAAGGCCAGGGGCACGTCCTTCGCGAGCATCCGCCGGTAGACCGCTTGGTGCGACAGCGCACAGCCGACGGTCCCCGCGCTCGGCCAGGCGCCATAGATCAACCGGAAACGCACGCGGTTCGCCGCCGCCCGCAAGGCCTGTGCGTCGAGCGCGCGTCCATCCACGCCCTCCACGCGTTCATAGGCCACCCCTGCCGTACGGAGCGCCGCGTCCGCCGCGGCCAGCCGCCCCGGCGATCGTCCCAGATTGATGAGATAAGCCTTCATGACTTCAGTATAGCAAAAGGGGCGGCAAAGCCGCCCCGGAGAACGGAGAACAGAGCGTGCAGCGGCGAAGCCGCAAACCTTCCACGGCCACGGAGAACAGAGCGCCCGGTAAACGGGCGACGGAGGAATTGTAGGGGTGTGGGGCGGAGCCCCACCGAGAAAGCCAAGCCTCCAAACCTCTAAACTTCCAAGCTTCCAATCTCCCCTGCACCCGCAGGCACGTCTGCGACGTGCCCAAGGCGACGGATGCTGCTTCCCGAAAACACTAGAAACGCAAGGGATGGGCACGGTAGTGAGGCCCGCAGGGCCGAACGGTGAAGTGCCCAGGCCCTTGCGTTCCTTTGTGTCTTCGTGGAGGACGATTAGCGGAGGCGGAGGAGGGTGCGGAGGCGGGATTCGGTGTCGGGGGAGACGGGGAGGCGGCCGAGGAAGATGTCGGGCTTGGGGGCGCCGTGGAAGTCGCTGGCGACGGAGGGGACGAGGCCAAGGCGTTTGGCGATGCGCAGGAGAGCGACGGTGGTCTCGACATCATAGGTGGAGTAGAAGCACTCCATCGCGTCGAGGCCGAGGTCGCGGAGGGCGGCGATTTTGGGCTCGAGGGCCGCGAGGTCGGGTTCGAGGCTGAGGGGGTGGGCCATGACGGCGACGCCGCCGGCGGCATGAACCATGGCGATGCAGTCGGCGGGGGCGTAGCGGAAGCGGTTGCGATAGCAGAGGGCGCCCTTGCCGAGGAAACGGGCGAAGGCGTCCTTCACGTCGGCGGCGAGGCCTTTGGCGACGAGGGCCTGTGCGAAGTGGACGCGGCTGACGAGTTCGTCGCCGGCGAAGGCGCGGACCTCGTCCCAGGAGAGGGGGATGGCGTTGTCTTGGAAGGCTTGGAGGATGGCGCGGTTGCGGGCGGCGCGGCCATCAAGGAGAGCGGCGAACTTGGCGGTGAGGGCGAGGTCGTGCGGGTCAAAGGCGAGGCCGACGAGGTGGAGCTGTCCGTTGGGGACCTCGGCGGAGAGCTCGATGCCGGGCACGCCGGTGAGGCCGATGGCGGCGCACTCGTCGAGGAAGTCGTCGACGCCTTTGGCGCAGTCGTGGTCGGTGAGGGCCATGACGTCGAGCCCGGCGGCCTTGCCGGCGCGGGCGAGTTCGCGGGGCGACAGGCTGCCGTCGCTGGAGGTGGAGTGGGTGTGCAGGTCGATCATGGCTCGAAGGTGCGGATGACGCGGGCGGGGTTGCCGACGACGACGGTGTTGGGCGGGACGTCTTTGGTGACGACGCTGCCGGGGCCGACGACCGCGTTCTCGCCGATGGTGACGCCGGGGAGGACGACGGCGCGTGCGCCGATCCAGGCGCCGGGGCCGACGACGATGGGCTGGGCGTAGGTGCGGAAGAAGGTGGGGCGGGCGTCGAGGAGGCGTTCGGCGGGGCGGATGGGGTGGCTGGCGGTGCAGAGCTGGACGCCGGAGGCAATCATCGCGCGGTCGCCCACGCGGATGGGGGCGTTGTCGATGAAGATGCAGTCCATGCCGATGACGATATCGTTGCCCAGGAAGATGTTCTTGCCGTGGTCGCAGTGGAAGGGGGTGTCGATGGCGACGTTCTCGCCGATGGCGCCGAGGAGCTCCTCGAGGAGGGCGCGGCGGCCTGCGGCGTCGCGGTAGTCCGTGGCGGCGTAGGCGCGGGTCAGCTCCCGGGCGCGGGCGATTTCGTCCAGCTCCTTCGGGCCGGCCGTCTCCAGAAAGTCATCCGCTGTGTAGCGCATGGCGGTCTCCTATGGCAACGTGTACTTTAGAACAGTCGTCATACGCATTCAAGCGCAAGCGTCAACTGTTGTGCGTGCTTGGGAGTATGACTCTGAGACAAAATGGCATTGCCCGGTGATTCTGATTCGCAAGCGAACCAGTCGTCAAGCATACGAAGCTCCGGGGAATCGTGATGGAAGCGAACCCCATCTCTTGCCCGGACAAGCAGGCGTTTGACGAAAGCGATGATGTCGCGCTTGCTTTCCGGTGAGACCCAAGTGGGATAAGGCAGGCGCTCAAAGTCTTTGGACTGGATGTTGCGGGTGTGGTTGATAACGGTCTTAAGGATAACATTGCAGATATCCGTAAGGCACCATCCCATGATGAAAAAGAGTTCGTCAGGGTGTACGCCAGGGCGCAGGAACGCACAGGGAGCTCCGGAATCCAAGATGTAGCCGGGCGGAAGGTAACGGACATTGAGGCGAGAGGAGATGAGCTGCCAGGTGATTCCCTCGCGACCGAAATAGGGCTTGCCTCCGACACCGTGCAGGTACCACGGGCCGGTCTTCTTAAAGGTGTAAACGGCACGCCCATCGTCCTTCCAATAGATGACATGCGTGGGGGGCGCATAGACAAGGGCGGAGACGGCTTTGTTGTACAGGGCGTAGTCGGGGTGTGGGAAAGGTAGGGAGAGCGGGACTTCACGTTTCACAACGGTGAGACAAGCTTCCGTTTCACCTGCTTGCTCTTGCGCTTGTATCTTGCGGACTTGAGCAGAAGAGAGAACTCCCAATCTGGCTTGAGATTGGCGAAGCGCCAAGGTAATGGGGCGTTCGGCAAACGAGAACGCATAGGGTTCCTCAATCTGGCCGTTTCGGAGTTCGCGCAGAAACAGTTCATTGCGTCCGACCGTCATTCCCGAAGTCGCGACGACAAAGTCTCCCAAGACAGGCCCAGTGAAGTAACGGGAGAGCGTGGGCGTAATAAGCCAACTGGCGTTTGGCGTGGAATCAACCAATTCACGGGCAAGCACATTGCCGAATACGGTCAGCCCCGCGCCCCCTTTTGTAAGGGAAAGGACGACCATCGGCTGTTGCGTTTCATCAAAGAGGCCGGGGAGTCGCTCCACAGAGACTGCGCAAGTATCCAACAGATAGTCGCGCAAGCCGCGCATCGTGTTGATGGAGAGCAAGGTGTCGCTACAGATGAAGACCAACCGCCCGCCAGGCTTGAGCAGATCCAGTGACTTGATGATGAAAAAGGCGTAGGTTTCCTTTTTGATTTTCCGTCCATGCCGAAAGCCGTACAGGCCATCCAAGCGATCTTGGAGTTCAGGCTCGATGGTTCCGCCAAAGGGCGGGTTGCCGATGACCCAATCATAGCGCGGCGTTATTTCACTGAAGTAGCGCCGTTTGTCGTAGGTCGGCATCCAGAATCGGAAGAAGTCGCCCTGGATGCATTGCCCGGCCTCGCCCCACTGTGCACGGAACAGCGCATAGGCTTTCTCGTCAAGCTCACAGCCCTCCACCCGAGTCTTCGTCCAAAGCGCCATCTCCTCCGCCGAATGGGTTTGCGCCAACTTGTCTCGAAGGGCAAAGAGAAAGGCTCCCGTCCCGAAAGACGGCTCCAACACCATCTCGTCGATTCTGATGGGGAGTTTGGCAACGATTGCCTTTGCGACATCTGGAGGCGTCAGGAATTGCCCTAATTGTCGCTTGGCTTCGCGTTGGGTCTTGGCTTGGCTCATTGAACGCCCAAAAGTGCTTGAGCCTGAGGATCAACGGCAAACGGCGCCGACACTTGCCGGAACTGCGCGAAGCGTTCACGATAAGCGCGCAAATCTTCCTCCCGATTCTCGCGCAAGCAACGTTCGCCGTACTCGTAGAGCGCGAAAAGGGCTTCCAACTTAGTCTGCATGGGTTGATTTTTCGGCGGGAGGTTACCCTCGGATACGGCCGGGAAGAATTTTTTCGCATTAAGCATCAATTGCCCTGTCCCGGCGGCAAACGTAATGAACTTTTTGTCACCAAAGGCAAGCCAATCCAACAAATCCGTCAGGAACACAAAAGGAGCCACAGTGTGGCGGGAGGCATCAACAGCGAATTTGACAAAGAGCAGATAGTAAGCGTCGATCTGACGATTCAACAACGCCTTAAGCAGCTTTTTAAGCGAGACAAGGTTGGGTTGGCTTTCGGAGCCGACGAGGCCTGTCTTTACATTGAGAGGATGCCAGACTTTTGCGTTGTTTCGCACCCAAATATCACCCATGCTGCGGGATCGTTTCCCTGTCTTGCCATATTGGGCACCTGTCTTGGAGGGAAATTCCGCACGCAAAACGCTAGTCGTCAGTTCATCGACCATATCCGCCAACTGGTGGCCGCCTTCTTTGGCGGTCGCCCTTTTGTAGACGTCCGCGTGGAAGTCAGAATCCGCCAGTTGGCGTTTCCAATAGTCAAAGACTTTTCTTTCCAGTGTTTGCTCGAAATCACGTTCCAGCATTGCCCAATTCCTCCCTTAGTGGAGGCAGTAGGTGGCGTTGACGGCCTCGGGGGCGGTCTTGGCGAAGAAGGAGGCGATGGCGGTGTCGTAGTCGGCGGTGTGTGCGAAGGCCTTCTTCATGAGGTAGAAGCGGGTGTCGAGGCCGAGGGTGCCGTTGTGCTCGGCGAGCTCCTTGGCGAGGCGGGGGTAGTCGGCGGGGTCGGTGACGGAGGCGACGCGGAGGTAGTTTTTGGCGGAGGCGCGGACCATGCAGGGGCCGCCGATGTCGATGTTGGTGCGGGCCTGCTCGGGGGTGACGCCGGGGACGGCGACGGTGTTCTTGAAGGGGTAGAGGTTGACGACGACGAGGTCGATGGGGTCGGCGTCGAGGCGGCGCATGTCGGCCTGGTGGGCGTCGTTGTAGGTCTCGGAGAGGAGGCCCATGTAGATCTTGAAGTCGAGGGTCTTGACGAGGCCGCCCTGCATCTCGGGCTGGCCGGTGTAGTCGGAGACGGCCTGGAGGCGGTCTTCCTGGCCGGGCTTGAGGAGGGCCTTGATGGCGGCGTAGGTGCCGCCGGTCGAGAGGATGACGAGCTCGGGGCACGACTCGAGGAGGGCGGGGACAAAGGCGTCGAGCCCGGTCTTGTCGGAGACGGAGATGAGGGCGCGGCGGATGGCGACGCGGTTGTCGATGTCTTGGACGATGTTGAGCATGGGGGACTCCTTTCGGTCAGGGCAGTTCGCCGGTGAGGCCGTGGTGGCGGCAGTGGTCGATGGCGTTTTGGAGGACGGTCTTGTTGGCGGGGATGAGGGCGGGCTTCTTGGCGAAGGAGCGCTCGAGGGCCTCGAAGAGGAGCTGCTGGGGGATGCCCAGGGCGTCGAGGGCGATGAGGCCGCCGAGCATGGCGACGTTGGCGGCCTTGGGGACGCCGGCGGCGGTCGCGATGTCGATGGCCGGAATCTGGACGACGCGGACGCCTTCGGGAATCTCGGCGGGGTCGACGCGCACGGTGGCGTCGACGAGGGCGAGGCCGCCGGGGCGGACGGTGTGCAGGTGCTTGCCGCAGGCGGCCTGGTTCATCACCACCAGGAGCTCGGGGTGCTCCACGGCGGGGGCGCCGATGAGGTGGGTGGAGGTGACGACGGTGCACTGGGCGTCGCCGCCGCGTTGTTCGGGGCCGTAGCTGGGGAGCCAGGTGGTCTGGAGGCCGAGGGCGCGGGCGGCGTCGGCCACCACGAGGCCGAGCGAGAGGATGCCCTGGCCGCCGAAGCCGGTGAACTTGAAGTGGCGTTCCTTGACCTCGGAGGCCTCGGGATGGGGCTCCTCGCGGCCATCGTCGCCGAAGAACTCGGCGAGCTTGACCCACGGCTTGGGCTCGGGGCGGACGGGTGCCTCGGCGGTGCGGTCGCGCAGGCAGCCGAGAGGATATTCCTTCTCCATCTGCTCGATGACGAACTTGGCGGCGTCGAGAGGCTTGAGGCCCACGCTGGTGGGGCAGGGCGAGAGGATCTCGACGAAGGCGTAGCCCTTGCGGTCGCGCTGGATCTCGAGGGCCTTGCGGATGGCCTTGCGGGCCTGCATGATGCGGGGCGTGTCGGCCACGGAGACGCGCTCGATGTAGACGGGCAGGCGCAGGGCGTTGACGAGCTCGCAGAGGTGCAGGGGCATGCCGTCGGTCGCGGGGTTGCGGCCGAGGGGCGAGGTGGTGGTCTTCTGGCCGATGAGGGTGGTGGGGGCCATCTGGCCGCCGGTCATGCCGTAGATGGAGTTGTTGACGAAGAAGACGGCCATGTGCTCGCCGCGGGCCGCCGCCTGCAGGGTGTGGCCCAGGCCGATGGCCGCCAGGTCGCCGTCGCCCTGGTAGGAGATGACGATGGCTTTGTCGCGCAGACGGCTGATAGCGGTGGCCATGCTGGGCGCCTGACCGTGGCCCGCGCTCACGCCGCCCACGTCCCAATAGTAGTAGCCGAAGACGGCGCAGCCGATGGGGTTCACGATGACCGTGCGATCCTGCAGGCCCAGCTCGGTGTAGGCCTCGGAGAGGAGTTTGTGCACGATGCCGTGGCCGCACCCGGCGCAGTAGTGGGTCGCCCGCGTCTCCGAGCCGGAGCGGCGGAAGACTGGGAACATTCCTTTGGTCTCAAGCACGTTGTCCATCACATCGCCTCCTTCACCGTGCGCACGATGTCGGCCACGGGGATGAGCATGCCGCCCATGCGGTTGATGAGGCCCACCTTGGCCAGCTTGCCGGCCTTCGCCAGATGGAGCACGGCATCGTCGCGGAACTGTCCCGCGCTCATCTCCACCGTCCACAACTTCTTGTCGGCCAACGGCAACAGCGCGTCGATCGGGAAGGGCGACAGCGTGATGGGCCGGAAGAGCCCCGCTTTCACCCCCTGCTCACGCAACGTGTCCACCGCGCTCCGCGCCGTGCGCGCGCTCGACCCGAAGGCCAGGAGCACAGCCTCGGCGTCGTCGCACCGGTAGAGCTCGGCCCGCTGGAACTCGCGGTCCATCTTGGCGTACTTCTCCTGCAGGTGGACGTTCATCGCCTCCTGCGCCGGCGCATCCAAGTAAATGGAGGTGAGCAGGTTACGCCGCGTCTCCGCGGTGCCCTGCGTGGCCCAGGCCGAGGTGTCCACCGGCTTGGACTCCTCCTTCGGCAGGTGCAACGGCTCCATCATCTGGCCCAGCTGCCCATCCGCCAACACAATCGCCGGCGTGCGGTACTCAAAGGCCTTCTCGAAAGCCAACATCGTCAGGTCGCACATCTCCTGCACGCTGCCCGGCGCCAACACGATGCAACGGTAGGAACCATGCCCGCCGCCGTGCACCACCTGGCCATAGTCCGCCTGCTCGGGGTAGACGTTGCCCAGACCGGGGCCCGCGCGCATCACGTCCACGATCACCGTCGGGATGTCCGTCGCCGACATGTAGGAGATGGCCTCCTGCATCAGCGAGAAGCCCGGGCCCGAGGTCGCCGTCAGCGCCCGGCACCCCGCCGCCGCCGCGCCATAGAGCATATACGCCACCGCGTCTTCGCTCTCACCCTGCACAAAGACGCGCCCCGTGGCGGGGAAATACTCCGCGGCCTTGTGCGCCACCTCGCTCGCCGGCGTGATCGGATAGCCAAAATAACCCTCCGCGCCCGCATAGAGCGCGCCGATCACCACCGCCTCGTTGCCTTTCACGAACTTCGTCATTGCGCACCCCCCTTCCGCACAATGCGGATTGCGTAAGGCTCCGGGCAATTGTAGAAGCAAATGCCGCACCCGATGCACCCTGACCCCTTATACGCCACCGCCTTCACGCCGTAGCGGTTATAAGTCTCGGAAATCGCCAGGCACCCCTTCGGGCATGCCGCCACACACCGCCCACAACTCTTGCAGGCGTCCGCCTCAATCGACGGATAGGGCTTCTCAAATTGCTCGTCCACGAGTCGCTCCTTTCGGTCACTGTGGGACGGGAATGGCCGCCCCGGGTCGTCCGGCGCGCATTCCCCTTCAACGGTCTCTAGTCTACCAAATCCGTTGCGCCCCCCGCAAGCAGGGCAATGTCCCCATACTGTCCGGGGGAAATTAAACCGCAAAGACGCAAGGAGAGGCGCGAACCGCTTCGGGCTCCATCGGTCGCTCTGCGGCTACGCCGCAGACCGCGACCGCCGCCCTCCGTTTCGCACTTTATATATATGAGCAGGGGTGTGGGGCGGAGCCCCACCGAGAGAACCAAACTTCCAAGCCTTCAAGCTTCCAAACTTCCAGAGCAGGGGTGTGGGGCAAAGCCCCACCAAGAGCACCAATCAGCTAATCAGCCAATTCAGCCAATCAGCAGCACTTTTTGCTTGCACGCAAGGGTATAAAGTGTGATAAAGTAACACTATGAAGATGCGATTGATTGTTACCCTCTCCTGCCTCCTCTTGGCCGCCGCGGCGCAAGCCGCCGGGACTGCCACCGTTGTCCGCGCCCACCCATGGCTCACCCGTGGGGTGGAGATAGAGAGCCTTGCGGGGCTCAAGTTCGGGGGCGATGGCGTCTACGGCGGCGCTCTGAACGCTGTCACCTTTGCCTTCGAGCTGAAGAACTGCACGCGCGAAGAGCTTGGCGAGCTGGCGCTGTGGATTCAGCCTGACCCGGCCTATGGCTTCTACAAGACCACTGCGGTGCGCTTGGACCCCGGTATCATGACGAAGACGGAAGACGGGGGCGACACGTCTTTCACCGTCACCTTTGCGAACGAGAACTACCTAAACGTCGCACAGAACCGCACCCAAGGGTGGGTCTACAAGGGTGACCGCGTATGGCTCACGGCGACAATCGATTCGACTATCTCCAGCGACGCGGAAATCCGTGTACGCGTCTCTTCCCCAGAGGTGCGCCTGGGCTACAATCTCTACGCGGTGGACAACAACCTGCTCTCCGACGGCACGGTGGCCCCGCACCGGGTCTATCCCTTCCAGTATCGTATCAATGCGTACTTGCGGGCAGACCGGATGCGGGGCGTGTACGCCTCGGATATCTTGGACAACGCGACGGCGGTGCGGTTGGCGGGGTTGACCGACGTGATGCTTTCCTCCCTGAAGGTGACCTACAATAGGGGGCAAAAGTCTTTTTATCTCAATTTGAACGAGACCTATTGGCATCAAGGGCGCAGTGCCACCTATGGAGGTGGTCTGCGGCGCCTGACCGACCTGCGCGACGGCACGAACAAGGGTGACGGCAATCCAAACTTCCACGCCGCCCCGCATCTGCGTGTCTTCGCCAGCCTTGACAAGGGCCCCTTCATCCAGGCGCTGAATGCGGATGGAACCGGGAAGACAGAGGTTGTGGGGTACGATGCGAACGGGAAAGAAATCACCAAGCCGGTTTGGGAAAAGATAGACTCCAATGGCGATGGTGCGCACGCGGCCTATCCCTTGGGCCACGCGGCGGGCAGCCGTTATCGTGCCAAATTGGTGGACGACATCGTCACGATGATGAAGGAATACAATCTGGACGGTCTGGACATCGACTGGGAGTATCCCAACCAAGTCCGCGACGGCGTCAATGACGAAAACAAGGAGTACGAGAAATACGGCCTGCTGTTGCGTGACCTCTCGGAGGCCTTCTTCAACCACGGGTGGGAGTTGGCCATGTGCACAAACCAAACTGGCTGGCAGATTCCGGACGGTCCGAAGCTCGCCGCGGCTGATTTCGTCAACTCGATGGCCTACGGACCTTGGCCGACCTTCTTGGGCAACTCCGTGATGACCCAAGGCATCAATGTCTGCACCGCACGCAGCATCCCCAAGCGGCGAATCATTGTGGGGCAAGCCATGTATTCCAACGCATACTGGCAGTATGGTTGGGGCGAAGTTGCCAACTTCATCCGCCAGGCACACTCCGACCGCTTCACCCGGCAGGACTGCGACACGGTATGGAGAAATTGGTCGGTCAATGGGAAGACGGGGGCCTACGTCAACTCGACCGGCCCCAGCACTTATCGCGCGAAGTGTAATCGTGCACGGCTAGACGGTTATGGCGGCGTCATGAGCTGGGGCTACTACTCGGACTCTTCTTGGGGAGACGCCGACCTGCTCTCGCTCGGGCGCAATCAGTGGCAGGCCATCTGGCCGCACGATTTCTGGCAGGCCCCCGAGCAGGACTCCGAGGACTACTACCTGCTCGACAGCGAAGACGACTGGTTCTGGTTCCGGGACAACCCGGACAACAACGTCCGCTTGGCGGGGGACATCATCTTCACGCACGACCCGCTCCCCATCCCCACCTTCTCCCACACGCTTGACGGCAACGGCCACACCATCACCCTGCCCAAGGATGTCTGGCTCTGCACCTTCGACAACACCGCCCTCTTCCAATCCATCACCGGCACTGTGAAAGACCTCACCATTGTCCTCGAAGGTCGTGTTGTCTGCCGCGCCGATCGCAAGAACGACTCCTCCGTGTACACCTCGTCGGTCGCCGGGGATGGGCGCGCCGCCGTGCTCACCGCCTCGCTCAGCAATCCCGGCAAACTGGAAAACGTCACGGTCCGTGTCGCCGAGGGGGCGGAAGTGCAGGGCGCCAAGCAGGCCGCCGCCGTCGTCGCCGATGTCTGGCACGGAAGCAACAGCGACTGGCTCGCCATGAAGGGTGTCCGCGTGGAGATCGACGGCATCGTGCGCAACCTGGCGGACAACTCCGGCGGGACGACCTTCAACCCCAACGGCGTTTGCGCCGGCGGCCTCCTCGCCAAATTGGGCGAAGGGGACGGCGTCACGGGCGTGCGCCTGGAGGATTGTAGCGTCCGTATCGGCGCCCAAGGCCGCATCGCCAACGAGACCGGTTCCGCCGCCGTCGCCGCCGCAGGTGCCATCGGCCACCTCGCCACGACCGGTCCGACCATCCAAAACCTCACCGTCTCCCTGGCCTCGGCCGATTCCGTCACCAGCGTCGCCGGCAACGCCCCCACCGGCAACTCCGCCCAGCCCTGGCTCAACGCTTACTACGGAATCGACACCTCCGCGGCAACTCTCTCCGGCTCCGTCTCCGTGCCGCGCGAACAACGGTCGGCCTTCCGCGAGAAGTGGAATCCCTACTGGCTGGAGACCGTTGCTCCGTTGCTTGGCCCCGGCTATCGCCTCCGCCTCCGGTGAGGGGCGCTGACGCGCCCCGTTCTCCACGAAGACACGGGTGCTCCATTGGAGCGCCCGCTGATTAGCTGATTGGCTGATTAGCTGATTGGAAAATGCAAAGCACCGTTCGGCCCTTCGGGCCTCACTCCCTATCCCCATCCCTTGCGCTTCTGTTGTTTCCTGCAAAACCATCTTACACAACGCGGTAAGACATATAGGACCAATAGGACATATAGGACGGCGGCTGTCGCCGCTTTGGACAACAGCCTCACCCGTCGCCCCGCAGGGGCGTTCTGTGGCCGTGGAAGGTTTGGCCCTTCGGGCCTGCACGCTCCGTTCTCCGTTTTCCGTTTTCCGGGGCGGCGGCTCCGCCGCCCCTTGTGTCCTTTGTGTCCTTAGCCGTGGAAGGTTTGGCCCTTTGGGCCTGCACGGTGATTTCCAAGACATTCTGGCAGTCCTGCGTGCGCTAGCACGCCCTTAATCTGCTCCAAATCTGTGCAATCTGCGGTTCCCTTCACTCTGGCAGTCCTTCGTGTATCTTCGTGGTCCTTCGTGTCCTTCGTGTTCTCCCCAAAACATCCCACGGTTTCCCCCTCGCTCCCTCCGTCGCCCGCTTGCCGGGCGCTCTGTGGCCGTGGAAGGTTTGGCGCTTCGCGCCTGCACGCTCCGTTCTCTGTTCTCTGTTCTCTGGGGCGGCGGTATCGCCGCCCCTTTGCTATAATGCACGCATGATTGAGTTTCGTGACGTCAGCGTGAGATATGGGCCGGAGGCGCTCTTTGAGCATGCCTCCTTCAAGATCAATGCCGGGGAACGCGTGGGCATCGTCGGGCCGAACGGCTCGGGGAAGTCCACCCTCTTCAAACTCATCCTCGGGGACATGACCCCCGACGCGGGCGAGGTGCTCCACGAAGGCAACCCGCGCATCGGCTTTGTGCGCCAGCACCTCCAACCCGCCACCCCCGAGCAGACGCTCCTGCAGTACTGTCTGGACGGCATCCCGGGCTTCGAGCAGACCGAGCGCGACATCGCGCGTCTGGAAGAGGCCCTCGCCACCGAACGCGACCCCACGGCCAAGGACCGCCTCCTCCGCGAACTGGGCGAGGCGCACACGCGTTTTGAGCAGATGGGCGGCTACTCCCTCGAGGCCCGCGTGAAGGAATCCCTCGGCGGCCTGGGCTACGCCACGGAAGACTTCGACCGCCCCTTCGCGGCCTTCTCCGGCGGCTGGCGCATGCGCGCCGAGCTCTCCCGCGTGCTGGCCTCCAAACCCGAGCTCCTCCTCCTCGACGAACCCTCCAACTACCTCGACCTCCCCGCCGTGGAGTGGCTCCAGCGCTTCCTGCGCGGCTTCGAGGGCACGCTGGCCCTCATCTCGCACGACCGCTACCTCCTCCGCGCCATCACCAAGATCACCGTCGAGGTCGACGGCGGCACCGTCACCCGCTACAACGGCCCGCTGGACTACTACCTCTCCGAGCGCGAGACGCGTTACCAGCAGCTCCTCGCGGCCAAGGCCAACCAAGACCGCAAACGCGAGCAGCTCGAGCGCTTCATCGAGCGTTTCCGCGCCAAGGCCACCAAGGCCGCCCAGGCGCAGTCCCGCGAGAAGCAGCTCGAGAAGCTCGAGGAGATCAAGCTCCCCGCCCGCAGCCGCACCGCCGGCGCCCTCCGCCTGCCCAAGGCCCCCCACGCCGGGGCCGAAATCGTCCGCCTCGAGGGCGCCGCCTACACCTACCCCGGCGGCACGCACCCCATCTTCAGCGGCCTGGACCTGCGCGTGATGAACGGCGACAAAATCGCCATCGTCGGCTACAACGGCATGGGCAAGACCACCCTCCTGCGCGTCCTCGCCGGCGTCCGCCAGCCCACCGAGGGCAAGGCCGTCTTCGGCTACCACGTCGTCCCCGGCTACCAGAGCCAAGACCTCGCCGAGACCATGGACCCCGACTCCACCGTCTTCGCCGTCGCCAAGGCCGCCGCCGGCGCCCTCCCCGAAAAGGAGCTCCGCAACCGCCTCGGCGGCTTCGGCTTCGACGCCGACGACTGCGCCAAGCCCGTCAAGGTCCTCTCCGGCGGCGAGAAGATCCGCCTCGCCTTCCTCCGCCTCTTCCTCAACCCGCCCAACTTCCTCCTGCTCGACGAGCCCACCACCCACCTCGACCTCGAAGGCCGCCAGCGCCTCCAGCAAGCCGTGCAGGACTACGACGGCACCGTCGTCCTCGTCTCGCACGACGTCGAGTTCGTCCGCGGCACCGCCCAGAACATCCTCGAGATCACCCGCCACGGCATCCGCCGCTTCCACGGCGGCTACGACTACTACCAGGAAAAACTCGCCGCCGAGGCCCCCCACCCCGAAGACGCCCCCCAGAAGCCCCAAGAGGCCAAGGTCACCTCCAAAGACCTCCGCCGCCAGCGCGCCCAAGAACGCGCCGCCAAGGCCCCCGAGATCAAGCGCCTCAAGCGCCGCGTCGCCGAAGCCGAGGCCGACATCGCCCGCCTCGAAGCCGAACAGGCCGAACTCACCGCCGCCCTCGGCGACGGCTCCCTCGACGCCCAAGGCCTCGCCGAAGCCGGCAAGCGCCTCCGCGCCATCCAGTTCGACCTCGGCAAGCGCTCCCTCGACTGGGAAGAAGCCGCCACCGCCCTCGAAGCGTTGGAGGGGTGCTGACGCACCCCGGAGAACGGAGAACGGAGCGTGCAGGCCCGAAGGGCCAAACCTTCCACGGCCACAGAACGCGCGCCAAGCGCGCGACAAATAGGCCGTTGCCCAAAGTGGCGTCAGCCGCCGTCCTAGTCGTCCTATAGGTCCTATATGTCCTACCGCGACGCCCCTGCACGTCGCAGACGTGCCGGGGGTGCAGGGGCAATTGGAAGTTTGGAAGTTTAGAGGCTTGGAAGCTTGGCTTTCCCCAGTGCGCCCCACCCGTCGCCCGCTTGTCGGGCGTTCTGTTCTCCGTGGCCGTGGAAGGTTTGCGGCTTCGCCGCTGCACGCTCTGTTCTCCGTTCTCCGGGGCGGCATTAGCCGCCCCTCCCCTGCCGGGGTCAAGGGGCAGCGCCCCTTGCAGGGCGTGGGGCAGCGCCCCACACCTTCCAATTCTCCTTTCCTTTCCCCTTCCTAATCAATAGGCGTGCGCCAGCACGCCCAAAATCTGCATCAATCTGTGTCACCGAAGGTCTTCCTAGCGAAGCGACGGAACAATCTGCGTTTCCCCATTCTGACAATCCTTTGTTTATCTTCGTGGTTCTTCGTGTCAGCCCCGCAGGGCAAACCTCCCACACTTTTCCAGCGCCTCATCCGTCGCCCCGCAGGGGCGCTCCGTTCTCCGTTTTCCGTGGCCGTGGAAGGTTTGGCGCTTCGCGCCTGCACGCTCCGTTCTCCGGGGCGGCAACGCCGCCCCTTGGTTCTTCGTGTCCTTTGTGATAGCCGCGCAGCGTCCGGTTACATCGTCGCCGGAGGCGACAGCTCGGGCCCGAACCTCTGGGGCTCCTCCAAGCCTCCAAACATCCAAGCTTCCAAACTTCCAATCTGCTAAAATAGAGACGAAAGGAACGCCGCCATGAAGATTCAGTCTGCTTTTGTTGTCTGTGCCGCGCTTGCCCTCGCCTGTGTGGGGTGCCTCCCCGTCGCCCACGTGGAGCTGGCCGATGGCACGCTTGTCTCCTTCATCCAGCCCACGAAGGGCGCCACAATGCTCCCCAACGAGAAGGATGCCGAAGGCCGCACCGTCCGCGTCGCCCAGCTGACCTGCGAGACCACACGAGAGGTGGGCCTGGCCGGCGAAGTCGTCGTGCGCACCAGTGAGTACCCCGACGACAAGGGCGACCTGCACAAAACCTTCATCCGGACCTTCCGTCTCACCAACGTCTCCGACAAGCCCATCGCCCTCAAGCGCTTCCTCGCCTATGGCCACCTGCCCGCCACCCGCAAGGAACAACCCGAGCTCCTTGACGCGCTGGCCCCGAAATGGGAGGACCCCGCCGTCTGTGACCCCGAGCGCGGTTTCAGCGGCATCGTCATTGACAACACCCGTTACAACGTCGTCCGCGCCGAAGAGCCCGGTTTCAATTACCGCCTCATCCTGATGGCCCAGCCCTGGCACCTCGAAGGCGACATCCTGGTCCAACCGCTCCCCACCATGCGCACGGACCCCGATCAAGGCGTGGACATCTCCTTCGAGTCCGTCTTCGCCGCCCCCGGCGCCGAGGCCTTCCTCCGTCCCCTGGGCGGCGGAAAACCCTTCGCCAGCCAGCCCATCAAACCCGCCTCCGGGTGGGTGGACCTCTACTTCTCCGAGGGCGTCCCGACCATGATGCCCCTCGAGCTGTGCTTCAAGGCCGCCCCCAACACCCCCGAAACCGGCTGGCTCATCTCCCCCCGCAAAATCGAGAAGCGCACCCCCATCTACGCCATCGAAGGCGTCAAAGACCTCAATTGCACCCTCGCCCCCGGCGAAAGCCTCACCTTCACCCTCTTCATCTCCTCCGTCGAAACCCCTACTAGGCCTGTGAAAAAAGACTAACGGAGTGCTGATCGGCACGCAGATTCGTACGGTAATTGGGGCCTCTTACAGGGGGTCTGGCGAAACCCTTAAGGGTCCGCGGTGAGACCCTATAGTGGTCCGAGGTCAACCACTATAGTGGTCGGGGGCGAGACCCTATAGTGGTCCAGGTCGAAACCCTTAAGGGTCCAGAAAGGAGTGTCTGAGGCACCCCGAAGAGGGGGGACGA
Source organism: uncultured Kiritimatiellota bacterium (assembly GCA_944389545.1). GTDB lineage: Bacteria > Verrucomicrobiota > Kiritimatiellia > RFP12 > DVOR01 > Spyradenecus. The sequence goes on along the minus strand of CALXMT010000018.1, from coordinate 15,757 downwards.
GGCGGCAACGCCGCCCCTGTGTCTTCGTGGAGATTATTCCAAAGGCTCGGTTGCGGTGCCGGTGAGGCGGCGGGTTTCGCCGTCGAAGGAGAGACCAATAAGATGGACCTCCTTGCCGCTGTGCCGATAGGGCTCGGCGTAACCCTTTTCCTTGATTTGAGCAAGGGCCTCCTGGGGCGTACCGTCAACCTTCAACTCGAAGACAAAGACGCGTTCGGGGGTCTCGGCGACGAGGTCCGCGCGGCCGTGGGACTGGCGGTCCTCGGCGGTCACGCGGAAGAAGCCACTGGAGGTCAGCAGGACGTAGAGGATGCGCTGGAAGGAGAATTCCTGCACGCGTTCTTCTTTGGGGCCGTAAGTGAGATGTGCGTAGAGGTCGGAGAGGTTGCCAAAGAAGGTGGCGAAGTCGGCTTGCTTCAAGGCACGGCAAGTAGCGTTGCGGTACTGGTCACCATTTTTCTCGGCGAATTTCTGAACGAGCTGGGAGTTGAGGGCGCGGCGAACCTCCTCGTCCGGAATGCCGAGGGTGAAGACGCCGTCTTGGCAATCTTTGATAGTGAGGTAACCGCCTTGGTAGAGCATAGCGATGGGACGGATGTTCTCCAGCCCACAAACGTTCAAATCCTCCTCGGAGATATCCTCAACGTTCTCATAGTCTTGCTCGACGAGTTGGTTGTTTGTGAAGTAGTTGATGACGGTGGAAGTCTGGCCGGTGGAAATCCAGGTGCCGATGAAGCGACGCTTCAATGCGCCGAGGGTTTGCCCAATGGCAAAGGGATTGTAGACTTTCTCCTCGCAATCCGGAGAGAAACGGTAACCGTTGTACCACCAGCGAAGCTTTTCGCGGTAATCCTCGTAGGAAAGGCCCATAACTTCGGCATGGCGGTGCAACGTCTTGCTGAAGTTGGCGCCCAGCTCCTCATCGGTGTAACCAAGGAGCGTGGCGTAGCGCTCATCCATCGTCAGGTCGGTGAGGTTGTTGAGCGCCGAGAAGACGGAGAGCTGAGTGAAGCGCGTGACGCCCGTCATCATCATGAATCGGATGGCACCGACATTGTTCTTGATTTGGATGTAGAAGTCCGACAGTTCTTGCCGGATGGCAGAGGCAAGCTTGATGTCGGCCAGCGCGTGCCCCACCGGCGCGTCGTACTCGTCAATGAGAATGACCACGGGTTTGCCGGTGTCCTTTACAAGGGCCCTAATGGCCCGACGGAAGTTCGCGCCCGGGGAGATGTCTGGGTTCCAAGGAGCTTTCGCGACCGTGAAGGCATCCTCAAGGCACGTCTTGAAGTCCTCCTCAAAAGCCTCAATCGTTTTGGATTTGATGCCAGCGAAAGAAAATTGCAGGATGGGATAAGATTCCCAGTCGTAGTCCATCTGGTCAATGGCGAGGCCCTTGAAGAGTTCGCGCTCGCCGCGGAAGAGACACTCCAGCGTGGAGAGCATCAGCGACTTGCCGAAACGCCGAGGACGCGAGATGAAGAAGAAGGAATCTCTCCCGCGCGTGACAAGCGGATAGAGCAACGCAGTTTTGTCCACGTAGCGATAACCATCCTCCCGCATGACGCGGAAGTCGTAAGTCCCCTGCGCGATTTTCTCTTCTTCCATAGCCGAACTCCTTGCCCATAGTATAGCAAAAGGGCACCTGCGGTGCCCCGGAGAACGGAGAACAGAGCGTGCAGCGGCGAAGCCGCAAACCTTCCACGGCCACGGAGAACAGAACGCCCGACAAGCGGGCGACGGGTGAAGCGCACTGAAAAAAGCCAAGCCTCCAAGCCCCTAAACTTCCAAGCTTCCACTTACCCCTGCACCCCCGGCACGTCTGCGACGTGCCATGAGCACGCTCCACAGGAGATGCAGGAGATTCAGGAGATACAGGAGCGCCCCTACGGGCGATGGAGAACAGCGGGGACGTGGGGCGGAGCCCCACCAAGAACACCAATCAGCCAATCAGCTAATCAGCCAATCAGCGGGGCGCGTTGCGCCCCAAGATGTCTTGTTTGTGGGGGGCCCCAGGGAGGTCGGCGACGAGGCGGGGGCAGGCGAGGCCGCCGAGGTTGGAGAGGAGGCTTTCGCGGAGGGCGGGGGCGGCGGCGGGATCGGTGCGGAAGTGGCCGATGCCGGCGATGGGGTCGCAGAGGAAGATGTAGTAGGGGCGGACGCGGGCGCGTTGGAGTTTGGCGCAGAGTTCGGCCATGACGGCGGGGTCGTCGTTGATGCCTTTGAGGAGGACGCTTTGGTTGGAGACGGGGATGCCATGGTCGATGAGGCGGGCGCAGGCGGCGATGGATTGGGAGGTGAGCTCGCGAGGGTGGTTGAATTGGGTCTGGACCCAGAGGCGTTTGGAGCGGGCGAGGCGGCGGACGAGGGGGAGGGTCCAGCGCATGGGGAGGGTGACGGGGGTGCGAGTGCAGAGGCGGATGGCGTCGAGCTGGGGGAGGTCGGCGAGGGCGTCGACCCAGGCGAGGAGGGCGTCGTCGGGGAGGAGGAGGGGGTCGCCGCCGGAGAGGAGGACTTCGCGGACGCGGGGGCGGGCTTTGAGGGCGGCGAGGAGGTCGGGGAGGGCGGCGGCGTGGGCGCGGCCGAGGAGTCCGCGGCGGGTGCAGTGGCGGCAGTTGGCGGCGCAGGTGAGGTTGACCTGGGCGAGGATGCGGTCGGGGAAACGCTGCTTGATGCCGGGTGCGATGGCGGCGGGGCCGTCTTCGCCGAAGGGGTCGGGGCCGAAGCCGTCGGGGAGGAGCTCGCGGGGGTCGGGGAGGAACTGGCGGGCGATGGGGTCGGCGGGGTCGGAGAGGTCGGCGAGGGAGGCGTAGTAGGGGGTGACGAGGCAGGGCCAGGCGGGGAGTTCGTCGCGGCCGAGGTCGCGCGCGGTGAGGCGGTGGCGGAGCTGCCAGCGCCAGTCGGCGCGGCGGGGGTTGGGGGGGAGGTCAGCGGTTGATGGCATAGGCGAGGAAGGCGTCGAAGTCGGGGATGGAGCAGGCGACGGCGCCGATTTTGGCGGCCTTTCCGCGGAAGTCGTTGTCGTTGGTGACGACGACCATGGGGACGCCGTCGTTGCGGAAGTAGTCGAGCTGGTGGAGGATGAAGTTGTCGGCGCGGTGTTCGCCGGTGCCGCCGGAGAAGCGGATGGAGAGATTGTCGGTCTTGGTGTAGTCGCCGGAGATTTCGCCGTCCCAGACGAGCATGCCGACGACGAGGGGGAGGTCGGCGAGGAGGATGGCGAGGTCGTCTTCCAAGTGTTTGCGGGCGCACTCGTGGTTGCCGGGGACGCCGCGTGGGACGCGGTATCGGCCAATGCCGTTGAGGATGTTGTGGCCGTCGAAGAAGAGGTAGGCGCGGGCGGTGCCGCGGAGGGCGGCGGCGAGGGCGGGGTTGCGGCGGGCGATGGTGGTGGAGGCGTCGGCGGGGGCGGCCTCGGGGGGCGCGTCCTTGTCCGGGACCTCGATGCCCCAGAGGGCCTGACGGCGGGCGAGGTCGCGCAGGAGGGCGTCGCGCTCGGGGCGGTCGATGAGGTGGAAGCGGAGGGCCAGACGCAAGAGTTGCTCCAGGTCGGGCTGCTGACGTTCGCGGGAGGCGTGGATGGCGGTGCGGAGCTGCGCGGCCACGAGGCTGATGGGCGGCTCGGAACCCTCAGCGCGGAGGCTCTGACGCAGGCTCTCGCGCTCGGCGACCAACTGTTCGCGGATGTCCACCAGGGCCGGCAGACGGGCCTGGGAGAAGGCCAGCGCGTCATCCACGCGCCGAAGCATCGCTTGGACGGCGCCCAGGCGCTCCAACAGGGTGGCGTGGAGGGCGGCGGCGCGGTCGTGACGGGCTTGGTCGGCGAGGGCCTGCTCGGCACGCTCAAGGAGCGGGGCGGCGGTGTCCGCCTGGACGGCGGCCTCGGCCTTGAGGCAGGGGGCGAGCCAACCGTGGAAAGCCTGGGGCAGACGACGGGCGAGCTCGTTGGCCACCAGGCCCTCGCGCTCCTCCTCGGCCTTGCGGAGCTTGGCCTCGAGTTCCGTCACCTTGCGGGAGAGTTCGGCGAGGTTGAAGTCCGCCGTGGCGCGGTCGGCCTTGGCCTGGAGGGCGGCCTTGTCTTGGGCGGCCTTGGCCTCGGCGCGCGACTGCTTGTGTGCGGCACGCTCGTCTTTGAGTTCCTGGCGCAGTCGGGCGATTTCGCCGCGTTGCCCGGCGGGGGAGTCGCCTGCGGTCCCGAGACAGAGGCCGAGTTTTTCCTTGAGCGCGGCCTCGGCCTCCTCGGGCGAAGGCAGGGGGGCGGGCTCGGCCAGCCAGGCCTCGGCGGCCTTGCGGACGGGCTCGCGGTCGTCCTGCAACGCGGCCAGGGCGACCTCGCCGCGGCCAAGGCGGGCCATCAACGCGGGACCGTTGGCTTCGATGGCCTCGGGCGTGAGGGCGCGGAGCAGGGCGGCGGGGGCGGAGCACCGCCCCAGGCTCTCGGCCAGGGCCCGATGGTAGGTCTTGAGGCGGGCGCCATAGTGCGTGGAAAGCGCGGCGCGGACGACCCGCTCCTCGGGGTTCTTGCGGAAGCCGGTGCCCAAGGCCTTGGAGGCCGTGGCGAAGTCGGTCAACGCCGGGCCGCGGAGTTGCGCCAGGAAGGCCTCGAAGGCCTCCCGCAAATCGTGCTCGGAGAGGGTGGTGGGCGCGTCAGACATGGCTCAGCAAATAGACAAAGATGGGCTCGAAGGCGTTGGTATAGCAGCACTCGGCGCCGAATTCGGCGGCCTGGGAGCGGAAGTCGCGGTCATTGGAGATGAGCGCCAAGGGGCTCTTGCGGGCGTGGTAGCCCATCTCGTTGAGGATGTAGTTGTCGGCACGATGCTCACCGCGTCCGCCGGAATAGTGGACGATGGCGTTGCGCCCCAGGTTATGGTCGGTGCGCTCCTCGCCGTCCCAGACGAGGACGACGTAGAGTCGCGGCAAGTGGGCGGCGAGGACCTCGACGTCGCGCTCCAACATCTCACGGGCGGCCTCGTGGTTGTCGTGGCGGCCTTCATTGGGCCCCTGGTAGCGAGCCATGCAGTTGAGCAGGTTGTGGCCGTCAAGATAGAGGTGCAACTCCGCTTCACCGCGGAGGGCGGCGGCAAGGACGGGATTGCGCCGGGCAAAAGGCTCTTCGGCGGCGAGCGGGTCGACCGGCTTGGCCGCGGAGAGGGTGTCGTCGAAGAGGTCGTGCTTGCGGGCCGCGTCCAAGTGTGCCAACTGGGTACGCAGCGCGGCCTCCTCGGGCTTGCCGATAAGGTCCAGGCGGCGCGCCAAGGAGAGGAGGGGCTCGAAGGTCTCGGGCGGGGCCGCCTCGGCAGCCATGAAGGCATCGCGGAGCATAGCCGCGAAGTCGCCCAGCGTCTCATCCTGGGCGCGGAGGGCGTTGCGGAGGGCGATGCCCCGCTCGGCGAGTTCACGGCGGACCTGCCGCAAGGCGGGGAGCTTGTTGTGGGCCTGCCGGAGGACAGCGTCCACCTCGTTGAGTTGCAACTCCACTTGATTGAGCTCGGCGCGAAGCTTGGCGTGCTGCTCGGCCGGGCGGTCGGCGACTTGCTGGGCGGCGATGGCGGCCTTGGCGCGGGTGAAGAGGTCGGCGCCCTCCTTGGCCATACCTTGCAGGAGCTCCTCGGCCTGGAGGCGCGGACGGAGCCAGCCGTCGAGGGCGTTGTCCAAACGGCGCTGGGCCTCGGCTTCGGCGCGTTCGTCCAGACGCTTGGCGGCATCCTCCACGGCCTTGGCGAGGGCCTCGAGGCGCTTGTCGCGCTCGCGCAGTTCCTGAGCGTGGTCTTGCGCGGACTTCTTGGCGGCCTGTTCAGCCTTCTCCTTGGCCTCGGTCAGTGCGCGGCGGGTCTCCTTGAGGTCACGCTCCAGCGTTTCGATCCGCTCCTTGAACGCCTTGTTTTCACGCGTCAGGCGGTCGGCGGAGGCGGAGCCCCCACCCTTGCCCATCAAAGGGCCGAAGATCTTCTTGAGGGTCTTGGCGGCGGCGTCTTCGTCCGGGAAGGGTTCCGGGGCGCGCCCCTCCAGCCACGCTTTGGCCCGCGCCTGCACGCCGGGGCGTTCGTCCTGCAGATAGGCCAGGAGCGTCTCGCCGCGGCCGCAGGCGACCATGAGGGGGGCGCAGAGGTCCTGCGCCTGTTCCCGGGTGAGCGCGCGCACCAACCGCGACATCGGGAACGATTCGCCCAAGCACTCGAACAGCTCCCGATTGAAGTTCGTCAATTTGTGGCTGAAGCGCTGTTTGGCATCGGACCGCACGACCTTCGCCGGACGATTGATGGGAACCAAGTCGATGAGTCGCGAGGGGTCCACTTGGTCGATCCAGGCCTCGAAGGCCTCGCGCACGACCTGCTCGGGGATGGCGGTGACGGGGGCGGGGTCGCTCATAGGGGCCTCCGAAGGAAGATGACAAGGGCCAAGGCGGAGAGGAGGCAGAGGGTGCCGCCGCCGAGCAGGAAGGGCCACGCGTGGCTCTCGTGGCGCAGGTAGGTCTGGCGCACCACGCGGGTGGTCTCGAGGGCGGAGATTTCGTCGAGGGCGGCGCGCAGGGCCTCGGGCGAGCCGACGTTGGCGTAGCGGCCGCCGGTGGCCTCGGCGATGGCGCGGAGGGTCACCTCGTCGAGCTCCATGTGCGCGGTGAGGACCCGCTCGCGGCCAAAGGCGTCCCGCACGCGGACGGGGACGGGGCCGGTGGAGCCCACGCCGATGGTGTAGACGCGCACGCCCATGGCCTTCGCGGCCTCGGCGGCCTGGGTGGGAGAGACGGCGCCCACGTTGTTCACGCCGTCGGAGAGGAGGATGACGAGCTTGGTGGTGGGCTCGGCGTCTTTCAGCCGGCGCAAGGCCACGGAGAGGCCGTCGCCGATGGCGGTGAGCGCCTCGTCCTCCGTCTCGCGGGGAATCTCAAGCCCCTCGAGCACGTGCAGGAGCGCGGCGTGGTCGGCGGTCAACGGCGCCCGCACGGAGGCATAGCCGCCGAAGGCCACCAGCCCGATCAGGTCGTCCGGGCGCGCCTGCACAAAGTCGCGAAATTGCTCCTTCACCACGTCCAGGCGCGTGCGGTCCAGCCGCCCCTCGCTCAGGTCCAGCCCCTCCATCGAGCCGGAGACGTCCACCGCCATCATGACGGCGAGCGCGTCCGCCGTGCGCGTCTGGCGGCCCAGCGAGGTGCGCGGCCCGGCGGCCCCCACGATGAGCGCCGCCGCCCCCAGCAGAAAGACGAAGGGCAGCACCGCGCAGAGCCGTTGCCGCCACGTGGGCCGTTCCCCCGCGAAGCGCGCCGAGGCCCCCGCAAAGGGCGCCCCCCGCGTCCGCGCCCGGCGCAACATCCGCCACGCCGCCGCGAGCCACGGCAGGAAGAGCAAGAAGGCCCACGGGCAGGCAAAGCCCAACTCACGCCTCCTTGGGCGCGGCGGGCAGGGCGGCAATGCCCTGGCGCATCGCCGTGGCCGAGGTCACCTGGAAGCAGGAGAGGCCGAATTCCGGCATGATGGCCAGCAGGTGGTCGAAGATGTCGCTCTGGATGGCCTCGTAGCGCTCCCACGCCGTGTCGTTCGTGAAGCAATAGATTTCCAGCGGCAGGCCACGGTCGGTCGGGGCCATCTGGCGCACGATCAACGTCATCTTCTGGTGGATCTTCGCGTTGGCGCGGAGGTAGGCCACGCAGTAGGCGCGGAAGGTGCCGATGTTGGTGAGCTTGCGGGCGTTGGCCACGGAGACCTTGGAGGAGGGATGCTCCGCGTTGTAGGCGCGCACCTCGCGGATGCGCTCGGCCAGGTAATCCCGCAACAGGTCGATCTCCGACCACCGCTTGGCCATCTCCTCGTCGGCGAAACGGATGGAATCGACGTCAATGAGGATGGCGCGCTTGATGCGCCGGCCACCGCTCTCGCTCATGCCCCGCCAGTTGGTGAAGGGCTTGGAGATGAGGTCATAGGCCGGGATGGTGGTGATGGTGTTGTCCCAGTTGCGCACGCGCACCGTCGTCAACGCGATGTCGATCACCTCGCCGTCGGCGTTCGCGCCCGGCACCACAATCCAATCGCCGATATGGATCATCCCGTTGCCCGAGAGCGTCACCCCCGCCGTGAGGCCCAGGATCGAATCCTTGAAGACCAACATCAGCACCGCGGAGAGCGCCGTCATGCCCGAGAGGATATACGTCGGGTCGCGCCCCGAAAGCGTCGCCACCACCGCCACCGCCGCGAAGAGGTAGCCCAGCAACTTCAGCACCTGGAAGATGCCCTTCTGCGGCGACGCGCTCACGCCCCGCCGCCAGTTCCCCACCATGTAGGTCACATTCAGCACCGAGGCGAAGACATTCGCGCAGATGAAGTAGAAGTAGGCCTTATTCAGCACCAACAGCCCCGTCCGCAACGGCCGGTCCTCCGGGAACAACGTCCCCGTCAGCACCCCCATCACGATCAACGGCACCACCTGCAGCGCCCGCGGGATCAGCTTCGAGTTCAGCACAATCGACCAAACCCCTGCCAGCCGGCCCCCGCGCAGCAACCATCGCCGCAGCAGCTTATAAACAAACTTCACAAACACATAGGAGACCCACGTCCCTGCGAAGACCAAAGCCACACGCACCAGCGCCTGCAGCAACAGGGAATCAATCCCATTCACTGCCTCGCGCACCGAATACAACGCATTAAGAATAGCTTGCCACATAACGCCAACAGTATACCATAATGGGGCGCGCAAGCGCGCCCCGGAGAACGGAGAACGGAGAACAGTGAACAGTGAACAGAGCGCCCCTGCGGGGCGACGGGCGGTGCCGTTGTGCAAAACGTCTTATCCGTCGCCCCACAGGGGCGCCTCCTGAATCTCCTGAATCTCCTGAATCTCCTGAATCTCCTGTGCTGTCCTCGTCGGGGCGTGGGGCGAAGCCCCACCAAGATTCTAATCAGCCAATCAGCTAATCAGCTAATCCAGCCAATCAGCCGAGCGGTAACGCCACCCCCTGTCCTACCGTATCGCCTCTGGGCGCTTCCCTCGAAAACACAGAAACGCAAGGGATGGGCACGGTAGTGAGGCGCAACGCGCCGAACGGTGAAGTGCCCAGGCCCTTGCGTTCCTTCGTGTCTTCGTGGAAACTCAGGGCAAAGTTTCGACCACGGCGTCGTCAAGCGAATGGTTCTCGGACTTGAAATTGAGGCCGATGAGGTGAATGGGCTTGCCCAGGGCGCGATAGGGCTCGGCATAGCCGTTGGCTTTGATTTGGGCGAGGGCCTCGGCGGCGGTCTTGTCGACCTTGAGCTCGAGGACGAAGACGCGCTCGTCGCTTTCGACCACGATATCCGCGCGGCCCTGGGCTTGGCGGTCTTCCGCCGTCACGCGAAAAGGACACGCGGAGAGAAGCACATAGAGGATGCGCTGGTAGGCGGCCTCCGGCACGCGGTTCTCAGTCGAGCCGTAAGGCAAGTGGGCGAAGAGCGCGCGGACCTGGGCGAAGAAGGCCTCGAAGTCTGCTTTCTGCAACGCGAAACCGGCGGCATCGCGGAGGGTCTCGCCGTCCACTTCTTTGGCTGCATATTGGAGGAGGAGGGAGTTGAGGTCGATGCGCACCTCTTCGTTGGGCACACCAAGCGTGAAGTAAGGATTCTTAAAGTCCTTGATGGTGAGGTAGCCGCTTTGATAAAGCATCGAAACCGGCTTAATGGCCTCCAAAGCGCAGACATCGAGGGCGCTCTCCGAGACGCCGCAAACATTCTCGTAGTCGCGCGTTTCAATATCGTGCATGGTGAGGTAGTTGATCAACGCGGAGGAGCGACCGGTTTTCGACCACGTGGGCACAAAGGTGGGCTCCTTCGGCCCAATGGTCTTGGCGATGGCAACGGGGTTGTAGACCCGCACCGCACTGTTTCTGGCGAAACGGTAGCCGTTGTACCACCGGCGGAGCTCCGCGCGATAGTCCTCGTAAGCAAGTCCCATGATGTCGGCGTGCGCGTGCAGGGAGGGACTGAAGTTGGCCTCCAATTCCTCCTCCGTGTAACCCAACAGCGTGGCGTAGCGCGAATCCATCGTCAGATCGTTGAGGTTGTTGAGCGCCGAGAAGACGGAGAGTTGCGTGAAGCGCGTCACCCCTGTCATCATCAAGAACCGGACGTCCGAGGCACATTCCTTGATTTGGATATAGAAATCAGAGAGTTCCTGCCTGATGTCCGAGGCAAGCTTGATGTCGGACAACGCGTGACCCACCGGCGCGTCATACTCATCGATTAGGATGACCACGGGCTTGCCTGCCTGTTTGGCAAGGTCTGTGATGGCTTGATTAAAGTTCGCATCGGGGGGCGCCGCCTCGTCCCAGGTACATTTTGCCTCAGTCAACACTTTCTTGACACGGAGGCAGAAATTTCTCTCAAAGGCCTCCAATGTTTTGGCCTTGATGCCGCCGAAGGAGAAGTGCAGGATGGGATACTCCGCCCAGTCGTAGTCCAGCTTATCGATGGCGAGACCCTTAAAGAGCTCGCGCTTGCCACGGAAGATATACTCCAGCGTGGAGAGCATCAATGATTTGCCGAAACGCCGCGGGCGGGAGATAAAATAGAAGGCGTCGCGCCCGCCGGTGACCAAGCCGCCCAGCAAGTCCGTCTTGTCCACATAGACGTAGCCATCCTCCCGCATGATGCGGAAGTCATAGACACCCTGTGCGATTTTCTGTTCCATGGCCTTGCTCCTTTGCCGTCAGTATAGCAAAAGGGGCGCGCAAGCGCGCCCCGGAGAACGGAGAACGGAGAACGGAGAACAGAGCGCCCCTGCGGGGCGACGGGCGGTGCCGTTGTGCAAAACGTCTTATCCGTCGCCCCACAGGGGCGCCTCCTGAATCTCCTAAATCTCCTGTGCAGTCCTCGTCGGGGCGTGGGGCGGAGCCCCACCAAGATTCTAATCAGCTAATCAGCCAATCAACCGAGCGCTCCGGCAGAGCGCCCCGTCTTCGTGGAAATGGTCCACCCCGCCCGCGCCAAATAAAGCTTGCCCCCCCCCGATTATTATGCTATCTTTGATGGTGTCCTTGGGGGATTCCGAGGAAAAAGAAAGGATAGGCTTTTCATGAAACGGCTTTTGTTTATGCTCTCGTTCCTCTGCGCGGGCCTCGCCGCCGCCGCAGAGGTCTCGTGGACCGGTGCGGGAACCCGAGAACTCACAAGTATCGATTACTCGAAGGACATCACCGTCACCTATAAGTACACGCTTGGTTCGCAAAGCGGCTCGCGTCAGAACTTCTTCTGGTTGGGGTTCAATGGCTCGAGCGATTACACTGAGACCAACGCGTTGGAGTTTCGCCATGCGCCCGCGTTTAATGCCGATCAAGCCACCGCGACCATGATTTCATTCGCCACCAGCAGTAATTACTCCACTGCGGACCTTACCGGGGCGCTTGGTAGCACGGGGGTAGAGCGGACACTCACGATGGTGATTAACGTCGAGAGCCAGACTTGCACCATCACCTATCAGGATGCCAACATGGACCTCCAAACCGCCACTCTATCCTTGAAGGATTACCCGACGGCGAACTCGCTCTGGGTCTCGACCTTCGCGCCAAACACGGTGACAGACTCCTCCATCACGGTGTCGTACACCTCTACTGACGAGCCCGATCCCTCGGTCCCCGAGCCGACGGCCCTCGCCCTCTTGGCCCTCGGCGTGGCCGGCCTGGCCCTCCGCCGCAAGGTCGCCTAAGTGCGTCCCCAAGCCACAAAAAAGCCCCCGAATGTCTCGGGGGCTTTTTTGTTACGAGCTTCCAAGAAAACAGGAGAAACGCAAGGGATGGGCGCGGTAGTGAGGCGCAACGCGCCGAACGGTGCGCCTCATTTTCCAATCAGCCAATCAGCGAATCAGCCAGGCGCTCCGATGGGGCGCCTGTGTCTTCGTGGAAAAGTTACACCAAGGTTTCGACCACGGTGTCGGAGAGGGAGTGATTCGCGGACTTGAAGTTGAGTCCGATGAGGTGAATCGGCTTGCCGGAGGCGCGATAGGGCTCGGCGTAGCCGTTGGCCTTAGGCTTCGCCCATCGCCCCGCAGGGGCGTTCCGTTCTCTCTTCTCCGTTCTCCATTCTCTGGGGTGGCGTCAGCCGCCCCTCCTAGCTGCATATTGGAGGAGGAGAGAGTTGAGGTCGAGGCGCACCTCTTCGTTGGGAATGCCCAAAGTAAAGAAGGAGTACTTGAAGTCTTTGATGGTAAGGTAGCCGTTTTGATAGAGCATCGAGACCGGCTTAATGGCCTCCAAATCGCAGACGTCGAGGGCGCTCTCCGAGATGCCGCAAACATTCTCGTAGTCGCGCGTTTCAATATCGTGCATGGTGAGGTAGTTGATCAACGCGGAGGGGCGGCCGGTCTTCGACCACGTGGGCGCAAAGGTTGGCTCCTTCGGCCCAAGGGTCTTGGCAATGGCAACGGGGTTGTAGACGCACGTCTCGCTATCCGGAGAGAAACGATAACCGTTGTACCACCGGCGGAGTTCCGCGCGGTAATCCTCATAGGGAAGGCCCATCACCTGGGCGTGCTCACGCATATCCTCGTCAAAGTTGGACTCCAGCTCCTCTTCCGTGTAACCCAACAGCGTGGCGTAGCGGCTGGCCATTGTCAGGTCGATGAGATTGTTCAACGTTGAAAAGATAGAGTCTGGCACGTAACGCGTGACGCCGGTCATCATTGAGAAGTGGATATCGCTGACGTTGTTCTTAATTTCGCCACAGAAATTAATGACCTCAGAACGGATTGCCTTGGCCTTGGCAACATCATTCAACGCGGCATTGGTCGGCGCATCGTAGTCGTCGATAAGAATGACGACACTTTTGCCGCGGTTCTGCTTAAGGAAGTAAATGGCTCTATCAAAGTTGGCATGGGAAGAAATTGTGTCATCCCACTTGCAACCAGCCTCAATCAAAACCTTCTTGACGTAGTTACGGAAATCAATCTCGAATACCTCCAGGGTCTCCACATTGAGGCCCGAGAAGTTGAAATGGAGTATAGGATAGGACTCCCAAACATAGTCCATCTTGTCGATGGCAAGGCCTTTGAAGAGTTCGCGCTCGCCGCGAAAGAGACACTCCAAGGTCGAGAGCATGAGCGTTTTACCGAAATGCTCCGGCCGCGAGATGAAGTAGAAGGCATCGCCATATCGCGTGACGAGGGAATAGAGCAACGCGGTCTTGTCCACATAGATACAACCATCCTCCCGTAATTTACGGAAGTCATAGACACTCTGTGCGATTTTCTGTTCCATGTCACGCTCCTTTGCCGTCAGTATAGCAAAAAGGGGCGCTGGCGCGCCCGAAGAACAAGAGGGGCGGCGGCGCCGCCCCAGAGAACAGAGAACGGAGCGTGCAGGCCCGAAGGGACAAACCTTCCACGACCACAGGAAACAGAGCGCGCGGCAAGCGCGCGACGGAGAAGGCACGGGCGTGGGACAACGCCCCACCAAGATTCTAATCAGCCAATCAGCCAATCAGCCAATCAGCCAATCAACCAATCAGCCAATCAGCCAATCAGCCAATCCAGCCAATCAGCCGGGCGGCAACGCCGACCCCTGTCCTACCGCGTCGCCTATGGGCGCTTCCCTCGAAACACTAGAAACGCAAGGGATGGGCACGGTAGAGAGGCCCGCAGGGCCGAACGGTGAAGTGCCCAGTCCCTTGCGTTTCTGTGGCTTTCGTGAAATGCGCACCGAGGCAGCGTAGTAGGACCAATAGGACGTATAGGACCAATAGGACGGGGCGGTGAGCCGCCCTTTTTACACAGCGCCTCACCCGTCGCCCCGCAGGGGCGTCCGTTCTCCATTTTCCGTTCTCCGTTCTCCCTTTTAGAACGCGGAGGCCTCACAGTTCTGCCTACAGCCCTTTATACACCGCACCCTGCACAGGGGCGACGGGGTCTTTGTAGCCTTCTTCACGGAGGATTTGGCACATGGCGGCGACTTTGTCGTCTTCGCCGTGGACGGCGAAGGCTTTGGTGATGGTGCCTTTGGCGTTGACGGCGCGGACCCAATCGCGGAGGGCGGTGCGGTCGGCGTGGGCGGAGAGGGCGTTGATGGTGTGGACGCGGGCGCGGAGCTCGAAGGTGTCGCCCAGGATTTTGAGCGGGGTTTGGTGTTCAACGATGCGGCGGCCCAACGTGCCTTCGGCCTGGTAGCCGACGATGAGGATGATGTTGCGGGGGTCTTCGACGCCGTTTTGGAGGTGGTGAAGGATGCGGCCGCCTTCGCACATGCCGCTGGCGGCGATGATGACCATGGGGCCTTCGGCGTGGTTGAGGGCCTTGGATTGGTCGGCGGTCTCGAGAAATTGGAGGCCGGGCATCTTGAAGAGCTCGATGCCTTGGCGGAGGAGGTCGCTGGCGGCCTGGCCGTAGCAATCGGTGTGGCGAGCGTAGATCTTGGTGGCCTTGAGGGAGAGGGGGGAATCGACGTAGATGGGCACCTGCGGGATCTTCTTGTCGCGGATGAGGCCGTTGAGGAAGAAGAGAATCTGCTGGGTGCGGCCGACGCTGAAGGCGGGGATGATGAGCTTGGCGCGCTGCTGGACGATGTCGTCGATGTAGTCGCGGAGGCGGCCGGAGACGTTGGCGCGCGGGGGGTGGTCGCGGTCGGCGTAGGTGGATTCCACCAGGAGGGTGTGCACGCCGATGGGCGGGTCGGGCGGCGGGAGGATGGGCGCGCCGGGCTGGCCGATGTCGCCGGAGAAGAGGAGGCGGCGGTAGGTGCCGTTGGGCTGGCGGGCGATGAGCTCCACGTGGGCGGAGCCGAGGATGTGGCCGGCGTTGTGGAAGACGGCCCCCACCCCGTTGCCGAGGTCGATGGCGCGTTTGTAGGGCCAACCTTGCATGAGCGAGAGGGTCTGCTCCACGTCCGGCTCTTCGTAGAGCGGCTCGAAGGGGGTGCGGCCCTCGGCGATGCGGCGGCGGTTGACGATCTCGACGTCGTGCTTGGTGATGAAGGCGCAGTCGCGGAGCATGGGGTCGCAAAGGTCGCGCGTGGCCTCGGTGGTGTGGATGGGGCCGCGCCACCCCGCCCGGATGAGCGAGGGGAGGTTGCCGCTGTGGTCGATATGCGCGTGGGAGAGCAACACGCAATCGACGGTCTTGGGGTCGACCATCAGTTTGCGGTTGCGCTCGAAGGCCTCCTTGCGGTGGCCCTGGTAAAGGCCGCAATCGAGCAGGATGCGCAGACCATTGACATCAACGATGTGCATGGAGCCCGTGGTGGTGCGGGCGGCCCCTTGGAAGGTGACGGTGAACATGGCGGCAGTCTCCTTTCTTGGAGACAGTTTCGCACACCCGGCCCGGGATGTCAAGCAGGGAGGATCCACGAAGACACTAGGGGCGGCTTATGCCGCCCCGGAGAACGGAGAACAGAGAACAGAGAACGGAGAACGGAGCGCCCGGCAAGCGGGCGACGGGTGAGGCTCCGTGCAAAATAAAACCGCAAAGACGCAACGCTTGCAGGAAAGGTGGGGCGCTAACGCCGGGCGCACGGTCGTGCGCCCTCCCGCGCCCCACTTTCCTGCGCCAAGTACACTTGAAAGACGGCCCAAGCGCGAAGACGATGGGCGGCGGGCGCGGTCAGCGGCGAAGCCGCAGAGCGCCCGATGGAGCCCGAAGCGGTTCGCGCCCCCCTTGCGTCTTTGCGGTTCACTGCACAGTTTCAAGGTAAAAAAAAGAAGCCCGGCGGGCTTCATCAAAGAGGTAGGGAAGTGGTGGCAAGGGTCGGGATCGAACCGACGACACGCGAATTTTCAGTCCGCTGCTCTACCAACTGAGCTACCTCGCC
>CALXMT010000017.1 GCA_944389545.1 uncultured Kiritimatiellota bacterium | reverse complement strand
TCCCCGATCCCCCTCCTTTTCCGTTCCCCTCAATTATTTTTCTCTACCCCCAAAAATATAGTTGACTGCATCTCCTGAACACGTCGTGCCAGGCCGTGTGCGCCTCCGGCGCACCAACTCCCCAAAGCATGGCGTGCGAAGCCCGCCATGCCCCTACAGGCCCTCCGGGCCGGACGTGCGCCTTTAGTGGAAGTTTGGAAGTTTAGAGGTTTGGAGGCTTGGCCTTTGCGGTTGCCGCCGCTTTGTGCAACGGCTTCGCCTGTCGCCCCGTAGGGGCGCTCTGTTCTCCGTAGCCGTGGAAGGTTTGGCGCTTCGCGCCTGCACGCTCCGTTCTCTGTTCTCCGGGGCGCGTCAGCGCCCCTTGGTTCTTCGTGCCTCTTCGTGTCAGCCCCGCAGGGCAAATCTTCCACACTCTCCCCGCGGCCTCACTCGTCGCGCGCTTGCCGCGCGTTCTGTTCTCTGTTCTCTGTTCTCTGTTCTCTGTTCTCCGGGGCGGCTCTGCCGCCCCTAGAGGCCGCCCCTAGAGGAAGAGGGGGCGGGCAAGGGCGAGGACGTAGACGCGTTTGGCGCCGGCGGCGCGGAGGGCATGGGCGCAGGCGTCGCAGGTGGCGCCGGTGGTGAGGACGTCGTCGATGAGGAGGACAGTGCGGTCGCGGAGGGGCTCGGCGCGGCGGGTGCGGTAGGCGCGCTTGGCGTTGGCGAGGCGTTCGCCGCGGGCCAGGCGGGTCTGGGAGAGGACGCCGGTGTGGACGCGCTTGAGGGCTTTGGGGAAGTAGGGGAGGTGGAGCTGGGCGGCCAGGAGGCGGGCGAGTTCCTCGGCCTGGTTGTAGCCGCGTTTGCGGCGTTTGCGCAGGAGCATGGGCACGGGCACAACGGCGTCGATGCCGAGGCGGAGCGGGACGATGCGCCCGATGTAGACGCCCACGAGGATGCGCACGAGGTCGTCCGTGAGCCAGAGGCCGCCGTGGTACTTGAAGGCGTGGATGAGGTCGCGGATGTCGCCCTCGTAGCGGGCGGCGACGAAGGCGCGCGCGAAGGCGGGACGGTGGTGCAGGCAGTCGGAGCACACGAAGTCGGGCCCCTCGGGCATGGCGGATTCGGCGCCGCAGATCAGGCAGGCGGGGTTCCGCGCGAGGGAGAGGCGCTCGTAGCACGCCTGGCAGATCTGGCTGTCGCCGGAGGGGCGGCCGCAGAAGAAGCAGTCGCGCGGGTAGACGGCATCGAGCAGCCACCCGCCCCAGCGGCGCAGGGTCAGAGCGAGATGCCGAAGCATTGGAGGACGAGCCCCAGCGCGCCGCCCAGAAGGATGAGCGCGACGGCGCCGATCTTCACCCACTGCGTGAGCAGGAAGAGGGCGACGGCAAAGCCGGCGGCGGCCCAGTGGAAGGTGTCGCCCGCGGGCAGGAGCGTGTGGCTGAGCAGGGTGACGGCGGCCGCGCCGATGAGGCCCACGACCACGGGCTTGGCGCCCTCGAGGGCGGCGCGGACGGCCCAGTGGCGCATGGCGTAGTGGAAGGCGCCGGCGATGAGCAGGATGATGATGAGCGAGGGGAGCACCACGCCGCCCGTGCTGCAGACGCTGGCGAGGATGGGGCTGAGGCCGTGTTGCTCGCCCACGTGGATGCCGGCGAAAGTGGCGATGTTGATGGCGAAGGGCCCGGGCGTGCTTTCGGCGATGCCCACGAAGTCGGTGAATTGCTCGTGGGTGATCCAGCCGTGGCGGTCGATGAGCTGCTGCTGGATGAGCGGGATCATCGCGTAGCCGCCGCCGATGGTGAAGAGCCCCACCTTCAGGAAGGTCCAGAAGAGCATCCAGTAAATCATGCCTTCTCCCCTTTCAGGCGCGGGCGCACGCCATACCACAAGACGCCGTAGAGCAGGCCGCCGACGACGACCCAGAGCGCGTTTTGCTCCAGCACGGCCACCAAGAGGAAGGCGAGGCCGAAGGCGATGGCGTTGGCCTTGTTGCGCGGCACGCCGTGGCCCATCCGCAGGAAGGCCCGCACGATGAGCACGATCGCCGCCACGCGGATGCCGCCCAGCGCCGCCGCCACCCACACGTTCTCGCGGAACTGCAGGTAGAAGCCGCTGACGATCACAATCACCAGCCACGCCGGGAAGACCAGCGCCGTCGTGGCGACGAAGCCGCCCAGGATGCCCGCCAGCCGATAGCCCACGAAGGTCGCGGTGTTCACGGCGATGGGCCCGGGCGTGCTCTCGCCCACGGTGATGATGTTGAAGAGCTCGTCCTGCGTCAGCCAGCCCTTTTTGCGCACCAAATCCTCCTCCAGCAGGGCCACGATGGCGTAGCCGCCGCCGAAGGTGATGCCGCCGAACTTCCCGAAGGTCAGCGTCAGGGCCAGCAAACGTTTGCCGAGCCCGGCCTCCTTCAACGAGGATTCCGCGGTTTGTGCGTCAGGGGCGTGCGCAGGGGCGGTCTCCATCTCAGAGCCCGGCCTCCAGACGCGCCTTCACCGCCGCCAGGTCGGTGTCCGCGGGGGCGGCGCCGGACTTCACCGCGGCCTCGGCCACGGCATAGGAGACGGTCGCGTAGAGGCGCTTGTCGAAGGCCTTCGGGATGATGTAGTTGGGGCCGAAGGCCAGCTGCTCGGTGGGATAGAGCGCCTGCACCTCCGCCGGGACGGGCTCGCGGGCGAGGGCGGCGAGAGCCTGGCTGGCGGCCACCTTCATCTCGGTGTTGATGGTGCGCGCACGGACGTCCAGCGCGCCGCGGAAGAGGAAGGGGAAGCCCAGGACGTTGTTGATCTGGTTCGGATAGTCCGAGCGGCCCGTGGCCATCACGTAGGGGCGGCCGGCGAGGGCCTCCGCCACCGTGGCGGGGTCGATCTCGGGGTCGGGGTTGGCCATCGCGAAGATCGCGGGGAAGTCGGCCATCGCGCGCACATCGTCGCCGGAGAGCACGCCCGCGGCGGAGACGCCGATGAAGACGTGGGCGCCCGCGAGGGCCTCCTGCAGCGTGCGCTTGTCGGTGGTCACGGCGTGACGGCGCTTGTGCTCCGTCAGGTCGGTGCGGTCGGCGCGGATGACGCCCTTGGAGTCGCACATCGTGAGGTCCTTGACGCCGGCGGCCTTGCACATGTCGGCGATGCGGATGCCCGCGGCGCCGGCGCCGTTGATGACCACGCGCAGGTCGCCCAGGGCGCGCTTGGCGATGGTGGCGTAGTTGATTAGGCCGGCCACGGTGATGACCGCCGTGCCCCACTGGTCGTCGTGGAAGACGGGGATGTCGAGCTCTTCGTCGAGCACGCGCTCAATCTCGAAGCACGCGGGCGCGGCGATGTCCTCCAGGTTGATGCCGCCGTACATCGGGGCGATGGCGCGGCAGACTTCGATGACGCGCTGCGGGTCGGTCTTGCCCGTGTCGGCGCCGTCCTTGCGGCAATGCGCCACCGGCACCGGCCAGGCGTCGACGCCCGCGAAGGCCTTGAAGAGCGCCGCCTTGCCTTCCATCACGGGGATGGACGCCGCCGCGCCCAGGTCGCCCAGGCCCAGGATCGCCGTGCCGTCGGAGACCACGGCCACCAGGTTGCGCTTCGCGCTGAGGTCGAAAGCTTTCTTCGGCTCCTTGGCGATGGCCTTCACCGCCTGCGCCACGCCGGGCGTGTAAGCCAGGCACAGATCCTTCTGCGTGGCGAGCGGCTTGCGAAGCGCCACCCCCACCTTGCCGCCGTCATGAAACGCGAACACCTCTTCCTGCGAAATCTCGATAGCCATCGGTCAAATCCTTTCCAAAAATGGCCCTTAGTATACCAAATCCAGCCTCTCCCAATACTGCCTGGAAAAGTTTCCAATCCAGCGCCGGGGAAGTTTTACCGCGAAGACGGTCTTGCTTGGAAGCTGGGAAGTTTAGAAGTTTGGAGGCTTGACCTGGCCTCACGCTGCGCGGCTATCACGAAGGACACAAAGGACCAAGGGGCGCTGACGCGCCCCGGAGAACAGAGAACGGAGCGTGCAGGCCCAAAGGGCCAAACCTTCCACGGCCACGGAGAACAGAGCGCCCCTACGGGGCGACAGGCGAAGCCGTTGCACAAAGCGGCGGCAACCGCAAAGGCCAAGCCTCCAAACCTCTAAACTTCCAAACTTCCACTAAAGGCGCACGTCCGGCCCGGGGGCCTGGAGGGGCATGGCGGGCTTCGCACGCCATGCTTTGGTTTTTGGGGACTCCTCTGGCGTCAGCCCCGTCCTATAGGTCCTATACGTCCTATGTGTCCTACTGCGCCGTCCTATGTGGCACGTCGCAGACGTGCCGGGGGTGCAGGGGAAAGTGGAAGTTTGGAAGCTTGGATGCTTGGAAGTTTGGCTTTCTCGTTGTACAACTATTTCGCCTGTCGCCCGCTTGTCGGGCGTTCTGTTTTCTGTTTTCTGTTCTCTGTTCTCTGGGGCGCGAAAGCGCCCTTCCCCTGCCGGGGTGTGGGGCAGCGCCCCACACCTTTCCAATCAGCCAATCTCCTAATCAGCCAAATCCTTTGTGTCCTTCGTGTCCTTTGTGATTCTAAGACACACTGGCAGTCCTGCCGGCGGTAGCCGGCCCCTAATCTGCCAAAATCTGCGTAATCGGCGGTTTCCCATTCTGGCAGTCCTAGTGGAAGTTTGGAATCTTAGAGGCTTGGAGGCTTGGCTTTCTCAGCGGCCTTGCCCGTCGCGCGCTTGTCGCGCGTTCTCCGTTCTCTGTTCTCCGTTCTCCGGGGCGCGTCAGCGCCCCTTGGTCCTTCGTGTCAGCCCCGCAGGGCAAACCTTCCACACTCTCCCAGCGACTCCACCCGTCGCGCGCTTGCCGCGCGCTCTCTGTTCACTGTTCTCTGTTCACTGTTCTCTGGGGCGGCGTTGCCGCCCCTCCCGTTCTCCGGGGCGGCTCTGCTGCCCATCAAAAAGCCCCGCGGGACAATGTCCTCGCGGGGCGCGTGTGTGTCTTGTCGGAAAGGTTAGAGCCCCAGGCCCTGCGCCCAATGCGCGGCCTCGGCTTGGGAACGCGACGCGCGGGAACCGGAGACGATCAGCGGCTCGGCGATGACAGTGCCTTTGGCCTGCGTCTTGAAGTCCTGGCCGCAACGCTGCGCCCCGCCGCCGCCGTGGGTCTGGAAGAGCGCCATCTTCTTGCCGGCGAGGGCTTCGTTCTCGATAAAGGTCGAGACCGGCGGCGCGAGCGTGCCCCACCAGTTCGGCGAGCCCACCAAGACCGCGTCGTACTTCGCGAAGTCGGGGAGCGCCGCGAGCGCCGGGCGGGCGCCGGCCGCGATTTCCTGCTTGGCTTGCTCCGTGCACGCATGGTAGGCCGAGGGATAGGCCTTCGTCGGCTTGATTTCGAAGAGGTCGGCGCCGATGGCGGTGGCGATGTGCTGCGCCAACGCCTTGGTGTTGCCGCTCCACGAATAATAGGCCACCAAGACCTTGCTCTTGGTGGGCGCGGGCGCCACCGCGTCCTGCGCCTTGCTGCATCCGGCCACCGCCGCACCCGCGGCCAACGCCACGGCATTCATCAGAAAGTTCCTACGGTTCATCGTCTGCTCCTTTCTAAAAACACCATTAGAATATCGCTTGAAGCGGACTCCAAGTCAAGCACTTTTTTACACTGGGAAAGTTTGGAAGTTTGGAGGTTTGGAGGCTTGGAGGAGCCCCGGAGGTTGGAGCCCGGGCCGCCGCCTCTGGCGGCGATGAGACCGAAGGGGCGGCGTTGCCGCCCCGCTGATTGGCTGATTAGCTGATTGGCTGATTGGGATGTGGGGCGCTGCCCCACGCTCCGGCAGGGGAAGGGCGCTTTCGCGCCCCAGAGAACAGAGCGTGCAGGCCCAAAGGGCCAAACCTTCCACGGCCACAGAAAACAGAAAACAGAGCGCGCGGCAAGCGCGCGACAAAACAATCGTTGTGCAGAGAAACCAAACTTCCAAGCATCCAAGCTTCCAAACTTCCAACTGCCCCTGCACCCCCGGCACGTCTGCGACGTGCCATAACACGACGCGGCGGCTGTCGCCGCTTTGCACAACGGCTTTGCCGTCGCCCCGCAGGGGCGCTCCTGTATCTCCTGCATCTCCTGAATCTCCTGAGCCGGGCCGTGGGCGCGTCAGCGCCCCTTCCCCAAAGCATGGCGTGCGAAGCCCGCCATGCCCCTCCAGGCCCCCGGGCCGGACGTGCGCTTTACGCGCACGCACGGCCCGCCCCGTGGCCGGCACCACCCTCGCTTCCGCCTCCACCCGTGCGCTTTACGCGCACGCACGGCCCGCCCCTGCGCCGCTTGCTTTGTGTCCTTCGTGTCCTTTGTGATTCCCAAAACACACTGGCAGTCCTGCCGGCGGTAGCAGCCGCCCGTCTCTGTGTTCCTCTGTTACCCTCCGTGAGCCTCTGTGTTCTTCCGTAATCGGCGGTTCCCCATTCTGGCAGTCCTAGTGGAAGTTTGGAAGCTTAGAGGCTTGGAGGCTTGGCTTTCTCAGCGGCCTCACCTGTCGCGCGCTTGCCGCGCGCTCTCTGTTCTCTGTTCTCCGTTCTCCGTTCTCCATTTCGTCAGGGCACCCCGGCGCCTCTGACGAAAAGCTAACAATTTGGTATACTAAGGGCCATCATGAAAGAGACGACGGCGGTTTATCCCGGGACCTTCGACCCGATGACCAAAGGACACTTCGACTTGATCTGTCGGAGTGCGGGCCTCTTTGACCGGCTGATCGTGGCGGTGGCGGGCATCTCGCCCAAGCCCACGCGCCTCTTCGGCATCGAGGAGCGCCTGGAGATGGTGCGCGAGGCCATCGCCGAGGAGGGCCTCACCAACGTGGAGGTCAAGCCGCTGGACTGCCTGCTGGTGGAGTTTTGCCGCCGGCAGGGCGTGCGCGCCGTCGTCCGCGGCCTGCGGGCCTACAGCGATTTTGAGTACGAGTTCCAGATGGCGCTGACGAACCGCCAGCTGGCGCCGGAGGTGGAGACCCTCTTCCTCATGCCCAACGAGGAGCACAGCTACATCACCGCCTCCACCGTCCGCGAGGTGGCGCGCTACGGCGGCGCCACCGCCCACTTTGTGCCGCCCTGCGTGGAGCGCCACCTGCGCGACTTCCTCGCGGCGCACCCCGAGCAGCGCATCCAAGGAGGGGCCGTTGGAAACACCGGCGCGTTTGACCGTTGACCTCGGCCGCCTGCGCGAAGGCCGCCCGGAACGTCTCCAAGGGTCGCTCCCCGCGTCCCTTTTGGAGATCGATGACTTGGAGCAACTCCGCCCCGCGGGGCCGTTGGCCTACGACCTCGAGGTGACGTTGTTGCCCGGCGGCGAGGCCCTCGCGCGCGGCACGCTCCGCCTGCCGTGTCAGTGCGTCTGCCGCCGCTGCGGGCGGGATTTCCTGGCCGAATTCTCCGAAGAGGACTTCTGTGAAACCCTCCAAATAGAGGGGCAAATCACTTGGGACTTGACGGAATCGGCCAGAGAAGGTATTATTCTTGTTCTTCCTTCGTACCCGATTTGTGGAGAAGGCTGCAAGGGCGTGTGCCCGCATTGCGGCAAAAACCTCAACGAAGGACCGTGCGGTTGCGCGGCGGACGGCGACTCCCCGTGGGGGGCGCTGGACGGCTGGGCCCCGCAAGGTGAGTGAGTGAGAGCAACCCAGCGCTTATCAGAAAGAAAGAGAGCGAATCATGGCAGTCCCGAAACGGAAGAAGTCCAAAATGCGTGTCCGCCAGCGTCGTGGCCAGATCAAGGCCGCCGTCCCCGGCACCGTGAAGTGCGCGTGCGGCGCCACCCGCCTGGCCCACCGCGCCTGCCCCGCCTGCGGTCAGTACGACGGCCGCCAGGTCATCAAGCAGGAGGCTGAGGCCGCGGAGTGACCGCGGCCCCCGGCCAACCCGAATCCTGAGACCAGATTGCAAAGGGGTCGATAGCGATGCGGATAGCGCTCGATGCAATGGGCGGCGACAACGCGCCCTATGAAATCGTCTGGGGCGGCGCCCTCGCCGCCGCGCAGACGCAGGATTCCGTCATCCTCGTGGGCAACGAGGCGGAGATCCGCAAGGCGCTCCGCCATCGCCATCCCAAAATCCGCCCCATCCCGGACGTTGAGGCGTTGATGGCCAACGGCCGCCTGAGCATCCTCCACACCGATGAATCCATCGCGATGGACGATGCCCCCGCCGCGGCCGTGCGCAGGAAAAAGAACTGCTCCATCAATGTCTGCATGCGCCTGGTCAAGGAAGGCAAGGCCGATGCCGCCGTCTCCGCCGGCAACTCCGGTGCCATGGCCGCCAGCGCCCTCTTCATCCTCGGGCGCATCAAGGGCGTCGCCCGCCCGGCCATCGCCACCGTCATGCCCTCCAAGGACCCGGATCGTCCCACCCTCTTGTTGGACGCCGGCGCGAACACCGACTGCCACCACGAGTGGCTCCGCGAGTTCGCCGTGATGGGCGACATCTACAGCCGCCTGGTCCTGGGCCATGAAAAGCCCGTCGTCGGCCTCATGTCCATCGGCACCGAGGATTCCAAGGGCAACGAGCTCACCAAGCACGCCTTCCCCCTCCTGCGCGACTACACCCCGGGCATCACCTTCCGCGGCAACGTCGAAGGCCACGACGTCTTCGAGGGCAAGACCGACGTCATCGTCTGCGATGGCTTCATCGGCAACGTCATCCTCAAGACCTCCGAAAGCGCCGCCCACGCCATCGGCTACTGGCTCAAGCGCATCGTCTTCGGCAACTTCCTCTACAAGTTGGCCGCCCTCCCCCTGGTGCCGGCGCTCAAGCGCCTCCGCCACCACATGGACCCCGAGGTCTACGGTGGCGCGCCCCTCCTCGGCGTCCCCGGCGCCGTCATCATCACCCACGGTTCCTCCACCCACAAGGCCATCGCCTACGCCTGCGCCGCCGGCTCCCGCGCCGCCGCGCACAACGTCTCCAAGGAAATCGCCGAGCGCATCGCCGCGCTCCCAGAACCCCCTACGGATGAGGAACTTACGGAGCTCATCGGCCATCACGGTCAGCGCCCGGTTGAAACCGCCGCGGAAAACCGCTAAACTATAGGGCCAAGAAAGGAAGCAGTAGACATGTTGAACCTCTTCTTCGCAGGACAGGGCGCCCAGTTCCCCGGAATGGGCAAAGACCTCGCCGAGGCCGATCCCGAAATCATGGCCCTCTTCGACAAGGCCAACGACGTCCTCGGCTTTGACCTCAAGAAGCTCTGCTTCGAAGGCCCCGCCGAAGCCCTCACCCGCTCCGACGTCTGCCAGCCCGCCATCTTCACCGTCTCCATGGCCTGCCACACCGCCTTCCGCAAGCGTTGCGAGGTGCCCGCCACCGCCGCCGCCGGCCTCTCCCTCGGCGAGTGGACCGCCCTCTGCGCCGCCGGCGTCCTCGATTTCGAGACCACCCTGCGCATCCTCCAGGCCCGCGGCAAGTACATGCAGGAAGCCTGCGAGGCCAAGCCCTCGGGCATGATCTCCATCATGGGCGCCACCCCCGAGCAGCTCACCGCCATCTGCGAAGGCTCCGGCTGCACCGTCTCCAACATCAATTCCGACAGCCAGCAGGTCATCTCCGGCACCCACGAAGCCGTCGCCAAGGCCGCCGAGCTCGCCGCCGCCCAGGGCATCAAGAACGTTGTCCTCCAGGTCGCCGGCGCCTTCCACTCCCCCTTCATGACCCCCGCCCGCGAGCGCCTGGCCGAGTTCGTCAAGGACATCCCCTTCGGCACCCCCCAAATCCCCGTCCTCTCCAATGCCTCCGGCACCTTCCACGAGAACGACGGCGAGGCCATCAAGGCCGCCATGCTCCGCCAGGTCGATAGCCCCGTCCACTTCTCCGACTGTGTCAAAGCCGTCATGAAGCCCGGCGCCCTCTTCCTCGAGCTCGGCCCCGGCAAGGTCCTCTCCGGCCTCATCCGCCGCATCGACCGCGCCAACGCCGTCGCCAACATCCAGGATACGGCCACCCTCGAGGCCGCCCTCCCCAAAGTCACCGCCTAAGAAAGGTCACGCCATGTACGATTTCTCCGGCAAAGTCGCCCTCGTCACCGGTTCCGGCGGCGGCATCGGCCTGGCCACCGCCAAGGCCTTCGCCGAATGCGGCGCCGACGTCGCCCTCCTCGACTTCAACCCCGCCCTCCTCGAGACCGCCAAGCCCCAGGTCGAGGCCTACGGCCACCGCGTCATCACCATCCAGTGCGACGTCTCCAAGGCCGACCAGGTCGAAGCCGCCGTCAAGGCCACCGTCGACCAGCTCGGCCGCCTCGACATCCTGGTGAACAACGCCGGCATCACCCGCGACAACCTCCTCCTCCGCATGGACGAGGCCGAGTGGGATGCCGTCCTCTCCACCAACCTCAAGTCCGTCTTCCTCTTCTCCAAGGCCGTCATCCGCCCCATGGGCAAGAACAAGGGCCCCGATGGCAAGCCCTGCGGCGGCTGCATCGTCAACACCGCCTCCGTCATCGGCCTCTTCGGCAACGTCGGCCAGGCCAACTACGGCGCCGCCAAGGCCGGCGTGATCAACTTCACCAAGACCTTCGCCAAGGAATACGGCAAGAAGAAGATCCGCTGCAACGCCGTCGCCCCCGGCTTCATCAAGACCAAAATGACCGAAGTCCTCTCCCAAGAGGCCAAGGACAAAATGGCCCAGATGATCCCCCTCCAGGCCCTCGGCGAGCCCGAAGACGTCGCCAAGGCCATCCGCTTCCTCGCCTCCGACGAGGCCGCCTACATCACCGGCCAGACCCTCGCCGTCAGCGGCGGCATGGCCTTCTAACCCACCCCTTTCACAACCGAGCCCCCTCCGTGGGGGCCTAAACAACCCCAAGGAGCACAGAACATGTCCCTCGAACAGAAAGTCAAAGACATCATCGTCGATCAGCTCGGCGTGGACGCCGCCCAGGTGACCCCCGAAGCCTCCTTCATCGACGACCTCTCCGCCGACTCCCTCGACCAGGTCGAGCTCATCATGGCCTTCGAAGAAGAGTTCGGCGCCGAGATCCCCGATGAGGATGCCGAGAAGCTCACCACCGTCGGCTCCGTCATCAAGTACCTCACGGACAAGGGCATCACCGCCGACTAATGGCGGGTTCCCCCAACCCTGATCGAGCCACGCCGTGCGCCCCCGCGCACGGCGGCTTTTTTTTTGTACCCACACACCAAAAATCACAAGAAAACCGCTTGGAAACCGCAGATTTCACAGATTTGTTGCAGATTAAGGGCGTGCTAGCGCACGCAGGACTGCCAGAGTGAAAACCGCAGATCCCGCGGATTGTCGCAGATTTTGACGTGCCGGCGCACGCGGAAAGGGGCCTTGGGAGGCTTGATTTCCCCGCGGCGCCAATCCTCCCTTCGCGGACCCCTATAGTGGTCGCCCACGGACCACTATAGGGTCTCGCCCCCGACCCTTATAGGGTCTCACCCTCGACCACTATAGTGGTTGACCTCGGACCCTTATAGGGTCTCAGAAAGCCCCCTTAAAGGCCCCTCCACAGACCCTCCCGCCCCCCTTTCCTAGGAGGCAGATGGCCTCTACATCTGCTATATAATAAGGTAAGGGCGAAAGGGCGGCTCCGCCGCCCTGGAGAACGGTGCCAGTTTCCACGAAGACACAAAAGGAACGCAAGGGCTTGGGCACTTCACCGTTCGGCGCGTTGCGCCTCACTCCCTATCCCCATCCCTTGCGTTTCTGTGAGTCTCTTGAAAGACTCCTCTCCGGCGCCCAACTCCCCAAAGCATGGCGTGCGAAGCCCGCCATGCCCCTCCAGGCCCTTCGGGCCGGACGTGCGCCTTTAGTGGAAGCTTGGAAGCTTAGAGGCTTGGAGGCTTGGCCTTTGCGGTTGCCGCCGCTTTGTGCAACGGCTTCGCCTGTCGCCCCGTAGGGGCGCTCTGTGGCCGTGGAAGGTTTGGCGCGTTGCGCCTGCACGCTCTGTTCTCCGTGGCCGTGGAAGGTTTGGCGCGTTGCGCCTGCACGCTCTGTTCTCTGTTCTCCGGGGCGCGTCAGCGCCCTTTGGCACGTCGCAGACGTGCCGCCGGTGCAGGGGCAGTTGGAAGTTTGGAAGCTTGGATGCTTGGAAGTTTGGTTTCTCTGCACAACGATTGTTTTGTCGCGCGCTTGCCGCGCGCTCTGTTTTCTGTTTTCTGTGGCCGTGGAAGGTTTGGCCCTTTGGGCCTGCACGCTCTGTTCTCTGGGGCGCGCTAGCGCCCCTTCCCCTGCCGGGGCGTGGGGCAGCGCCCCACATCCTTCCAATCAGCCAATCTCCTAATCAGCTAATCAGCCAAATCCTTTGTGTCCTTCGTGTCCTTTGTGATTCCCAAACACACTGGCAGTCCTGCCGGCGGCAGCACGCCGCCCGTCTCTGTGTTCCTCTGTTACCCTCCGTGAGCCTCTGTGTTCTTCCGCAATCTGCGTTTTCCCCTTCGTGTACCTTTGTGGTCCTTCGTGTTCTTCGTGTCAGCCCCGCAGGGTAAACCTTCCACATTCTCCCAGCGGCTCCATCCGTCGCGCGCTTGCCGCGCGTTCCGTTCTCCGTTTTCCGTTCTCCGTTCTCCGTGAGCGCCGGTGGCGCTCACATAGGATAGCGTTCGCGGAGGTCGGTGAGGCGGTCCCACTCCATGAGATAGGGTTCGAGGAAGGCGGTGGCGGGCTCGTCGCAGAGGCCCATGAGGTATTCGCGGACGAGGGTCTGCTCGGCCTCGTATTGGTCGTTCTGGAAGCGACCGGAGACCCAGGCGAGGCGGAGCCAAAGGAGATAGGTGGTGATGGCGTCGTAGCAGTTGTACTGCACGATTTCGCGGTAACGGCCCTGTTGCCAGAGGTCGAGCACCTGGTCGCCGTGGGCGTCGAACTTGCCGGGGATGCCGCAGAGGGTGGCGGCTTCGTGGAGGGAGAGCGCCGCGGCGCGGCCGGAGAAGCCGCCGGCGATGAGGTCCATCAGGTCGATGGAGCAATCGTTGTCGCGCGCGAAGTAGTCGACGCCCTCCCACGGCTTGGTGGGGTGGCTGAGGAAGCCTTTGGCGGGGATGCCGAGGGCGAGGGCGCGCTGGGCCAGGATGCGCAGGTCGGCGGAACGGGAGTTGAAGCCCACGAGCTGGGGCTGGCTGCGCCCGATGGCGGCCAGGAAGGAGCCCACCACCTTGCGTTCGGCGCGGTGCGCGGGGTCGTCCGGGTCCTTGGGCAACCACACCAGGCGGAGCTCGGGGTCGCCGCCGTTGACCTTCGGGGCGGAGCGCATGAGCATGGCCACGGAGACCACGCGGCTCTGCATCAGCCGCACGAAGGGGTGGGGGTCCTCGGCGGTCGCGCCGTTGTGCGCCCAGAGACGCTCCAGGAGCGCGTCCTCGGGGAGGTCGGCGGCGTCGGGGAAGAGGGCGCGGGCGGCGTTGGCGTCCGGGATCCATTCGCAGTCGAAGGCGACGACGGTTTCGCCGATGGTTCGGATCATGGTGCGTTCTCCTGAATCAGCGTGTTGCGCGCGTGGTTGCGCACGGCCTGCAGGGCGCGGTCGCCGGGGTAATCCTCCAGCAACCGCTCAGCCAGCGCAAGGGCGTTTCCTATTTCCGCAAAGGTGAGGGTGGGCTCGGCGGCGGCATACAGCGCGCCAAAGAAGGGGAAGAGACCCGGCCGCGCCGGCGGCGGCAGGTCGGAGAGGTAACTGTTGAGGGCCCGGAGCGCGTCCCCATAGAGCCCTGCGCGGAAGTAACAGTCCAGCGCGCGCAGTTTGGGATTGCCCCAGTCGCCCCGCGTGTGCATCACGGCCTCGAGCGCGGTGGCCGTCGGCGGCGGGGGCAGGGCGGCCGTCCGCTCGCGGAAGGCCTGGTTCTCCTTGGGGTAGTCGTGCGGCGGACGCTCCTCGCGGATGCCGCCCACCTTGTGCTCCCAAATCCATCCCTGCTGACGCAACAGGGCGGGGTTCTCCGGATTGGCCTCCAGGCCGCGGTCCAGCAAATCCTGCGCGCGCAGAATCCACTGCCACTGCTCCTCCACGTCGGCATGCTCATAGCTCACGTTGTAGGCCAGGTTCCACGCGTTGAAGGCCCAGGCCTCCGTGTTCGCCGGGTCCAGCCCGACGAGATATTCCGTGAGCATCCCCAGTTCGGCGTAGCGCCCCTCGCGTTGCAACGTGTTGATGCGATACCACAAGACCTCCGCCAGGATGCCGCGGCTCCCGCCCAGACCCGCCAGGAGCGCCTTTGGCCCCCCCGCGCCCGGCGGCAACACCTGCCGCGTGCACAGCATGGCCGAGGCGACGGCCGCCGCGCACAACGCCGCGCCCACCGCCACAAACCACGCCGTGCGTCCGAACCTCACGCAAGCCGCTCCCGCAGATAGGCCGCGAAGTCCCGCAGGTCCTGCACCTCCACATCGAAGTGCTCCCCGCGCGGCTGACCGAAGCCATAGGCGCAATGGCACACCTTCACGCCCGCGCGGCGGCCCACCTGCAGATCGGTGTAATGGTCGCCGATCACCCAATCCGTCGGCCGCACCTCCACGCCCATCCGCTGGGCCGCCAGGTAGAGCAGGTCCGGCGCGGGCTTCAGCTCCGGCACGTCGCCGCCGCCCACCGTCACGTCAAAGTACTTCAAGATGCCCAACGTCTCCAAGATCCGCGGGATATGCGCCGACGTCTTGTTCGACGTCACCGCCATGCGGCACCCCAGCGCCTTCAGCTCCGCCAGGCCCTCCGGCACGCCCGGATACATGAACGTGCGCTCCACCAAGTGCTCCGCGTACTGACGCTTGTTGTTCGCCACAATCTCGTCCAGACGGTCCTCATAATCCGGCATCGCGCGCAACATCAGCTGCCGCGCCCCATTGCCCACCATCTTGGTTACGTCCTCAAGCGGCAACGGCGGCAGACCATAATCCGCGCGCGTCAGATTCACGCTGTTGGCGATATCTCCACGGGAATCGATCAACGTCCCGTCCAAATCAAAGAAAAGCGTCGGTGTATCCATGCCCCTTAGTATACCATAAGGGCACCTGCGGTGCCCTGGAGAACGGAGAACAGAGCGTGCAGGCACAAAGGGCCAAACCTTCCACGGCCACGGAGAACAGAGCGCCCCTGCGGGGCGACCGGCGAAGCCGCTGGAGAGAAGTGGAGTATTTTTAGATGGTCACGAAGGACACGAAGACTGCCAGTTTGTTTTTAGATCACAGAGGACACAGAGGGTTTCACAGAGACTCACAGAGAAAACTGTCGGGTTTTATCACAAAGGACACAAAGGACACAAAGAACGGCGCATAGGCGGGCCGTGCGTGCGCGCAAGGCGCACGTCCGGCCCGGGGGCCTGTAGGGGCATGGCGGGCTTCGCACGCCATGCTTTGGGGAGAAAGGCGCCGGAGGCGCACACGGCCTGGGCCAGGAGATGCAGGAGCGCCCCTGCGGGGCGACAAACAAACCGTTCTGCTGAGCGGCGCAGCCGCCGTCCTATATGTCCTATACGTCCTATATGTCCTACCACGTCGTGTTATGGCACGTCGCAGACGTGCCGGGGGTGCAGGGAGAACTTCTCCCTGCCGGGGCGTGGGGCAGCGCCCCACCAATCCGCCTAAGCTTCCAAACCTTCAAACTTCCAAGCTCCCAAATATCCTTTGTGCCCTTTGTGTCCTTCGTGTCCTTTGTGATTCCCAAAACACACTGGCAGTCCTGCGTGCGCTAGCACGCCCTTAATCTGCTCAAAATCTGTGCAATCTGCGGTTCCCCTGTGTCGTGCTCTTTGTGTACCTTTGTGGTTCTTCGTGTCCTTCGTGTTTTCCCGAAAAACACTCCACCTCTGTTCAGCGGCTTCGCCCGTCGCGCGCTTGCCGCGCGCCCTCCAATCAGTCAATCAGCGAATCAGCCAATCAGCAGCACAGGGGGCGCCCCTGCGCCCCCTGTGCTATACTATGCGGCATGTTTGACCGAAAACGGCTTTGGGACTTGCTGCGGCGCGTGAATTGGGTGCTGCTGGGGGCCACGTTGCTCTTGGCGGTGGCCGGTGTGGCCTTCGTCAAGTCCGCGTGCGAATCGCGCGAGGAAGCCGTGGTGCAGGTGGCCTGGAAGGGACAGGCGGAGTTTGCCATCCTGGGCGTCTTCCTCATGGCGGGGTTGGCCCTGTGGGACTACCGCCGCTGGGCGCGTCTGGCGCCGTGGGCCTATGGCGGCATCCTGGTGGCGTTGGTCTTGGTCTTGATTCCCGGCATCGGCGAGGAGATCATGGGCGCGCGGCGGTGGCTCTTCGGCCTGCAGCCGAGCGAACCGGCCAAACTCGCCATCATCGTCCTGCTGGCCTGGCTCTTGGGCAAGGGCAAGGCGTGGATGCGGACGGTGCGGGGTCTGGTCGCCTGCCTGCTTCTGACGGCGGTGCCGGCGCTGCTCATCCTGGCGGAGCCCGACCTCGGCACGGCGCTGGTCTTGGGCCCGACGGTCCTGGCGATGCTCTTTGCGGCGCGGGTCTCGCCGCGGCTCCTCTGCGCGGGCCTCGTGGCGCTCGTTGTGGCGGTGGGCTACGAGATGACGATGGTCAAGGTGGCGATGGCCGAGGACACCCCGCCCGAGCGACGCGAACTCCTCCTCGCCTGCACCGGTCTGCGCGAACACCAGGTGGAGCGTCTGGAGACCTTCCTCTATCCCGAGCGCGACCGCCTCGGCAACGGCTACAACGTCTACCAGAGCGAAATCGCCGTCGGCAGCGGCGGCGTCTGGGGCAAGGGCTATGGCCGGGGCGTCCAGCACCGCTTGCAATATCTCCCTCCCTCTGTGAGCATGAACGACTTCATCTTCCCCGTCATGGCCGAGGAGACGGGCTTCGCGGGCGCCATCGCCCTCCTGGCGGTCTACCTCCTGGGCATCTTCGTCCCCGGTCTGATCATCGGCATGCGGTGCCATGACGACGTGGGGCGCCTCCTCTGCGTGGGGGTGGTGACCTTGCTATTTTGCCACGTTTTTATTAATATAGGAATGACAGTGCGGATTGTGCCCATCACCGGGCTGCCCCTGCCGTTCATCAGTCAGGGCGGGACCTTCATGCTCGTGATGATGATGGCCATGGGCGTGCTCCAAAGCGTGGCGATCCATGGGCGCGCCGCTCAGGCGGTATTCCGGCACTGACAGACACTTTTACAGGATTTGACGATGTTTGGCTGGCTATTTAAGCGGAAGACGAAGAAGCGCGAGATTGTGGTGAACGTGGAAAAGCTGGAGACCCGCGTGGCCGTTGTGGAAAATGGCCGCGTTGAGGAATTCCAGGTGGAGCACCCCATGGAGGAGCGCCTCGTCGGGTGCGTCTTCAAGGGCCGCATCCAAAATCTGGAGCACGACCTCCAGGCCGCCTTCGTCGATATCGGTCTCAAAAAGAACGCCTTCCTTCACTACTGGGACATGCTCCCCGATGAGAGCGGCCTCCTCGATGAAGAGGAGGGCGGGCGCCAGTCCCGCCGCCGCCGCATCTCCAACGAAGAGATCGAGAAGCGCTTCCCCCCCGGCAGCGACATCGTTGTCCAGGTCACCAAGGGCCCCATCGGCACCAAGGGCCCCCGCGTCACCGCGAACCTCTCCCTCCCCGGCCGCTACCTCGTCATGATGCCCTCGGCCAAGGCCACCCGCGGCGTCTCCCGCAAGATTGCCGACGGCAAGGAGCGCCTCCGCCTCAAGAAGATCCTCGACCGTCTCCCCCTGCCCCCCGGCGTCGGCATCATCGTCCGTACCGTCGGCTCCGGCGCCAACCAGCGCGCCTTCTGCCGCGACCTCCGCAACATCCTCGACGTCTGGGGCCAGCTCCAGAACAACATCAAGACCATGCGCGCCCCCGCCTGCGTCTACTCCGAGCCCGACCTCGTCGAGCGCGTCGTCCGCGACTGGCTCACCGAAGACATCGACCGCGTGACCATCGACGACGAGGCCGCCTACGCCCGCATCCGCGAGGTCGCCGGCCGCATCTCCCGCCGCGCCCGCCGCGTCATCGAGCTCTACAAAGGCCACCTCCCCATCTTCGATCACTACGGCGTCGAGGCCCAGATGGAGGCCGCCTTCCGCCGCAAGGTCGACCTCAAGAGCGGCGGCTACCTCGTCATCGACGAGACCGAGGCCCTCATCTCCATTGACGTCAACACCGGCCGCCACCGCGGCACCGGCTCCCAGGAAGAGGCCATCCTCGAGGTCAACACCGAGGCCGTCGAAGAGGTCGCCCGCCAGATGCGCCTGCGCAACATCGGCGGACTCGTCGTCATCGACCTCATCGACATGAAGAGCCGCAAGCACCAGAACCAGATTTACAAGGCCATGAAGGCCGCCCTCCGCCGCGACCGCGCCCGCACCAACGTCCTCCCCATCTCCGAGCTCGGCCTCATGGAGATGACCCGCCAGCGCCAGGAAGAGAGCCTCCTCTCCCAGATGTACATCGATTGCCCCTACTGCAAGGGCCACGGCGTCATCAAGAGCCCCCTCGCCATCTCCGTCGACATCCAGCGCCAGATCGCCGCCGTCATGCGCCGCTTCCAGGGCGACCCCGGCGAAACCGAGCTCCAGGTCCTCGTCTCCCCCTCCGTCATGGAGCGCCTCCGCAACGAAGACGAGCAGATGCTCGTCGAAATGCAGCGCCGCTACTCCGGCAAGCTCACCTTCAAGAGCGAGGTCGCCCGCCACCCCGAGTCCTTCGCCATCCTCGACAAGAACGGCAAGGTCCTCTACGCCGTCTCGGAAAGCCACGCCGTCTGACCCCAGCCCCCTCACGCCCATGCACCACCCCATCCCAGCCGCGCGCGCCGCACTCGCCCTCGCCGCACTCCTCCTCGCCGCCGCGACCCTCCGCGCCGCGCCGCAGGGCAACGACCCCGAGGCCACCGTCCGCGCTGCCCTCGGCCTGGACGCCCTCCGCCGCGACGGCGACATCCAAGTCTCCGCCGACCGCATGGGCGCCGACCAGAAGTCCGGCCGCGCCACCCTCGATGGCCACGTCGTCATCCTCTTCTCCGACATCACCCTCACCTGCGACCACGCCACCTACGACCAGCGCACCGGCGACATCCACGCAGAAGGCAACGTCCGCATGCGCTCCACCGCCGGCGGCGCCTGGGACGGCGACGCCATCGACTTCAACCGCATCACCGGCCAGGGCCTCATGGGCGCCGGCCTCCTCCGCCTCGGCGAATTCACCGCCAAGGCCCCCAACGGCGCCACCCGCGACGAGGACGGCGTCTTCCACGCCGACCAAGCCTCCCTCACCACCTGCGCCAACCCCGAGGCCGATTGGCACTGGTCCGTCACCGGCACCGGCCGCTACAAAGACGGCGAATTCGTCGAGCTCCGCGACGCCACCGCCCGCCTCTTCGGCATCCCCGTCCTCTGGTTCCCCTACTACTACCGCGACCTCAACACCCACTACGGCTGGCGCATCAACCCCGGCTACACCAGCAAGTGGGGCGCCTACCTCTGCCTCGGCTACGTCTACCCCATCGCCGGCAACCCCATCTCCGGCAACCAGCTCTACGGCCGCTCCCAGCTCGACCTCCGCTCCAAGCGCGGCGTCGGCCTCGGCCAAGAGCTCACCTGGTCCTCCGAAGGCATCTTCGGCGAAGACACCCACCAGTGGGGCCGACTCTCCCTCTACTACGCCTACGACACCGACGACCAAGAGCCCGAAGACTACAACTGGCAATCCACCTACGACCACCACCGCTGGTCCATCGGCCTCACCGAGCGCCTCCAATTCTCCCCCCGCGACTTCCTCCACATCACCGGCGAAAAGGTCAGCGACTCCGAGTTCCGCGAAGACTACAAGCAAAACGCCGTCCGCGCCTCCTCCCAGCCCCTCGGCATCGTCAACTACGAACACCGCGAGAACGACTGGGCCGCCTCCCTCGCCCTCATGGGCCCCCTCGACACCTTCTACGCCGGCGTCCGCCGCCTCCCCGAAGCCCGCCTCGACATCCTCCCCCGCCCCGCCCTCGGCATCCCCCGCCTCTACTACGAATCCCAAAACACCGCCGGTTGGCTCCGCCGACAGCCCGCCAAGTACGACGGCACCTGGGACCCCCGCTACGCCTACCGCCTCGGCAACTGGGCCTACTACGACACCTTCCGCGTCGACTCCCGCCACATCCTCCGCCGCCCCATCACCCTCACCGAAGGCCTCACCCTCACCCCACGCCTCGGCTGGCGCGGCACCTACTACTCCGACTCCCCCGACGGCGACGCCCTCTTCCGCTCCCTCTTCGAGCTCGGCGCCACCCTCCAGGCCCGCATCTGGCGCGACTACGACACCACCCGCCACACCCTCATCCCTTACCTCGACCTCACCTGGGTCCCCGGCTCCCAAGACGGCCCCAACGACCGCCCCTACGCCTTCGACCGCCTCGACCAAGAATACGAGTGGCGCGACCGCTACCGCTCCGACGGCCTCACCCCCTCCCACCGCTACGCCGGCCTCCGATTCGGCCTCAAAAACATCATCCAAAAGCGCGACCCCGAAACCAAGCTCCTCTCCCCCCTCCTCGATGCCGACCTCTATGGCGTCTGGGTCTTCAACACCCAAGACCAGTGGGTCCGCTGGGGCCGCTACGACCAGCCCGGCCGCGACAACCTCTCCTGGCCCGTCCGCCGCGTGAAGGAAGACACCGGCCTCCGCGTCCTCGGCCTCGACGCCACCTACAAGCCCACCGACACCCTCACCCTCGCCACCGACTTCCAGTACGACCCCGAGGAAAACCGCCTCGCCCTCTGGGACATCAACGTCCGCTACGACCTCCACCCCATCACCCTCTACGCCGGCTACCTCCGCCGCCACCACGAGATTTACGACTCCTACTGGGCCGACGAAATCAAAGACTCCGTCATCTACGGCGGCTTCATCCACCACATCAACGACACCTTCGCCTGGTCCCTCTACGTCCGCTACAACATCGAAGACGGCGACCTCGAAGAAACCGGCGGCTTCTTCCAATACAACCTCGACTGCATCGCCCTCCGCCTCAACGTCGACTACCTCACCTCCTACACCACCGACGACGGCTGGAAACACGACTCCGATTTCCGCATCTCCCTCGGCCTCTGGCTCCGCGCCTTCCCCCACGACGAAGACGAAGACTGGATGGACTGGGCCTCCCTCGCCGACCGATGACACATACACCTGTTGCGCCTGTAGCTCAGTTGGATAGAGCAGCGGCCTTCTAAGCCGCGGGTCGGGGGTTCGAACCCCTCCAGGCGCGCCATAAGGGGCGCTGTCGCGCCCCGGAAGTTTGGAAGCTTAGAGGCTTGGAGGCTTGGCCTTTGCGGCTGACGCCGCTTTGCACAGCGGCCTCGCCCGTCGCCCCATAGGGGCGCTCCTGTATCTCCTGAATCTCCTGAATCTCCTGAATCTCCTGAACACGCCGTGCTGGGCCGTGGGCGCGTCAGCGCCCTTCCCCAAAGCATGGCGTGCGAAGCCCGCCATGCCCCTCCAGGCCCCCGGGCCGGACGTGCGCTTTACGCGCACGCACGGCCCGCCCCTGCGCCGCTTGCTTTGTGTCCTTCGTGTCCTTTGTGATTCCCAAAACACACTGGCAGTCCTAGTGGAAGTTTGGAAGTTTAGAGGTTTGGAGGCTTGGCTTTTTCAGCGGCTTCACCCGTCGCGCGCTTGCCGCGCGCTCTGTTCTCCGTAGCCGTGGAAGGTTTGGCGCGTTGCGCCTGCACGCTCTGTTCTCCGGGGCGCGTCAGCGCCCTTTGGCACGTTGCAGACGTGCCGGGGGTGCAGGGAGAACTTCTCCCTGCCGGGGTGTGGGGCAGCGCCCCACACCTTTCCAATCAGCCAATCTCCTAATCAGCTAATCAGCCAAATCCTTTGTGTCCTTCGTGTCCTTTGTGATTCCCAAAACACACTGGCAGTCCTGCCGGCGGCAGCACGCCGCCCGTCTCTGTGTTCCTCTGTTACCCTCCGTGAGCCTCTGTGTTCTTCCGCAATCTGCGGTTTCTCATTCTGGCAGTCCTAGTGGAAGTTTGGAAGCTTAGAGGTTTGGAGGCTTGGCTTTTTCAGCGGCTTCACCCGTCGCGCGCTTGCCGCGCGCCCCCCAATCAGCTAATCAGCTAATCAGCCAATCAGCAGCATAAGGGGCGCTCCTGCGGAGCGCCCCTTATGCTATACTATGACGTAGGAGCAACGCCATGGGACAGAAAATCGCACAGGGTGTCTATGACTTCCGCATCATGCGGGAGAAGGGCTATCGTTATGTGGACAAGACGGATCTGCTCTATCCCCTTGTCACGCGCGATGGCGACGCCCTCTACTTTATCTCCCGCCCGCGGCGCTTCGGCAAGTCCCTCATGCTCTCCACGCTGGAGTGCATCTTCCGTGGGCGGCGCGACCTCTTCAAAGGCCTGGCCATCGACAAGATGGACTACGACTGGACGGAGTATCCCATCCTGCACTTCAACTTTGCCACGATGGACGTGGAGACGCTCGAGGGGTTCAAGGCCGGCTTTGTGGCGCGCGTGCGGCGCTCCATCGTGGAGGCCGGGGCCACCTATGACCCTACGCAGGCACCGAACGACAACTTTGCCGATGCCATTTGTTTTCTCGCCCGGGAGCGTGGCAAGCCCGTGGTCGTCTTGATTGACGAGTACGACGCGCCGGTCAGCGCCGCGCTCAGTGATCCCGCGAAGGCCACGGCCATCCGCACGACGCTTTCCGCTTTTTACGGCGAAATCAAGAACAACGCCTCCGACATCCGGTTCATGATGATGACGGGCGTGACACGCTTCACCCAGCTCTCCGTCTTCTCCGCGCTCAACAACCTCGACGACCTCACGATGGACAGTCGCTACGCCACGTTGTTGGGTTACAGCGAAGAGGAGCTGGACGCCAATTTCGATGAGGATATGCGTGAGCACGCCCAGGTGATGGGCCTCTCTTATGAGGACTACCGCGCAGAGCTTCGCCGTTGGTACAACGGCTACCGTTTCTCCCCGGATTGCGAAACGCGGGTCTACAATCCCGTCGCCATTGCCAAGACCATCGGACTGAAACGAAAGACCTTCGCGCCCACGTGGCCGAAGACCGGTCGGCCCTCCGCACTGATCAACTACCTCACCATGCACGACATCGAGAAGCGCGACTACGAGAATGTCCGCGGAGTCTCGGAGAGTACGCTCGACATCTGCAACCTGAAGGCCATCCAACCGGTCTCGATGCTCTATCAAAGCGGCTACCTCACCATCAAGGACTTCAAGAATCCGTACTTCATCCTCGGCGTACCCAACGAAGAGGTGCGCATCGACCTCAACTCCCTCCTCCTCCAATACGCAGCCGGGGAGGGGCGGCTGACGCCACCCCAGAGAACGGAGAACGGAGAACAGAGAACGGAACGCCCCTGCGGGGCGACGGGCGAAGCCTAAGGCCAACGGCTACGCCGAGCCCTACCGCGCCTCCGGCAAACCCATCCACCTCATCGGCCTCAACTTCCAATCCGAGACCCACACCCTCTCCGACGCCCTCGTCGAAACGCTGGCGTAATCTCCACGAAGGGCGGCACCGCCGCCCGGAAGTTTGGAAGCTTAGAGGCTTGGAGGCTTGGCCTTTGCGGCTGACGCCGCTTTGCACAGCGGCCTCGCCCGTCGCCCCATAGGGGCGCTCCTGTATCTCCTGAATCTCCTGAATCTCCTGAATCTCCTGAACACGCCGTGCTGGGCCGTGGGCGCGTCAGCGCCCTTCCCCAAAGCATGGCGTGCGAAGCCCGCCATGCCCCTCCAGGCCCCCGGGCCGGACGTGCGCTTTACGCGCACGCACGGCCCGCCCCTGCGCCGCTTGCTTTGTGTCCTTCGTGTCCTTTGTGATTCTAAGACACACTGGCAGTCCTGCCGGCGGCAGCAGCCGCCCCTCCAATCAGCGAATCAGCCAATCAGCAGCAAAAGGGGCGCCGCCGCCCCTTTTTGCTTGCAATTACTCACTGAAAAGCGCTAAACTATTCTCAACGATGGGGAAGGGGCCACTTCGGCCCCGCCCCGCATTCCTTGTTGGAAGGAAGAAAGGATGGAACGAACATGAAATGGAAATCGCTTTTGGCTGCGGCCCTCACCGCCGCAGTAGCCTGGCCCGCTCTGGCCCAAGAGACTACAGGGGGGGGTATTCCCTTTACTAACGGACGCTCAATCAGCGTCAACTTCGCCACTGGGCAATCTAATGTAACGAACAACGTCTCCGGTGACGCGCTCTTTGGCCTTGACGAGGTCGCCGTCGCCGGTTCGCAGTGGAACAACGCCACCGGGTCTTCCGGCGAGAATGTCGCCCTCAAGGTGAGCGGGGCCGCGTCCGGCGCCACACTCACCTTCCGAGCCGGCGCCACATGGTCGGTCAATGACTCCTCCTCGGCACTTGGCAACACCAACGCCCTGCTCGGCTCCTTCTTGGATGACGGCACGGCCATCACGGTGGGGGACGACACCTCCACCTTCGCCGCCGAAATCACGGTCTCCGGCATCCCCTTCGAGACCTACGACGTTTACCTCTATTCCAACGTCAACAACGGCTCCGGCTTCAAGCCCATCCAGGTCAACGGCACCTATTATACCTATGCGGATGGTGCCACCGTCTCCACGGAGGACACCTCCGCACAGTGGGGGGCCACCGCGCAGAGGACGCCGCAGCTGGGCCAGAACGTCCTCGTCATCTCTGGCGTCACCGGCGACGCGCTCACCATCCGGACGTTGAAGCGTGTCATGCCACAAAATGGGAGTGGGACGGGCAACATCCCTCGCGGCAGCTTCGCCGGTTTCCAGATTGTCTGCACCGGCGAGATCGTCAAGCAGACCGCCGACGTGATGAGCCTGAACTTCGCCACCGGCAACGACAATGGGACGGAGACCTACAAAGTGTCCGACCAGACCGGCGAGTTCGGCCTTGTGCCCGTCCCCGCGGCCGAGTGGGTCGACTTGGAGACCAAGGCCAACACGGAAGGTGTCGCCATCGCGGACACCGGCGCCACGGTGACGTGGAGCGCAAAGAACACCTGGAACAACGCGAACGCGACAGACCCTCTGCGCAAGGCTTATCTGGACGATGGCAAGACCTCCGAAAACGTTGGCGCCTCCGTGACGGTGGCAAACGTGCCCTATTCGATGTACGACGTGATTGTCTACTACTCCAACGATGCCGGCTATGCCTTCAAGCCCGTCACGGTCAACGGCTACTCCTACACATGGGACAAGACCGCTAGGCGTACGGCACCCTCGCAGGCCCCGGACGCGATTGATGACCCCGTGCAGGGCAC
The DNA here is from genome assembly GCA_944389545.1 of uncultured Kiritimatiellota bacterium. Taxonomy (GTDB): domain Bacteria; phylum Verrucomicrobiota; class Kiritimatiellia; order RFP12; family DVOR01; genus Spyradenecus. Next base: position 22,919 of record CALXMT010000017.1, on the reverse strand, counting down.
GGCGGATGAAGCCTATGTCTTCGGCACGGTCGACACCTCCGCCCCCGAACTGGGCAAGAACGCCCTCCGCGTGACCGCCCAGGATGCCGCCACGCTCACGGTCCAGGGCGAAGATACCTACATCGAAGGTGAGAACACGCCCAAGACGGCACGCGGTGGCATCGCGGCGCTGCAGGTGGTGGAGCGCAAGGTGATTGACGTTACGGCGGCGAACACTGACCTGACCGCCATGCTGGGCTGGTACGCCGAAGGGACGCCTCTCTACATCCGCGTCGCCGCCGGCGGCACCGTCGCGGGCGACGTGACGCTCCCCGCGGATGCCATCCTCGATTTGACGGCGAGCACCTTCGGCGAGGCCCCGATTGTCTCCAGCGCGCTCACCCTCTCCGCCGGCGTGGAGATCCGCCTCCCCGCCAAGCCCTCTGTCTGCACGATTGCGGACACCATCACGGGCACGCCCTTTGTTTTCGTCAATGGGGCCTACGTCTCAGACGCGATTATTTCCGGTGGCGCCATCACCACCGGGGATCCCACCTACGAGTGGACCGGCAAGGGGGGCGACACGAACTGGTCGACCGCCGGCAACTGGCTTTCCGGCGTGGTGCCTGGGGCCGATTCCGAGGTGACCATTCCCCTCGCGGCGACCGACAGCAAGACCATCACCATCACCGAAGGCGCGGTTGCAGGCTCCCTCACTATCACCGGCCCCGCCTCCGGCACCGCCACCCTCGCCATCGCCGGCACCGAGACCGGCTCCCTCACCGTCTCCGGCCAGATGCTCACCACCGGCAACGTCACCGTCACCCAGTCCGCCAACATCACCGTGAACGGCGCATCCGAGCTATATCTGCCTTATCCTGACACGATGCCTGACATTTGGATGCCCGAGTTGGCGAGCTTCCAAGTGCACCAGGCGACCTATAAAGTGACGGCAGGAACGCTTGCCATTCCCAATGAGGCCGGTGACTTGGGCGTGAGCGGACACGGCACGGTGGAGGTTAGCGGCACGGGTACGATTGTCGCCAACCGCGCCAGAGGCATCTACTACGAGCAAAATAACAGTAATGCACAAGGGACATTCCGCGTGGCGGAATCGGGTGTGCTTGCGCTTGCGAAGACCTCCTCCTTCGCACAACGCACTCCCTTGGAGACTTTGGGCGGCACCCTGCGCGCCACTGCCCCAAATGTCCGGCTTTCCCTCTTTGCGGGTCTTGCGTTGGAGACGGCACCTGTGACGGTAGAAGCAGTTGAGGGTGCGACATTGACGTTGGCCTACACAGGTAGTAATGGTGCGTTGCTTTCCGGAAGCGAGAACCTGACCTTGAAAGGACCGGGCTCCATCAACTTTAATGGCACCGTCGCGGAGGACTACTCCGGGATCGTCACGATTGCCGAAGGTACGTCCGCGACGCTTGGCTCGGCGCGTCCGCCATTGGCAGTGGAAAGCGGTGCGAAGGTGACGGTGACGGTCATCGACCCGGAAGAGACCGGCATCGGTGAAATCGCGTTCCCCACCAAGATGGAGACGATTCCGGACAACGTCACCTTTGTGGTGAATGGCCTCGAGGATGGGATCAAAGTCACGCCGGCTATCGAGTCCAACCAGTTGGTGCTGAAGTGGGCGGTTGAGATTCCGGCCATGACCACCAGTGGCGCGTGGGGAACGGACACAAATTGGGACACCCAGAAGGTCCCGACCACCGGCATGGCCCGTCTTGACGGCGGAGAATCCGGCATTGAAGTGTGGCTTGACACGGAGCTTTCTGACATGGAAAGCATTATCGTGTCCGGTGTGGTCTCCTTGAAAACCACCGAGAAGCAATCGCGCATCCCGGCCTCCATCAAGCTTGAGAAAGGTGCAACGCTGACGATTGACGCGCCCTTCTCCGGCGTTGGACTGGGTGCGCAGTGGGAACTCCCCGTTGGGACGACCCTCCGCGTCGATGACACCGACTTCACCGGCTGGTATGCGCTCAATATGCAGGGCTTGGTGGAGTTCCTGCCCTTCGGTTCTGCGGAGTCGCCCATTCGGATGAACACGGATACGGCGCAATTCCATGGCGGTCTCACCATTGCGGGTAATTATGTGCAACTGAGCAACATCGTGGAGCTGGGTGGCACAGTGACGCTCGCCGGCAACAATATCTCTTTGACCGGCCCGGTCGAGGAGGGTGCGACCGGCAACGTCTTCCACTGCACCACCAACACGCGTATCGTCAACGTTGGCACCGGCAACCGAATCTATAACCTGGGCGGGTGCACCGGCACCTTTTTGGTGAATGCGGGTACGCTCTCGCTCGAGGTCGTCCGTGCGCCTATCGCCGGGTTGGTCGGTTTGGTCGTCGCCAAAGACGCGACGCTGACCTTTGAGGAGGCCTGTGTCGGCGGGCAGTATCCGCTCTCCGGTGAGGGCACCGTGGTGATTGCCGGGACGCTGCGCCCGCAGGTCAAGGCCTTCGAGTTGGATGGTGTCACCTATAACACCATCCCTGCCAAGATGGTCTTTGTGGCGACGGAGGAAGAACAGACGAATGGCGTCATCCAGTTCCTCAATGCCGGCAACGCCACTGTCCCTGCGAACTTCGTGGCCGAGGTGACCCCCTTCGGCGATGCCGACGTGTGGGTACCTGTCGCCACCAACGGGAATCCTATCCGTATCCGCAATGTGCCGGCGCCGAATGGGGTGGCCGGGCTGGAAGAGGCGGTGGCGTTGGCGATTCGCCGGGCGGCCGCAGAGGCGGGTGTCACGGATGGCAATTACACCGTCCAGCTGACGACGAAAGAACAGACCTCCGCCGCGACTGCCGCGACGCTGAACGAAGTGCTCGGGTGCTTCACCAATCTGACGGCTACGGCCGAAGGGTCGGTGCTGACCTATGCCTATGACTTCGGTATCGTGGGCATCAAGCGCAATACCACCGGCGATGGCTGGGTGGTGACGGCCAAGGTCCAGGGCGAGAACGCTGCCCAGGCCGGCTTCGCCGCGGGCAACGTCTACACCCTGACGGTGAACGGCGCGCCTGCCGCGGATGCCTCCGCGACCGTCGGCGAGAACGGCACGGTGACGTTCACGGTGCCGGATGCCTCGGTGGCGGGCGAGACTTGCACGCTGGGCGTGAAGGTGAGCCGCCCCGAGCAGACCCCGGCGCAGTGAGCCCTGCCCCAACCCAAAAAAGAGCCGCCTTCGGGCGGCTCTTTTTTTATGGCCTCTTTCCACGAAGACATGGGCGCTGACGCGCCCCGGAAGTTTGGAAGTTTAGAGGCTTGGAGGCTTGGTCTTTGCGGCTGACGCCGCTTTGGACGGCGGCTGGCGCCGCCACGACGCCGTCCACGACGCTGCAGGAGATACAGGAGATGCAGGGGACGCTAACGCGCCCCGGAGAACGGAGCGTGCAGGCGCAAAGCGCCAAACCTTCCACGGCCACAGAGAACGGAGAACAGAGCGCGCGACAAGCGCGCGACGGACGACCCGGGGCAGGAGATACAGGAGATTCAGGACGGCGGCTGGCGCCGCCACGACGCCGCCCACGACCCCGCAGGAGATTCAGGAGCGCGCGCTTGCCGCGCGACCGGCGGGGTGGGGGCGTGGGGCGGAGCCCCTCCCCGAAAACCAAGCCTCCAAGCCTCTAAGCTTCCAAACTTCCGGGGTCGACGGTTTAACCGTCGACCCGATACGCCTTGGCGCGGGTGAGGTGGTGCTCGCGGATTTGCTTGATGCGGTCGTAGATGAGGGGGTTGAGCGAGCGGGCACGGGCGAGGATGCGGTAGACCTGGCGCTCCTTGAGGCCATAGAGATTGGCCAGGGTGCGGATGAAGATGGGGCGGTGGGGGTGGGTGGGCTCGTGGCGGTGGGCCCATTCGTGGACCAGGTGGCAGTAGCGTTCGGGGAGGCCCTTGAAGGCGGCCTCGATGGCGGCCACCAAGGACTCCTGTCGATCGGCCAGGTCGCTGACCCACGCGGTGAGGTCGCGTTGGACCGGGTCGGCCAGGCGGCGACAGGCGGGGACCGCGCCGCAGAGGCAGGCCGCGCCCCCATCTTGGACAACGCGGATGGGCCGGCGCAGAACCGTCTCGGCCTGGGCGGCGAGACCCCGCAGTTTCTCCACGGAGACGCCGGGCTCGGCCACCAGCAGGAGGCACCGGAAGTCGGTGCGGGTGCGGAGGCTTCGCAAAGCGGCGGAGAGTTGGTCGAGCCGGCGGACGCGCAGCGCCCACGCGGTTTGGCCGTCGGGCGCGTGGGGGCAGACCACGGGGAAGGGGGACGCGACGGCAACAGCGGCAGAATCACACATAGACACACTCCTTTAGGTTCGCTTCAGTGAGAAAAGGTGAGCCTATTATAGCATAAGGGGGCGGCTGATGCCGCCCCCTTATGCTGCTGATTGGCTGATTGGCTGATTGGCTGATTGGAGGGGCGGCTGATGCCGCCCCCTTATGCTGCTGATTGGCTGATTGGAGGGGCGGCGTAGCCGCCCAGAGAACAGAAAACAGAAAACAGTGAACAGAGCGCGCGGCAAGCGCGCGACGGATGAGACCTCTGTGCAAAGCGGCGCCAGCCGCCGTCCTATATGTCCTATTGGTCCTATAGGTCCTACCGCGGCGTCCAGGACTGCCAGTGTGGGGAACCGCAGATTGCGAAGAACACAGAGGCTCACGGAGGGTAACAGAGGAACACAGAGACGGGCGGCGTGCTGCCGCCGGCAGGACTGCCAGTGTGTTTTGGGAATCACAAAGGACACGAAGGACACAAAGCAAGCGGCGCAGGGGCGGGCCGTGCGTGCGCGTAAAGCGCACGTCCGGCCCGGGGGCCTGGAGGGGCATGGCGGGCTTCGCACGCCATGCTTTGGGGAAGGGCGCTGACGCGCCCACGGCCTAGCACGACGTGTTCAGGAGATGCAGGAGATGCAGGAGATACAGGAGCGCCCGCAAGCGGGCGACGAGGGGAACGAGGGGGTGTGGGGCGGAGCCCCGCCAAGAACACCAATCAGCCAATCAGCGAATCAGCCAATCAGCTAGGCGCTCCATGGAGCGCCAAGGAGATACAGGAGCGCCCCTGTGGGGCGATGAGGGGAGTTTCAGAGAAAACGGCGAGGCGCGAAACGGAGGGCGGCGGGCGCGGTCAGCGGCGAAGCCGCAGAGCGACCGATGGAGCCCGAAGCGGTTCGCGCCCACCTTCGCGTCTTTGCGGTTGCCATTTTCGGACGTTTTGTTGTAAAAATGTTTTGACGATAATAGGATCATGTGATACAATGCGTTTTCTTATTTTCCGGCCAGTCAGTCGCGCATGGTGCGCCAGGGCCGGGATGTGGGAGGAAGCCATGAGCAAATGGCAACTTTTCTGGGCGATGGTGGCATTGGCCGCGACACCCCTCTTTGCCGAGACCACGACGGACGACTACACGTTCCGTTATTCCACGTTGGACCGCGTGGGCGAACTGGCCGTGCGGCCGACCTCCGAGACCACGGGCCTCTCCTTCACCCTCAGCGCGGAGACCTTCGACAAGGCCATCAAGCTGGGGACGGAGTGGCGGCCCGTGGCTTTCGTCCCGCCCAAGGTCACGGTGACCGCAATCTCTGTCGCCATCCCCGGCACGGACGCCCCCGCCTTCATCACCGTTACGCCTTCCGTGGCGGAGGGTGAGGTCCGGTTTGACCTTGATGACGATGCCGCCCCCGAGACCGTCTCCCTTGTCGGCGCGGACGGCATCGCCCACACCGCCACTCTGCGCACCTACGAGAACACGACCGGCGTCCTCCTCACCCCTGATAAAGCCTGCGCTTTCCGTTTCGACGACGCCCAGACCGGCACCGCCATCCGCAACTTCTACACCATCGACGGTGACCCCCACCTCCGCGTCACCGGCACCGCCTCCATCACCCGCCACGTCATCACCATCTCCAACGGCGAACAATATAGTCTTGACCGTTACATTTATGATGAGTCGCAAGCCGCAGGCGACTATGTGGATGTGGACGTGGCCGGCCATGTCCTCGTTGTGGAGTTCTCGGGCAAGGGAGGTTCGTTCGAATTGAACGGTGCGCTCCAAAAAGCCCCGCTCGTCATCGGCTCCTCCGTCCCGGCGGATCAGGCGGCGGTCAACTTCCATAATGATTTCAGAGTTCCGCTCTCGTTGCGCGACGGCGAAGCCGGTCAAGGCGGCGTTTCGCTCGCCTTCAGCCTCTTGGATGAGACGGGCCCCGCCTTCAATCCTTCCGAGCTTTTGCTGGATTGCGATGTCACGCTCAAATCCCCCGTCCGCGTCTCGAAGGGGTCGTGGTTGGCTACGCACGCTGTGCCCATCCCCGCGGGCCGCACCTTCCGCCTGGAGCTCGCCAGCCCGGTGGACTCCGAGGACAACCTGCCGAACCTTTCCTTCGCCGATGCCACCAGCCGTCTGGAACTTGCCTCCAACGCCATTGGCACGGATGGCAATCCCTTGGGCATCCCCGCGAAGTATCTCACGCTGGTCAAGTCGCAGTCCGGCACGCTTGTCCTCAATCGTGACGTGACGGTTCCGGAAGTGCCACTCATGCAATCTCCGACGTTGTTTATCGCCAATGAACCGGATTTGGACTTTACGCTCGTGCTTGCCGGTGAGCATATCTTCACCTTCAACGCGCCCTTCCAGATTGACGATTACGATGGAGTGTTGCCTGGCTATCCAGATGATGGCTTTTACCGTTCCTTTACGCTTATCCAAGAGAAGGAGGTCAAGCAGAGCTCTTTCGGAAAAGGCTTGATTCTTTCCGCGCTGGGGAGCAATACGTTGCGCGTGGAGGGTGGAAGCCTTGCTGTCGACGGTTCCGTTGGTGACCTTCCTGCCAGCTCCATTACTTCCGTCTCCGTTGCCAAGGATGCCACACTCACGCTGAACAATGGCCTTGCCAAAGGAACGGACTCCACGGCTGGAGTCTTCAATCTGACCGTGGCGGGGACGCTGAATCTGACGGGCGATGTCTACATGACGCCGGCGGCACGGCGGACGCTGCGCCTGGAGGGCGGGACGATCCACGCCAACGCCAACAGCGGCCTCGAAATCGTCTGCGCCGACGTCGGCGCCCTCACGGCGGAGGATTACCTTGTCGTCTCCGGCGGCGGCGTCCTCGAAGGCCCCATGACCGTCGACAACGTGACGGGCGGCGACACGCTGACGATTGGGGAGGGGACAACGGTCTCGAACCTCTATGCCTATGACGGGACGATCGAGGGCACGGGCGACGTGGACGCCTTCACGGGCGACCTGGGCGACGTGACGCTCGGCGGCGATTGGCTCACGGGCCCGGGCAAGTCCCTGGCCGAGGTGGTGGACAAGGCGCAGAACTATCACGGTACGCTTGGCTTCACCGCCGGCACGGCGGATGCGCCCAAGGTCATCGACTTCGCCTCCGTGGCGAAGCTGACGGAGCTGCCCGGCGCCTTCCGCGCGGCAAACTATCAGCACGTCACCATGCGTTTGGACCAGTACATCGACGCCACCATCCGCTGGCCCGACGACCCCCAGGGCATCACCCTGACCCTCATCGAGTCCGGCGCCTACGGCGGCGAGGCGGAGATCCCCGCCGTGCCCGCGGGCGTCACCTTCGAGTTCAAGTACTACGACGCCGCAGGCGGGCTGGTGGAGCGCGAGGAGGGCGACGACTACCAGCGCGAGCCCTCCGAGGACGGCGTCAACGACGAACTGACTTGGGAGAACGCCGTCTTCACCGGCCAGGGCGCCTGGATCGACGTCGAGTTCGACGGCACCTCCGCCAACTCCGGCTGGTTCAACCTCGGCGAGCAGAAGAACGGTTGCCTCGTGGGCGTGGATGGGCAGCCCGACTACGGGAAGGTCACGGAGAACGCCAGTTTCTTTGTGGCGATGGGGCACCCCGTCTCCAAGGGCATGACCCTGGGCTACCGCCCCTACGTCGCGGAGAGCGCGCTGCCCTCCTTCCCGGAGGAATGGAGCCTGGCCGTGCGCATGACCGCGCCCTCGGCGGAGAACAAGTGCATCCTGGCCATCGGCAACAACTACGCCAATGCCACGGCCTCCACCTATTCCCTCGTTTTCGCCACGGGCGCGGTGAAGGAGGACGGCACCACCGAGATCGTCCTCTGGAAGTTCGACGGCTACGCCGACGGCGCGGCACAACCGGCGCAGGACTTGCCGGAGAAGGCCATCCATGAGCTCTTCCGCGTGAAGGTGGCCGACGCGCAGAGCGCCCCGCACGTCTTCTCCGTGGTCTGCGACGGCGCGACCCTCAACCTCTACATGGACGGCGCGTGGCTCAACGCCATCGACGTGCCCGCCCAGACCACCCTCTCCGGCGGCCTGCAGCTGGGCCAGCAGCTCGGCGGCTCGCGCGTCTCCGCCAGCGCCAGGAGTCTTGCCGACGACGTGGCCGTGATCGACGGCGGCGCGGTGGACTACATCCGCTTTTACAAGGGCGCCTTCCCCGAGACGGCGATGGTCGAGATGGCCGACCGCACCCCCTACGTCCGCGAGAACCTCCGCTACGTCCGCTACGTGCCGCTGATGACCATGCCGGACCCCGAATTGGGGGACTACGAGAAGCCCGCGAAGCAGCCCGAGAACGAGACCTGGATCCAAAAGGATGCCTGGCTGGAGCAGACCTGGGACGGCACCAAATGGGTGAACAAAGCGCTCGTCGATCAGCCCGCCGAGGGCGCGGAGTGCCGCATCCTTGTCGCCGAGGGCGAGCACGCCCTCCAGGTGAACGTTGAGCGCCAGGTAGAAGCCAAGGCGGCGGATGGCAACGTGACCAACGCGGGCCGTTACTTCTATTCCCCCAACCGCACCTACGCCTCGCTTGTTGTGCGGGCGCAGGACGCGGCGGACAGCGCGGCCACGCTCCGTTTGGTGCCCCTCGGCGTGACCGAAAAGGAGACCGCCGACACGATGAACGCGCGCCCCTGGGAGACGCAGCTCCTGGAGAGCGACTGGTTCAAGGTCCCGGAGAAATCCTCCCCCGGCAACCGCACCGGCTTCCGCTACGGCACGCTCCGCTTCACCGGCGGCGCCGAAGACCCCATCACCTCCGACCCCGCCATCAAGAACTTCCACGGCGCGGGCTACCTGATTGACGCGGCGTCCGTCGGCGTGGACGGCATCTTTGACGCGGGCGTCTGCTACCTCTCCAAGTATGCGCAGGTAGTGCTCCAAGCGAATGCGGACAACGCCTCACTCCAAAGCACCTTGGAGATGGTGGCGGGCATGTCGCTGACGCGCGGGATGGTGGACGAGGTGGCGCGGTGGCAGCTCACCGGCCCCGTCGTCGTACCGCGCACGACGACGTTGGATGACCACGTGCTCGGCCATGCCGGCTTGCCCAAGGACCAGGCCTCCGAGGACGTGTGGGTGCCCTTCTTTGGGGCGGACTCCACGTGGAAGTTCTATGACGACACCCGCGTTGAGGGCGGCACGGACAACGCCAACAACGCCAACGGCGCCAAGAGCGGTCTCTTCGCCCGCGCCGTGCGCGCCACGGGCCGTCTCTACCTCGACTTTACCGCCACGAACGGCCAGGCGAAGTATAAAGCCGACCCCAACTTCTCTAAGCAGGCGTGGTATCGCTACAACTATGAGGGCGCACCTGAGCCCGGTGCCACAGGCAAGACGGCGGAAGAGGCGAACGCGGACGACTTCGCCCAGGCCGTCGCCTTCCAGATTCGCTTGAGTAGTAAGGCGGATAAAATCGTGACGCTGACGCTCGATAAGGTGCCGGACGCCGACGTGCAGACCTTCTATGTGGAGGAGGCCGCGGGGACCGAGGACGGCCCGCTCACCCTGGCACTGGAGACCGCGGACAACGCGTCCCCGCTGACGGTGTGGCAGCGCGTCGTCGCCGCCGCCCGGCTGGACGTCTCGAATCACGGCAAGGGCAATGCGCTGAACCTGCGCCCCGAGGGCCCCACCTCCGCGCGTCGCACGCCCATCCACCGCGGCAACTCCACGCGCGGCGCCTATGTCGTCGGCAACGCGACGGGGGATTGGGACTTCGGCGCCGAGAGCTCCGTGCCGCGCCTAGAGGTGGCCAAGGACTGTGAACTGACCTTCACCGTGGGGCAGGACCTCCGCCGCTACGGCACCGTCGTCGCCGCGCAGGAGGGCGCCTGGATCCACCACGTCAGCGACGCGCCCTTCCTGGGGCAGGACGTCGAGCTCGGCGCGGGCTCCACCCTGGGCTTCCACGCCGTCTCCGCCGCCGATGCCGACACCGCCCGCGAGGAGGGCCTCGTCCTGGCCGGACGGCTTGTCCTGCACGGCACGGCCACCCTCCGCGCCGAGGGCGGCAGCGGCAACCGTCTGCCGCGCTTCTTCGCCGCCGGCGGCATCGTCGCCGAGCCGCTTACGTCCGCGGAGAGCGAGGCGGGGCAGACCGGCGGCATCGAGCTGATTGTCCATGCCGACAAGGGCGCCGCGTGGCGCAGCCGCACCGCCGCGCTGACGGGCACGGGCTTCGGCCTGCGCAAGACCGGCCCCGGCGTCGTCACCTTCGACACCGATGTCCCGCCCAGCGTCTCCGGCAAGGTCACGGTGGAGGAGGGCACGCTCAACGTCACCGCCGCTGCCGCCACCCCCGTCGGCTCCGCCGGCCTTGAGGTCAGGGAGGGCGCGACGCTCGGCGACAGCAGGCGTATGGTCGGCGAGGGCCGCCTCCTGGCCGCCATCCCCGGCGGGCAGACCCTCTCCGGCGGCGGCACCGTCGATGGCGTGCTGCGGTTGGAATCCGGCGCCACCTACGTGGCCACGCAGGGCGAGCACCTCACCGTCACGGGCGGACTCTCCGTGGGCGACGGCGGCACCGCTGACATCAACGTCACCCTGCCCACCGGGGCGACCGAGGGTGGGACGACCGAGGGTGGGGCGGCCTATGTGGGCGACACGCCCTATCTGGTCTCCTGGCGCGAGGAGCGCACCATCCGCCGCCGCTTCGAGCCCACGCTGGGCGGCGCACGCTGGGACGCCATCGCCTGGCTGGAGGGCGGCCGGACCTTCTACGCCGCCCGCGAACCCGCCCTGCCCGTGCCCGGCGACCTGGACGAGGGGAACCAGACGGCGAATGTCTGGCACCCCGGCTTCGCGCCCCTCATGGTCAACCAGTACCAGAGCCTCGGCCACGCCTACGTCGGCGCCACGCAGGGGCGTACTCGCGCCGGCTCGGCCCGCCTCTCGGCCTCGCAGATCAACGATGCGCTCTATGCCTTCAGCGGCATCAGCGCCTTTGCGCCCTCCGCCGGCGCCGCGACCGGGGACCGCACCTACATCGACGCCCACAACTTCTTCGTGGCCTACGAGTTCGGCATCAGCCGCATGGCCTTCGCGACCATCGATGGCGCGAAGCACGTGGTGGTGGAGGTGAAGGTGCGCAACGCCCTGGCCGAGTCCTTTGGCGAGGCCGTCGCCGCGGCCGCCGCCGAAGGCGCCGCCGCCTTCCGCACGAAAACCGTCATCACCCTCCAGGCCGTGAAGGACGGCACGGTTGAGGCCCTGCCTTCGGACGACATCAAGGTCACGGAGGTCGCCAACCTGGAAGGTGCGCGGCTTACCGACTCCGCCGCCCGCGCCGCCGATGTGCGCTACTTCGCCTTGCCCTATGAGGCGCTGAAGAAGTACTTCGACGACGCCCCCATCCTCCTCCGTCCCCGCGCGGTCAATAATGAGGTAGAGCTGCCTGCGCAGCAGTGAGGCGCTGTGAGTTTTTAGATCACAGAGACTCACAGAGGGTTTCACAGAGGCTCACAGAGAAGGACTGCCGGGTTTTATCACAAAGAACACGAAGGACCAAGGGGCGCTGACGCGCCCCTTGTCCTACCGCAGCGTGTTCAGGAGATGCAGGAGATTCAGGAGATGCAGGATGGCGGCTAGCGCCGCTCTGTACGACGGCTTGTTTGTCGCGCGCTTGTCGCGCGTTCTGTAGCCGTGGAAGGTTTGGCCCTTCGGGCCTGCACGCTCTGTTCTCCGGGGCGGAGAAGCCGCCCCTCCAATCAGCGAATCAGCGAATCAGCCAATCAGCCGGGCGCTCCGATGGAGCGCCCGTGTCTTCGTGGAAAAGGGGGCCGCTCTGCCTACGGCCGTACGCAACCGCAAGTTCATGCAATCTCACATGCTGTCTTGCAGGGGGTTGTGCTATTCTATGGATGTAAGCATGAGTGTGAGTTGCTCATCTTCGTTTCTCCTATCCCTCCATACCGAGGCCCCGAGGCGATTCGCCCGGGGCCTTTTTCTGGGTCGCGAAAGAAAATTAAAGAAAGTGCTTGCATTCTGTGAGGCACTTGTCGTATAATACGTGCTGTTTTGACATTCTCCTACACAGACACACAACCCCACCCCGCCACGGACATTGTCCGGGCGGGTTTTTCTTTGTAAGGGAAGCTTGGAAGTTTGGATGTTTGGAAGTTTGGAAGTTTGGAGGCTTGGAGGAGCCACAGAGGTTGAAGCCCGGGCCGCCGCCCTTGGCGGCGATGAGACCGAAGGGGCGGCGTTGCCGCCCCGCTGATTGGCTGATTAGCTGATTGGCTGATTGGGATGTGGGGCGCTGCCCCACGCCCCGGCAGGGGAAGGGGCGCTAGCGCGCCCTGGAGAACAGAGAACAGAAAACAGAGCGCGCGGCAAGCGCGCGATGGGTGGAGCCGCGGGACAGAGGTGGAGTGTTTTTCGGGAAAACACGAAGGACACGAAGAACCACGAAGGTACACGAAGAAGGACTGCCAGTGTGGGGAACCGCAGATTGCGCAGATTTGTTGCAGATTAAGGGCGTGCTAGCGCACGCTGACTGCCAGTGTGTTTTTAAATCACAAAGGACACGAAGGACACAAAGAGGCGGCGCAGGGGGGCGGGCCGTGCGTGCGCACAAGGCGCACGTCCGGCCCGGGGGCCTGTAGGAGCATGGCGGGCTTCGCACGCCACGCTTTGGGGAGGGGCGCTGACGCGCCCACGGCCTGGGGCAGGAGATTCAGGAGTGCGGCTGACGCCGCCACGGCCCTGCAGGAGATGCAGGAGATTCAGGAGATGCAGGATGGCGGCTAGCGCCGCTCTGTACGACGGCTTGTTTGTCGCGCGCTTGTCGCGCGTTCTGTTCTCTGTTCTCCGTTCTCTGTTCTCCGGGGCGCGTCAGCGCCCCATTTGCATTTGCGCGGGGGATATGGTATCTTATGCGCGTTTTCGGCCTCTAGCTCAGTTGGTAGAGCACGGCACTTTTAATGCTGGGGTCGCGGGTCCGAGCCCCGCGAGGCCGACCATTTACCAAGCCCCACAGGCAAGCGCCTGAGGGGCTTTTTAGGATTTGCGCATGGAGTTGAGCAGGCAGGATGTGATGGCGTGGGCGCCGGCGGATGTGCTGGCGGAGGGGGCGGCCTTGCAATCCAAGGGGATGGTGACGGGGACGCGTGCGCAGGGGGAGATTCTGGCGGGGGCGATCAAGATGGGGGCGTCGCGTTTGGTGGCGCAGGTGACGGTGCGCGGGGGCAAGGCCGTGGCCCAGAAGTGCGTCTGCCACAAGGGGCGCACAGGGGCGGTCTGCGCGCACGTGGTGGCGGTGGGTCTGCAATGGGTGCATGACCACGCGGGGGAGCAGCCGGAGGCGATGACCTTTGCGGCGGAGCGCGCGCCGACGCGGGCGGAAATCGAGCGTTGGGCGGGGCCGGCGCTCTTGCGGCGGGCGGAGGAGCTGATCAAGCGGGGGCAGGTGTCGCAGTTGCGGTTTGAATATCCCACGGGCAGCGGTTATGTGGGGCGCGGGGGATCGTCCATCCTGGTGACCTTCACGATGCTGAAGAACGGTCTGGTGGAGGGGCATTGTCCCTGCGAGACGAACAGTCGACGGGGCATGCTGTGCGAGCATATCATCGCGACGGCGCTGGGGGTGATGCACCATTTCGGCGGGGCGGAACGGGTGCAGGCGCGGGCGGCGGAGCGGGCCCACGCGGCGCGGATGGCGGGGGCCAAGGGGCTTATCCGGCGCGGGGCCGGGGGACGGGCGGCGCTGGTGCGCGTCTTTCTGCCGCAGGATGTGCCGGGACAGTTCGCCAAGGGGGGCGTGCGCGTGGCCGTGCGGGTCTTCGTGGGGGCGCAGGCCTTCAAGCCGCAGGAGCTGCCGGAGGGCACTTATGCCTTTGCGCCGGGTGACGAGAATCTGCTGGGGATGCTCGAGGACATCGCGGGCGGTCCCTTCGCGGACACGATGACGTTGGGGCGCGAGGACTTCCTGGCCCTGCTGCGGTGCGGACAGCGCAGTTGGGTGGGGTTCGCCGCCACCAAGCGCCGTCTGGAGGTGCGCGACGACCCCGTGGAGACGCCGCTCCTGGTGGAGGCCCTGCCGGCCGAGAACGCCCTGCGCGTCTCCCTGAAGCTGCCGCCCGGCGGCGCGACGCTCGTGGCCGGGCACGCGGGATTCTGGCTGGGGGAGGGCGTGGCGCGCCCCCTGGCGCGCGTCCTGCCGGTGCCCTTCCAATCGCTCTACACGGCGGCCGAGCGGGTGCCGCGCGAACGCATGCTCGCCTTCTTCCACCAGGAGTGCGCGCAGTTGGCCGCCGTGCTGCCGTTGGCGCCCGAGAGCGTGACGGCCGACCTCTTCACGACCACCCCCGGCACGCCGCGTTTCCGGCTGGAGCTCCGCGGCTCCGAGGCCTCGGTCTCCGCCAAGCTCTTCGCGGGCTACGGCAACCTCTGGGTGGCCGCCGGCGCCCCGGGCGACATCTCCCAAGCCGACCCCGACGACTTCTATCACTGCTTTGTGCGCAACCCCGAGGCCGAGCGCGCAGCCCTTGACCGCGCCCACGCCATGGGTTTCATGGGGCCGCGCGGCGACGTGTTGGGCGACCTCGCCGGCGTGCACCGCGTGCGCAATCTGCTCGGCGCGCAGGTCACCGCCGCCCGCCGCGAAGGCTGGCGCGTGGACGTCCTGGGGCCCTTGGGCGACTTCTGGGACGCGGCGGAGGTCATCGTGCCGGTGGTGCGGGTGCGCGACCGGGAGCGCGGCGGCTTCGAGGTCACCACCGACTACGAATCCCCGCGCGGCACCGTCACGGTCACCCCCGCGGAGATTGAGCGCGCCCTGGCCCGCGGCGACGCCTACATCGAGAAGGAGGGCCGCACGGCCCTGCTGGACATCGGCGCCATCTCCGCCATCCGCGAGACCCTCCGCGCCTGCCGCGCCCGCGCCGGAGAGGCCCCCGGCAGCTCCTGCGTCGAGGCCGTCCACGCGCCCTTTGTCCAGGCCGCGCTCGACCGTCTGGAGGGCATCGACTTCGAGGCCGCGCCCGATTGGCGTGCCCGCGCCGAACGCCAGAACCGTCGCCGCAAGCCCGAGCCCGTCGACCTCGGCCCGCTGGAGGGCACGTTGCGTCCGTATCAGAAGGAGGGCGTCTACTGGCTCCGCTTCCTGGAGGAGTGCGGTTTCTGTGGCATCCTGGCCGACGAGATGGGCCTGGGCAAGACCCTGCAGACCCTCACGTGGCTCTCCCTGCCCCGTTGTCGCGAGGACGCCCGCCGCGTGCCGGCCCTCATCGTCTGCCCCACCTCGTTGGTCGAGAACTGGCGCCGCGAGGCCGCGAAGTTTGTGCCCACCATGCGCGTGCTCGTCCTCTCCGGCCCCGACCGTGCGCGTCTCTTCGCCCAGGTGCCCGACGTCGACCTCGTCATCACGAGCTACGCCCTCATCCGGCGCGACGTCGACTTCCATGCCGACTGCCGCTACGCCGCCGTCGTCCTTGACGAGGCCCAGGCCATCAAGAATCACCGCACCCAGAACGCCCAGGCCGTCAAACGCCTCCGCGCCGACACCCGCCTGGTCCTCTCCGGCACGCCCATCGAGAACGGCGTCGCCGACCTCTGGTCCATCATGGACTTCCTTATGCCGCGTTACCTCGGCCCCTACGAGGACTTCCAGGCCGACTACGAATTCCCCATCGCCGCCGGCGGGCGCGCCGCCGAGGCCGCACAGACGCGTCTCCGCGAGAAGCTCCACCCCTTCCTGCTCCGCCGCGTGAAGAAGGACGTCGCCGCCGACCTCCCCGACAAGATCCGCTCCGTCACCTACTGCGCGCTCTCCCCCGACCAACGCCGCGAGTACGACGCCATCCGCGCCGACGTCCGCGAGAAGATGCGCGGGCTCGTCCGCGAAAAGGGCTTCGAGAAGTCGCGCTTCGAGGTGCTCGCCCTCCTCATGCGCCTGCGCCAGATCTGTTGCGACCTGCGTCTGCTCAAGGACCGCGTGCCCAAGCCCGGTGAGGCCGCCTCCGCCAAGCTCGACGCGCTCATGGACCTGCTCGACGAGGCCGTCGCCGGCGGCCACCGCCTCCTCGTCTTCTCCCAGTTCACCTCCATGCTCAAGCTCATCGCCGCGCGCCTGGAGGAGGACAGCGTGCCTTACTGCTACCTCGACGGCACCACGAAGGACCGTCTGGGCCAGTGCGCCAAGTTCAACCAGACCCCCTCCATCCCGCTTTTCCTCATCTCCCTCAAGGCCGGCGGCACCGGTCTCAACCTCACCGGCGCCGACACCGTCGTCCACTTCGACCCGTGGTGGAATCCCGCCGCCGAGGAACAGGCCACCGACCGCGCCCACCGCATCGGCCAAAAGAAGACCGTCCAGGCCATCAAGCTCATCGCCCAAGACACCATCGAGGAGAAGGTCCTCGACCTCCAGCGCAAGAAGCAGGCCCTCATCGAAGCCACCGTCAACGCCTCCGACGCCTCCATTGCCTCCACCCTCACCATGGCCGAGATCGAAGATTTGCTGAGCTGATTGGCTGATTGGCTGATTGGAGGGGCGCTGACGCGCCCCGGAGAACAGAAAACGGAAACCGGAGAACGGAACGCCCCTGCGGGGCGACGGGCGAAGCTGTTGTGCAAAGCGGCGTCAGCCGCCGTCCTAGAGGTCCTATATGTCCTACCGCGGTGTGTTATGGCACGTCGTAGACGTGCCGGGGGTGGGGGTGCAGGGAGAACTTCTCCCTGCCAGGGTGTGGGGTAGCGCCCCACATCCCCCAATCAGCCAATCAGCTAATCAGCCAATCATAGGCCGGGCGGACTTGGATGTGGACACCGTCAACTGTCAGGTCGTCGCGTTCGGCATAGGTGACGATGGAGACGCGGTCGCAACGCGTGGCCGCGGCGGCGGACAATGCGCCGCGTATCTCCCGCTCACGCACGCGAGGCGTCTGAAGCGTGTAGGCCACTTGCACCACCTCTTGCACTTGACGCCCGGCGCAGACCAGGAAATCGGCCTCTGTCCGCTGTCCTTGGAAGTAACACACCGTGTGCAGGAAGGGCCGGTACCGCCGCAACAACTCCAGCAGGACCACCGTCTCCAAGCGCCATCCCAGGTTCTCGCCGACCAAGGCATTCTCGCGACCGGCCATGAACCCGACATCCACGGGGTAGAGTTTCTCGCTGCGGAGCCGTTCATGGCTTTTGGTCGACCATCTGGGGACGCTTTGGAGAAGGTAGGCCTGCTTGAGATACTCCACGTAAGTCCGGACGGTGTTGGACGAACAGGCCCGCCCCAAGCGCGAGGCCACCGTGTTGCAGTTGAGCGTTGTGGGCGCCACATCCATTAAATAAGTCGCCACGTCACGGAAGGTGCCCATTTGACGGATGGCATGGCGTTGACGGATGTCGCGCTCCAGGACATCGTTCATCAACGAGGCCAGATATTCCGGGGCCCCGCCGGCCTCACGCAACAGCTCCGGGAACCCGCCCATGTGCAGATAGGCGTCCAGCGCACCTTGGCGCAACCCACATGCCCGCGTGCTCCCGCCGTCCGGGGAGACGCCTTTCCACACGCAATAATCCTTGAAGGAGAAGGGAAAGAGCTCCACGCGGTGATAGCGCCCGGTCATATGCGTGGCCAATTCCCCGGAGAGCAATTTGGCGTTTGAGCCCGTCACTAACAGGTGCAACCCCTGGCGCAACAGACGATTGACGAAGAGGTGCCATTCCGGGACGTTTTGCGCTTCGTCCAAGAAGAGACAGTCAAACGCGCCATAATGTTTGTACAATAGTTCCAGTGCGACATCCAAATCTTCCCCGGTGAAACGGGTCAGCCGGTTGTCGTCGAAATTGAGGTAGGCGAATGGCCGCTTGTCTTTGAGCAAAGCGGTTTGGCAAAGCGTTGACTTCCCGCTTCGGCGAACGCCGAGGACGACTTGCGCCAAGTCGCTCTGGAGATTGATCTGGGAGGTCTCCGAACGGTCGACAATCGCACGGTGAGCCCATCGAACGGTCTCTTCCCGCTGATCCTGAATCACTTTCTCTATCTCTGCGCGCTCCATAAGGCCTCCTTTCTGTGCCCATTGTACCACTTCACCGCTTCCCCAGACAACCTCCTATTTCACTAACTCATCACTTTTCACCATTCCTACTTCACTAATTCATCGCTTCCGACACTTTCTATTTCACTAACTCATCACTTTTACCTTTTCTACTTCACTAACTCATCACCGCTGGGCGATTCTAAGGGTATCGCGGTAGGACAAGGGGCGGCAGTAACGCCGCCCCGCTGATTAGCTGATTAGCTGATTGGAAAGGTGTGGGGCGCTGCCCCACACCCCGGCAGGGAGAAGTTCTCCCTGCACCCCCGGCACGTCTGCGACGTGCCAACAGGCGACACGGTAGGACCTATAGGACCAATAGGACATATAGGACGGCGGCTGACGCCGCTCAGCAGAACGGCCTTACCTGTCGCGCGCTTGCCGCGCGCCTCCGTTCTCCAGGGCGGTGCCCCACTTTCTTTCATTGGAGACTTACCAATGGGAAGGCGCGAAACGGAGGGCGGCGGGCGCGGTCAGCGGCGAAGCCGCAGAGCGACCGATGGAGCCCGGGCGTTTCGCGCCTCCATCGCGTCTTTGCGGTTCCTCACAGGGGTTCCCTGGGGCAATCAGTGGAGGGAGGCCCAGCGGTCTTGGAGGCGGCGGATGGCGTCGTAGGGGTTGGGGTCGCGGCAGACGGCGCGGACGACGGCGAAGGCGGTGGCGCCGGCGGCGGCGACGGCAGGGAGGCGGGCTTCGTCGATGCCGCCGATGGCGATGGTGGGCCAGGGGGCGGCGCGGATGATGCGGCCACCCTCGTCGGGGCCGAGGGTGGGGTCGGGGATGGCCTTGGTGGGGGTGGTGTAGAGGGGGCCGACGCCGATGTAGTCGGGGGAGACGGCCTCGGCGGCGCGCATCTGCTCAAAGGAGTGGGTGGAGAGGCCGAAGAGGCGGAGCGTGGGGAAGGCGGCGCGGGCCTCGGGCAGGGACATATCGCCCTGGCCCAGGTGGACGCCGTCGGCCTCGGACTCGGCGGCGAGGGCGGGGTCGTCGTTGACGATGAAGGTGGTGTCGGTGCCGCGGGTGATGGCGCGGAGGCTCCGGGCGGTGGCGAGGATGTCGGCGCGGGGGGCGCGTTTCATGCGGAGCTGGAGGTAGCACAGGCCGGCCTTGACGGCGGCCTCGGCCACGGTTTCATAGCTCGTGATGGGGTCGGTGACGACGAGGCAGAGTCCAGTTAATTTCATGGAAGCACCGTACAGAGGAGAGCTGGGGGGAGGAGGGGCGGCTTTGCCGCCCCAGAGAACAGAGAACAGAGAACAGTGAACAGAGCGCCCCTGCGGGGCGACGGGCGAAGCCATGGGCACTAGTGGCATTAGTCGCCGTCCTATGCGTCCTATAGGTCCTATTGGTTCTATAGCGATGCCTTTTCGAGAAACAGAGAGGCGCAAGGGATGGGCACGGTAGTGAGGCGCAACGCGCCGAACGGTGAAGTGCCCAGGCCCTTGCGCCCCTTCGTGTCTTCGTGGAAAAAGGGGCGTTCTCTGATTCTTCAGGAGCGGAGGTCCTGAAGAATCAACTCCGCGACCTTTTTGCCGGACTTGAGCATGCCGCCGAAGATGGGGCCCATGCGGAAGCCGCCCTGGACGTTGTTGGCGGCCATGCCGGAGGCGTAGAGGCCGGGGTAGAGGCGCTTGGTGTTGATCACGGTGGTGCGCTCGCCGTCTTCCATCCACATCGGCTTCTCGCCCATGATGCCGCCGGTGGGGGAGTCGACCTTGATGCCGGCTTTGTCGACGGCCTTGTGGACGATTTCGGAGGGGTGGCCGGTGCCGTCGAGCACGGCGCGGGCGGTGACGACCACGGGGTCGACGTGCATCTCCAGGCGGCGGACGGGGTTCCAGTTGACGACGAGGCCGCAGACCTTGCCTTCACGGACGCAGATGTCCTCCACGCACATGGCGTTGAAGATGACGGCGCCGGCCTTGCGGGCGCCGAAGATGAGGCCGGAGGCCATCTCCACGGAGTCGAGGGTGTGGTAGCCGTTGCCGAGGTCCTGGGTGGCGATGTTGAAGTCGTGGAGGATGGGCGCGGCGTCGGACTGGACGACGACTTCGTTGAAGAGCATGCCGCCGCCCCAGGTGCCGCCGCCGGGGGCGAGCTTGCTCTCGAAGACGGCGACCTTGAGGCCGGCCTGCGCGAGGTAGCGGGCGGCGACGAGGCCGGAGGGGCCCGCACCGACGATGCCGACGTCGACGGCGAGGTGGCGCTCAAACTTCTCGAAGAAGGCGCGGACAATCGCGCCGGAGATGGTCTCTTCCATCACTTCTGCCATGGGAAACTCCTTTGTCTTATTAACAGGGACGCCCCGGGGGGCCGGGGCGTCGCGGGGGCGTCAAAGCGCTCAAAGCACGGCGCAGACGGGGACCAGCTCGTTGAGGACCTTCTGGCAGAGGGAGTCCTCGATGACCTGGTTCAGGCGGCCGTTCTCGCGGAGGCGGCGGACGAGTTCCTTGACGGGCATGCGGAGGCGGTCGGCCAGGGAGTTGAGGGTGCCGTCCATCTCCTCGCCGGTGAGCTTGATGTCGCGGGCCTTGGCCACGGCCAGGAGGGTGTAGTTGCGGCGGAGGCGCTTGGTGGCGCGCTCCTGGGCTTGGGCGTAGACGGGGTCCTTGCGGAGGCCCTCGGGGTCGTCTTTGAAGCGCTCGAGCGGGTTGGTGGCGTCGCTGTAGAGCTCATCGTAGGTCCAGCGGTCGACGACGGACTCGGGGAGCTCGAAGGAGACGGAGGCGTCGATGGCGTTGATGAGGTCGTTGAGGGCGCGCTGGCCTTCCTCGTACTGGCGCTGGACGCCGAGGCTGTCCTTGACGTTCTGGCGGACCTCGTCCATGTCCTTGGCGTTGAAGCGGGCGACGACGGCCGCATCGTCGGCGGGGACGTACTTGCGGAGGGTCTTCAGGGTGATGTCGTAGTGGACGGCCTTGTTGGCGAGATCCTCGACGCGGAAGTCCGCGGGGTAGGTGACGTCCAGGGCGAAGGCATCGTTGACCTTCTTGCCGCGGAGGGCCTCGGCGAGGCCGGGGATGAAGGTGTCGGAGTGGAGCTGCAGCCAGTAGCCCTCGTCGCTGACGTAGCGGGCGGCGACCTCGGAGAGGCCGTCCTTGGAGAGGTTGGAGGTGAAGGAGATCTCGGCGAGGTCGTCCTCGGCGGCGGTCTCTTCGCCCTCGGCGTTGCGGAAGGAGGCGGCCATCTTGCGCACGTCGGCGAGGCGGGCCTCGAGCATTTCGTCGGTGACCTCGGCGTCAACCTTCTTCACCTGCCACTTGGTCTCCTCGGGGAGGTCGAAGCGGGGGGAGAGGTCGAGGGTGGCGGTGAGGGTGGCGGCCTGGCCGGGCTCGGCCTGGAAATCCTTGAGGTCGACCACGCGGGCCATCTCGCGGCCCTGCTCATCGAGGAACTTCTGGGTGTCGGAGATGACGGCGTCAATGATTTCCTGGTTGACGGTCTGCTGGATGTCCTTGCCGTAGAGCGCCTCAATGCGCGCCATGGGGGCCTTGCCGGGGCGGAAGCCGGGCAGGCGCACGCGCTTGGCGAAGGTGGCGTTCACCCGCTTGCGGATGGCGGCGACCTCTTCGGCGGTCACCTCGGTGCTGACGGTAACGCGGCAGGGGCCGTCCTCTTTCACAATCTCTGTCTTCATCAGTCAGGAATCCTCGTTGAATGTCAAATCAATGGCTCATAATGATACCATATCTCAAAGAAAAAGGAAAATGGGGTGGCGGCGGCGTTGCCGCCACCCCGGAGAACGGAGAACAGAGCGTGCAGGCGCGAAGCGCCAAACCTTCCACGGCTAAGCACGACGCTGGGGAACCGCAGATTACGAAGAACACAGAGACCACAGAGAAGACAGAGAGGCACAGAGACGGGCGGCGTGCTAGCGCACGCAGGACTGCCAGTGTGTTTTTACCACAAAGAGTACAAAGAATAACAAAGGACACAAAGGTTTTGGGTGATTGGAGGAATGGGATGATTGGGAGGTGTGGGGCGCTGCCCCACGCCCCGGCAGGGGAAGGGGCGCTAGCGCGCCCCAGAGAACAGAGCGTGCAGGCCCAAAGGGCCAAACCTTCCACGGCCACAGAAAACAGAAAACAGAGCGCGCGGCAAGCGCGCGACAAAACAATCGTTGTGCAGAGAAACCAAACTTCCAAGCGTCCAAGCTTCCAAACTTCCAACTGCCCCTGCACCCGCAGGCACGTCTGCGACGTGCCATAAGACGACGCGGTAGGACCAATAGGACCTATAGGACGAATAGGACGGCGGCTTCGCCATTCCGTACAACGCTTTTGTCCATCGCCCCGCAGGGGCGTTCTGTTCTCTGTTCTCCGTTCTCCGTTCTCCTCTCTCCGGGGCGGCTCAGCCGCCACGGAGAGAAAAATCGAGGCCGTCGTAGGCGGGGAGGACGGAGGGGGGGAGATGGGGGAGGAGCTGGGCGTGGGTGTAGTCGTGGGAGAGGTGGGTGAGGAGGGTGCGGCGGGGGGCGAGGCGGGCGGCGTAGACCAGGGCGCGGCCCAGGGTGAGGTGGGTGGGGGGGGGGCGCGGACGGAGCATGTTGAGTACCAGGAGGTCGAGGCCGCGCATGAGGGCGAGGGTGGAAGCGGGGATCTCG
>CALXMT010000016.1 GCA_944389545.1 uncultured Kiritimatiellota bacterium | reverse complement strand
ACCTCAAAAAGAAAGACGCCACAAAGGTTTAATTCTCCGCCTTAAAACCTGCGCAAAAACACTTGCATTCTCCAGCGCCCCGGAGAACAGAGAACGGAAAACAGAGAACAGAACGCGCGGCAAGCGCGCGACGGGTGAAGCCGCAGAATGGGTGTGGAAGGTTTACCCTGCGGGGCAGACACGAAGAACACGAAGGACCACAAAGGCACACAAAGACGACTGCCAGAGAAGGGAACCGCAGATTGTTCCGTCGCTTCGCTAGGAAGACCTTCGGTAACACAGATTTTGAGCAGATTAAGGGCGTGCTACCGCACGCAGGACTGCCAGTGTGGGTTTATCACAAAGTGCACGAAGAACCACGAAGGTACACAAAGAAGACTACCAGTGTAGGTTTATCACAAAGTGCACAAAGGCAAGCGACGCAGGGGAGCGGGCCGTGCGTGCGCGTAAAGCGCACGTCCGACCCGAAAGGCCTGTAGGGGCATGGCGGGCTTCGCACGCCATGCTTTGGTTTTGGGAGTCCTCCGGCGACAGCGCCGTCCTTGTTGTCTTATTGGTCTTATTCGTCCTACCGCGCAGTCTTCGCAAAAACCTTCCCCAGACAATCGGTTGCGCACCTCGCCCTAATTGGGTATACTCTCATTGTCTATTGGAGGTTTCTATGAAAAGAACGCGTTTGTTTGCTTGGCTAACCCTTTGCCTCGGATGTCTCATCTGCGCCACGACAGCCTTCGCCGAGACGGATATCGAGAGATTCCGTAAGGGTGCAGAACTAGAAGACGCGCCTTCCCAATACGAACTTGGCATGTGTTATCTCAAGGGTGAAGACGTAGAGCAATCCTACACAGAGGCTGTAAACTGGTTTCGAAAAGCCGCGGAGCAAGGATATGGCAAAGCGCAAAACGCACTCGGCGTGTGCTATGGCAATGGTCAAGGTGTGAGCCAGTCCTACACGGAGTCCGTCAAGTGGTTCCGTAAGGCTGCCGAACAAGGATACGCCCAAGCACAGTTTAACCTCGGTGTGATCTATGCCAATGGCCAAGGTGTGGAGCAGTCTTATACAGAAGCGACCAAATGGTTCCGCAGGGCTGCTGAGCAAAGATACGCCGAAGCACAATTCAACCTTGGCGTGTACTACTACACTGGCCAAGGTGTGAGGCAATCCTACACAGAAGCCGTCAAATGGTTCCACAAGGCTGCCGAACAAGAATTGGTCCAGGCGCAAGTCAACCTCGCTCTGTGCTATCGTGACGGTCAAGGCGTGGAGCAATCCTACACGGAGGCCGCCAAGTGGTACCGTAAGGCGGCGGAGCAAGGAGATGCCGATGCGCAATATAACCTAGGTGTGTGCTATGATCGTGGCCGAGGCGTGGAGCAGTCCTACACGGAGGCCGCCAAGTGGTACCGTAAAGCCGCGGAACAAGGAAACGCCAGTGCGCAATTCAGCCTCGGCAACTTCTATCATAATGGCCAAGGTGTGGGACAATCTTACACGGAGGCCGTCAAGTGGTACCGCAAGGCCGCAGAGCAAGGATACGCAAAGGCGCAATACAATCTCGGCCAATGCTATCGCAATGGGCAAGGTGTGGTCCAATCCTACACAGAGGCCGCCAAGTGTTTCCGTAAAGCCGCAGAACAAGGAAACGCCAGTGCGCAATTCAACCTCGGTGCGAGCTATTATAACGGCCAAGGCGTGGAGCAATCCTACACCGAGGCCACCAAGTGGTTCCGCAAAGCCGCCGATCAAGGAGATGCAAAGGCGCAATACAACCTCGGCTTGTGCTACTCTGTAGGCAAAGGTGTGGAGCAATCCAACGTGATGGCAAGATTTTGGTTGCGGCAAGCCGCAATGCAAGGGAACATCCAAGCGGCAGAAGTATTGGAAAAGCTTGAGTGATGTCCTGCGTTGCGCTTTTGTCGGTTTCGAGAAAAGTATACTCTGGCGATGCGGTAGGACATATAGGACCTATAGGACGACTAGGACGGCACACCCAACTGTGCGAAGCGTCCTGCGTGCGCTAGCACGCCCTTAATCTGCTCAAAATCTGTGAAATCTGCGGTTCCCCTAGGTACTCTGATCAGAGGGGGAGGATGGATTCTTCAATGGAGGAGCGGGCGAGGGTGATGAAGTGTTGTTTGCAGAAGGCTTGGATGTCGGCGAGGCGGTCGGGGCCGATGGCGGGGGTGGTGACGATGATGCGCGTGGGCTTGAGTTGGGCGAGGCGCTCGGGGGTAAGAATCTCGAGGGGGCCAAGGATGGGTAGGTCGCGGAAGATGCGTCCGCGGAGGCCAGGGTTGTCGTCGAGGATGCCGATGAGGGCGACGTTGTTGCGGGTGACGTTGGTCTCGAAGAGGGTGATGTAGGCGCGGAGGTTGACGCCGGCGCCGTAGAAGAGGACGCGGGGGATGGCGGGATCGGTGAGGGAACGGCGGCGGAGGCGCGCGTTTTCGCTGGCGGCGAGCCACTGGAGGAAGGCCGGTTTGGCCAGGCGCATCAGGAGAAGCGGCATGGGCAGAAAGGCCGCCCAGAGGATGTGGGCCGAGCGGAAACGGGTGGCCAACTCGGGGACGAGGTAAGCAATGATGAGATGGGAGAAGAGAGAGCCGATGGCGACGGCGGCAATCAGCATGAAGGAGTCTTTACGGGTGGAGCGGCCCCAAATGCGCGTGTAGGCGCGGACGGCGACCAGGCAGAGGGCGACCGGCACCATGAAGGCCAGGAAGACGTTGACCAAGCGGGGCCAAGCCTCGGGCCAGACGCATCCGAAGTGGAAGAGGAGGACCGCGACGTAGAGGCCGACCATGCAGACGAGGTCGCCGATGAGATAGAGGATGACGGTGATGGAGCGGCGTCCGCAACGTGCGCCGGGACGGGCCAGGAGGCGGCCGGCGTCCCAGAGTTCCACGTTGGTCATGGCGCGGACGACGACGGTCGCGAAGGCGCCGAAGCCGATGATGAAGACAGTGGCCTTGGCCTCGCGCAAGGCAAGGGCCAGGAAGCCGACAGCCAGGAAGCCAACGGCCAGACCATAGAGTCCCCAGACGGCGCGGCGTTGGTTGCCGCCGGCCAGGGTGAGAAAACGGTGGTGGATGTGGTCGCGGTCGGCGGTCATGACGGCGGCGGAGTGTGCGCCGTCCTGCGGGAGGGTGTCGGCGGGGGTGACGCGTCGGAGGATGGCGCGGAGGGTGCGACGGAGAATGGCCAGGCAGGTGTCGATGAGCGGGACGCCGATGCAGAGAATCGGGACGCCCATGGAGACGATGAAGGCATCGCTGCGGCGGGAGACAAGGGCGATGGTGGCGAGGGTGAGGCCGACGAAGAGGCTGCCGGAATCGCCCAAGAAGACCGAGGCGGGATTGTAGTTGTAGCGCAGGAAGCCGAGGAGGGCACCGATGAAGATGAAGGAGAAGGCGGGCAGGATGGCGGCATCCACGAAGAAGGCTGCGCCAACCATGCCAATGGTGGCGATGATGGCCAGGCCGGAGGAGAGTCCGTCCAGACCATCGATGAGGTTGAAGGCGTTGACGACGCCGATGTACCACGCGAGGGTGAGCGGGACGTAGACCCACGCGGCGTGCGCCCAGTCGCCCCAAGCAGCCGGCAGGGTGAGGCGCGCCCCGGCCCAACAGAGGATGCCGGCGGCCACAATCTGCGCACCCAGCTTGAGAATCGGCGGAACCCCAAAGCGGTCGTCCACAAAGCCCACGCCGACCAAGATCGCCGAGGAGACCGCGAAGGCCGGCAGAACCTTAAAGAAGGGGGAAGCCGCCAAAACTCCCGGCCACAACCAGAGTCCGACCCCCAGCGCCAAGAAGCAGGAGGCAACGACCGCGAGCCCGCCGCCGCGCGGGATGGGGACCTTGTTGACGCGGCGGCTGTCGGGTTGGTCGACGGCGCCGATGCGGCGCATGAACCAACGCGCCAGCGGCGTCAGCACCAAAGAGAGCCCACAAGCCAGCGCACCGAGCGCCAGGCAGCGTAAAATCTGGGTCAGCATGGCAGGGCCTCCAAGAGGGCGATGGCCTCGTCCATCAGTTCAGGGGTGAGGCCTCGGCCGGAGGGCAGGCAAAGGCCATGGGCGAAGAGGGCGTCGTCCACGCCGGAGAGGAAGGCGGGCGCGTCCCGGAAGACAGGTTGCAGGTGCATCGGCTTCCAGAGGGGGCGGGATTCGAACCCTCCCCCGGCCAGGGCGGCGACGGCTTGGAGCGGGTCGCGCCCGGTCAGCGTGACGACGGTGAGCCAGCGGTTGGGCACGCCATAGTCGGCGGTGGGCATGGGCGTGGCCCATTCGGGCAAGCGAGCCAACCAATCGTCCCACACGCGTTGCTTGTCGCGCAGGGCCTCATCCAGGTGACGGAGCTGGGCCAAGCCGATGGCGGCGGGGACGTTGCCCAAGCGGCCATGGGTGCCCAGACGGTTGTGCTCGTACCACGGGACGGGCTCGCGGGCCTGTCCGGCGAGCTTGCGGCAGAGGGCGAGCAGGTCGGGGTCGTCCGTCAGCAGGAGGCCGCCGCCGCCCGAGGTGATGATTTTGTTGCCGTTGAGCGAGTGGACGGCGGCCCAGGCCCCCTTGCCGGCGGGACGACCGCGATAGGTGGCGCCGACCGACTCGGCCGCGTCAACGATGAGGTAGACGCCGCGGGCGAGACAGAGGTCGGCCAAGGCATCGATGTCACAGGATTGACCGTAGAGATCGGTGGCGATGAGGGCGCGGACGCGGGGATGCGACTCCAAGGCACGGGCGGCGAGGGAGACGTCCATGCACCACGTGGCGGGGTCGGCATCCACGAAGATGGGCGTGGCGCCGCGGTCGACGAAGGGCGCGACGGAGGCGATGAAGGTGAGGTCGCTGGCAATGACCGCATCGCCGGGCTTGATGTCCAGCGCCCGGGACAAGAGGTCCAAGGCCATGGTGCCGGAGACCGTCGCGAGTGCGCCGTCGAAGCCGAAGCGGGCCGCAGCCTCACGCTCAAGCGCGTCCACCATCGGTCCGCAAGGGGCGATATAGTTGGAATCGAAGGCCTGGGCAACGAGCTTCCGCTCATCGTCACCGTTCATGTAAGGAGGGGAAAGGAAGGCCTTCATTGCGCGGGAGGGGTGCGGATGGAATAGAAGAGGATGCCGAGCAGTTCCTTGATATAGTAGACGGACTTGCCGGCGGCCTCCGGGCCGGGCAACTGCATCCAGAGCGGCGCAGAGAAGGGCGCGTAAGGGGTGTTCTCGTAGTCGCACCCCACGGGGATGAAGGTGATGTCGTCGGCCTTGAAGAGCATCTTGGCGCGGGGCATATGCCAGGCCGAGGTGACGAGGAGGACCTTCTTGCAGCCCCGTTCACGCAACAAGGCGAAGGTCTTGGAGGCGTTTTCGGCCGTGTCGCGGGCCTCGCTCTCGCAGACGATGGAGGAGGCCGGCACGCCGAGGTCCTCCATCAACGGCTTTTCCGCGCGCTCGGCGCCGACACCCGTCGGGATGACGATTGGGGCCTTGCCGGCCCGGAAGAGGCGCACGGCCATGATGGCGCGGTCGGCCGCGGGGTAGAGTTCCGGATAGGGGCGCTCCTCGTTCATCTCCGCGACGCCACCGCCGAGCACGACGATGGCATCGGCCGGAGGGATGTCGTCCAGGGGCGTGGGCGGGCACTGCCGCTCCAGCGCATGGCCCAAGGTCGCGGAAACCAACGGCAACCCGCCGGCAAACATCAGCACGGCCAAGGAAAAGACGCAAATCGCCGGACGAAAAACCCGCCTACGGATCAGCCACACCCCTGTCGCGACCAGCCCCAGCATAATCAGCGTGTAGGGCATACAGAGCCACGTCAACCACTTGAAGAGCGCAAAGACCATCACACGTTCCTTTCTGCGGAATCCTGCTCTTTCGCAAGCGATGGCGTGCGAAGCGTATAGAAGAGGATTCCCAACCACTCCTTGAGATAGTAGGTCAGACGGCCGGCGGCCTCGGGGCTCGGCATCTTGGCCCATATGGCGATTTCTGGGGCACGATCGATAAGCGGAAGGCTCTCATAGTCGCACGGCACGGGGATGAAGGTGATGTCGGTGGCGCCCTCAAAAAGCATCATCGATCGGCGCATATGCCACGCGGAGGTGACCAGGAGCACCTTCTTGAAGCCGCGTTCACGAAGGATGGCGACGGTCTTCTCGGCGTTGCCGGCGGTGTCGAGCGATTCATTCTCGCAGAGGATGGCCTCCGGCGGCACGCCCAAGGACTCGAAGAACGGACGCTCTGCGTGGGTTGCGCCGCCCCCGGAAGGGATGATGATGGGCGCCTTGCCGGCGTGGAAGAGGCGCAACGCCATGACCACACGATCGGCGCTCCAATTGAGCTCGGGATAAGGCATGGTCGCCGTGGTGGGAGCAATGCTTCCTCCCAAGACCACGATGGCATCGGCCTGAGGGATGGCGTCCATCGTCACGGGCGGATAGCGACGCTCCAGGGTCGCCCCCACGCGCGTCATCGTCCACGGCAAGGCCTGCACGAAGAGAAACAGGGCCACCGCGAAGACGCACAGGGCCGGCCACCGCTGTTTGCAACAGAGCAACCACACGCCGATCGCCACCAACGCCAGCATGGCCAAGGTATAGGGCATGCACAGCCAGGTGAGATACTTGAAGAGAACATACGTGAACATCAGTCGGCCCTCTCCTGGATGCGATGAAGGAGCACGGCCAAGCTCACGGCCAAGTCCTCGCGCTGGACGATGACCTCCTCTGGCACCTCCAACTGCGCGGGCGTGAAGTTCCAGATGGCCCGGATGCCGCCGGCCACCATCTGCTCGGCCACCCGTTGGGCGCGTTCGGCCGGCACCGTGAGGATACCGAGCGGCACGCCCAGGCGCATGACCTTCTCGGTGATGGAGTTGGCGGGGAAGACCGGCGTGCCCGCGAGAATCAGGTTGCACCGCTCGGGCGCCGCGTCAAAGGCCGCCACGATGCGCAACCCCTGCCGGCGAAAGCCCGGATAACCCAAGAGCGCGGACCCCAGGCGCCCCACCCCGGCGAGCACCGCCGTCTGCTCCGACGCCGCCCCCGTGAGACGCTCCAGGGCATCGACCAACTCCGCAATCGGGAAGCCCACGCGCGGCGTGCCGCGCACGCCGGTTCGCGCCAAGTCTTTGCGCACCACAATGGGGTCAAGCCCCAGCGCGGCGGCCAGCACGGACCCGGAGGCGTGGCTTCGCCCATCCCGCCCCAACTCGCGCAAGACGCGCAAGTAGAGCGGCAGACGGTGCAAGGCCTTGGATCCGAACGCGGTCATCAGGCCTCCGATTCTTTGTCGTCCGAAGGCACAGACTCGGACGCTTCTTCCGCGTTGGTCGCGGGTTCGGCCTCGGGCGCGTTGTCCGCAGACTCGGCCGTTTCAGGCTCGGCGGGGGTCTCGGGGGCCTCGTTGAAGAAGTCCCCGCCCACGTCGTAACTGATGAGGCGGCAATCCAGCGGGCCGTTCTTGAAGGGCAGAAGGTCGCGGTGGCGCAGGTGAATCTTCAGCGAGAGCGGACGCGACGAGGTGAAGACCCACGCGCGCCAGCCCTCCGGCACCGTCTCGCGCAACCACGTGCCGATGCCCTCATAGAGCGGCTCCAAGGAGGTCTCGTCCTCCAAGCGCTCGCCGTAAGGCGGGTTCATGAAGATGACGCCGGGCGTCTTGGGCAAGGGCGTGTCCGTGAAGTCCTCCACGAAGAAGTCGACGTTCTGCCCCACGCCGGCGGCGTTCGCGTTGCGGTCGGCGATGTCCACGGCCTCCTCTTCCCAGTCCACGCCGAGGATCTTCGGCAGGTCTGGGTCGTTGAAGGGGCGCTCGGCGGCCTTGGCCTGGGCAACCACTTCACGCCAAATCTCATGCGGCGTGGCGCCGAAGCGCTTCCGGGCCGAGACGCCCGCGCTTTCCCCGGGGATGATGCTGTCCCACCCCTTGAGGTGCATGAAGGCGAAGTCACTGCGCGTGAGGCCGGGCGCGATGTTGCGCGCCAGCATCGCGGCCTCGATGGCCGGCGTGCCGGACCCGCTGAAGGGCACCACGAAGGGCGACTTGCGGTCCCACCCCGTGGCGAGCACGCAGGCGGCGGCGAGAGCCTCTTGCATCGGCGCCACCCAGCCTTCCTTGCGGTAACCGCGGCGGGAGAGCGACGTGCCGGAGGTGTCGAGATAGATCTTGGCGTGGGAACCTTCCCACCACAGGAAGACCGCCGCGCCGGGCGTGCCTTCCGTCAGGCGCGACCCGAAGGTGCGCTCGAAACGGCGCTTGAGGGTCTGGAAATCGATGCGCGAGACCGGCAGTTCGCCCGACATCAGGTCGTAGCCGTCCACCTCGACCAAGAGCTCCGCGCGCTCCTGCTCCTCGGGGAGCTCCGCCAGCCAATCCTCGAGCGCGGCGCGGACCACGCGCATGGCCCCGCGCAGGGGGGCGCGCTTCTCGAAGAGGGGCTTGCCGTCGGCCTCCACGCGCACGGGGACATAGTCGCCCACCGTCGGGCGGCGGCCGCACTTGTCGCGCATCCGGTCGACGATGGCGTCCTTCAGGCGCAACGTGGGCATACGCGTGTCGCGGATGGACTCCACGTTGGTCGTCGCGTTGCTCACGAAGAAGGGCTGGTCCACGTCCAACACCTGCTCCCACGGCGCATAGTAGGCCAGACGGTAGAGGTCGTCCAACGAACGGCACCGCACGTCCTGCACAAAGGGCCAGAGCACGCGCTGGGCCGTCCGCAGGTGGAGGTTCAGGCGCAGGATGTCGCGGCAGGCGTTCTTCGCACGGATGCCCACCATCGTCTCGTTGTTGCCCAGGATTTCATAGCCCATCTCGGTCAATTCCTGCTTCAGGAAGGGCACGATGCCCTTGCCGCAGGTGATTGCCAACGTCGTCTTGTCTTGCCACAGATTACGCATCCTGTTCCTCCGTGCCCGTCGAGACCTTGTCCAACGCCTTGCGCAGTTGGTCCACGCGCTTGGCGTTCTCTTCATTGGCCTTGAGGGCTGTCTCTAAGTTCTTGGCCACCTTCTCGTTCTGCAAGTCGAAGGTTTCCAGCAATTTCTTTATCTTGCCCAACAGCGTCATCACCTGGACCGTGTTTCGCTGCACGGCCAGCGTCTGGAAGCCCATCTGCAACGCATTGATCAGCGCGGCCAACGTCGAGGGCCCGGCCAGGAGCACCTTGTCCTCCACGCGGATGCGGTCCATCACGTCCGCGCGACGCGTCAGCTCCTGGTAAAGGCCCTCCGTGGGCAGGAAGAGGATGGCGAAGTCGGTCGTGTAGGGCGGGTCGATATAACTGTCCCGCACATCCTTGGCGAAGGTCTTGACGCGGTCCGCCAGGGCCTTCGCCGCGCGCTCCTCGGCCTCGGCGTCGCCGGCCTCGGCCGCCTGCACCAACCGCGCGTAGTCCTCTTGCGGGAACTTGGCGTCGATGGGCAGATAGACGCGCTTGCCGTCCTCGGCCCCCGGCAGGACGATGGCGTATTCCACCACCCGCCGCGAGCGCGTATTGGGATGGACGTTCTGCTCATACTGGCCGGGCGCCAGCATGTCCTTGAGGATGTTCCCGAGCTGGAACTCCCCCCACGTCCCGCGCGCCTTCACGTTGCCGAGCATCTTCGAGAAGGTCGTCACGCTGGCCTGCAACGCGCCGATGCCGCCCTGCAGCGGCTCCAACTTGGAGAGGCGCGTGCGCACCTCGTCGAGCAGCACGGCGACCTTGCCGAAGTCCGCCTGGAAACGGGCCTCCACCGCCTTGCCGACCTGCGTCGGCACCTGCTCGGAGACCAGCGTCCGCATCTCGCCCAACTGTCCGCGCACCTCTTCGCGTTGCGCCTTGTCGTTCGCCGCGGAGAGGCTCTGGTTCCGCGCCAAGTCGTTGCGCAGGCGCTCCTCCGCCGCGGCCAACGCCTCCGGCGAAACGGCCTGCGCGGGGGCCGGCGGCTTCCTCAGCAGGAGCGCCGCCAACAGGGCCACCACGACCAGCAGCAGAATCAGCAGCGCGACTTCAATCACGCCATCGCCTCCGCCAGCGCGCGGCCGAACTCGGAGCACTTCACCTCGCGCGCACCGTCCATCAGGCGCGCGAAGTCATAGGTCACCACCTTGTCCGCGATCACCTTGTCCATCGCCGCGATGATCTTGTCCGCGGCCTCGGTCCAGCCCATGTAGCGCAGCATCATCTCGCCGGAGAGAATCAACGAGCCGGGGTTCACCTTGTCCAGGCCGGCGTACTTCGGCGCCGTCCCATGCGTGGCCTCGAAGACCGCCACGCCCGTGGCGTAGTTGATGTTCGCGCCGGGCGCGATGCCGATGCCGCCCACGCACGCCGCCAACGCGTCCGACACGTAGTCACCGTTCAGGTTCAGCGTCGCGATCACGTCATACTCCGCCGGACGCGTCAGAATCTGTTGCAGGAAGGCGTCGCAGATGCAGTCCTTGACCACGATCTCGCGGCCCGTCTTGGGGTTCTTGAAGCTGCGCCAGGGGCCGTCGCCGATCTTCTGCGCGCCGTACTCGCGCTCGGCCAGCGCATAGCCCCAGTCGCGGAAGGCGCCTTCCGTGAACTTCTGGATGTTGCCCTTGTGCACCAGCGTCACCGACTTGCGGTCGTTCGCGATGGCGTACTCGATGGCGGCCTTGATGAGACGCTCGCTGCCCTCGCTGGAGACCGGCTTGATGCCGATGGAGCTCGTCTCCGGGAAGCGAATCTTCTTCACGCCCATCTCCTTGGTGAGGAAGTCGATGACCTTCTTGACCTCGGGCGTGCCGCTCATCCACTCGATGCCCGCGTAGATGTCCTCCGTGTTCTCGCGGAAAATCACCATGTCCGTCAGCTCCGGGTGCAGCACCGGCGAAGGCACCCCCTTGAACCAACGCACCGGGCGCAGGCAGACGTAGAGGTCGAGCAACTGACGCATCGCCACGTTGATCGAGCGGATGCCGCCGCCCACCGGCGTCGTCAGTGGGCCCTTGATCGAGACCAGGCAGTCCCGGCACGCCGCGATCGTCTCATCCGGCAGCCACGTGTTCGGGCCATAGACCGCGTTGGCCTTCTCACCCGCGTAGACCTCCATCCAGGCGATTTTACGGCTGTCGCCATAGGCCGCCTTCACCGCCGCGTTCCACACCGTCATCGCGGCCGCCGTGATGTCCGGGCCCGTCCCGTCACCCTCCACAAAGGGGATGATCGGGCAATCCGGCACCCGCAGGCGACCATCCTCGCCCATTGTAATCTTCTCACCGAACGACGGTTCCACAATCTTATCGTAAGCCATGGCGATACTTCCTCTCAAAAAACAAAACGCCTTATTATACCATATTTGGTGCCCCCCTCGCCTAAGGGGCGGCATTGCCGCCCCGGAGAACGGAGAACAGAGAACAGAGAACAGAACGCCCCTGTGGGGCGACGGGCGGGGTACTGTGCAAGCGGCGTCAACCGCCGTCCTATTGGTCCTATGCGTCCTATTGGTCCTATCGCGTTGCCCACGGCTCGGGGTCAGGAGATACAGGAGGTGCTGGAGAAACAGGAGCGCCCCTGCGGGGCGTCAAATGGACCGCAACGACGCAAGTCTTACAGGAAAGCTGGGGCGCTAACGCCGGGCGCACAGTCGTGCGCCCTCCCGCGCCCCACTTTCCTGCGCAATGACAAGCTTGAAGCGCGAAGACGATGGGCGGGAGGGAGCGATCTGCGGGCGATTAGCCCGTAAAGCGACCGGCGTTAGCCCATCTGGCTTCGCACGTGCCGGCGTCCTTGCGGAAAAAGGTGCCATCCAGGCAATGTGGACTTTCCCAAGAAAACGCCAGAAACGCAAGGGATGGGCACGGTAGTGAGGTGCAACGCGCCGAACGGTGAAGTGCCCAGGCCCTTGCGTTCCTTTATGTCTTCGTGGAAACGTCCCCGGACAGTAATGGGCCAATTTTTACGATGAAACGGCGGAGAGGCGATGTGCTATAATGAAATGACATGAGCATGAGGCCTGCTGACGAAATGAACCAACGGAACGCGTCGTTCGACAATCGACTGCGTCCCACCCGCTTTGACGACTTTCTGGGGCAACAGAAGGTGCGCGACCGCTTGATGTTGGCGGTGGAGGCGGCGTTGGGGCGCGGCGAACAGCTCGACCACGTGCTCCTTTCCGGCCCGCCCGGCCTGGGCAAGACCACGCTGGCCTATATCCTGGGCGAGGCGATGGGCGTGCACGTGAAGGCCACGAGCGGCCCCGTCATCGAAAAGCCCGCCGACCTGGCCGGCCTGCTGACCTCGCTGGAGCCGGGCGACATCGTCTTCATCGACGAGATTCACCGCATGCAGCGCACCGTCGAGGAATATCTCTACTCGGCGATGGAAGACTTCGTCATCGACATCATGATCGACCAGGGCCCGAACGCGCGAAGCGTGCGTCTGGAGTTGCCCCACTTCACCTTGGTGGGCGCCACCACGCGCAGCGGCCTGATCTCCGCCCCGCTCCGGTCGCGCTTCGGCCTGCAGAACCGCTTGGACTACTATTCGCACGAGGAGTTGGCCCAGATCGTCGCCCGCAACGCCGGCAAATTGGGCGTGGAGATTGACAACCGCGGCGCCATGGAGATCGCCTCGCGCAGCCGCGGCACCCCGCGCATCGCCAACAACCTCCTCCGCCGCGTGCGCGACTACGCCCAAGTCCGCGCCGACAACAAGATCACCGGCGAAGTGGCCGACAAGGCGCTCGCGCTCCTGGAAATCGACCCGCAGGGCCTGGACGAGATGGACGTGCGCATCCTGGAGGCCATCGTCGCGAAGTTCGGCGGCGGCCCCGTGGGCGTGGCGACCATCGCCGTGGCCGTGGGCGAGGAGCCCGACACCGTTGAGGAAGTCTACGAGCCTTACCTCATCCAAGAGGGCTACATCGACCGCACGCCCAAGGGTCGCGTGGCCCTGCCAAAAGCCTTCAAACGCCTCGGGCTCTCGCCCCTGGGCCAACAGGACTCCCTCTTCCAATGACCACGCCGGATTCCTCTTCCACCCCCAAGCGCCCCCCGTTGCGCGTGACCCGCTCCGAGCCCGTGCGCGGGCTTCGCTGGCGCAGTGCCGAGGAGCGCCGTGAGGCCAAGCGGAAGATCGACGCCATCCGCCGTGAGGCCGCGGCCCGCCGCATCAACGAAATCCGCGTGGATTTGCGGGTGTTGCGGTCGCCACGCGTCATGCTGGGCATCTTGATGCTCTTCTTGATCCTTGGCGTGGCCATCACCTCGGTCCTCAAAAAGCCCGTCAAGCGCCGCCCGGACGAGACGCTCATGATGATCAATCGCGCCACGCGGAGCGTCAAGCTCGCGGCCCAGGCCTTCACCTACTACCGCGTCCACACCCTGCAGTGGCCCAACGACCGCCAAGGTCTCTACGCGCTGGCCCACAACCGCGACCACGTCTATGGCTGGAAGGGCCCCTACATCAACTGGGCGCCCACCGACCCTTGGGGCACGGAATACGTCTACCAAGCGCCCGCCTCCCGTTACGAGGCGCCCATCTTCTTCTCTTGCGGACCGGACAAGCTCCCGAACACCGACGACGACATCCGCGCGACCCCCGAAGACTTCGTGTGTGACGAAGGCACGTGGCATCGCGTTGAGGAACCAAACGAACAGCAGACAGATTCAACCCAGGCAGAAAAGGTGACCCCATGAAGATTGTACGCATCCTGTTGGCTTCCCCCTTGCTTTGGGGCCTTGTCGCCCTGATTCTCTTCCTGGCGGGCCTCGCGACTTGGGTCTTCCCCGGCGAGGGGGCCGCGTTCATGGCCCAGACGCTTGGCGCGCTCCCCGACGCGGGGCAGTCGCACCCCTTGGCCAGGCTCTTCTTCACGGCGCTGGGGTCCTGCCTGCCGGACGCCATCGCCGTCGGGGGCATGAATGTCGCCTCGGCCGTCTTTGGCGCGCTGAGCGTGGCGCTGGCCTGCGCCGTGGTGGGCGGACTCTTCCGTCTGCTGGCCAACGATGAACCCCGCACCCTGCCGCACGTGCCCTGGGCCATCGCCACCGCCGTCCCCGCCACCGCCCTGGCCTGCCTCTTAGCCCCGGCCTTCTTCCGTGCCGCCACCCACTTCCAGTGGCAGACCTTCGACCTCTTCCTGGCGCTTGCTGCCGCGCTCCTGGTCCTCCGCACGGCCTTCAACGGCAGTGCCATTCGCATGGGTGCCGCGGCCGGCCTCATCGGCCTCATTGCCATGGAGTCCGCCGAGCTCCTGCTGTTGGCGCCCATCCTCACCATCGCCCTCATCGTGGGCTTCTTCTTCGCGCGCGAACGCCTCTCCATCAGGAGCTATCTGCGCGCCTTGGTGCTTCCCGCCGCCGTTGGCTTCGCGCTCACCTGCTGCTTGCTTGGCGCCACTTCGGCCACCTTCCTCAACGGCATCGCCGGCCATGGGGCCGGTCTGGCCTACGACATCGTCGGCTTCTTCCGGGACGGCCCGTGGATTCTCATGGCCCTCTTTGGCCTGGTCCCGGGGGTGCTCGCGACCTTCGTCATCGGCACGGCCGGCGCCAACACCCGCACGCCCTCGGCCGTCGTCACGGTCTACAGCCTCCTGATCCTCTCCCTGGTCGCCGCGCTGCCCATCGCCGTTTCCCCGAGCGCCTTGGCCCCGGAATGGGCCGATGCCTATCCCCTTGTCCCGATTGTCTGCGTGGCGCTTGGGTTTGGCGCCGCCTGCGGTGCGCTGGCCCTCTTCGCCCTGGTCCGCACCCCGCCGGAGGGCGTCGATCGGACGTTCTGCCGCCACATTGCCCGCAAGGCGGCCTTCGTTGCGCTTCCCCTCGCCCTGATCGTCTTAATCGGCGGGAGCTTCCTCACGTTGCGCACCGTGCCGCGCGACGCGACCGT
Source organism: uncultured Kiritimatiellota bacterium (assembly GCA_944389545.1). Lineage (GTDB taxonomy): Bacteria > Verrucomicrobiota > Kiritimatiellia > RFP12 > DVOR01 > Spyradenecus. The sequence goes on along the minus strand of CALXMT010000016.1, from coordinate 39,350 downwards.
CACGATTCCCCAAAACAAGGCCAACGCCGCCGCCTTTGATCGCGGGGGGCTCTGGTCGTTGTTGTCCGTGGAGGACGTCAAAACCGCCCAAGGCCTCTCCCGTGAGGCCGCCGATTCCATCCTGGATGCCGTCGGCGAAGACTGGCTCTTGGTCGATGGCGAGCTCGACCCCTATCTCGCCCTTCGTGCCGCCACGCGCGACAAAAAGCCCACGATTCTTCACGTGGACGACCGCGAGGCCCTCATCGCCGCCTTCGACAAAGCCGACTTCATCAACGGCTCCTACCGCGAGGACCTTCGCCTCTGGCTCCATGACTTCGGCTTCCTCGCCTTCCTGCAGGCCTGGTTCAACCGCGACCCGCAGGCCGTCTACGAACACCTGGCCTTCCTCTCGCCCGGCTTCCTCGCCTCTTCCCGCGACCCCTCTAAGACCAACTTCACCCAGCGCCTCTTCAACAACAATCTGCTCCCTGAGGGGTTGATCTACCGTCTGGCGCCGAATCAGCAGGTGCGCCGCGAGAACCTCGCCGTGCCGGAAGACCTCACCGCGACCGTCCCCTCGCTGAGCAAGACGCTCGAGACGGCCGCCGGCCCGGTGCTCGACATCTTCGCCGACAATCTCCGGAGCCGCCTCTCCGCCTCCGCGGTCAACACCGCCTTCGCCCTGGCCGTCTCCGGCGAGGCCGACGCCGCCAAGGCCCTCCTCCTCAAGGTCCACGCCTTCGACCCCAACAACCTCTCCGCCCTCATCTTCCTCCACGACTTCGCCGTCCGTGGCGGCGATGAGCCCCTGCGCGACCGTTGCGAAGCCGACCTCATCGCCTTCTACAACCGCTCCCGCGAGGAAAAGCGCATCCTCTCCTTCGAGGAAATCCGCATCGAGCAGGGCAACCTCCCCCTGCAGCCCCTGCTCCAGGCCTTCGTCGTTCAATACGCCCGCAACATCCGTGCGCAGGAGGCCGTCACCACGCTCCGCCGGATCGCCGAGAACGTCCGTGACCAATCCGCCGCGCTCCTGCAGAACCCCGGCCAAATCCTGGCCGCCGACCTCCAGGCCGCCGCCAACGACCCCGCCCGTCGCGGCGAGGCGATCGCCAAGTTCAACGAGATCCTCCGCAACGCCGACGCCGCCCTCGCCCTGCTCGACGACCCGGAGGCCCTGAAGGCCGAACCCAACGCGCAACTCCCCACCCGCGAGCAACTCATCGAGGCCAAGACGGAAGCCCTCCGCAACCTCGCCCGCCTCCACCTCCAGGACAACAACATCAACGCCCTCCGCGATGCCATCCTCCAGGGTGAGTCCCTGGGCGATCCGAACGCCTTCACCTTCGAGCGCGCCCTCCTCCACGCCGTCACCGGCGAAACCGAACTGGCCGGCCAGGCGCTCGATCGTTACCTCGAAACCAAACCCTCCAAGGACGACAAAGCCCACAACGACGACCTCGACGCCATCACCTTCTTGGCCGCCCTTCAAATCAGCCGCGGTGACCTCCAAGCCGTCCGCGACGTCACCCTCACGCGCCTCAAAGTCGCCATCGAGAAGCGGGCCGAGGAGCGGGCCAAGAACACGGGCCGCGCCGATCCGAACAATCGCGACAACTATTATCTCTACGTCGTCCAGGCGCAGGTCGCCCTCGCCGAAGGCAACCTCAAGGATGCCCGCGAGGCCTTCCTCAACGCCCTCAAGGTCCGCCCCGAAAACGAGCCCGTCCGCAACGCCATCCTGGAGCTCGACCTCCGCTTGGATGACCGCGTCACCCTCGGCGTCCACGCCAAGGAGTTCTTGAGCTACGACCCCACCTTCCCCTTCGCCAACTACGCCATGGGGTCCAATGCCCTCATCGACAACCGTCCTCAAGACGCCATTGTCTACCTCCGCCGCGCCGCCGTCCAGGACTCCCGCATGCCCTACGCCCCCGCGGCCTACAACGACCTCGCCGAGGCCTATCGCCGAACCAACCGTTGGGAGGACGCCATCGCCGCCGCCAACGAGGCCATCCGCCTCGCCCCCGAACTCGCCGTCGCCCACGAGACCGCCGCCTCCGCCTACCTCGGCAAGGGCGACCTCGCGAACGCCGAATCGGCGCTCGGGCAGGCCTTCGCCATCTCCCAGCAAGTCGCCCCCAATCAGCCCGTCGACCCCCGCTTCGTCCTCACCCGCGCCAAGCTCCTCGCCGCACGCGGCAAGACCGCCGAGGCCAAGCAGATGCTGGAGGAAGTCCGCCCCCGCTACAACGACCTCGACGCCTTCTCCCGCGCCGACTACGACGCCTTCCGCGCCGGGCTCGGAAACTGAGGCAACCTGACCCAAAGCCATGGACGCCATCCTCCTCACCCCTGCGCTGACCGCCTCCCCCTTCGGGCTCTTCTTGCTCGACAAGGCCCTCAAGGCCGCGCATGCCGCCGGCGCTTCGCCCAACCGCATCGTACTTCCTCGCGGGCTTGACCCCGCCTTGCGCGCGCGGTTCATCGGCGAGGCCGCCCGGCAGGGGCTTCCTTGCGTCGAGGGTCCCACCCCCGATTCCGACGACCCCTTCACCGCCTTCCTCGCGGAGGTTCCCCTCGACCTCCGCCTCCCCGCCGGCCTCCACGATTGGCACGCCCACACCCAATTCGCCTACTGCGGGCGTGGCATCGACCTGCAGGACGCCGCCGCCCTCTCCCTCGCGCTGGGTGTTGAGACGCAGGGCTTCTCGGAACACGCCTTCGCGCTCTACTTCCCCGGCGATGCCCTCAAGTTCCGCTGGCAGGGCAACCCTGCCTTCGTCGAGCAGGTCTGGGCCACCCCCGGGCGTGGACGCATGGCCGCCTACCGCGAATGGGTCAAATCCCTGCGCCCGCTCCTCGGCCCCCGCGTCCGTTTTGGGTTGGAGGTCGACCTCTTCGGCGGCGGACGCTTCTGCCTGGCTCCCGAGGACCTGGAGGGCTGGGACTACCTCATCGGCGCCGTCCATGAGGTCGAAGGACTCACCCCCGGCGCCACCCAAGCCGAAATCGAGAGCGCTTGGTTGCGCGATGTCGAGCGGCTCTTGACCATGCCCATCGCCATCCTCGCCCACCCCTTCCGCTACTTCCCCTGGGCCGGCCTCCCCGTGCCCCGCCACCTCTACCGTCCCGTCGCCCGTATGCTTGCCCAGGCCGGCATCGCCGCCGAGATCAACCACCACAAGAACCCCTTCGAGCTCGACTTCTTCCGTGCCTGCCTCGAAGAGGGCACCCGCATCTCCCTCGGCACCGACGCCCACGTCACCCGCGACATCGCCGACCTGCTTCCCCACCTCCGCACCCTCGATGAGCTGGGCCTCCCCCTCTCCGAGACCCTCCGCCCGGCCATCCAATAACGCCCGAGAGTTTTCCACGAAGACACGAAGGAACGCAAGGGCCTGGGCACTTCACCGTTCGACCCGTTGGGCCTCACTACCGTGCCCATCCCTTGCGTTTCTCTTGTTTTCGCGGGAAAGTCCACATTGCCTGGATGGCACCTTTTTCCGCAAGGACGCCGGCACGTGCGAAGCCAGATGGGTTAACGCCGGTCGCTTTGCGGGCTAAACGCCCGCTGATCGCTCCCTCCCGCCCATCGGCTTCGCGCTTCAAGCTTGTTATTGCGCAGGAAAATGGGGCGCGGGAGGGCGCACGACTGTGCGCCCGGCGTTAGCGCCCCATCTTTCCTGTAAGATTTGCGTCTTCGCGGTTATATAAAAAGAGGCATGGCGAGCAGGGCTTGCCACGCCTCTTACAGGACTTTGTTCGTCGCGCGCTTGTCGCGCGTTCTGTTCTCCGTTCTCTGTGGCCGTGGAAGGTTTGCGGCTTCGCCGCTGCACGCTCCGTTCTCCGGGGCGGCAATGCCGCCCATCAGCGGGTGGGGAGGGCGGGGAGCTTGGACTGGAATTGACGCAAGCGGCAGGCGGCGGGGGAGACATCGAGGGCGCGGCCATAGAGCATCTTGGCGCGGGCGGTGTCGCCGGCGCGCTCGGCCTCCTCGGCGGCGACGGCGAACCAAGCCTGCGCGTAGGCGGGCTCATCGCGGTCGTTGAGTTCGCCGAGGCGTTCGGCGATGCGGCTGCGCTCGGCAGCGGATTCGAGGGAAAGTTCGGGCCAGGCGTCGATGACCTTACGGAGCATCTCCAGCGCGCCGGGGTCGTTGTGGAAGGTCTTCATGGCCCAAGCCAGACGGCGCTTGCCCTCGGAGAGGTCTTTGGCCTGGTAGGGGGTGGCGAGGAACTGCGGCACCAACAAGGTGCCCCACCCACGGGGAATGGGGCGCTTGGCGGCCTCACGCAACCATGCGTCTCGGGTGGCGGCATCTGCCGTGCGAAGCTCGCGGAAGAGCGCACCGAAGAAGTCTTGGGTCTCCTTCTCGGCGGCAAGGGCGGTCTGAAGCGCCTCGGGGTCGGCGGGCGGCGTTGGGGCGCGGAGCGCGGCGGGCATCACTTCAAGCGGGCCCTTCCAGAGCAGGCGCCCGCCGCGGAAGTAAGCAATGAAGGGCGGGTCGTTCCGGCCGTTGAAACCGAAGAGGTCGCGGGGGTCGCCGGGAACAAAGCGGAGGTCGATGCCACGCCAGGCCAACGGCGCAAGGAGCTTCTCCAGATGGAGCCGGGTATGGTCGGGCATGACGACGATGGTGCGGTGGGCGTAAGGGAGGGCCTTGTCGACGCGGCGGTCGGGGAACGTGGAGAGGGTCGTCCAGTTGAGCTTGGCGATCCAGAAGGGATTGGGCCAGTAGGCCAAGACGGTGGGCACATCGTCGGCAGGGAGGGGCGCGCCGAGGAGCGTGGCGTAGGGGGCGGCGTCACCCTCGGCGGAGGTGGCGGTGGGAGCCGGAGGATCAAGCTTGGGGAGCACGGGCGCGGCGCCGTCAAAGGAGGGAAGCCGGCCGGCCTTCGCGGCGAGGGGATGGGCGGCGAGGGCGCGGCGCTGCAAGTCCACGGCGGCGACCCAATCGCCCTTGGCGGCGGCGGCATCGGCCTGGGCTTCGAGGTCAAGGGTGGCGGCCAGGGGGTCAGCCTTTTGCTCGACCTTGGCCTTGCGTTCGTCGCGCCAGGCGCGGAGTTTCTCGACGGTGAGGGAGGCGGGGTGGCCCTGCCAGACGATTTCGCCTTCGCGGACGACGATGGCGTGGGGGATGCCCTTGACGCCGAGGCGCTTGGGCAGGGCGCCCGCGCGATCGATGGCGATGGCGTAGGTCGGAGGCGTGGGTTGCTTGGAGAGGAAGTCGAGGATTTCAGCGTCGGTGCCGCGGTCCCAAACGTTGAGTCCGATGATATGGACGCCTTCGTCCTTCAGTTCTTGGTGGAGTTCCTCGAGATGGGGCATGGCGCGGACGCAAGGACCGCACCAACGGGCCCAACATTCCACCACGGTGACCTCGTCCTCGGGCCAGGCGGCGGGGCGTTCGCCGCGCAGGAAGTCCGCGGGCAGGGCCTCGATGGGCAGGGCCTCGATGGGCAGGGATTCGGCATGGAGCGCGGCGGCAAGGCAAAGCGCGACGAGGGTGGCGGCAAGGCGCATGGCGGTTCCTCCTTGGGTCAGGCGCAGGCGGCTTCCTGCGCGGCGATAAGACGGTTCAGGCGGCGGCGCTCATGGAGGTGGAAGCCCAACGCAATGAGCACGGACAAAACATCGGAGATCGGCGCGGCCCACCACACGCCCAGGTGTGGTTCCATCACGCGCGGCAGCAGGAGCATCAGCGGCACCAACAGGAAGCACTGGCGCGAGAGGCTCATGGCCAACGCCACGCCGCCACGGCCGATGCTCTGGAAGTATTGCCCCACCAGGATGGCATAGCCCACGAAGGTGAAGCCGCAGAAGAAGACCGCCATTTCCGACGGCCCCACCGCCAACAGGTCGCCTGCGGCCTCTTCCTTGCAGAACAGCAGGAAGAGCGGACGGCGGAAAATCAACACGAGGGCGGACATCACGGCGATGTAGCCCCCACCCCACCAAGCCGCGAGGTTGAAGGTCTGCCGCATCCGGCGGTAGTTGCGCGCGCCGTAGTTGAAGCCCAGGATGGGCTGCATCCCCTGCGCCACGCCAAGCACCGGCATGCAGATGAGCATCTGCACCGTCATCACAATGCCGATGGTCGCGATTTCCCGCGCGGCGATGGCCTCGGTCGGCGCATAGAACTTGAAGAGCACGTTGTAGAGCGCGGTGATGCCGCTGCCCACCAGGTTCAGCGCGAAGGGCGGCAGCCCCGCCACAATCACGCCCCAAATCAGCGGACGATAGAGCCGCACAAAGCCGGGACGCAACCGCACCCCCGCGTTCTTGCGCAGGAAGTGCGCCAGCACCCAGACCATCGAGACCGCCTGTGCCAGCACCGTCGCCACCGCCGCGCCCTTCACCTCCATCCCCAGGCCGGGGACCGTGAAGAAGTAGAGCGGCACCTCCTTGAAGATAAAGAAGGGGTCGAGGATGGCGTTGAGCACCGCCCCGATGAGCATCGTCATGAGGGCCTTGGTGGGATAGCCCTCCGCGCGCATCGTGTGGTTCAGACCAAAGCTCAGATACTGGAAGATGGCGCAACAGAAGACAATGCGCAGATAGCCCGCCGCCACCGGGATGGTCGTGGGCGTCCCGCCCGTCCACGCCAAGAGCGGCTCCACGAAGAGCGCGCAGAGCGGATAGAAGATGAAGGAGAGAATCAGGTAGATGAAAACCGCCTGGCCCAGATAACACTGCGCCACGCTGCGTTTGCCTTGCCCCATCGCGATGGAGATGCGCGTGGCCGTCCCCACGCCCAAGAGCAGGCCGAAGGCCAACATCACCATCATCGGCGGGAAGGTCAGCGAGAAGCCCGCCAACCCCGTCGGCCCCACGCACCGCCCCACGTAGAGACGGTCCACCACGTTGTAGAGCGCCATCACCAACATCCCGATGATGGCCGGCAACGAATACTTCCACAGCAGGCTCCCCACCGGGAAGCGCGCCAACTCCTTCGAGGCCCGCGTCGTCGCCGCCATCACTTACCCCACGCCCGCGCGAAGGCCGCCTCGCAAGAGGCGCGCATCTCAGCCACGGCGGCGGCCATGTCCGGTTGGGCGAAGAGGTAAGAGCCGGCCACAAAGGCGTTGGCGCCGGCCTCCGCGGCCAAGACCGCGGTCTCGCCGTTCACGCCGCCGTCGACCATGATGTCCAGGGCGGGGGCGCGCTCACGGATGGCGCGAATCTTCGGCAACACCTCGGCGATGAAGGCCTGGCCGCCATAACCGGGATGGACGGTCATGCAGAGCACCTCGTCGGCGCAGTCCAGGTAAGGGAAGGCGACCTCGACGGGCGTCTCGGGATTGATGGCCAGGCCCACACGGGCCTTGTGGGCCTCCAGCTCGGCGACCAAGGCGCGGACGTTCACCGTGTCGCGCACCTCGAGATGAAACTGCACCGTGTCGCTGCCCGCCTCGACGAAACGCCCCGCATACTTGTGCGGGTTGGTCATCATCAAGTGCGTGTTCAGCTCGATGCCCTCCGGCAGGAGCTTGGCGCACAGCGCGGCCGTGGCCGGCGCGAAGGAGAGATTCGGCACAAAGTGGCCATCCATAATATCCAAATGCAAACCATCCGCGCCGCTTGCCGCCGCGCGTGCGATCTCTTCCCCCAGGCGTCCCAAATCCGCCGCCAACAACGAAGGCAAAATCCGAATCTTCATGTCCGCTGTTCCTTTTTCTCCCATTATACCATAATGCCCCCATTCCCTCCGCCGCCCCAACACGACCCGGGGGAGTTTCCACGAAGACACGAAGGAACGCAAGGGCCTGGGCACTTCACCGTTCGGCCCTCCGGGCCTCACTACCGTGCCCATCCCTTGCGTTTCTGTCGTTTCTTGGAAAGCCGTTTCTTCATCGCCCCACAGGGGCGCTCAAAGGGGAATTGGAAAGTTTAGAGGCTTGGAGGCTTGGAAACTAGCCGTGGAAGGATTGCGCTTTGCGCTCCCGGGTGTTGTTGGTGGGGCATTATCCCACACCCAGACTTCTTATCTCACGGCGCGAAACGGAGGGCGTTGGTCGCGGTCAGCGGCGAAGCCGCCGTCCAATCAGCTAATCAACCAATTCAGCTAATCAGCAGGCGCTCCGTCGGAGCGCCTACGTCTTTGCGGTTCCCATTTTCCCCGGACAGTATTGCGATGGGCTTACTCCGCAATCTCCTCATACTCCCAGAAAACAAGAAACTTCCAATTCAGTGTGGCACCGTTTGGGAAACGCTCTGAAGCCCGGTCCGGTGCACTGCGAGGATCTGAAACCTTATAGATGCCATCTGCCATCGAGCAATATGAATTCGGCGTTCCCAATGCATAAAGTTCCATGCCGGGTCCATAATACCCGACTCTACATCCCACCACCTGCTCTCCATCAAAGCGGAGCGTGATGCCTTCCTGCTCCTGCTCCATCCACAGATAGACGCGAAACGTCCACGCCGTCCCGCCCTCCGGATAATCCCCCCGTGATTCCCCTTTGACGATACTGCCCTGCTTAGGCGTCCGATAAATCCATGTCTTCTCCCCCACGCTTGCCGACTCCAAGACCAACAACCGCGGCACCAGCCGTGTGGCACCCATCGCCATTCCCGCCGCCAACATCGCCATCACCATGCAGATTATCCGTTTCATCAGTCTACTCTCCTTCCTGAATACAACCGACTTCACGGCAAATAAACCCGCCGCCGCTGACGTTGCTCCAGCGTCTCATCCGGGGCCAGATTCCGTTTCGGGTCAAACTCCAAGTTCGTCTCATTCGGAACAGGATTGAAGTAACTGCCGGTAATGAGTAAATCTCCAAGTTCTATTGATATCGTCCCATAAATTTTACCATAATGCGCCTTAAGTAGCCTGCCTTCAGAAGAGAAAACGCTTCTAACACGAAAGAAAAGATATTTTTTCTCAGAAAGGAATATGGGGCCCATTTCTTTGCTACGATGTAACTCTAACATGGGTTCAAACATCCCATTGGTATCACATTGATACTGAGATTTTAATAATGATGCTTGTGTTACATTCCGAACCCACACGCCATCCCCAGCATTCGGGAACGTCAATATCAGACTTTCTGTTTTACACAGTTTTGTTTGCCCTCTTTGTGTTACAATTCGTTTTGGAGTGATAAACACATCTTTAACTTTTCCCTCCCCATAGGGGGGAAGCCAATCCATAAGTTCTAAATCCAATGCCAAGGTTTTGTCTGTACGAGGCAATGACAAGAAAATCCCGCCCCATGCAATCAATGGTGTGGGATTATGCACTTTCCTAAGTTCAATGGTGACCGGTTGTGGCTCCTTCCATCTGCGCGAGAATATAGTTTCCTCGATGGTTTCGTCATCGGTGGCAGTGTAATCCACGTGCAGACGAGAAGGGTAATAGCCCTCTTTTTTGGCCACTAACGTACCGTCCGTGCAACACCGTGCCTCAAGCTCAATGTAACCGTTCTCGTCCGTTTCCCCATTGTCCCTCTCTGGCCCTCGTGGCGCCCAGAATCCAACGCCTACATAGGCGTCTTCCACCGGAGCCCCGGTCTCATCCACCACATGGACCTGAAGGGTGACAAGTGCCCCATCCGCCCGCGCCCGCCGTGCCGGGGTTGCCTCCCACCACGGCTGCTCCGTAGCACACCCCATGGTAAGCGAGGAAATCATCCCCGCAAGACAGAAGAGCTTTGTGACACATTTCATCTCAACACTTCCTTCAGAATTCAAGGTCTATAGACCCGGCGACGACGAAAACGTTGCGCCTGCCTCTCGCCCGGCTCCAGATTTCGCTCCGGATCAAACTCCAAGTTTGTATCATTCGGCACAGGGTTAAAATAAATAGCATCGAACTGTAATTCATTTCTATAGATAAGATCAAAATAAATCTTTCCGTAATTCGCTTTGACTATCTTTCCGTTTTTATCAAGGACACTGCGAACACGAAAAGTCAAATACTTCTTTGTTCCCAAGAAAGAGTCCTCCTTGACCTCCCAACTCAATCTGGTTTGGAAAGGACGGGTTAAATCCACTTGGTAATCAGAGCGAAATTCGGAATAACTATCCGCTTCGCAAAGCTGAATGCCATTTCCCTCGCCTTTACACATGAGTGTCACAGAGAGTGGGTGAAGGCGAGTACGCTTTCCAAATGGGACCTCCTTCGTTTTTACCGCCACATAAAGGTCTGCTTGAGTTCCTTCTCCATGAGGTTTGACAAGATTGCCTTTCTCAAGGTCTACACCTACAAAGCTCCCATCCTCAGGCAGGATCAGTTCCACACGACCAAGCACTATCATGGGATGAGGATTACGTTTCTTTTTCAGCTCCACGTTTTGTTCAGAAACCGGCCATTCCTTGAGTCCCAATCGCTCGAACTCTTGACGAGAGAGAACGAAATCCGCGCGTCCTTTTGTCGAATAATATCCTTCCTTTGAAATCCAAAAAGAACCATCTGTCCAGGCCCGACCAGAGAGCTCAACATTGCCCTCTTTGTCAGTAGAATCCGTGTCGGTATTATGTATTCTCTTGGGATCCCAAAAAGAGGCAAACGCTTCTGCGTCCTCAACAGGAAGCCCTGCATCATCCCGAACATGGAGAATAAACGTTGCTTTACCCCCATTCAACCAGAGATTATCGTATGTGGAAAGAGCAACGCATCCGACAGAGATACTCGAGATTGTACAAATGAGTAACAACGAAATCGAGATTTTCTTCATCTCAAGTCTCCTTGTTGAATCAAATTCTTAAACAATAAACGCCCATAAGGAAATGGCAAATCCTTGATGTCTGAATGAAGCCATCTGTCCGCCAAATCACCGAATTCGTCTTGCTTTCGTGGCCATGGAAGAAGATTTTCATTATTCACATACTTCGATTGAAAATCCACGTTTTCAATTTGCTCCTGTGTGAGTTTAAATCGTCCTGTCGCTTGGGAGAGGGCGGGGATGCCTTGAGCGAGGAGTTGGTCACGCTGGGCAAGGATGACGGAGGCATCTGCGCCAAGGATGAGTGGGGGATTATGAAGAAAGAGTGGATTGGTGCGCAACGTCTCATCCGGTGCCAGATTCCGCTCCGGATCAAACTCCAAGTTCGTGTCATTCGGCACAGGATTGAAGTAGACGGTACGAAATGAAAACTCTTCACTGGTGATATTGGTGGTTGGATAAATCTTCCCGTAATGGGCCGAAACAATTTCTCCGGATTCTGAGACGACACTTCGCACCCTAAACACGAGGTACTGCTTATAGGGCAAAAAATGATACCTATCTTCGGAACCGACCAAACGCAACTGTGTCTCAAACGGACGCGTCAGGTCGACTTGATAAGTGGAATAAAAATCTGATTCCTCTATTTTGTCACAAAGTTGTACGCCATCCATTGGGTTAGGAAATGAGAGATTCACCGCCATGACCTCTTCCCACTTGTCCTGCCGATTCTGACGGGGTTCCAATTCAAGGGAGACAAGCATATCCAAGTGTTTTCCATTTCCGTTTGGCGGAAGCCACTCCATGAGCTCCAAGTCAAGGCCCCATGTCTCCCCTTTCGGTGGGGACTTCAGTATTACGCAAGAATAGGCCTTCATCGGACAAGGATTTCTGATGTCCCGCAACACCTCTGTCTTGACATAAGGGTCTCGCCAACGATAAGAAAAGAACCCCTCTTCAATTGTCTCATGATATGGCGTTGGTGTTCGGATATGTCGTTGTGTCGGATAGTACCCATCTTTTCTCAAAATATAGTCGCCGTCCGTGAAACACCGCGCAGACAACTGGACGTTCCCCTCCTCATCCGTAGTTCCGGAATCTCTGTTCAAGGCAAAAAGTGCCGATGCCGGTTTCCAAAAACCAAGATGTGCCTCCACGTCCTCGATTGGCCGCCCCTGCTCATCCACGACATGCAATTGGATTGTCGCGATAGCGCCATCGCGCATAAGCGCCATGGCAAGGGTCTCTGCTAAAACAGCATGGGTAAACAAACCAACAAGAAACAATAAACTCAACCTAGTCATATAAACCGCCTCTCTGCAGGATACTCAAAAATAAAGCACGAACAAATGGATACGGCCGATCTTTGATGTCTGAGTGCACCCCATGGTAAGCAAGGAAATCACCCCCGTAACGACGACCGCCGCCGCGAAAAGTGTACGCTTAAAGTTCTCTTGAGCCATGGTTATATCCTTGTCTCACATACGAAATCATTCTAACCCATTCTTATTGCTCCGTCAAGGCGCGGTCAATGCTGTCCGGGGAAAATGAGAACCGCAAAGACGCGCGGGGAGGCGCGAACCGCTTCGGGCTCCATCGGTCGCTCTGCGGCTTCGCCGCTGACCGCGACCGCCGCTCTCCGTTTCGCGCCTTGCCGACTTCTCGGAAAGTCCATCCTTCACCCCGCTGGGGCGTTCTGTTCTCCGTTCTCCTTTCTCCGTTCTCCGGGGCGGCAACGCCACCCCTTTGGCGCGATAGCGTGGAAATCCCTAGGGCGGCGCGACCAACGGGAGCGATGGAGCCCGCCGGGTTTCCACGCAAGACCGTCTTCGCGGTAAAACCTCCCCGGACACTATTGCCTGCGAAGGGATTTGTGTTCTATTGAAGAGAGGATATGTTATACTCTCTTTGTCATTAGCAAAGGCGGGTGCCGAGGGATGCCGCGGCCCGTAAGGAGAAAGGTGTGTGCCATGGCCTATCAATGTTATCCGGACAAGTGGTCTTCCGTGCAGCTCACCGCGATTGAATTCGCAGGAAAGACCATTCAGAAACTCGCAGACAAGTGGCTCACGACACCGGAAGGGCAAGAGGTGCCGAACTTCCGTTGGCTGGAGACGCAGTACCAAATCCTCTTCGCCCACATGGTCTTCATCTACAAGAACAAGGTCTTCGCCGTCTATGTGGATTTGGACGGCGCCATGCCGGTGGCCCATGCCAACCGCCTGCGGGAGGCCGCCGAACGGTGGGACTTGGTGCCATGCGTCTTCTCGGGTCAAATCTCAGGACAATTCAACCCGTGGGGACTGTGGCACCTGGTGACGCAACGCCCGGTCGATCCCCGGCGCATGGCGGACGACACGCCGTCCGAAATGTCAGAATGGGAACGCCGAGCCCTCTCCATCGACATCGCGGTCGGCGTCTTGAAGGAGAAAGGCTACGAGATCGACAGCTTCTGCACCATCCCGGAGATTGACCCACAGGTGGTCTTCAAGGACCGCGAAGGACGGATTTGTTGGTGCCTGGTGCGCGAATGGATTGGGGACGACCCCGCCGCGCCATCCGCGGACGACTTCCGGACCTTCGCGAACGACCGTCCGCCCATGTTCCTGCGCGATGGTTACTTCATCGGGGTCAGCATCGCCTCGCAGGAACCCATCGTCCGTAATCGCGCCGGCGAAATCATCCCCCTCGACCAACGTTTCAAAGCCCACGATTATCCCCTGCACCGCAGCGTCATGATGAGCGTCGAGCCCTACGGCCCCACCCTCATCCATCGGCGCTCACGCCTCCCACCCGGCGCAAAGACAGGCTATGACCCTGTCTAAATGCACGCCTGTCCCTTGTTGCGTATCTCCGCCTTATTCTATTTGCATGACAGCCAAGGCGTCACGCAAGGGGCAACTCTGCCAACTCTTTTTGAAGTGTAAGCGTGTGGGCAATGGCACGCGCCATTTGCTCAAGAGTGTCCAGGTCTGTGAAGGTCAACGGGATTTTATCGCGTGCTCGGAGTTTGAGCCACTGTTGCAGCGGGGCGAATGCGCCAACGGTGAACTCCCACAGCTCCGAAGGAAGGTTGTTGATCTCCAGCACGGGTCCATTGGAGACGGGTAGTTTCAGTACGTCACCTTTGTAATACTGCACTTTGCCAATTGTGAACGATTCTCTTGGGATCTCGCCTTTCACGTGGATGTCCGGGGAGTCCAAGCGTTTGCGCAGGAGGTGGAGGTCAATCAGTTTCGTACCAATTTCCGCGTAAGCACGGAAGGTCGCCTCCTCGCGCGGCAAAGGAATGCGAGGGAAGTCAAAACGCAGTTGTTCCTTGTAACGCTCAGCATACGTGGGCGACCACAAAATGGCATAGATGCAGGCGAAGACCTCTTCCGACGTCGGTGTGAAGTCCAAGGTCTCCAACCATTCTTTCCTAAAGCGTGGGCTCCAATTCACATCCTCTCGCCCTTCGTCAATTCCAAAGAGATAGAGCGGCGCCACGTAGGTCTGGTCACAGAGATAATGGATGTCAATGGGAGTATCCGTGACAAGAGCACCATGCCATTCATGCACTTGACGAGGAAAACAAAGCCCGAGATTCGGTTCGCACAGATGCTGCATGGTGGCATAGATGGGGCGCGCGAGGAAACCATGCGAAACCTGACTGAGTGAGGTCCAGCGTTTGTCAAAGGGACGATAATAATCCCGCTGTGGATTGTAGGAAGAGCTTAAATCGTGCTTGGCACTGGCAACATCCCAATTCTTCCCATCCTTCAACTCATATCGCTGCCGCAATTGGTCGACTGAAAGCGAACAGAAGTCCTCATAGATTTTGTCCAAGGCCGCACGTGTCGGTTGAATGCACAGTTTATCGCAATGTGTCTTCATCCCACTGTTGGAGTGGTCGAAGATGTCTTTGATGGACCAGAACTGCGCGTAGCGGCTGTCGTTGGTGGCGTCGTAGTCAACGAAAAGGTGCATGGGTGCTTCGGCGGGGAGGTCCTTCCAAGGGATATCCCCAAGCGAATGCGCCTCAAGATAGGCGAGTTTCTCTGCGGCCGTGACACATCCCTGCTCGACGATGGAGGCATAACGAATCCGTTTCTGGGTGGGGCGTGTGGCGTGGCGGACGAAGAGCACAATAGCGACACCAACGCGAATCGTGAAGATATTGGTATCCTTCTCACCAATGAGGGCATTGCCGTGAAGGTTGAGAATGTAGAGGTCGTCGAACGTCTCCATCAGATGGGCGCGCATCTGGCGAAAGGTCGGGCCATAGAGATATTTGTTGTTGGTGATCAGCCCTAAGATGCCACGCCCTTGCGTGGCGATTTTCCAGTCGGCGAAACGGAAGAACTTGACGTACAGGTCGGTGAGATTGGTCTTGCGCTCCCCTTTGGGCTTATAGTCGGCCAAGAGCCTGTCGATGAATTCGCATTTGTTCTCTTGTGAGTCGCCATTGAAATAGGGCGGATTGCCGATGATGGAGAGAATGGAAGTCGCCGTCTTGGCCAGATAGGCGCCCTCACCCTCTCGTTGAAGGTTAGGTAAGCTGGGCGGAATGACATTTCGAGCAAGGTCAAGCGTGTTGGTGAGGAAGACCTTGAGGTGGTCCCGCGGTTGTAGGATAATGCCGTGTTCTTGAAGTGTCTGCCCAAGGAGCGTGTGGGCGATGACGTAGGGGGTGAAGAGCAACTCGAAACCGTACAGGTCGCGCAAAATCTTCTCACGCCACCGTGCAACCTCAACCGAAGTCAGGTGGTGCTTGGGGAGCATACGTTCCAGTGTGGCTTTGAGGAAGGTACCCGTGCCGCACGCGAAGTCGAGCACCTTCATCTCCTCTGCGGCGATTCCGTCCTTCAGCTCAAAGGCCTCACGGGACAACTCATCCACCGCGCGAACAATGAAGTCCGCCACCTGATGAGGCGTGTAGTAAACGCCATTACGATCGCGTTGATCCGATTTGGCAAGGTAATCGTAATGACGGAGAAAGTCTTCGTAGAGATAGACGGCGATGGAGTTGCGGCTGCGCGACTCTTGAAACTCCTTGCGGATGGCCGCGGCATCAATCAGGTTCAAGTGACGGGCGATGCGCGAGAGTGTGAGACACAACCGATCTGGAATCGTTCGGTCATAGGCTTGGTTGAGAAACTCATAGAGCAGGTTAAAGTTCTTGGGGAGTGTATTAAGATAGCCCGAAATATCCTTTTCGTTCAGTCGGGCGCCGTCCAACCGCGCCATCAACAAACCATAGACAAGACTCTGTGCATAGATGTCACAGAAGTCCACAATGGTATAAATCATCTGTACCGAGGTCTTGAAACTCTCCTTGAGCGCATGAAACTTGATGTACCAGGGCTCTTCCTTGTTGGTGTCGTCCAAAAGATAGGAGGTAAGGTCCTTGGCAAATGCGTAAGCCACGTTCGCCAACGTATCGACCAAGGAGGCCTTGGAGCTGATGGAGGCGTACTCATAGCCGGAGAAGTCCATCAAGAGGCTATTGAAAGCCACTTCGACATTTGGTTTCAGTGCATTATTGTACTCATCCAGCACAGTCACATCCGAGCAAACCTCATTGCCGTGGATGACCAGGAAGCGGCGATAGTCCGTCAGCAGGATATTGGGGCAAGCCTCGGCATAGCGCTTGATTTGTTCAGATTCGACGAGCGGATCGAGCGGTGTGCCCAACCGCTTGCATTCGATAAGGCCAACACGGCGATTGAAGAGCGTATCCGCATCGGAGTAGACCAAGAAATCAGGGATCCCCACTCCCTCCAAGTCCTTGGCACGGCCTTCATTGAGGCACCGCAGCGAGAGCCCCGGGACATTTCGATAGTCTTCGAGCAACTGTTGAAGAGCCGGGCGCAGGGTCTGCTCACGCGCCACATCCGCCACCGAGGCCACTTGATTGGCATAACGCGCCAATGCGACATTGGCGGTGCGTGCGGCTTCGTTCGTTTCTGTGGACATAAAGGCGCCCTCTCGTCTGTTCTGACCTGGGCGTCTGGTATAGCCTCGAGAGAAACAGACGAGAGGGCATACGTATGCACGTATGCCACACTCGAACGTTGCTCTCTCTTTGTTTACCAGACTTCAGGTCAAGCAATCATTCGTGCGTCAGCACAATCACCATTACGGGATGTCTCCCCGCAACGTAGGCGCATTGTAGCAAATCTCTAGCCCGAAACCAATACTAAGGAATGTCATCAATACTGTCCGGGGAAAATGGAGACCGCAAAGACGCAACTCTTGCAGGAAATGTGGGGCGCTAACGCCGGGCACACGGTCGTGCGCCCTCCCGCGCCCCACTTTCCTGCGCGGGAGAGACATGAAAGACGGCCCAAGCGCGAAGACGATGGCGGGAGGGAGCGATCAGCGGGCGTTTAGCCCGCAAAGCGACCGGCGTCAGCCCATCTGGCTTCGCGCGTACTGGCGTTTTTGCGGGAGAAGGAGGCTTGCCGATTTCCCCGGACACTATTGGGTGTTCCGGTTTCCGGGGCGCGCGGGTGCCCCTTATGCTATACTGTGGGCAAGGAGTTTGGTTATGGAACCGAGAATCGCACAAGACATCGCAGACTTCCGCAAGTTGCGGGAGAATGGGTGCATTTACGTGGATAAGACCGCGATTCTGCACGAATTGGCGTGTGATCCGACGCGTTCGCTCTATTTCATCTCGCGTCCGCGGCGTTTCGGCAAATCGCTGATGCTCTCCACGCTGGAGTGTCTCTTCCGCGGGCAACGCGAGCTCTTCAAGGGCCTTGCCATCGATAAGTTGGACTACGACTGGGCGGAATATCCCATCCTCCATTTCAACTTCTCGGGTCTCAATGTGGAGACCTTGGAGGCGTTCGAGCGTGATTTCCGCAACCATGTCAGAAAGGTCTTAATCGAGGCTGGATGTAAGTGGGATGACGCGATTTTCCCCCATGCCAACTTTGCCAAAGCCATCAACTTCCTTAAGCAAATCAACGGCAAATGCGTTGTTATTCTCATCGACGACTACGATGCGCCGATCAATGCCGCGCTGAATGATGTCGCCAAGGCCAAGGCAATCCGTTCTGAGCTCATCAACTTCTGCGGTGAAATCAAGAACGAAGCCGCCGACATCCGCTTCTCGATGATGACCGGTATCACACGCTATGTGCCAGACTCTATCTTTTCAACGTTGAACAACCTCAACGACTTGACGCTGGACGACCGTTACGCCACTTTGTTGGGCTACACCGATGAAGAGTTGGAGTCCACCTTCAGCGTGGATATGCACGCGCACGCCGAGGTGATGGGGCTTGCGTATGAGGATTATCGCACAGAGCTCCGCCGGTGGTACAGCGGCTACCGTTTTGCCCGCTGGAACACGACCAAAGTCTACAATCCAGCCTCCATTGCCAAGACGCTTGGGGCAAAAGAGAAAACGTTTGTGTCCACATGGACGAACGCCGATCGCCCTGCCTTGATCAACGCGCTCACCGCACGTAACTTGACAGAGGAGGATTACGACAACGTGGAGCATCTCTCCGAGGAAGATTTGGATATCTGCGATCTGGAGGCCATCACGGCGAATTCCATTCTTTATCAAGGCGGATACCTCTCCATCAAAGCCTTCAAGAACCCTCGCTTCACCCTCGGCGTGCCGAACGAGGAAGTCCGCCGAGCCCTCTATGCCCTGCTCGCCGAACCGCGCACTTGATTTCCACGAAGGGACGGGCGCTCCATCAGAGCGCCCGGCTGATTAGCAGATTGGCTGATTGGCAGTTCTTAGACGACACGGTAGGACATATAGGACCTATAGGACGACTAGGAGGGCGGTTTCGCCGCTTTGCACTACGCCCTCACCCGTCGCGCTTGCCGCGCGCTCCGTTTTCCGTGGCCGTGGAAGGTTTGGCCCTTTGGGCCTGCACGCTCTGTTCGCCGGAGTGGCCTATTGCCCCCTACCTTATATATAGGGACCTCACAGAGCCAAATTCTCCCTCGCAATCACCCGAAAGGCACCTCTCAAAGGCCCTTTTTGCCCCTCTTTTGAGACCCTATAAGGGTCGGCCTTGGACCACTATAAGGGTTGACCCTCGACCCTTATAGGGTCTCACCACCGACCCCTATAGTGGTTGACCTCGGACCCTTATAGGGTCTCAGAAAGACCCCTTAAGCGTCTCTCCAAAGACCCTTTTTGGGCCTCCAGAAGGTACTATATAATAAGGTAAGGGAAAAGGGGCGGCTAGCGCCGCCCCGGAGAACGGAGGACAGAGAACGAAGAACGGAACGCGCGGCAAGCGCGCGACAGGCGAGGCCAGGGCCAAGCTTCCAAGCCTCCAAACTCCCAAACTTCTAAATTCCTCTTCTGAGCGTCCCGTCAGGGACGCGATAGCGAGGAAATCCCAAGGGCGGCGTGACCGAAGGGAGCGACGGAGCCCGCAGGGTTTCCACGCAAGGTCGTCTTTGCGGAAAAGAAGGCTTGCGATTTCCCCGGACACTCTTGTTCCCCTGACGATTCTGCGTATTTTTTACGGTTTATTTCCCCTGGGATGAAAAAAGCGGCGGGGCCGCCTTTTGGTGGCCCCGCCCTTCGCGCGCCCTGTTCTCCGGTTAAGCGTTGCGGCGGGTGAGGATGAGGTAGGCGGCGGGGATGAAGTAGAGGGCCATGAGGGAGGAGAGGATGATGCCGCCGACGGAGCCGATGCCGATAGAGGCGCGGAGTTCGGAGCCCAGACCGGTGCCGGTGGCCATGGGCAGCATGCCGAAGAGGGCGGCGACGCAGCTCATGAGGATGGGGCGGAACTTGCGCTTGGCGGCGCGGATGAGGGCGATGTGCTTGGGTGTGCCATAGGTGCGGCGGATGATGTTGATCTCGTCGATGAGGAGGATGGCGGCGTTGACCACCACGCCCACGAGCATGACGCCGGCGAGGAGGCCGAACATGGACATGCTCTCGCCGGTGAGCCAGAGGGCGATGTAGAGCCCGAGGTAGGAGAAGGGCACGGTGAGCAGGATGATGAAGGGCTGGGTCCAGGACTCCATCATGGCGCAGAGGAGGAGGTAGGTGAGGACGATGGCAACGAAGGTGACGGTGGCGAACTCGGTGAAAGTCTCGTTCATCTTCTCGGCCATGCCGCCGATGGTGGCGGTGCAACCGGGGGGCAGGTTCTCCTGGATGTCCTCGGCCTGGTGGGCGAGGGCGGTGCCCATGCCGTGGCCGCGGGAGGCGTTGGCGTAGAGCACGACGGTGCGGGACTTGTCGTAGCGGTTGATGATGGTGGGCTGGAGACCTTCCTGGAGCTCGGCGACGGCGCCGATGGTGAAGGGCAAGCCGTCGGGACCGGGCAGATTCATCGCGGGAATCTGGTCCTCGCCGTTGCGCTGGCTGTAGCGGACGCGGATGTCGTAGGAGCGGTCGCCGCGCTTGTAGACGGTCTGCTCGAGGCCGGCGACGTTGGCGCGGAGGGACTGCCCCAGCGTGGCGGCGGGGACGGAGAGGTCGTGAAGGACGGCGCGGTCGGGGAGGAAGCGGACCTCGGGGCGGCCGGGGCGGATGGAGGAGGCGATGTCGGTGTTGACGGGGTCGGCGGCGAAGGCCTTCTGCATCTTGAGGCCGGCCTGGTCGATGACGTCGAGGTCAGGGCCTTTGACGTACTGCACGATGTCCTGGCTGGCGCCGCCGGCGGCGGAGGGGATCAGGACGGAGTAGATACAGTCGGGTTCCTCGGCGAGCAGGGTGCGGAGGCGTGCGCGGATGGCGCCGATGGGGTCCTCCGGGCGCTCGGTCATGGGGGTGAGGCGGAGGTTGATCTCGGCGAGATAGGGACCTTCCGAGACGGTGCCCATCTGGCCCTGGACCTTGCCGCAGTTGATATTGGAATGGGTGACGGCGGGCTCGGTGGCGAGGATGCGATTGGCGATGGAGGTGGTGCGCTCGATGCTCCGCTGCAGGTTGTAGTCGGCGGGGAATTCCAGGCGGACGGTGACGTCGCCCTGGTCGACCTCGGAGACGAAGTCCATCTCGACGCGCGAGGGGAAGTAGAGGAAGCCGAGGACGGTGAGGCCGGTGGCCACGCCCAGGAAGAGCCACGGCGCGCGGGCCACCCACTTGACGGACTTGACGTAGGCGCGCTCCATGCGGCGGTAGAACCAATTCCAGGGACGGAGGCACCAGGCGAGGGCGGGGTTGATCCAGCGCTGGCCCCAGTTCACGGTGACCATGGCAAGGATGGGCGTGAGCGTGAAGGAGATGAGGAGCGAGGCGAAGGTCGCCACCGTGACGACCACGGCGAAGGGCGAGAGGAACTTGCCCGCGAGCGAGGACATCGTGGCGATGGGCAGGAAGACGACCACGTTGGTGAGGGCCGAGGCCGCGACCGCGAGGGCGACGTAGCTCGTGGCGGAGGCGACGACGGGGCCGATTTCGTACTTCGTGCCGCGGCGTTTGGCGAACTCTGCGCCGATATTCTCGAGCACCACGATGGAGTTTGCCACCAGGATGCCCACCGAGATGCCCACGGCGCACATGGTGATGATATTGAAGGTATAGCCGAAGAGGGGGAAGACGCCCGCGGTCACCAACATCGTCACGGGGATGGAGACGAAGGCGGCGAAGGCGGTGCGGATGTCGGCCAAGAAGAGGAGGAGCACCAGACCCGTGAGGAGGACGCCCTGCCAGACCGAGACGAAACCGTCGCTGACCGTGGCGTTGATGTAGGTGCCGTCGTCACGGAACCAGACCAGCTCCATGCCGCCGGGCAGATTGCCTTCCAGTTCCTTGACCACGCGCTCGACTTCCGCGACGACCTGCGTGCCGTTGGCGTCGCCCTTCTTCGTGACCTTCATGGTGACGCAAGGCTCGCCGTCGTAGAAGGAGCGGGAGGTGACGCGCTCGGTGCCGAAGTGGAAGGTCGCGATGTCGCGGAGATAGACGCGCTGGCCTTCGACGACGCCCACCTGGATGTCGCCGAGTCCCTCGGGCTCATCGGGTTCGCCATCGAAGGTGAGGGAGATCTCACGGTCGCCGGCGTCAATCTGTCCCATCGGGATCTTGATGTTGCCCTGGCCGACGGCTTGGACGACATCGGCCATGGAGAGGCCGCGGCCGGCGAGTTTCTCGCGGTCGACGTCCACGATGACCTCGCGCTCCATGCCGCCGATGAGGTCGACGCTGGCCACGCCGGCCAGAGAGGAGAAGCGGTCGCTCAGTTTGTCGTCAGCATAGTCGTAGAGTTCGTCGATGAACTCCGCCGTCTGTTCCGGTGTCGCGCCCTTGAGGGTATCGCCTTTGGCCTTGAGGACCATCGTGACGACAGGCGTGGCGTTGATGTCATACTTGAGGATTTCCGGTTCCTCGGCGTCCTCCGGCAACTCATCGAGGATGAGGTCGATCTTCTCGCGGACGTCTGTCGCGGCGACGTCGACGTCGCGGTCGAGCTCGAACTCGATGAGCACCTGCGTGAAGTTGTTCAAGCAGGTGGAGGTGATGTGCTTGATGCCTTCGACCTGCGAGATGGCGTCCTCGATTTTTCGGGTGATGGAGGTCTCAATCTCGTCCGGCGAGGCGCCGGAGTAGGTCACGGAGATGGTGACGTAGGGGATGTCGACGGTGGGCAGGAGGTCGTTGCCCAGGTTACGAAGCGACATCACGCCCAGGAACGAGAGCATGATGATGAGCACGCTCATCGCGATGGGCCGTTTGACGGACGCGTCTGCAAGGAACATGGCGCAGCCCTCCTTTCCTCACTCCACGGGCACGACGACGTCGCCCACGTTCAGCAACAGCATGCCTTCGGCCACGACGCGCTTGCCTTGGAAATCCTCGGGGTTGAGCACCTCGACCATGGCGCCGGCGGTGGCGCCCTTCTTGACCTCGACCGAGGTCACCGTGCCGTCGTCGCCGACGACAAAGGCGACTTCGCGCCCGCCGCGCTTGGCCACCGCGCCCGCGGGCAGGCCGAAGCCTTGGCGACGGTCGAAGACGATGCGCGCATCGCAGAGCAGGCCCGGCGCGACCGCGGGGTCGGGTTTGGTGATGGCCCGCAACTCAAAGGTCCGCGTCATGGGGTTGATGGTGGGCGACTTGTAGGTCACGGGCAGCTCCTGTCCGAAGGCCGCGTTCACCAGGGTCTTGCCCACGGCGACCTCGGCGTAACGGTCGGCGGTGAGGGTCAGGCAAAGCTCGTGCACGCGCGGGTCGTCCATCGTGAAGATGGGCGTGCCGGCGTCCACGTAGTCGCCGCGGTCCTGCAACTTCTGGGTGATGATGCCGTCGAAGGGCGCCAGGCCGCGCGAATCGGAGAGGTTTTTCTCGGCGATGCGCAGGGCCGTGTCGGCCTGTTGGATCTTGGCGTCGGCCGAGGCCACGGCGGCCTTGGCGCGGGCCAGGGTGGCCGCGGCGCTGCGGAGCTGGAGTTCGGCCTTTTCCCACGCGTCCTTGGTGACGGAGCGCGACTCGTTGTACAGGCGGCGATAACGCTCGGCGTCGGTCTTGGCCTTCTCGTGCGCGGCTTCGGCCTCGGCCTGTGCGGCGACGGCCTCTTCCTTCGCGGCGTGGGCGACGGCCTGGTCGTCCTTGGCGATGGCGACCTGGTTCTCCAGATTGATGCGGTCCACCTGGAAGAGCGGCTGTCCGGCCTTGACCACATCGCCCTCGTCCGCGAGCACCTCGTCAATCGTCCCGGGCAGACGCGAGGCCACGGCGGCGGTGTATTTCGTGCGGATGGAGCCCTGCACCACGGCCACATCCTCGAAGGTCAGCTCCGGCGTCAACTCACACACCTTCACCCGCGGCCGATTGTCGGCCTGCTGGGCGGCCTCCTCTTTCTGGCAACCCGTTGCGAGGAGGAGTGAGCAGAGTCCCAAAATGGGGAGAACGGAGAACGGAAAACGGAAAACGGAGCGCGCGCCGGCGCGCGACGGGCAATCTTCCGTCCGGGAATTCAAGCAAAGGCGATTCTTATTCATTGGGCACCTCCGACAAATCTTTCAGCAAAGGCTTCTCCGTCGCCCCGTCAGGGGCGTTCTGTTCTCTGTTCACTGTTTTCTGTTCTCTGGGGCGGCTTGCCGCCCCTTCCGTCGCCCCGTCAGGGGCGTTCTGTTCTCCGTTTTCCGTTCTCTGTTCTCCGGGGCGCGTCAGCGCCCCTCCCCACCCCAGTCCGACGGTGTCGCGGAAGACATATTCCGCCAGGGCATCGGCGTATTCCGAGGCGACCGCATCGATGCGGGCCTGTTCCAGGGCGGAGAACTTGTCGAGCACTTCAGAGAGGGTCTCTTGGTCATTCTCATAGCGGGACTTGGTCTCGGCGTAGTCGACCTCCGCGGCCTGCAAGGCGATGGCCGCGACGGCCTTGAGGTCCCGCGCCTGACGCCAATTCGTCCACGCCTGCCACACCGAGACCATCAGCGTGGCGGCGGCGTCCTCGCGCAGGGCATAGGCGGCCTTCTCCTGCTCACGCGCGGCCTGGTAGTCGGCGATGGACTGCAAGCCATCAAAGATGCTCATCACCCCGCCGATGCCGCCGGTCAGATAGCTGTGCGGCGTGATGAAGTCGCTCCCCGCGTAGGCCCGGCCGCCGGTGACCGAGAGCGTGGGCAGGAAGTGCGCCAGCGCCGCCAGCGCCTCGACCTTCCGCAACGTGATGGTCAGGTCGCCGGCCCACATCTCCTTGCGGGCCACGAGGGCCGTCCAGAGCCACTCCTCCAACGGCAACGCCAACGCGTCCTCGCGCGGCTGAGGCGTCCACTTGCCCTCGGCGTCCATCGTCCCCCACGGCAAGGTCTGCACGGCCAGGAGGCTCTCGCCGTCGAGCGGCGGCGCGGCGTCGGAGAGCGGGTGGAGGTTCATCAAATCCAAGAGGTTGGCCTTGGCGGCGAAGGCGTTGTCGCGCGCCACTTGCGCGTTGTAAAGGTCGTTCTCATGGAAGGCCCGGGCCCGCGCGGCCTCGCCCCGCAGGGCCAGCCCCTCGGCCTCGAGCGCCTCGATTTGACGCACCAATTCGGCGGAGGCCTCGGCCTGCGCGTCATAGGCCTCGATGGTGCGGGCCGCCACCGCCGCCTGATAGAAGAGCGTGGCCACCTGCACGTCGAGCATCTCCTCGTTGCGCGCCACGGTGAGTTTCTGCAGGTCGGCCCCGCGCCGTGCGGCCAACCACAGGAGCCACGCGTTCGGCGCGAAGACGGGCTGGCTGATGGTGAGCGCCGATTGCGTCATCCACTTGTCCTGCATCTGCATCGAGAGCCCCAGCGACGGCACGGTCGTCCGCAACGTCTTGTCCGTGCCCGACCGCTGATAGCTCCACTCCACCTGCGGCAGAAAGGCCGAAAAGGCCGCCGTGCTCTGGATCCGCGCCAGGCTCGCGTCCAACCGCGCCTGCGTCAGCTTCAACGTCCGTGTCTGCGCCCACTCCCGGCACTCCGGCAACGTCAGCGGCGCCGTCCGATCCTTGAAGAAGGCCTCTGTCTCCTCGGCCTTGCCGGCCTGATAGGCCCGCGCGGACTCCAACCGCTCCTCGAGTCCCGGCGCGCACGCCGACAGCCCGAGCAACAACGCCGCCGCGCCCAGACAACGCCATCCTTTCATGGTGTCTCCTCCTTCGGCACAAAGGCGATGCCCTGGTTCAAGTCCTTGATGAAGGCCGGCGCAATCCGCACGCGCGGCTTAAGCACGTTCCCTTTGGCCGGGTCGGGCGCGCCGCCCTCCTCAAAGGTCCCGGAAATGGACAGCTGCATCGTGAAGAGATTCTGGAAGGCCACACTGTCGCCCTGCCGCAGAATCTCCTTCACCGCCTTGTGCACCTCTTGCTGCACGAACATCACCGTCGCGGCGCTCAAGAGCGGCGACCGCGCCGCCACATAGGCCGCCAGCTCTTCCTGCGAATAGGTCTTGCGCGTCACCGGTTGCGCGCACCACTGCCGATGCCCCTGCTTGTCCGGCGGCGTCGGGTGCACCACATACTGCACCCCTGTCTGCGCTTCCTGGTTCCCCTGTTCATCTGTGTGCTTTGCCATGGTCATTCCTCAACTTTCGCCCCTAGTATAGTCCCGCCCCACACGCCCTGTCAACACCCTTTTTGCTTTAGAGCCGCTCTTAACCCTCTTTCCACTGGCAGTCGCCGGTCTTTACTCCCGCTCTAACCCTTTATCCTAAAACCTTTCTTCCTTTCCCAAGGATGCGACAACCTCGGCGATACGCCGCGAACGCGCCGCGTTTAACAGTCGCCTGGCAATACTGTCCGGGGAAGTTTTACCGCAAAGACGCTCTTGCGTGGAAACCCTACGGGCTCCGTCGTTCCCTTTGGTCACGCCGCCCTTGGGATTTCCACGCTATCGCGCCCCTGAAGGGGCGCTCAAAAGGGAATTGGGAAGTTTCGCGGCTTGGAGATTTAGAAGCTTGGTTTTATTGGTGAGGCTCCAATACTGTCCGGGGAAGTTTTACCGCAAAGACGCAACGCTTGCAGGAAAGGTGGGGCGCTAACGCCGGGTGCACATCCGTGCACCCTCCCGCGCCCCACTTTCCTGCGCCAAAAGGACTTCTTAAGACGGCCCAAGCGCGAAGCTGATGGGCGGGAGGGAGCGATCAGCGGGCGTTTAGCCCGCAAAGCGACCGGCGTTAGCCCATCTGGCTTCGCGCGCATTAGCGTTTTTGTGGGAAAAGGAGGCTTGCCGATTTCCCCGGACACGACCGGTGGCACGGAGCGCGACTTGACGGCGAGGCGGGGATTCGGTAGGATATTGACGCTTTATTTGTTTATGCCGTGAGGTACGCGTTCAGTAGTTCGCTGTCGAGTCTCTTTTGCAGGCCAACGCGGGCGTCCCAGGGGGATGCCGGCGCGGGTGGCCGTGCCTGCGCGGATTTCTTGGAGAAGATATGGGAAGCGAGCTCTTCCTGTTGATATTGTTGCAAGTCGCGCTGATTTTGGCGAACGCGGTCTTCGCGTGCATGGAAATCGCGGTAATCTCGATGAACGATCGGCGGCTGGACCGTCTCGCGAAGACGGGGAACCGGCGCGCAAAGCGGTTGGCAAAGCTGACGGAACAGCCGGCGAAGTTTTTGGCGACGATTCAAGTGGCGATCACGCTCTCGGGATTCCTGGGCAGCGCCTTCGCGGCGGAGAACTTCTCGGAGTACCTGGCGAATCCGTTGCAGAAGTGGCTGGGCGGCTCGATGGCGATGTGGAACTCGGTCTCCATCATCCTCATCACGCTGATCCTCTCCTATGTGACGTTGGTCTTCGGCGAGCTGGTGCCCAAGCGTTTGGCGATGCGCAAGGCTGAGCCGCTGGCGCTGGGGATGTCGGGCTTGGTCAGCACCATCGCCAAGCTCTTCGCGCCGATTGTGTGGATGCTCACGGTCTCGACGAACGCCGTGTTGCGTCTGCTGGGCATCGACCCGACCAAGGAAGACGACTCCATCAGCGAGGAAGAGATTCGCATGACGGTGGACGTGGGCTGCGAAAAGGGCGCCATCGACACCGAGGAACGGACCTTCATTCAGAATGTCTTTGAGTTTGACGACCTGACGGCCGACGAGATCGCCACGCACCGCACCGACGTGGCGGCGCTCTGGCTGGAGGACGACGAGGCCACCTGGGCCAAGACCATCCACGAGACGCGCCATTCGCGTTATCCCGTGTGCGATGGCAGCCTGGACAAGGTGGTGGGCGTGCTCATCGCCAAGGATTGGTTCCGCCTGGAGAAACATGAGCGCACGGCGGTGATGGCGCAGGCCGTCCGTCCGCCCGTCTTCGTGCCCGAAGGTGTCAAGGCCGACGTGCTCTTCCGCGACATGAAGCGCCGTCACAATCCCTTCGCCATCGTGTGCGATGAGTACGGCGGCATGAGCGGCGTCATCACCATGAGCGACCTGGTGGAGTGCCTGGTGGGCGAAACGCCCGACGAGGACAGCGCCGCCGGCGAGACGCCGCCCGACGTGGAGAAGGTCGGTCCCGATGTCTGGCGCGTGCAGGGGTCCGCACCCCTCGACGAGGTCGCCAAGGCCTTGGGCGTGCCCATCGACGCGGAAGACTGCGACACCTTCGGCGGCTTCCTGCTGGCGCAGCTGGGCGCCATCCCGGCGGACGGCACCGCCGCAAAGGTGCAGACCGACCGCCTCTCCGTGGAAATCCCCGAGGTGCGCGACAAGCGCGTGCCGATGGCCTTGGTGACCGTTTTGCCGGCGCCCAAGGCCGAAGATGAGGAAGACGCGGAGGAATGAGGCAAATCGGCATCTTGGGCGGGTCGTTCGACCCCGTGCACGCGGCGCACTTGGCCCTCGCCAAGGCCGCGGCCGATGCCTTTGCCCTCGATGAAGTGCGCCTCATGCCCTGCGCCCAACAGGCGCTGAAGGACCGTCACCCCTCCCCCGCGGAGGACCGCTGCGCCCTCCTGCGCCTGGCCCTGGCCGACGACCCGCGGCTGACCCTGGACTGTCGCGAGCTCTGGCGCCCGGGCAAGACCTACACCATCGACACCCTCCTGGAACTGCGCCAAGAATCGCCGGACGCGCGCTTCTGGTTCATCCTGGGCATGGACTCGGTGGTGGACTTCCCCCGCTGGCGGCGGGCGGAGGAATTGGTGGGGCTCTGCGACTTCATTGCCTTTGACCGCCCCGGCGTGGAACCGCCGGAAAAGCCCTTCGACCCGCGCCTCCTGGCGCACCGTCTCCGCGGCCCCCTGATGGACGTTTCCAGCACGGCCATCCGCGCCGCGGTTGCGAAGGACGCCGCGATGCGGTATCCTATAAACGATTTTGAGGCGCGGTATCTCCGCGCCAAAGCCCTTTACCACCGATGAAGGAATCCCCCATGAAGCGGACGACAGAAGAGCTGGCGCTGGGCATCGCCCAGGCCCTCTACGACAAACAGGCCGAAGACATCCGCGTGCTCGACGTGCGCGGCGTCTCCACCGTCACCGATGTCTGCGTGGTCGCCTCCGGCACCTCCACGCCCCACCTCAAGGCCCTCCAAAAGGCCGCCGTGGCCTACCTCAAGAGCCAGGAGGAGACCCATTACCGTCTCTCCGGCGACGCCGACAGCGGCTGGGTGCTGCTCGACGCCTTCACCGTGGTGGCCCACATCTTCGCCCCCGAGGCCCGCGCCTACTACGACATCGAGACCCTCTGGAAGGGCGCCGCCGAAATCCCCTTCATCCCCCAGGCCTGAGCAAACGCCATGACCGAAAAGAACCTCCCCTGCAACGAAGCCAAGATCCGCGAGATCGCGGACCGTTGGCCCACCCCCTTCCACCTCTACGATGAGCGCACCATCCGCGCCGCCGCCCGCCGCCTGCGCAACGCCTTCGCTTGGAACAAGGGTTTCCGCAACTTCTTCGCCGTCAAGGCCGCGCCCAACCCCTACCTCATGCGCATCCTGCAGGAGGAGGGCTTCGGCGCCGACTGCTCGTCCCTGCCCGAGCTGCTCCTCTCCGAGCGCGTCGGTCTGCCCGGCGACGCCATCATGTTCACCTCCAACGACACCCCTGCCGAGGAGTTCGTGAAGGCCAAGGAGCTGGGCGCCAACATCAACCTCGACGACATCTCCCACATCCCCTTCCTCGAGCAGGTCGCCGGTCTCCCCGAGCGCGTCTGCCTCCGCTACAACCCCGGCCCCCTCAAGGGCGGCAACGCCATCATCGGCAAGCCCGAGGAGGCGAAGTACGGTCTCACCCGCGACCAGCTCTTCGAGGCCTACGCCATGCTCAAGGCCAAGGGCGTCAAGCGCTTCGGCCTGCACACCATGGTGGCCAGCAACGAGCTCAACCCGCAGTACTTCGTCGACACCGCCATCCTCCTCTTCGACCTCGCCGCCGAACTCCACGAGAAGCTCGGCATCTGGTTCGACTTCATCAACCTGGGCGGCGGCATCGGCATCCCCTACCGTCCCGAGCAGGACGCCGTCGACCTCGAGGCCGTCGGCGAAGGCATCCGCAAGGCCTACGCCGAGCGCGTCACCGGCCGCGGCCTACCCGACGTGCCCCTCTGCTTCGAGTGCGGCCGTTGCATCACCGGCCCCGCGGGCTACCTCGTCTCCACCGTCCGCCACCTCAAGCACACCTACCGCGACTACGTCGGCCTCGACGCCTGCATGGCCAACCTCATGCGCCCGGCCCTCTACGGCGCCTACCACCACATCACCGTCCTGGGCAAGCAGGGTCTCCCCGCCGACCACGTCTACGACGTCACCGGCTCGCTCTGCGAGAACAACGACAAGTTCGCCATCCAGCGCGCCCTCCCCGAGGTCGTCCCCGGCGACCTGCTCGTCCTCCACGACGCCGGCGCCCACGGCCACGCCATGGGCTTCAACTACAACGGCAAGCTCCGCTCCGCCGAGCTCCTCCTCCGCGAGGATGGCTCCGTGGTCCAAATCCGCCGCGCCGAGACGATCGACGACTACTTCGCCACCCTCGACTTCACCCAACTCCCCGACTTCCGCTAAGGAGCGCCATGAAACGCCTCGCCGCACTTGCTGCACTGTTCGCCCTTGCCCTCCCTGCCTGGGCCAAGACCGTCTGGCTCGTCGGCGAAGGCGCCCCCATCAACGCCCCGGCCTTCACCGAATGGCTCTCCGACATGCTCGGCGAGCCCGTCGAGACCGTTGAGTGCGGGCCTTACCTCTCCGCCTGGGCCAACACCCCGCCCGACGAGGCCCGCCGCGCCCAGCTCGCCGCGGACACCCTCCTGGTCTCCCTCCCCGCCGAAGAACCCGAGAACCTGGCCTTGATGGGCCTCCGCGCCCTCCGCGAAGCCCGCCCGTTGGGCGCCCTCCCGCCCCTCGTCGTGGCCGCGCAGACCCCTGTCTACAAGATGTCCGGCCTCTGCGATGACAACGCCTTGGCCCGTGCCTGGCGCCTCGCCGAGGCCGCCGGTTGCCCCCTCGCCGCCACCCCGAAGGCCTGGGAACGCGTCTACACCGACGATACCTTCTACAACGGCCTCGTCCCCAAGGGTGCCCGCGCCGAGGCCTACGTCCAGGCCGCCGCCGTCACCTTGGCCCTCCACGGCCGCGAAGCCCCCCTGCCCGCCTTCCCCGGCATCCACCCCGAAGTCGCCGAAGACCTCATCGACTCCATCCGCGACGGTTTCGACCACACCGAGGACATCCGCCACCTCGCCGCGCGCCTCCGCCTCCCCGCCCTTCCGCTCCGCGCCGAAAAGGCCTTCACCGCCGTCCTCTACGATGGCACCTTCGAGCGCGCCCTCGGCGATTGGCTCCTCCGCCTCGCCAAGGCCGATGGCCGCGAGCTCACCCTCCGCTACACCACCGAGCGCGACCTCTCCACCGGCCTTCCCTGCCTCTTCCGCACCGCCCAGCCTCCCACGGGCGACGTCCCCAACGCCCTCCTCTACACCCGTCCGCCCTTCGCCGACGCCCACGAGGAGCTCGCCCACCTCGACGCCATCCTCCGCAACGACGGCGCCAAGGACAACTGGCTCCCCTTCCCCCTCGCCGTCGCCGACTTCACCCGCCGTCTCCCCACCCAGCCCGTCTACGACGGCGCCAAGCCCTCCGGCCCCGCCGCCGCCATGTTCGCCGCGATGATCTACCTCAAGTGGACCGGTTCCGCAGTCCTCCCCAAAGACTGCACCCAGACCGAGACCGTCGCCATCTCCATCGGCCTGGACACCATCCTTCGCCCCGCCACCCTCTCCGCCGCGCCCAACGCCGTCTTCTTCCGTCCCCTCGGCAACGGCCGTTGCGCCTTCACCCTCTGGCGCGCCCCCACCGACGACGTCACGCTGGAACTCTCCCTCTGGGACCAGCCCGGCAAGGACGCCGGCCGCGTTGAGCCCGACACACTGGAATTCTCCCCCGAGACCTACTGGCAGAGCCAAACCGTCACCGTCTCCGGCGCCGAGGGCCAAACCCTCCTCTGGAAACTCCACCCCGCCCAACCCGGTCAGACCACCGGCGCCCGCACCCTCCCCTGATCCCCTCTGCCGCCACGACAACAAAAAGGCCGCCCCACCCGGGCGGCCTTTTCATTGCATGGGCGCACGACACCCCATGATTACCGCGACGGTTCAGGCGGCAAAGGCGGCAGGTCTTTGCCTTCGGTCTCCTCAAGAAAGCGGTCAAAGTCGGAACGGTAAGCCCGGTCTTGGAGGCGACGATACTTCTCAAACTCGGTCTCTGCGTGGAGCTTGGCAGCTTCCATGGAGACGGCGCCGTTGCCCTGCAAGATTCCGCGCCCCCAGAGAGTGAGAAACGCGTCCAATCGCTTAATCCAATCCTCCATCGTCATGGGGATGTGGCGCTTGGCCTGGTCCTCGGCATAGTCGAGATAGGCGGAGACGATTCGGGAAAGTTGGGTAAGTTCCTCTTCAGTGAGATAGTCTTTTGCCACGCCGATATCATACTTCTGAATCTTGCCCTCGGGCGCGTCCTTCCAGTTGGTCAGGCCCATGTGTGGCTTGGAGGCGTCGGCACGGTGATAGATGAGCTCGGCGGCGGTCTGGCCGGTGATGGCGTAATGGAGCTTGTTTTGGACGGCGGCGAAAAAGGTACGCGTGGCCTCGGCGGAGGGGTCGTAGTCAAGAGCCGTGGCGTAGATATCGGTGACCTTTTGGTAGAAACGACGTTCGGAGAGGCGAATCTCGCGAATCTTTTGGAGGAGTTCGTCGAAGTAGCGCTCGGTGAGACGTGAGCCTCCGTTTTTGAGGCGCTCCTCGTCCATGGCCCAACCCTTGACGGTAAAGTCTTGGATGATGGCGTTGGCCCATTTGCGGAACTGGACGGCGCGGGGACTATTGACCTTGAAGCCGACAGCGATAATCATCCGTAGGTTGTAATGCGCCACCTGACGGGCGACTTGTCTAGTGCCCTCTTGCTGAACTATCAAGAATTTCTTTATAGTTGCCTCCTCTAACAATTCCCCATCTGCATAAATCTGCTTGATATGTTGTCCAATCCCTTGAACCGTGATATCGTAGAGCGCGGCCATGAGGCGCTGAGTCATCCAGAGGGTCTCGTCTTCGTAGCGGAGATCGAAGGATTCTTCGGTGTCCCCGGCTGCGACAACGTAGGTGAGATATTCGGCTGCGGAGGATTGGGCAAGGTCAGGTTTCTTGGGCTTTTTCATGGCATCTTCAAGGGCTTGGAGGTAAACAACTGAAGGTAGTATAACACAATCACGGGGCAGAGGCAGCAGTGTCCGGGGAAAATAAAAAAATCGCGAGGAACTGCCAGTGTAGGGAACCACAGATTGTTCCGTCGCTTCGCTAGGAAGACCTTCGGCACACAGATTTTGGCAGATTTAGGGCGTGTTACCGCACGCAGAACTGCCAGATTATTGGGAAGTTGACATCGTGGAGACGCCGTCTTAGTCGTCCTGCCGAATCGCCTGTGGGGACTTTTCAAGAAAGCGGAAGAAACGTAAGGGATGGGCACGGTAGTGAGGCCCGAAGGGCCGAACGGTGAAGTGCCCATCCCTTGCGTTCCCTTCGTGTCTTCGTGGAAAACTCTCCCGGACAATCTTGGGTCAGGGGTTGAGGACGCGGGTCCAGAGGGCGTCGAGGGTTTTGTCGGTGGGACGGGAGGGCGGAGGGAGGTTCGGGGAGAAGGCGCAGAGGCGGAGGGCCTCGATGGACCAACGGTAGTCGGTGAGGGCAATGGGGTCGTGGCGGGGCTTTTTGGGGAGGGCGAGGAAGTCTTTGTAACGCTGCCAATGGCGGAGGACGGGCTCAGCCTTGCGGCGGTCGCCGGCGGGGTTGTTGCGGGCGCGTTCAAGACGGTCGGCAACACCTTCGAGGATGAGGGGATAGCGGTCGAGCCAAGCCTGTGGAGTGGCGGCGACAAAGCCATCGAAGACGAGCCAGGCGAGTTGGTCGAGGACGTCTTCGAGGGTGTCGGGGTAGACGCCGGTGGCGGTCTGGGCGGCGTGCTCGAGGCGGGCGGTCTCGGCGAGGATGTAGAGGGCGCGGCGGCGGAGGTCGGCCACGGTGCTTTGGAGACGTTTGCGGCAGGCCGAGAGGCGAGACTTGAGGGCGTCGGCGTCGGGCGGGAGGTCAGGGGAGAGGCAGACCTCTTGGAGGGCGCGATCGAGAATGTCGCGACCAAGACGCTCGAGGGAGAGACCGGCGTTCTTGGCGAAGAGCTTGACGTTGGCAGTGGGGGACGGGATGGCCTCGAGGTTCTTGGCCTGATTGCCGAGGAGGGCGCGGAGTTCGTCAAGGCACTCTTTGCGGCGGGCGAGGGCCGCGAGGGCGGGGTCGGCGATGGCGGTGGACTTGGGCTTGGGGGCGGACTGGGGGGCGAAGAGGTCGAGGAGCGGCTTGAGGTTGCGCCCCTGCCCGAGGACGTCGCCGTCCTTCTCGACGCGGAAGTTCATGCGCAAGTGCGGGGGCAGTTTGTCCTCGGCCCACGGGGTCTCGTCGACGCGGACGCCGCGTTCATCGCGAAGGAGACAGAAGAGGGTCTCGCCGAGGGGGCGGGCGTAGGGCTTGGCGCGGGAGAGGATGAGCGACTGGAGCTCCGGGAGGGGGCCAAGGACGTGGCGGACGCGGCTGGGGAGCGCGTTGAGGAGCCACATGACCTTGTCGGGGAGGAGGCCTGGCACGAGCCACTCGGCATGGAAGCCCTGGAGGAGCGGCAGGTGGTCGGGGTCGGTCACGAGGGTGACGCCGTCGTCCGAGGCGCCGGGGGCGTGTTTGTAGACGAGCGGGAAGGGGTGGCCGCCGACGGTGAGGGTGTCGGGGAAGTCGCGCAGGGTGTCGTCGTCAACGGCGAAGGCGTCGCCCGCGAGGGGGAGGGGCGGACACTTCTTGAGGGCCGGGGCGTTGCAAACGTCGGCGGGGAGGCGCTCCTCGTAGAAGGCGATGAGGCGTTCGCGGAGGGTGTCGCGGGCGTCGCGGCGGAGGGCGGTGAGCTGCTCCAGGAGTCGTTGCCGGGCCCAGTTGGCGGCGAGCCAGGCGGGCGGGTTGCGGATGGCGTCGGGGACGGTGAGGGCGTCGGCGATGAAGAAGCGGCGGGCGGCCTCGGGGTCGAGGCGCGAGAGGTCGCGGAGGCGGCCTTTGGCGAGGGGCAGACCGAAGAGGGTGACGTCCTCGTGGACGCGGACGAAGCCTTTGTCGGGATCCCAGAAGGCGGAGTGGCGGTGGACGCGGCAGAGGGGGCCGGCGATGGGCTCGATCCAGCGCGGGTCGATGCAGGCGACGGTGCGGCCGAAGAGGCGCGAGGTCTCGACGAGTTCGCCGGCGAGGACCCACTCGCGGGAATCGGGCAGGACGTCGCCCTTAGGCTTGGCGGCGGGACGCTCGGGGCGGCGCTCCTCACGTTTGGCGGCCTTGGCGAGGCCGGATCCTGGGAAGAGGGCAAAGCGGATGGCGAAGGCGCCGCGGTAGTCGCGGGCCTCGCGGTCGTAGTGGCCGATGCGCGAGAGGAGTCCGCAGAGGAGGGCGCGGTGGAGGCCGGCCTCGCCGCCGCGGTTCTCGGCCACGGAGAGGCGGCGCTGGAGGCAGAGGTCCTCGAGCTGGGCGCGGATGTTGGCCCACTCGCGCATCTTGGGATAGGAGACGAAGGCGGACTTGCACCGACGGCGGCGCTGGGTCTCGCTGGTGCCCTGCGAAGGGTCGTTCCACCAGGCCCAGAGGCGGAGGCGGGCGGTGAAGTCGGAGTTGGGCGAACGGAAACGGGCGTGTTGCTGATCGGCTTGGGCGGACTTGTCGAGGGGACGGAGGAGGGGTTCGTCGCAGGCGAGGGCGGCGACGACGGTGAGGGCGTCGCGGAGGTTCTGTTCGCTCTCAGCGGCGAGGAGGATGCGGGCGAAGCGGGGCTCGAGCGGGAAGGCGGCGAGAGCGCGGCCGATACCGGTGAGGCTCCAGCCCTCGGATTTGTCGGGGGACTCGCGGCGGCGGATGGCGCCGAGTTCGAGGAGTTCGCGGTAACCTTCGCGAATGGCGGCGCCGGCGGGAGGCTCCAAGAAGGGGAAGTCCTCGATACGGCCAAAGCGGTGGTCGGCCATGGTGAGGATGACGCCGGCCAGGGCGGTGCGCTTGATTTCGGGGGCGGTGTGAGCCTCGCGGCGGGCGTAGTCTTCCTGCGAGTAGAGGCGGACGCAGGTGCCGGGGCCGACGCGGCCGCAGCGGCCCATGCGTTGGCGGGCGGAGGCCTGGCTGATGGGCTCCACGCGGAGGGTCTGGACGTGGCGTTGGGCGGAGTAGCGCTTGATGCGGGCGAGGCCGGAGTCGATGACGGCGCGGATGCCGGGGATGGTGACGGAGGTCTCGGCGACGTTGGTGGCCAGGATGATGCGGCGATTCTGCGAGGGACGGAAGGCGCGGGCCTGTTCGCCGGGCGGCAGGCTCGC
The DNA here is from genome assembly GCA_944389545.1 of uncultured Kiritimatiellota bacterium. Classification (GTDB taxonomy): domain Bacteria; phylum Verrucomicrobiota; class Kiritimatiellia; order RFP12; family DVOR01; genus Spyradenecus. The sequence goes on along the minus strand of CALXMT010000016.1, from coordinate 3,435 downwards.
CAACAGGGGCAGACACTCCGTGCGCGGCAGGCGGCGGCCTTCCAGGAAGGCCATGCACTCGCGGATGTCGCGTTCGCCGGGGAGGAAGACCAGGATGTCGCCGCTCTCGGGGCCGAGCAGGTCGACGGCGTTGGCCACGCGGCGCGGCAGGTCGTCGTCCTCCGCGTCTTCCTCGGGGAGCCAGATGGTCTCGATGGGGAAGAGGCGGCCGGGGATGGTGACAACGGGGGCGCCGTCGAAGAAGTCGGCGAAGCGCTCGGCGTCAAGCGTGGCGGAGGAGACGATGACGCGGAGGTCGGGGCGGCGCGGCAGGGCGCGCTTGAGCAGACCGAGCAGGAAGTCGATGTTGAGCGAACGCTCGTGGGCCTCGTCGATGATAAGGGTGGAGTAACGGCGGAAGAGCGGGTCATCGCGCGTCTCGGCCAACAGGATGCCGTCGGTCATCAGCTTAAAGCGTGTCTGGGCCGAGGTCTTGCGTTCGAAACGGTGCTGATAACCCACGGCCGCACCCAAGGGCGTACCGATTTCCTCGGCCAGACGACGAGCCATGGCGATGGCCGCCAGACGCCGCGGTTGGGTGACGCCGATCATCCCGCGGGCCTCAGGGCGAGCCAGGTGCGCGAGCTTGGGGAGCTGAGTGGTCTTGCCACTGCCCGTGTCGCCGCAAACAATCGTGACGGGACTCTTGCGGAGCGTCTCAATCAATTCGTCCGCGTGCGCGGCGATGGGCAATTCAGGCGGGATGGTCAGGCGATTCATGCGGAGAATTATAGCAAGATAGGAAGCTTGGAGGTTTAGAAGCTTGGAGGCTTGGTGCCATTGCACCGTGAGGAACCGCAGATTTCGCAGATTGGTTGCAGATTGAGGGCGTGCTATCGCACGCAGGACTGCCAGACTATTTTGGGAATTGGCTGCCTTGCGACGTCCCCGTCCTAGAGGTCCTATAAGTCCTATTGGTCCTACCGCAACGTCACTTGAGTCGCCCAAAACTTCTTTCGGTCTCATCGTCGTCGAAGGCGACAGCCCGGGCCCAAACCTCCGGGGCTCCTCCAAGCCTCCAAACCTCCAAGCTTCCCTGGAGCGTCCTGCGTGCGCTAGCACGCCCTAAATCTGCTCAGAATCTGTGTTACCGAAGGTCTTCCTAGCGAAGCAACGGAACAATCTGCGGTTCCCTATTTTGGCAGTCTTCGTGTTCCTTCGTGGTTCTTCGTGGACTTCGTGATAGCCGCGTAGCGTCCGGCTTCATTGCCGCCAAGGGCGGCGGCTCGGGCTTCAACCTCTGGGGCTCCTCCAAGCTTCCAAACCTCCAAACTTCCAAGCTTTCCTGGAGCGTCCTGCCGGCGGTAGCCGGCCCCTAATCGGCTCCAATCGGCGGAATCGGCGGTTCCCCTTGTGCGAGCCAAATAAAAAAGCGCACGGAGCAATCCGTGCGCCTTTTGTGTTGCCCGGAGGCTTAGGCCTGGGTGGCGGGCTTGGGCTGGCCGCCGTGGGGGCGAACCGAGATGTGGAGCTCGCGGAGCTGCTTCTCGGTGACCTCGCTGGGGGCGTGCATCATGAGGTCTTCGGCCTTCTGGTTCATGGGGAAGGCGATGACTTCACGGATGTTCTCTTCGCCGGCCAGGAGCATGACCATGCGGTCGACGCCCGGGGCGACGCCGGCGTGCGGCGGCGCACCATACTTGAAGGCGTTGAGCAGGCAAGAGAACTTCTGCTCCACGACCTCGGGACCATAACCGGCGATCTCGAACGCGCGGTACATGATGTCGGGGCGGTGGTTGCGCACGGCGCCGGAGGAGAGCTCGATGCCGTTGCAGACGACGTCGTACTGATAGGCGAGGATGTCGAGCGGGTCCTTGGTGTTGAGCGCCTCGAGGCCGCCCTGGGGCATCGAGAAGGGGTTGTGCGAGAAGATGGTCGCGCCGGTCTCGGGGTCCTTCTCGAAGAAGGGGAAGTCGGTGATCCAGCAGAAGCGGTAGGCATCCTGCTCGATGAGGTCGAGGTCCTGGCCCATCTTCTTGCGCAGGGCGCCCATCATGGTGGGGGTCTTCTCCGCGGTGTCGCAGATGAAGAAGATGGCGTCGCCGTCCTTGAGGTTGCCGCGCTGGGCCAGGGCGTCGAGCTCCTCGGGCTTGAGGAACTTGGCGATGGGGCCCTTGATCTTGTCGGTGTCCCAGACGAGGTAGGCGAGGCCCTTGGCGCCGAGCTCCTGCTTGGCCCAAGGCTCGAGCTTGTCGAAGAAGCTGCGGGGCTTGGTCTTGATCTGCGGCACGGGCAGGGCGCGGACGATGGCGCCGCCGGCGATGGCCTTGGCGAAGGCGCCGAAGCCGCTCGTCGCGAAGAGGTCGGTGACGTCGATGATCTTCAGCGGGTTGCGCAGGTCGGGCTTGTCGGAGCCGTAGGTCAGCATGGCCTCGCGGTAAGGGATGCGGCGCCAGGGGGCCTGGTCGATCTTCCAGCCTTTGGGGGCGAACTCGGCGAAGGCCTTGGAGAGCACGTCCTCGACCACGGCGAAGACATCTTCCTGCGTGGCGTAGGACATCTCGATGTCGAGCTGGTAGAACTCGCCCGGGGAGCGGTCCGCGCGGGAATCCTCGTCGCGGAAGCAGGGGGCGATCTGGAAGTAGCGGTCGAAGCCGGCCACCATCAGGAGCTGCTTGAAGAGCTGCGGGGCCTGCGGCAGGGCGTAAAACTTGCCGTGGTGCACACGCGAAGGCACGAGGTAGTCGCGCGCGCCCTCGGGGCTGGAGCAGGTCAGAATCGGCGTCTGGTACTCGCTGAAGCCGTGGGCCTCCATCTGCTTGCGCAGGAAAGAGATGAGCTTGGAGCGCAAAACGATGTTCTTGTGCACGCGCTCACGGCGCAGGTCGAGGTAACGGTAGGTCAGGCGCATATCCTCGGCCGGGTCGGTCTCGTCCGGGATGTAGAGCGGGGTCGTCTCGGAGGCGGACTCGATGACGCACTCGTTCGCCACCAGCTCCACCTCGCCCGTGGGCAGCTCGGGATTCACGGTCGAGGGCTCGCGCAGGACGACCTCGCCGGTGAAGGTGACGACGCTCTCGAGCTTGATCTTCTCGATGTCGCCAAAGAAGCTGCGGCTGGGGTGGACCACCACCTGGGTCAGACCGTAATGGTCGCGCAGGTCGATGAAGAGAATGCCGCCGTGGTCGCGCTTACGGAAGACCCAACCCGACAGGCGGGCCGTCTTGCCGGCGTCGGCGGCGCGGAGCTCATTGCAGGTGTGCGTGCGATAAGGATGCATGGCAAAACCTTTGGTTCAAACAAAAACGTCCGATAGTATAGCACATTGCGCTCCCCCTTGCCGTAGTCGTGCCCAGGGAAGTTTTCCACGAAGACACAACGCCAAATCGAAAAGTAATCGCACGGGGGTAGTCTCGGGGATGTCGCGATAAGGTTTCCTAAGAAGGGGGGAGCGAT
>CALXMT010000015.1 GCA_944389545.1 uncultured Kiritimatiellota bacterium | reverse complement strand
TCGCTCTCCCCTTCTTAGGAAACCTTATCGCGACATCCCCGAGACTACCCCCGCGCGATTACTTTTCGATTTGGCGCTTCCCCGGGTACGATTACTTTCTTGGACGCAGGTGGGCGGGAGGGCGGGGAGTTGTGGTATAATGCGGGAAGTTTTCAGCAAGGAGCAGACATGAAGTTTGACAAACGCGGCGCGCTGATGGAGATTGAGGTCCCCGGCACGCAGAAAATCCAGGGTAAGGTGCGCGACATCTACGATTTGGGCGATAAGATGCTCATCGTGGTGACGGATCGCCTGAGCGCCTTTGATGTGATTATGGACGATGGTGTTCCGGGCAAGGGCAAGGTGCTCAACAGCATCTCGGTCTTTTGGTTCCGTAAGCTCGCGGAGATTTGCCCGAACCACCTTATCACGGACAACGTGGCGGAGTATCCCGCGCCGTTCAGCGCGCTCCCCGAGCTGCAGGGGCGCTCCATGTTGGTGCGTAAGCTGAAGGTCGTTCCTTACGAGTGCATCGTGCGCGGCTACCTCACCGGCTCGGGCTGGGCGGAGTACAAGAAGTCCGGCACGGTCAATGGCCAGCTGCTCCGCGCGGGTTACCAGAACGCCTCCAAGTTGGATGAGGTGCTCTTCACGCCTACCACCAAGGCTGCCATCGGCGACCATGACATGGCCGTGACCGTGGAGCACATGGCGCAGGACATCGGCGCCGAGCTCGCCGGCAAGTTGCGCGATCTCTCCATTGCCCTTTATAAGGCCGCCGCCGAGCACGCCGAGGCCCGTGGCATCATCCTGGCCGACACCAAGTTCGAGTTTGGCTTGGACGAAGCCGGCAACGTGATCCTGGCCGACGAGGCGCTGACCCCGGATTCTTCCCGCTTCTGGGACAAGACCACCTATGCCGTCGGCGCGAACCCGCCGAGCATGGACAAGCAGTTTGTGCGCGACTGGCTGGACTCCATCCACTTCAACCACCAGCCTCCGGCTCCGGCCCTGCCCGATGACGTCATCGCCAAGACGCAGGCCATTTACGCCGAGTGCTACCGTCGCCTGACCGAGGGCGAGGCGTGCGCCCCCACGCTGTGAGCGACCTGCCCGCGGCCCCAATCCCCCCGTGCGACTCTCGGTCGCCCGGGGGCTTTTTTGTGCCCTCCGCCAAGGGTGTTCCGACAGCCCTTAAAGGGGGGCTCGCGGACCCCTATAGTGGTCGGGGATCAACCCTTATAGGGTCCGAGGTCAGACCCTATAAGGGTCCGTGGTCAAACCCTAAGGGGTTCGAGGCGAGACCCTATAAGGGTCCAAAATCACCCTTTAGTGAGGCACAAAAGTACTCCTTTGGGCGGGGGGTGATGCTGGATGTTTCCCGCAATCGCGTCTACTCCTTGGAGACGTTGAAGTGGATGGTCGATTTGCTTGCCGCGTTGGGATATAATCGGCTGGAGCTCTACTTCGAAAACGTCTTTGCCTATCCGGGACATGAGGCCGTCTGGCGCGGCATTGACCCTTACACGCCAGAGACGATCGCGGAGTTGGGCGCGTATGGTGCGGCGTGGGGCATCATGCTCGTGCCGAATCAAAACACCTTGGGCCACTTCGAGCGGTGGTTCCGTCTGCCGGCATATCGCCGTTTCGCGGAGTTGCCGCAGGGTGGGGCGCGCACGCCGTGGGGGAGCATCCAAAAGATTCCTACCGGCCTTTGTCCCACTGACCCCGAGGCCGTGGCCTTTGCCGAGGGATTGCTCGAGGCGCTTCTGCCGTGTTTCTCGCACGCGGATACGGCGAATCTGGGCGGCGATGAGGTCTTCGATCTGGGCCAGGGGCGTTCCGCGGGACACGACAAGGCCCAGCTCTATATTGACCATCTCTCGCGTATGGCCGACATCGCGCGGCGCCACGGCAAGCGGCCTGAATTTTGGGCCGACATGCTCCTGCGTCACCCCGAGGCCATCCCCCTCGCCGCCGAACGACTCGGTGATGCCAACTGGATTGTCTGGGGTTACGAAGCGAACGATGATTTGGGCGGTGGCGTGACGACGCTCAAGGCCGCGGGGTTGCGTACCCTTGTCGCGCCGGGCACTTCCTCGTGGCGAAGTTTTTGTGGCCGCACCGCGAATATGCGCGAGAATCTACGTCAGGCCGAGGCCGCCGGGGCGGATGGGCTGCTTCTTGTGGATTGGGGCGATGCGGGCCATTGGCAACCCCTTGCCGTGAGTCTGCCCGCCATTGCCCTTGCCGCGGGAAGGACAATGGATGACCTTGACCGTCTGGTCGGCGTGCCAGGATTGGGTGATTTTCTGTTGCGCCTGGGCGACACCTATCGCACCGCCAAGGCTGAAGCCGGCAACTCCACGTTGCTCTTCCGGGCCTATAATCTGCCACGTGCGGAGGCCCCGGCCTTTGACAGAACGGCCTTGCAGGCCACGTTAAAGGAATTGGACGCTTTGCATAAAGAAGGTATGGCATTGGGTGATTCCCTGTTGGCCAGAGAGGCGCGACACGCGTTGGGATTGCAACGGTTGGCCGTTCATCGCGCCCTCGGCGAGTCAGGGCTGGCGGACGAACGCGCACGTCTGGCACGCGAGATGGAGGCGCTGTGGTTGGAGCGCGGCCCGCGGGCGCAGCTGGATGCGTCCCTGCATGACTTTCTGGAGCCAGATTTATGAGCGAGACGTTGTTGCGAGCGGAAGCATTGTTGGGTGCCGAGGCGATGGCGCGGCTTCGCGTTGCGCGGATTCTTGTGGTGGGGCTTGGGGCCGTCGGCGGGGCGTGCACAGAGGCGCTCGCCCGCAGTGGGGTAGGGAATCTGTGGCTTGTGGACGGTGATGTTTTTGAGCCTTCCAATCTCAACCGCCAGCCCTTCGCCGCGCTGTCTACCCTCGGTCGCACTAAGGCCGACGCGACCGCCGAACGCCTGCGTGACATCGCCCCGACCTGCTCCGTGACCGCCGAGCGTTTGCGGGTGGACAGCGAAAACGTGAGTGCCCTGCTTGATCGCGCGCGCCCCGATGCCGTTGTGGACGCGATTGATGATGTGCCCGCAAAGCTTGCCCTGCTGGCCGAATGCCTCCGTCGCGGGATTCCCGCGTGGTCGGCGATGGGTGCGGCGCGCAAGCGTGACCCTTCGGCGCTGTGCGTCACCGACCTTTCCAAGACGCAGGTCTGTCCCCTGGCACGTCGTGTGCGGCAGGGACTCCGCGACCTCGGATTCACTAAAGGCATCCGCTGCGTCTGGTCTCGGGAAACCGCCGCGCCACAGACTCCCGGTGCCCCGCTTGGTTCCCTGATGCCGGTCACTGCGTCCGCCGGTCTCCTGCTTGCGGCGGATGTGATAAAAAGGCTTTCTTTCGCAGAGTAATTGTGCTATACTATGCGGCCAATTCGCCGAAGTGTCGGCGGAGACAACGAAAGGAGGTGAGCAAACATGATCATGGTTCGTCTGAAAAAGGGCGAGTCCGTGGAGCGCGGCCTGAAGCGCCTGAAAAAGATTCTCGACAAGGAGGGTCTGATCAAGCAGCTCCGTGCGACCCGTTACTACGAGAAGCCTTGCGAAAAGGCTCGTCGCAAATCCGCGCGTGCTCGCATCCGTGCCCGTTCCCGTTCCGCGATGGCTCAGATGTGAGTCTTCCGCCAAACGGTAAAAGAACCCCGACCGCAAGGCCGGGGTTCTTTATTTCTCGGTTGAATCTTCGTGCGTCAAATCCGCAATACGGCTCGTCTAACCGTTAGGTTACACCTACGTTACTATTTGCGGGAAGGCACTCTCATTCCAAAAGGAAAGGCATGGGGCGTGCCCCATGCCTTTGTTTGCCGCATTGGCGGGAATCCTTAGCCGAGGATCTTGTCCTTGATCAGCTTGGAGACCGTGAACTTGACGGTCTTCTTGGCGGGGATCTGGAGGGGCTCGCCGGTCTGGATGTTGCGGCCGGTGCGAGCCTTGCGCTCGATGACGGAGAACTTGCCGAGACCGGGGAGCGTGAAGGCGGTCTTCTTGGTCTCCTTGGCAATCAGGTCGGTGAGGGCCGCATAGACGTCCTCGACGGCCTTCTTGGTGTAACCCGTGGCATCGGCGACGGCGTCAATGATCTGCGCCTTGGTGAGGGGCTTGGCAGGGGCCTTCTTTTTGGTAGCCATGTTTCGTGTACTCCTTTTCTTTGCGACAATCGGTTCGCGGGGAATCCGCGTTTCGATGTCTTTATTATGGAGGTTTTGTGATTGGATTGCAAGCGAAAAATAGCAGGTTGACGCGGTTTTTGCGGGTTTGCGAGGGGTGGGGGAGGCATGGCGGTTGGCGCGAGTATCGCCGGACGCGGTGTGAAGGCGACCCACAAGCGATTTTTTTTTGCCCTCGTCAAAAGGGGTGCAAACACTTGAAATACCGTCTGAAGCCCTTTGCAGGGACAAACTCATTTTCACCGTTTCATACCAAATGTTGTATATTCGATTTCTGATGACAATATATCTAGTTTGACTTTAGCCGTAGATTTGGTATCTTTCCCAATGTTTCGCCGAAACGTCGAACGCCGCGTGGCGTTGGCGCGGACGATAAAACTTGCAAAACAGAATTGAGTCAATCATGATCAAGACCGTCATCAAGCGCGATGGGAGACAGGTGCCCTTCAACCTCGCGAAAATCGCCACCGCCATCCTCAAGGCCTTGGCGCAGACCCGTGACAGCGAGCAGCTGCGCGGCAAAGACGACTTTGAGCTTGAAGCCTTGGCCAACAAGTTGGCCGAGGACGCCACGCGCCGTGTCACCATCGAGGCGCCCGACATCGAGAAGATCCAGGACGCCGTGGAGCGTACGCTCATGGAGGCCGGTTACCCGGACACCGCCAAGAGCTACATCCTCTATCGCGCCGACCGTTCCCGTGCCCGTGAGCGTAACACCAAGCTGATGAAGACCCTCGCGGACATCGTCTTCTCCTCCGCCAAGGAGTCCGACGTCAAGCGCGAGAACGCGAACATCGACGGCGACACCGCCATGGGCTCCATGCTGAAGTTCGGCTCCGAGAGCTCCAAGCGCTTCTACATCGACAACATGTTGCGCCCGGACATCGCCCGTGCCCATGAGCAGGGCGACATCCACATCCATGACCTCGACTTCTACAGCCTCACGATGACGTGCTGCCAGATTGACCTGGTGGACCTGCTCTCGCGCGGTTTCAGCACCGGCCATGGCTTCCTGCGCGCCCCTAAGGAAATCCGTTCCTTCGCGGCCCTCGCCTGCATCGCCATTCAGTCCAACCAGAACGACCAGCACGGCGGCCAGTCCGTCCCGAACTTCGATCTGGCCATGGCCATGGGCGTGCGTCTGACCTATGCCCGCCGTTACAAGGCCGCCCTCCGCGAGGCCATCGAGTTGCTCTGCGACCCCGAGACCGCCGCCGACATCGTGCTCCCCGAGCCTCCGACCATGGGCCAGGCCTCCGATCCCGAGATCCGCGCCAAGGAAGCTGAGGCCCTCAAGGCTGCCGGCATCCCCGAGGAGAAGATTCCCCACATCCAGGACTTCGCCCGCGCTCATGCTCTTAAGGAGACCGACCGCGAGACCTATCAGGCCATGGAGGCTCTGATCCACAACCTCAACTCCATGCACTCGCGTGCGGGCGCGCAAACGCCTTTCTCTTCCATCAACTACGGTACCGACACGACCCCCGAGGGCCGCATGGTCATCAAGAACGTCCTGCTGGCCACCCAGGCCGGTCTGGGCGATGGCGAGACACCTATCTTCCCCATCCAGATCTTCCGCGTGAAGAAGGGCGTGAGCTTCGATGAGGGCGATCCCAACTACGACCTCTTCCAGCTCGCCTGCCAGGTCAGCGCCAAGCGCCTCTTCCCGAACTTCGCCTTCCAGGACGCGCCCTTCAACGCCGCGTTCTACAAGGAAGGTCACCCCGAGACGGAAATCAGCTACATGGGGTGCCGTACTCGCGTCGCCACCAACGTCTACGACCCCTCCAAGTCGCAGGTCTGGAAGCGCGGCAACCTCTCCTTCACCTCCATCAACCTGCCGCGCCTCGCCATCCAGAGCCACGGCAACATCAAGACCTTCTACGCCCAGCTCGACGACATGCTCCAGCTCGTGCGCGACCAGTTGCTCGAGCGTTTCGAGGTGCAGGCCCGCAAGCGCGTGCGCAACTTCCCCTTCCTCATGGGCGAAGGCGTCTGGCTTGACTCCGAGAAGCTCGGCCCGGACGATGAGGTTCGCGAGGTCATCAAGCACGGCTCCCTCACCTTCGGCTTCATTGGCCTGGCGGAGACGCTCAAGAGCCTCATCGGCAAGCACCATGGCGAGAGCGAGGAGGCCCAGCAGCTCGGTCTGGAAATCGTCAAGCACATGCGTGACTACGCCGACCGTTGCTCGCAGGAGACCGGCCTGAACTTCACCCTCATCGGCACCCCCGCAGAGGGGCTCTCCGGCCGCTTCGTGCGCATCGACCGCAAGCGTTTTGGCGTTATTCCCGAGATCACCGACCGCGAGTACTACACCAACTCCTTCCACGTGCCGGTCTACTTCCCCATCTCGGCCTTCCGCAAGATTGAGATCGAGGCCCCTTACCACGCCCTCACCAACGGCGGCCACATCTCTTACGTCGAGCTCAACGGCAAGATGGCCGACAACCCCGAGGCCTTCGAGCGCGTCATCCGCCACATGGCCAAGTGTGGTATCGGTTACGGTTCCGTCAACCATCCCCTCGACCGTGACCCCGTCTGCGGTTTCCGCGGCATCATCGATGACGTCTGCCCCAAGTGTGGCCGGCGCGAGGATGACGGCGGCCCGCACTTCGAGCGTATCCGTCGTATCACGGGTTACCTCGTCGGCACCATCGATCGCTTCAACAACGCCAAGGCCGCTGAGGTCCGCGACCGCGTGAAGCACCTGTAAGCCGTCCAACGGCTTTGTCGCGGGGAGGGGCTTTTCCGCCCCTCCCCGTGCCACGCCCCGCACGCTATGCTCACAGTACGCATCGCCGGAACGATTCCCGAGTCCATCGTCGATGGACCCGGCTTCCGCTTTGCTCTCTTCACGCAAGGGTGTCCGCACCACTGCCCTGGGTGCCACAATCCGCAAACGCATGACTTCAAGGGCGGCCGTGTCGTCTCCATTCTTACCCTGATGCGGCAAATCTGGCACAGTCGGATGAATCTGGACGGTGTCACCTTCTCAGGCGGCGAGCCCTTCTGTCAGCCGGAGCCCCTCTACCATCTTGCCCGGTGGTGCCATCGCCTGGGCTTGGATGTCATCTCTTATTCCGGCTGGACCCTTGAGCAGCTCCGGGAAAAGCCCGAATGCCAAAACCTGCTCAACGAGATTGATTGGCTCGTTGACGGTCGCTTCATCATTGCCAAGCGTTCCCTTGAGCTCCGCTTCCGCGGCTCTTCCAACCAACGCCTTATCCATCTCTCCCACGGCCAAGTCCTCTCCATTGAGTGATCGTGCCAGGGGAAGAGTAGGAACCGCAAAGACGCGAGCGCTCCATCAGAGCGCTCGGCTGATTAGCTGATTGGAACACAAAAACGCACCTGTGGGCGCGAAACCAATGGTGTCCGGGAAAATTGGCAAGGCCATTTTTCTGCGAGGACGCCAGTGCGCGCAAAGCCCGATGGGCTAGCGCCGGTCGTTTTACGGGCTAAACGCCCACAGATCGCTCCCTTTCGCCCATAGTCTTCACGCTTGGTCCGTTTTCAAGCCGCATTGACGTAGTAAAGTGGGGCGCGGGAGGACAGCGCATGAAAGGATTTGGGGCAACACCCCACACATCCAATCAGCCAATTCTTCCAATCAGCCAATCAGCTCAAAGTAGGGAAGTGGGGCAACGCCCCACCCAAAAAGCTAAGCTTCCAAGCTTCCGAACTTCCCTTTATGGTGTTTGGCGGGCCAGCCAGTCGTGAGCTTGATCAAGGGCGCGGCGGATGACCTTGTCCATGTCGTAATAGCGATATTCGCCGAGGCGGCCGCCGAAGACGACGTTGGGGCATTGCGCGGCATCGGCCTGGTATTTGGCGAGAAGTTCCGCGGAGGCCTGGGTGTTGACGGGATAGTAGGGGATGTCGCCGGGTTTCCAGTCCGCGGGGAACTCGCGGCAGATGACAGTTTGGGCACTTTCGAAGACGGCCTTGCGCTCGGGATGGAAATGCTTGAACTCGTGGATGCGCGTGTAAGGGACATCGGCATCGGCATAGTTCATGACCGTGGTGCCTTGCCAGTCCTGGACCGGCTTGGTTTCCCACTCGAAGCGGAGTCCGCGCCAGGGCAGGGGACCGTGGCGGAAGGCGAAATAGGCGTCGATGGGGCCGCTGTAGAAGGTCGGCTTGTCGGCGGGGATTGTCTCGCGGAGCGAGAGGTAATCGGTGTTGTAAAGGACCGTGATGGCGGGGTGGTCGAGGAGACGCTCATAAAGGGCTTGATAGCCTTGGAGCGGGACGCCTTGCCAGGGGTCGGAGAAGTAGCCGGTGTCGTAGCTGGCACGGACGGGCAGACGGCGGATGATGAAGGAGGGGAGATCCTTCGGGTCGGCGTTCCACTGCTTCTGGGTGTAGCCTTTGATAAAGGCCTCGTAGAGAGGGCGCCCAATGAGGGAGATGGCTTGCTCTTCGAGGTTCTGGGGCTCGCCCGTGAGGCCGGCCTTGGCGACCTCGGCGGCAATAAAGGCGGGGAGTTCGGCGGGGGTGAGGTCGGTGCCGTAGAAAGCGTTGACGAGGGCCAGGCCCAAGGGCATGAAGTAGGTGTGGCCGGCGTGCTTGGTAAGGACGCGGTGGCGATAGCCCGTGAAAGAGATGAAGCGGTTGACGTAGTCCCAGACGCCCTGGTCGGAGGTGTGGAAGATGTGGGCGCCGTAACAATGGCACTCAATGCCGGTCTTGGGGTCGATGGCGCTGCGGGCGTTGCCACCGGGGAGCGAACGGGCCTCAAGCACCAGGACGCGTTTGCCGGCCTCGGCGAGCTCACGGGCAACGACACAGCCCCAGGGACCGGCCCCCACGATGAGGACATCATAATCGGATGAAGCGGGAAGATTCATGACACTCTCCTGTTGTTAGCGAATGTTGCCCCAGCGCGGGGAGGTGAAGGGCCAGTGGACGAAGGTGGCAGGACCAAGCAGATTCTTGGCCGGGACTTTGCCCCAATAACGGCTATCGAGGCTATTGTCTGAGTTGTCGCCGAGAGCGAGATACTCACCGGGTCCGAGGGTAAAGGTTTGCGCATCACCCGGAAGGTCAATGCGCTCCCCCCTGGGACCCGCAACAACAGTCGGTTTAGGTTTATAACCGGGATAAGGCGGTGCGCCGTCCCAAGGCTTGGCGTGACGAGCGATCTCTTCGAGGCGGTTAGGGTTGGTGGCAGGGGCGCCATTGACGTAGAGGTGGGGGTCGTCAGGCTTGAGCTCGACGGTGTCACCGGGGCGGCCACAGAGTCGTTTGATATAGTGTTGATTGTCAGGAAGCTCTCCGCCGATGCCTCGGGTAGAGAAGACGATGGTCTCGCCAAGACGCGGATGGCGGAAGTTCCAAATCCACCGGTTGACGAAAAGGAAGTCGCCGCTCTTCACATACCCACGCCAGAGCACCTGCCCGGCAGTGACGCGCGTCCCTATCGGGAGGCCGCCTTGGCTCGGTGCGGTCTTGGCGAATGTTTGCGCTACGTCATCGGGGAGTTCGTAGCGGTCACGTCCATTGACAATCAGCGAGATGTAACCCGGTTTGGTGCCAGGGCCATAACCTGTGACGACACCGGAGACATGAACGCGGGCTTCTTCGTAAGTTTTCCCGGTGACGGCCCATTTAAGGTAACTCAGGGGACCTTTGTCCCACGTGGAGGGACCATCGGCGGGCTCGGCGTGGACCCCATAGAGCGTGGGTTGCATGGAGCCGGTGGGGATGCGGAAGGGCTCGTAGTAATAGGCTCGGAAACAGAAGGCCACGGCGAGTGCGGAGACGATGACGTCAAACCACTCCGTCGCCATGGGCCAGCGAGGCTTAGGAAGCGTCGCAGTGAGTTCTTCCTGGAGGGTCTTCACGACATCATCGAGATCGTTCACGCTCTGCCCATTGATGGCATCATTAAGATCGTCAAAACGTTCGACGAGCGCGAGGCGCGTATCGTTGGGAAGCGTGTCCTCGTAAAGACGGAAGGTCGCACGCATGGCCTTCATGGCCTTGCGTGCGCGTCGGCGAAGGAGGTAGTCATGAATGGAGAACATGGTTTAGAGCCTTTTGAAGGGAGGTTTTCGCCGCATATACGACAGCTTCTCCGGCGGCAATGAGGTCTCGGCCTCCGGCAAAGTTGAGCGTTTGAATGTCTCCAGTCTTGGGACGGAGGAGGCAATCGGCAGGGGCCTGGGCCAAGGTGAGTCTTCCGATGGTACGCTCCATGAGGCGGGAGGTCTGAAGCAAGGTCGCGATGAGGGAAGGCGAACGGACGACGGGGGCGTCTTCGGGGTCACCGTTGATGTCCACCCCGATAACGAAGTCGGCGCCAAGTGCCCGAGCTGCGGCGACCGGAACCGGGTCGCTGAAACCGCCATCAATCAAGACAGCGTCTTTGTGCGGAACGGGGTCAAAGAGTCCCGGGATGGAGATGGAGGCACGAATGGCGTGGGCAACGTTGCCTTTGCGTAAGACAACGGGATGACCGGAGCGCAAGTCGGTAGCCACCACGGCGAATGGTTTGGAGAGTTGTTCGAAGTCTACGACGCCCAACAGGTCTGGCCGCTCCAACCACTGTGTCACAGCCTGCCCGGAGAAGAGGCCTCGGCGTGGCAGGTGAGCCTCAATGAAGAAGCGTGCCATCCGTGCCCGTGTCATTGTCGCGAGCTCTTTTTCGAGCCTGTCGAAGGCATCCGCAGCTACGAATGCCCCCACCATTGCACCGATGCTCGATCCCGTGATGATGTCAGGCCAAATGCCCAATTCGCGCAAGGCTCTGAGCACACCGATATGCGCCCAGCCACGTGCGCCGCCGCTGCCCAACGCCAAACCAATCTTGGGTCGCGACACCGTCATCTGCGATAGAGCTCCACACGAATGGCACCGGCCGGCAATCCCTCAGGCGCCTGCGCAAGAAAGACACATTCCGGTTTGACGCCCAACGCTTGCGAGACCATATCCGTGAGCACGGCGCGATGCGCCGACCGTTTGGGATCGGACAAGTATTCCGAGCCCAGTGTGATGCGCACGGCCTTTCCGCGGTATTGCTCCAGTTGCTGCAAGGCCTGCTTATTAGGCAGGGTGGACCAGTCGAAGGTCGCAATGCGGTCTGGCTCCCGATGCATGAAAAAGGCACCCAGCAAAAACCCAACCAGGAGAACCGCCACACCGACGATGATGGCCCAGGTGCGATTACGCCGCTTACGAGGAGGTTTGTCCAAATTACGGAGCGCGAGTTGTGAAGGACGATGCTCCGGGTGCAAGGACTGAATTTCTTGCCAGAGGCGACGCGCTTCGGCGAGGTCACCCTGCTCCACACGGATGCGCGCCAAAAGATCCATGGCCTCCGGCGTCTTGGCAAGTTCGGTGTCCGAGAGAATCAAGCCTTCGGCCTTGGCGTACTGCTTGGCGCAGGCCAACGTATAGGCGCAAAGTAGGGCCGTCTTGGCATTGTCACTCGCCATGCGTCTGCGCTCCTTCCGGTGGGTGGCGCAGAATGGGCTGCGGCACCAAGACGCCATGTTTGGTCAAGATGGTGTCAATCGTATGCAACGCCGTCAGGACTCCTTCGTTGTCTTGATCACACAAGGCTTGATAGACGCGGCCCATGGCCGTGCCGACAGCGGTCCAGTCCGCTTTGTCCAGCGCCACTTGCGTGGCGGTCGGAGTCGGCTGACGCACGAACTCCAACCCCAAATCGGCGAATTGAGCGGAGACGCGCACCAAAGCCTCCGTGTCACACGCCGAGACGGAGACCTCCCTTCGTACGCCGCCTAATCGTTTCGCGTTTTCATTCCCTTTCATAGCATCTCTATTATGCCATAATTCCCGTCCCCTTGCATTGCAATCTGCCGGGGAACAATAGTACCTGGGGGAAAGGGTGACTCAGGGGACTGAACGACGCAAGAGAACCCGCAGATTGTTCCGTTGCTTCGCTAGGAAGACCTTCGGGAACACAGATTTTGAGCAGATTTATGGGCGTGCTAGCGCACACAGGACTGCCAAGGCTCTCTTTCTTGCGTCAAGCACCCTTCGAGAGCTTTGGGTTTGTGTTGGGCTCGGTCACTCAGGTCTCGCTTTGGACCTGATTGCGCCATGCGACGCCAAGCAACAGGCCGATTACCCAACCGCCAAGATGGGCGCCATAGGCGGTGACGGTCGGCCAGAGAAACATTTCGCTAAGCGAGAAGAGTAAAAAGAGCGGGAAGAGCCAGCCTGCGCGGAGTCGGATGGGGAAGACGGCCACCCACAGGGTGACCTTTTCACGCCAGGCCAAGGTCGTTGCAGCGCCGATGCACGCCGTCAAGATTGCCGAGGCACCCACGCAGGTGCCAAAGTCTGGCAAACGTGGATCAAGCAACAGGCTTCCCAAAAACCCACACGCACCTGCCGCCGCACCCAACGCAAAGAGCGTGAGCGTACGCCACCCGCCAAGCAAACGCTCCAACGTTGCGCCGGTGATGGCCAAACCCACGACATTGATAAGTAAGTGGATGCCAGTGCCGTGAAGCAACGCGTACGTCAGCGCCTGCCACACCGCACCCAGGCCCACGCTCTCCGGGCGCAAGGCGAACAGGGTATTCAGCGCTTGCCCCCAAACAAAATCGCCGCCCATGCGATGCAGGGGCGGCACAAATTGAGCGGCAAGGCCAATCAAGAAAACACCCACGCAGAGGCCGCAAAGCCCCCACGTGGCAGGAGACACTTGGAAACGGTCGGCACTCAAGCGCCGAGCCCACGACCGATATACTGGCTCAACTGATCCCACTCCGTGTAGAGCAGGAAGGTTGTGACGGCGGCCACGATGAACGAGAGGATGGCCACAACGCCACCAATCCAATCGGTCTTGGATTTGGCCTTCACGGGCTTGGCGGCAGCCTCTTCGGCGGGGTTGCGCAGACGCGCGGCAATAAAGGGTTTCTCAGCCATTGTCTTGCTCCTTCTTGACTATAGTATACGGCTTTTCGCGCGCGAATGGAAGCAAAAAATAACAAAAATATCGATGGGGACAGCGCACATGGTTTCATGCCACTTCTGTTCGGGGAAAGTTTTACCGTGAAGACGGTTTTGCGTGGAAACCCGGTGGGCTCCATCGCTCCTTTCGGTCGCGCCGCCCTTGGGATTTCTACGCTATCGCGCCACCGATGGGGCACTCAACGGGTGGAGTATGGATCAATTCTTGGCGGTGCGGGAGAAGTAGAAGAAGGAATCGTCTTCGTGGTCGGGGCGGAGGCCTGAGGCGACGAGCATCTTCTTGGAGGGGAGGTTGTCGCGGTAACATTTGGCGACGACCCTTTCGAGGCCCCAGTAGCAGAGGGCGTAGTCGGCCATGGCGCGCATGGCCTCGGTGGCGTAGCCGTTGTGCTCGTGTTCGGGGAGGAGGCGGACGCCGAGCTCGACGGTGTTGTCGTAGGTGAAGTTGTGGAAGACACATTCGCCGACGAGTTCGTCGCCGAGGTAGAGCCCAAGGTCGAGCTCGATGCGCTTGGCGAAGTCGGTACGGGCGATTTCGAGGAACCAGGCATCGCGGGGATCGCCCTCGCCGGTCCAAGCCGTGCGCCAATTCCAGCCCCAGTGACGGTTGCGCTCGAGGTCACGGGCGAGACGTCCGTAGGGATGGACGTCGGCATCGGGGATGGGCTTGATGAGGAGGCGTTCGGTGAGGAGTTCGGGCGGGGCCTCGAGTTCCTCGATGACGCGACGGGGGGTGACGGCGTATTTGTCGACGAGGCGGATGGGGTTGTATTGGAGTTTGGATTTGCGCAGGCCGCAATCGCCGGCGTCGTCCTCGCGGTTGATGTAGTCGAGGCCGGGGCGCTGCATGGAGGTGGCGAAGGCTTGGGCGATGGCGGGGTAGATGCCTTCGTAGCCGACAAGAGCCTTTTCGACGTGGACGATGAGGGTGTCGCCAATGACTTCGCCGATGGTGATGGCGGCGATTTTACCATCGACCTCCATCAGTCCGCCGACTTGGGAGAGGTCGTCAAACATGGAGAGAAGGGTCTCGGTGGCGTGGAGCTCCTCTTTGGCCAGGAAGGAGTTCTTGGCGTATTGGCGTGCGGCGTATTCGCGGAGGAAGTCATTGACGGCGGGGACATCAGCGGCGGTCATCGCGCGATAGACGGCTTGCGGGTAGGCGCGGCGGAACTTGGAGACGTGATTGCGCTGGCCGGCGAAACGGCGCCCGGGGTAGTCGACGAAGTCAGAGAGGTTGTAGAGGTAATCGCGCCAGGTGCGGGGATTGGAGATGGACATGTCACGGCCGTAGCGGCGCATGAGGGGGGGAAGGCGCTCGGTGGGGACGGTGCCCAGTACGAGGGGGATGCCCTCGGAAACACACCAAGCCTCGACGGCGGCGAGGGCGCGGAGCTCGGACTCTTGGTCTGCGTCGGGGTGGATGGGGTAGGCGAAGCGGATTTTGCCGCCGTAGGCTGTGCGGAGGATGAGGCATCCTTCGGTCTCCGCGTGTGCAGTGTGGGCATAGGGGCGCCACATCAAGAGGAAGCCGAGGGAGTTGTCGGCCATGCGGAAGGGGTTGCGCTCCACGTAGTGGCGGAGCGCGGGGAGTTCATTGGCGTGCAGGGGGCGGAAGTCCATCGTGCGATCCTCGCAGGAGGGTGACAAAATTGCGCCAGCGGAAGCGGGCGATTTCCAACAGATAGGTGTGCGGATGGGTGAGCATCCAGGGCAACCATTCGCGCAAGGCATACTCGCGCACGCCCGCGGCCTTGACCGTCATGGGCGTCTTGCGGAGTCCTTCGTAAGGACGGCGCGGCATGGGTGGGAAGATGCCTTCGGGCATGGAATAGGAGTAGAGCAAGGAGCCGCTCCAGAGGGGTTGTTGCTCCTGGGTTAAGGGAATATGGCGGAATGTCTCACGAACGTTCCAGTAGTTGGATTGTACGGCGGTGGCATGGTTGGCGACCATCACCGCCTCGGTGGAGAGCGCCAAGCGCCAGCCGAGCATCGCCAGGGGAATACCCAAGAGCGCGATGGTGGGCAGGATGGCGACTTTTGGGAAACGTAAGACCAGCGGAAGCATGCCGGCGACCCAAAGGAGGGGGACGTAGCGAGCGTAGCCCACGTAGACGGTGGGGATGATAAGGACGCTGAGCCAAGCTAGGGCCAAGGTGCTCCACCAACCGGCGAGACGTTTGCGACAGAAGACGAGAATCGCAAGCGAAGCCCAGGTGACCAACCGGAAAATAGGCCCCAAGGCATCGGAACTCAGCCCATCGACCCCTAGCAGATGCGGGCCAAGGTGCGGGTGAAGGGAGGTCGTCCAATGGCCGACGTGGACGTAGAGTATACGGGCGAACCACCCCATTGTTCGGGCGTCGTCGTTCGCTACGCTGGAGAAGTCACTCGAAATCGTGTTGAGGCCGCCGGTATAGAGCAAGTGGAGCGTGGGGAAGACAAGGAGGAGGGTGGCGAGGGCGACTAGGCCGATTTGCCAGAAACGGCGGGGGAAACGCCAGAGTAGTAGGAGGGCGATGAGGGCCGTGGGCACCCACGCGGAGACTTTGAGAACGCTTGCGAGGGCGGCGGCGGTCAGGGGAAGCCAGAAGTCCCCGCGGCGGAGAGCGAAAAGTGCAAGGATAAGCAGAAGATAGACGCACCCGTCTGGCATAAGGTTGAATACGCTTGGTAGGGCGGACGGGGCGATGAGCAGGAGCGCGGCTTGCAGGCGCGTGAGGTCGACGCGAAGGGTACGCCACGCGGCGACGAAGAAGAGGAAGAAGGCTGATTGTCCTAGGTCGATGCTCCCGGTCAGGCGAAAGAGCGCGGCGCCGTACCAAGCCAAACCTTGCGGTAATCGGCAGTGCGGCTCGCTATAGAAGCCATCTGGCTGGACACCGAAGGGGAGGGAGAAGAGGCGGATTTGCGGGCCGAGGTAGTTGTCGACGTCGTAATGGATGGTGGCGCCGGTGAAGAGAAGGAGACTCAGCGCAAAGGCAATGCCGAGGGTGAGGAGGAAAGCCTTGTGGCAACGGAATTGCCAAGAAAGGAAGCAGAAGGCCGCAAAGACCATTCCCACGACCAAGGGCGTACGCGCAAGGGCGACGGCCAAGGGAAAGAGAACAAGCAGAAGCGGAAGTGTATCCCGGCGCGGTTGCTCCGGGATTTGTGCGGGAGAGACATCCTGAGCGTCCGCGTCGTCCATGGCTTATTGGAAGTAGCGGCCCGGGTGACGCATCCGCTGGGCGCGAATTTTGGGCTCTTCAAGGTAGAGGGCGTACCACTCCTCGCCGAAGCCGGTGTTGCTGAAGTGCGCCAGGCGATTGTTGGCCAGATGGTCACGATTGGCTTTCAGCGTGGCGTTTTCGTTGTGCTTGTCGGCCTCAACGAGGACTTTGAAGGCCTCGTCAATCTCACCGCGCTTCACGAGCATCCAGGAAAAGGTGGCATAGATGAGGGCGGTGGAACCGTAACGTGCACGGCGGGTGGCCTTGCGGTAAACTTTACGCAGCTCCTCTGTCGAGGCTTCCTGTTGCCAGAGGCGGGCGAGTTTCATGCAGACTAGGATAGGCTCAACGAGGAGGGCGCGAGGCAACAGGGTGTCCACGCGCTTCCAATCCTTCTTCTGCCAAGCGAACTGAAGCTCCATGGTGGCGAGTTGGCGACCCAGGAGAGGAATCCACAGACGATAGCGCTCGAGGGGATGGAGGATGGCCTGCACCTCCGCAATCATGGCATCGCGGTCTTTGGCGAGCTCGGCCTCGGCAGCCTTCTGGTTGGACATCTGCTTGGTTCGCCACCGTTGAACCTTAGCTTGCATCTTGGCCTGTGCCGCGACCATGACGGCTTGGACACGCTCGTTGACGGTGCTCAAGCGGCGGCGAAGGACCCAGCCGATGGCCAACTGACCGGCCACAAGGATGAGCACGGCCCAGAGGATGGACCAGTACCACGCAGAGAGCCCGGTGAACGTGAGCACCAGAGCCGCGACAATGGCCACGATGACATTGAGGATGACGGTAATCATGGGTGTTTTTGCTCCAAGATGGCGATGAGGCGCCGCACAAAGGCCGCGGTTTGGGCCAGGGAGTCGGCGCTGAGCTTGTCGGGGGTGTCCTCGGCGGTGTGCCACCAAGCATTGCCCGGACCATAGTCAAAGTCGATAAGGTCGATAGCGTGATACCCCGCCGCCACAAAGGGGAGGTGGTCATCGATGATGGCTCCGGCGTCTTCAACCCGCACGCCGGTCTCCTGCGCGGCACGGCGTGCCAAGGCGTTGAGCCAGGCGGAACCGTTTCCGGCGAGGGAAGGATTGAACCCGGCGTCGCCAAGCATGTCCAGAACAATGATGGGCGTCCGCTTGTCGATTTGCCCGGATCGGGCCGCGTGCCAAGCTCCGGTCAGGCCATCCGTGTTGGAATAGGCCACGCGGCATTCTTCGCCATCGGTGAAGAGATAGGCCACAGGGAGCTTGCCCTCGTTGGCGAGGGCGATAAGCAACCCCGTGGTGGAGGCGCCGTCATTGGCGCCGACAAAACCGGGGATGCCGGCCTTGGTGTCGAAGTGCGAGACCAGGACGGCCACGGGACGCTCCACGCGGCAATGCCACACGTTCGCAAGCGTCCCGATAGGCGTCTCGAAGGCATCCACGCGGGTGCCCTCCTGCGGCAGACGCGCGGCAATCCAGTCTGCGGCGGCCCGCGAGTCGCGCCCGGCCAGACGGGAAGGGCGCTCCTCACAAAGGGCTACGGCATGGGCGAGTGCGGCCTCGCCAAGTGCCCGCTCTTGTTCGATGGGTGTTCCATCATCGCACCCTACGCCAAGAGCGAGGGCCGTTAGAGTGATACAGGCACAAAGAAGGCCGCGGCGTCCCACGTCAATCCATCCTCACACCGAGGATATCGAGGATGCGATCGAGGTCGGCATTGTCGTAGAAGTCGACCTCAATCGTGCCCTTGGCATGGCGCCCGTTGGGCAACGTCCGTCCCGGGGTGACACGCACGGCGGTCCCGAAATGTCCGTGAAGACGGTCGGTGAGGTCGCGCAGGTAGGCCGCCGGCAGGTCGTTCTTGGGTGCTCGGTTGGGCGTGACGGGCGAAGCGAGCTGGGCCACGGCGCGCTCGAGGGCGCGAACCGTCATGTTTTCGGAGACGGCGCGGCGGCCCAGACGGATACGGTCTTCGGTGCGGGCGAGGGCCAGGAGGACCTTCGCGTGACCGGGGGAGAGGCGCCAATCGGCGACCATGGCCTTCGTCTCGTCCGGCAGGTCGAGCAGGCGGAGGGCGTTGACGATGGTGGGGCGGGCCTTGCCCACGCGCTCGGCCACCTCGCCTTGAGTCAGTCCGAAACGGTCCGCGAGCGTGCGGTATCCCTCGGCCTCTTCGATGGCGTTGAGGTCGGCGCGCTGGATGTTCTCAACGATGGCGAGCTCAGCGGCCTTGCGGTCCTCGGCCTCCACCAGGATGACGGGGACGTGCGTAAGGCCGGCGAGACCTGCGGCGCGGAGGCGGCGTTCACCGCCGATGAGCTCGAAGCGACCATCGCTCAACTTGCGGCAGACGAGCGGCTGGATGATGCCGTTTGCCTTGATGGAGTCGGCGAGCTCGCGCAACGCGTTCTCATCGAAGGATTGACGCGGTTGCCAGGGCGAACGGACAATCTCCGTGACGGGGACGGTGAGGACGCTCCCCGCGAGACGTTCGTTGGCCGGCGCGGCGGGTTTGGCGATGGCCGCGATGGGCGGACGGACCGTTCCCTTGGCAACGGGCTCGGGGTGGGCGATAAGGGCGTCCAACCCGCGCCCAAGCCCGGCGTGTTTGGCGGCGGGCTTGGCCTTCGGGGTGGGGGAGGCTTTCGGTGCGGGTTTCTTCACGGGGGTCTCCTCAGGGGTACATGCCGGAACGCATCAAGCCGAGCGTCTCGGGCAAGCCGGCCATCAGGTTGATGTTCTGGAGCGCGGAGCCGGCCTGGCCCTTCATCAAGTTGTCGATGTAAGAGACCACACGCAGGCGGCCGGTACGGGCGTCCACGCTGACCACCAGGTCGCAGAAGTTCGTGCGCGAGACGCAGTTCGTCCCGATGGGCGCGGTGGAACCATAGACCCGCACAAAGGGCGAATCCTTGTAGAATTCTTTATAAAGCGCGACGGCGTCGGCCTCGGTGATCGGCTGCAGGAGCTGGGCGTAAAGCGTGCTCATGATGCCGCGGCAGAGCGGCACCACCTGGGCCGTGAAGGTCAGGCGCACCTCTTTGCCATACTGCAGGCCGAGCTCACGCTCAACCTCGCAGACGTGCTGGTGTCCTGCCAGCTTGTAGGCGTTCATGTTCTCGTAGCGCGACGGGAAGTGGTGGGTAGCGGCCAGCTTCTTGCCTGCGCCGGAGACGCCCGTCTTACAGTCGCAGATGACGCTCATGGGGTCGAAGAGACGCGCCTTCGCGGCCGGCGCCAGACCCAGGATGCAACTGCAGGCGAAGCATCCGGGGTTGCCGACGACGGGCGCCTGCTTGATTTCCTCGCGGTGGAGTTCGGCAAGGCCATAGGCGTTCTTGCCCAGGAGCTCGGGCGCGGCATGCTGCGGGTCCTTGCCGTGGCGCGTGGCGTAATCGGCGTAAGCCTCGGGCGTGGTGAAGCGGAAGTCACCGGAGAAGTCCAACGCTTTCGCGCCCTGCGCCAACACCTTCCCGGCCTCGAACATGCCCACGCGGTCGGGCGTCGAGAAGACCACAATGTCCGCCTCTGCATCGGCCGCACGCGGGTCGGCCGCATCCAGGATGGGCAGGTCGCAGAAGCCATCGAGGTGCGGGTAGATGTCCGAGATACGTTTGCCCACGTCCTCGCGTGCCACAAGTGCGACAATCTGTGCTTCCGGGTGACCCAACAGAAGCTCAATCAGTCCAATCCCGCCATAACCGGTGGCACCGACAATCTTGATTTTGACCATTTCGAAACCTCTTCTTTGAGATAACTGCCGCGTACGCCTCAGCTCGGCGTCACGTAAGCTTTGAGTTGTTGCAGAAAAGCGTCCATGAAGCCATCGTCCTCGGAGTCCGGGGTCGCGGCCATGGGCTTCCCGCGCCGCTGACGGAAGAGCCACCTCCACACCGCGGAGTCTCGGAAAACGTGCCCCCAGACCTCATGACCCTCGCCGTTATACTCCGTGTAGAACGGCGTCATGCCCATTTTCGTCAGGGCCGCGACCATCCGCCGCGAACAGGCCACCGGCACTGCGCCGTCCGCGGAACCGTGAAAGACCCAGATGGAGGTCGTGGCCGCGTGTTTCACCGGATCTTCCTGCACGGAGCCGCCTCCACAAATGGGGAGCGCCCCCGCAAAGTAGTTCGGCCAACGCTGGATGGCATCCCAGGTGCCGAATCCACCCAGCGAGTATCCGCCGATGTAAATCCGCTCGGGGTCTGCGATGCCCTGCTCAATCAGGTCATCCAACCATTCCTTCACCAAGCGCAACGATGGCGCGGGGTAACGCGGCTGACGATACGTCTCCTCAAAGGCGATCGACCGAATCCAGGGATTCAACTGCGAGCATTGCGGGATGGCCCACAGCGCGGGCGGCAGATCCGTGTTCGTGAGGATTTCGTGGTGGAGCGCGCCGAAGGCTCCGAGCTGGTTGATGTTGTCTGTGCCGCACTGGCCGCTCCCGTGGAGCATCACCACCACCGGCACCGGCAAATCGGCCTTGTCATACTTCCGCCAGACGCGTACCGGCAGGGTCTCCCCGCGGTCGTTCTTGATGGTCTCCGCGCGGAAACACTCCGTGAGGGAAAACTGCGCCGCCGCCGGCATCGCCAGGCAGAATGCGCAGAACAGAGCCGTTAAAATCCGCTTCACCGGCGCACCTCCAGTTTGCCCCATTCCTCCAGTTTGGAGGCAATGAAGTCGACGCACTGTGTCTGCACGGCTTTAGCCGTCGTGCGTGTCACCGGCAGGACCGGTCCACATGCGAAACGCACCGGCACGGAGGTGTCCACCGGCCCAAAGTCCTTGGTGTACTTGCCCATGCCCAGGAAGGTCGTCTGCCCGGCCACCGGCACCACCGGCACGCCCGCATTCTGCGCCAACTTCACCCCAAGCGTGTTGAAATGGTGGCAGTCGAAGAAGGGCTGGCGCGTCCCCTGCGGATAAAGCAACACCGAGGATTGCTTCTCTAGGATAAACTTTTCCCCGAGCTCCAACACCGTCTTGAGGTCCTGCCGCGGATCGGCCCGGCCCACCGGGATGGTCTTGCGCGTGCCGAAGGTCCTCCCCAGGAACGGAATCTTAAGCAGAGACTCCTTCAGCACGATGGCCACATCGTCCACAAAGGCCAGCATCAACGGCGGAAAGGCAAAGGTCTCATACAGGCTCATGTGGTTGGAGACAATCACCACCGGGCCCACGCCTTTCAGGTGGTCAAAGCCCTCCAGAATGACCTCCGTCCCCAACCGTTCCGTCTCCCAGAAGAGGTGAAACCCGCACTCCATCCACCGCTCGTCCGTGAAGATACCTCGGCCGGCCAGCCAGCTTCCGCGAATCATCGATCCGAGCAACGCCCGCGTGTTGAAGGTCAGCGACGTCAGCAGCCCGTTTCGATGCGGCTTCCCGAGCCGTTCCGGCGGCGTGCGATACGCACCCGTTTCCTTGAATTGCCGCATGAACTCCGTGACGTCCCGCATCGTCCGCCTCCTTATGCTTGCTTCGTGCCGCCACCGAGCGTCGGCAGATACCCGCGCAACGCGTTCTCCGCCACCGCCCGCGTGTCTTCCGGCATGTCGCTGCGCGCGATCCACTTCAAGAAGGAATGGCCGTCCAACCGATCTGCCATCAGGTCGCTCAGTTTGGTGCCCTTCTTCTTGCCGAAGTTCACCGTCACTTCGCCGTTCACCCAGCGCCATTTGCCCATGCGGTCCACGTTCAGCGGGTCAACGGGGTTGAACAGCTTGTCCAGCGCGTCCACGTCACGCGGCAGGTCGGGATAGCGTTCCATCTCGCCGGCCAACACTTCCAACGTCGCCTCGGCATCCGCCAACGCGCCGTGTGCCGCGTCGCCCAAATCCCTGCCGCAATAGAACTTCAGCGCCGCCGTCAAGTCGCGCGGCTCGCGCTTGTGGTAAATCTTCTGCGCGTCGACCATCGCGCGGGCTTCCGGGTGGAAGGTCTTGATGCCGCAACGCAGGAATTCCTCGTTCAGGATCTGCGCGTCGAAGTAACCCACCGCGAAACCGCCCAGGTCGCACCCTTCAAAGAAGGAGTAAATCTCCAGCGCTTTGTCCGCAAAGGTGGGGCAGTCCGCCACCTCCGCGTCCGTAATGCCATGGATGGCAATCGATTCCACCGGGATCTTCATCTCCGGGTTCAACAGCCACACGCGGTCGTCACGCGTTCCGTCCGGGTTCAGCCGCAACGCCGCCAACTCCAAAATGCGATCCGCCCTGGGCGACAAGCCCGTGGCCTCGATGTCAAACACAACCAAAGGTCGCTTCAATGCGATGGGAAATTCCGTCTTCATAGTGCCGCTTATTCTACCACACCTGCCCTGTTTTCGCCAAAACTTAGCCATGTCCCAATACTGTCCGGGGAAGTTTTCCGCAAAGACGCGAATCTTGCAGGAAAGGTTTTCTTAAGACGGCCCAAGCGCGAAGACGATGGGCGGGAGGGAGCGATCAGCGGGCGTTTAGCCCGCAAAGCGACCGGCGTTAGCCCATCAGGCTTCGCGCGCACTGGCGTTCTCGCGGAAAAGGAGGCTTCGATTTCTCCGGATACTATTGGCAGTTAATGGGAGGTTGAAAGCTTAGAAACGTGGAGCTTGGCTTCTTCCCGGAGCCTCGCCTGTCGCCCCGCAGGGGCGTTCTGTTCTCTGTTCTCCGTTCTCTGTTCTCTGTTTCCCGTTCTCCGGGGTGGCAAAGCCACCCCACTGTGTTATAATAGCGCCATGAAACGTTTGCTTGCTTTGTTGTTGTGTTGCGTTGGCGTGGCGGCGGGGGCCGCGGAAGCGCCGCGCTATGCCATTGGCCCGGTGCTCTGGGAGGCCGGAAAGCCGGAGGCCGCCGTGTGCACCCTGCGCGCGGAGTCGATTGCGCCTGCGGCGCCTGGTTTGTTGCCGGGGCTTCAGCCTTCCGTGCAGTGGTCGGCGATGGTGACGCGGCAGCCCATTGACCTTAAGTTGATGCTCATTGGTCCGGAGGTCATCGCCGGTGCAACGATGCAAAACAACTGCGCCATCCTGCGGGGCGCCCTCTTGCCGGCCTTCCGCGAGGCCGGGGTGCCGGTTATCCTGCGGGGTCCCTTGGACGACCTTCAGCGTACCGCCGCAAAGGCCGCCATTCCACCCCGCGCCATCGCCGTGCGGGTCTTGGACTATTCCGAGACGCTTCAGCCGCCCGCGCCATCCATCACCTTGCCGTTGGAGGTTCGGGGCCGCGCCACGATCAATCTGGCGGTCGTGGTCTCGGACTACGTCAGCGGCGACATCCTGCTCACCGAACCGGTGGAGGTCTCCGTGGACATCGAGGCGCGGTTGGACGACGCCAACCCGCAGACTTCGCCCATGGAGCCTAGCCTTCTGGTCGACCGCGTGGCCGAGGCGGTCGCCAAGGCCGTCAAGGCTCTGCCGGAGGAACCGTGATGCCGATGTATGATTACCAAGCCAAGGACCCCGCGCAGGGGTGCGATAAGTGCCGTGAGCCCTTTGAGGCCATGCGCCGCCTGGACGACCCGCCGCTGACCAACTGCCCTGCGTGCGGGGCCCCCCTCGTAAAGCTCATC
Source organism: uncultured Kiritimatiellota bacterium (assembly GCA_944389545.1). Classification (GTDB taxonomy): domain Bacteria; phylum Verrucomicrobiota; class Kiritimatiellia; order RFP12; family DVOR01; genus Spyradenecus. Next base: position 32,136 of record CALXMT010000015.1, on the reverse strand, counting down.
GCCGCGCCGGCCCTCGGACGCAGCAAATCCAAGCTCGACGACCGCGCCAAGGCCGCGGGCTTCCACAAACTCAAACGCGTCGACAAGGGCGCCTTCGAAAAGCTTTATTGATTGCCATGGAAGAACTCCTTTTCTTGAACCGTCGTTTCGGCGTGCCCGGGCGCATCGCCTTCCGCGAAGGCCCCGGTGGCGACCCCTTGGCGGTTTTGGTCGGTCCGCGCGGCTCCTGCGAAGTCTCGCTCTACGGCGGGCAGGTGTTGAGTTACCGCGCGCCGGGGTTTCAGGACGCCCTGTGGTTGAGTCCTTTGGCCGAGTTTACCCATGGCAAGGCCATCCGCGGCGGTATCCCTGTCTGTTGGCCGTGGTTCGGCAAGGCACCTGAGGGGATGCCCGCGGGCACGCCTTCACACGGGTTCGCCCGACGCGCGCTGTGGCGCGTGTCCAGGTCTGAGGTTGACGCCCAACGCACCGAGCTCACGCTGATTCTCACGGAGGCCGACGCCACAGACCCCGCGTGGCCCTACCGCTATCAGCTCACCCTCACTGTCACGCTTGAGGAAACCCTCACCGTCGACCTCCAGACGCGCAATCTGGACGATGCGCCCTTCACCTTCGGCGAGGCCCTGCACACCTATCTGCGCGTCGGCGATGCCCGCGAGGTTACGCTCGTTGGCGCGGGGCAGGAGGGCCCGCTCCGCTTTGTCGACGATGCCACGCATGACGTCGTCTATCCGCAGACCGATGTCGTCGCTCTCCTGCGCGACCCCGTGATGGGACGCGACCTTGCCCTCGCGGCGGACGATGCCTCGGCTGTTGTGGTGTGGCACCCCGCGTTGGATTGCGGCCTGGGCGATGTGCCCTTGGAGGGGCCGCGCCACTTCGTCTGCGTGGAACCCGCGAATCCCCATCATGTGGGCGGGCAAATCACCCTGGCTCCCGGCGAGGCGCACGTCCTCACCCTTCGTCTCCAACCCACGCTCCATAAGGACTGACATGGAAACCGCCGCCTTCCTCAAGACCCTCGATTACGCTATCCTCAAACCCGAACTCGGCCACGAGAGCCTCGTCCAGGCCGCCACGCTGTGCCGTACCGCCGGGGTGGGGTGCCTCTGCGTGAAGAGCGTGGATGTGCCCTTGGCCGCGCGTTTGCTGGAGGGAAGCGCCACCGCCGTGGCCGCCGTCGTCGGCTTCCCCCACGGCAACGTCCACCCCACCGTCAAGGCCCTTGAGGCCCAGCTCGCCGTTGCCGAGGGCGCGGAGGAGATTGACATGGTTGTCAACGTTGCCGCGCTCAAAGATGGCGACGCGGAGGCCGTGGTGCGGGACATCCGCGCCGTGGTCGACGCCGTGCGTCCCTTCCATGTGAAGGTCATCCTTGAGACCGCGCTGCTGACCGAGACCGAAATGCGTCTGGGCGTGGACTGCGCCATCGAAGCCGGGGCCGCCTTTGTCAAAACCTCCACCGGCTTCGCCCCGCAGGGCGGCGCCACCCACGAGTCCGCGCAGATTCTTCTCGATGCCGCCCAGGGCCGCATCCGGGTCAAAGCCTCCGGTGGCATCCGCACCCGCGAAGACGCCGAAGCCTACCTGGCCCAAGGCTGCGCCCGCCTCGGCGTCGGCTCCGTCCTCCCCCTCCTCACCCCCGCCGAGTGCACCGCCCTCGGCCTCTGAGCCGCATTTGAAGAGGGACGGGCCAAAGCCCATCCCTCTATTCTTTCGTTGTAACCTTAATGCGTTTCCAATAATCTGGCAGTCCTGTCGGCGGTAGCCGACCCCAAATCGGCCCAAATCTGTGAGATACCGTAAGGTCTTCCTAGCGAAGCGACGGAACATCTGCGGTTCCTTCTTCTTGTTTCGCTCTGTGTCCCCAACATTTCCACCCAAAAGCACTCAGCGCTTTTCGTTGGGGTGGCGGATGGCGGGGGCGATGCCGGAGGCGCGGGCGTGGGACTCGTCGGCCAGCTCGGGGTCGCCGGAGAGGAGGGTGTCCGAGGCGACGTTCTTTAATGCGGCCTCCAGGTCGGCCACGCGGCCATCGAACCAATCAATCTTCAGACGCAGATACTCGAGGGCCTGTTGGCGTTCCTCCAGGTCCTTCTTCAGCAGTTCATACTGTTCCACTAGGATGGCGCGGCGCTTGGCCTTGGAATCCGGCGCGTTCTTGCGGTAGATGCGGATATATTCCAGGATGGCATCGACCGGGAGCGCGGCACGACGCATGCACTTGATGTAGCCAATCCAGCGTACCTCGCGTTCAGAATAGTTGCGCTTGCCGCCTGTTTTGCGCACGGGTGCCAACAACCCAATCTTCTCATACCAACGCAATGTGTCCGGGGTCAGCCCCGTCCGCTCAGCGACTTCATGGATGGTCATGCCCTGTCTCCTTTCGTTGCCTTTATTATTGCATAAAACCGCTTCCTACGAAAGGTCTCCACGAAAACACAAAAAGAACGCAAGGGTCTGGGCACTTCACCGTTCGGCGCGTTTGCACCTCACTACCGTGCTCATCCCTTGCGTTTCTGCCGGTTATGGTTCGCGGTCGACACGCGCGTCCTCGGAGGGCGGATAGCGGTCACCAGCCACGGGGTGTGCCAGCGTCAGGGCGTCCAAGGCCGCGACTTCGTCCGCCGAGAGCGCAATCGAGGCCGCGCGCAGGTCTTCCTCCAGGTGCGCCAGGCGGCAAGTTCCCGGGATGGGGACAATCCACGGCGCTTTGGCCAGGCACCAGGCCAGCGCCAACTGCGGCACCGTCACGCCGCGCGACTTGCCAAACTCCTCGAGCGCGGCCAGCAACGGCAACGCCTTGCGGATATTTTCGGGCGTATAGCGCGGGAAGGTCTTGCGGTTGTCCACGGGCGTGTCCACGTAGATGGTGCACTCGTTCACGAAACCGCCCAGGAAGCCCTTGGCAATCGGTCCGAAGTTGACGAGGCCCACGCCTAGGTCTGCGCACGCCGCGAAGACGCCGTTGGTCTCCGGCTCGCGCCACGTCAGGCTGTATTCGCTCTGCAATGCCGTCACGGGGAAGACTGCGTTGGCGCGGCGGAGGGTGCCGCCGCTGACTTCGCTGAGACCCCAACGGCGCAGTTTGCCTTCTTTCTTGAAGCCCAACATGGTCTCGGCCACTTCCTCGATGGGGCGGGTGAGGTCACGTCGGTGGATGTAGACCAAGTCCATGCAGTCGGTGTGGAAACGTCGCAACGCGTTCTCCAACGCCGCACGGAGCACTTTGGGGTCGCTGCTGACACCCGTGTAACGCGCACCTTCGTAGGTGAAGCCAATCTTTGTGGTGAGCGGGATTTCGCCGTGGAAGGGACGCAACGCCTCGCCCACGATTTCCTCGTTCTCAAAAGGACCGTAAGCCTCTGCCGTGTCGAAGAGGGTCACGCCCTGCTCCACTGCGTGGCGGATGAGCTCAATGCACGTCTTGCGGTCCGGGTGCGTTCCGCGCAGGAAGCTCATTCCCATGCAACCAAAGCCAATGGAGGAGACCTCCATCGCGGCCTCACCGCGACCGATGACGCGTCGGTGCGGCATCAACACGCGTGAGCCCGCAGGGGGCGTGCCCACCGGACGGGCCGTTGCCACAATGGGCGCCACCGCGGGTTTCCCCACAGCCACCGCCGCACCGGAACAGGCCGCCGCGGCCAAGAATGAACGCCGGTTGAAGGTCATGATAGACTCCTTTCCTTGAAGAAAACACCACAAGGATAAGTCATGGAGCGAACTCCACCACAAGTACTTTTTAAGTTATTTTTCCCGTCCCGTACTGAATCAATACTGTCGAGGGAAATAGGGAACCGCAAAGACGCGAGGTGAGGCGCGAACCGCTTCGGGCTCCATCGGTCGCTCTGCGGCTTTGCCGCTGACCGCGCCCGCCGCCCTCCGTTTCGCGCCTTGTCATTTATAGCCGAGGTGTGGGGCAACGCCCCACCAAAAAAGCCCGGGAGCGCAAAGCGCGATCCTTCCACGGCTAACTTCCAAGCCTCCAAGCTTCCAAACTTCTATCCCCCTTTGAGCGCCCCTTTAGGGGCACGATAGCGTGGAAATCCCAAGGGCGGCGTGACCAACGGGAGCGATGGAGCCCGCCGGGTTTCCACGCCAAATCGTCTTCGCGGAAAAACTTCCCCGGACACTATTGGTACTGCCCCAAAAAAGTTCTCCTGCCACCACTCGTTAGGCGGCTGCTCAATCGAAAGAGCCGGAGCGGAAGGCGGCGAGGTCGAGGGTGACGAAACGATAACCGAGGGGACGGAGGGCGGTGAGGATGGCCTCGCGACGGTCGAGGACAAGGGGAAAGTCTGCGGCGGGGACCTCGATGCGAGCGAGGTCGCCGTGGTCGCGGAGGCGAAGGTCGCGAATCGTTGGGAGAAGCGCGCGAAGGCAATTCTCTGCGGTCTCGATACGGCGGAGGCGGGCCTCGGTGAGCGGTGTGCCGTAGGGGAAACGTGTGGCGAGGCAGGGGGTGGCAGGGCGGTCGGGCGCGGGCAGGTCAAGTTCGCGGGCGAGGGCACGGACGGTGGCTTTGGTCAGACCGAGTTCGACGAGAGGCGAACGGACGCCAAGTTCATCGAGTGCGCGAAGACCGGGACGGTTGGTGGCGCGGCGGTCATCGGCATTGGTGCCGTCAATCAAGAGGGTAAAGCCCTGCGCGACCTCACGGAGTCGGGCCATTATGAGGCGTTTACAGGCATAGCAACGGTCGGGCGCGTTGGTGGCGACGGCAGGTTCTGCAAGCGGGTTGGCCTCGATTTTCCGCCAAGGTACACCAAGACCTTCAGCCAAGACACGGGCTTCATCGACTTCGGCGCACCGTTGAAGCGGCGTACTCAGGGTGAGAGCGACACAAGGGAAGTCACTTTCATGGCGAAGTGTGGCCAACGCGGCGAGGAGCACGGCGCTGTCGATACCACCGGAGTAGGCGAGGGCGACACCGCCCGCGGCATGGGGGCGAAACCAATCCAGTAGGCGCGCCAGGTCTGGGGTCATGGTTGGGCGGCGAGGGCCTGTGCAGCGGACTGGGCGATGGCGAAGGCCTCCGGGAGGGAGACGCCGGCACTTTGGGCGGCGGCGCGGACACTCTCGTATTCCGGATAGACGCGCGTGAGGTCGCCGTGGGTGCACCGTTTGGCGGCAATGTCGCCGATGGCGGTGTGGAGCGTGACGGACTCGCGGGCCATGACAGTGCGCGTGACGGGATAGGAACGCACGCCGATGGTGGTGGTCTCGCGGAAGAGCGTCTCGGTGAGGGTGGGGAGGAGCGACTCGTCAGCAAGGATTTGGATGATGACGGCGGGACGTCCCTTCTTCATGGTGCAGGGGATGAAGCAGACATCGCGTGCGCCGAGGGCGAGGAGATGTTCCGCGGCGGCGGCAAGGACCTCGCCGGTGGAGTCGTCAATGTTGGCCTCGAGCACGTGGAGACGTTCAGCGGGGCCATCGGCTTGGATGAGCATGGCGCGGAGGGCGTTGGGCGCGCCGATGTCACGTTTGCCGAGGCCGACCCCGACCTTGGCGACGGTGAAGGGGGCCGGGAGGGTGTCGCGGGTGCGGAGCGCGGCGGCAAGGGCAATGCCGGTGGGTGTGACGCGTTCGCCGCGGACGGCGGTAATCTCAAGGGGAATGGCGTGAGCCTGGGCGACGTTGAGCGTGGCGGGCACAGGGACGGGCAGTTCACCATGGGCGCAGACAACGGTGCCGGTGCCCTCGCAGAAGCGGGTGACGACGCACTCTTGGACACCGAGGTCATCGAAGAGAACGGCCGCGCCCACGATGTCCGCGATGGAATCGAGCGCGCCGACCTCATGGAAGTGGACCTCCTCGAGGGGAACCCCGTGGGCCTTGGCTTCGGCCTCGGCGACAATACGGAAGGTCCGCAGGGCGATGGCGCGGGCGCGGTCGGTCATCGGGAGATGGCCCAGGACGTGCTCCACGTCGGCCAAATGACGATGGTCGTGATGGTGGTGTTCGCCTTCGTGGTGATGGTGCTCGGGAAGATGGACATCGAAGTCGCAACCGGCCAGACCGTGGGAGGCCTTGCGGGAAATCTCGTAGGACAGGCCTTCGGCGGCGAGAGGCACGAGGGCGGCATCAAGTTTGGCACGGTCGGCACCAAGGTCAAGGAGAGCGGCGACGGTCATGTCACCGCTGATGCCGCAGGAACCGTCAAGGTAGAGCAGGGTCTGCATGGGAGGTCTTTCGATTGGCGAGGCGAAGAATACGACAGGCCATGACGGCCGCGCCGAAGCCGTTGTCGATGTTCACGACGGCGAGGCCTTCGGCGCACGAGTTGAGCATGGAAAGTAAGGGGGCGAGCCCCTCAAAGGCCGCGCCGTAGCCGACGGAGGTCGGGACGGCGATGACGGGGGCTTCGACAAGTCCGGACACGACACTGCCGAGCGCGCCCTCCATCCCCGCCACGGCGATGATGACATCCGCCGCGCGCACCTCATCGAGGCGGCCAAGCAGACGATGGAGCCCCGCGACGCCGACATCGTAACACCGGGTAACCTCAGCGCCGAAGAAGGCCGCCGTCCGCGCAGCCTCCTCGGCCACGGGGACGTCTGCGGTGCCGCCGGTGAGAACGATGATGCGACCGAGCGTTGGGGTAGGGGTGGTCCCAAAGATGAGCGTGCGGCCGGTGGCGTCATAGTCCGCCGCGAGGCCGGCCTCGGTCACGGCGCGGGCCTGTTCAGGTGTGCACCGCGTACCCAGGACGGCTTGGTCGGCCTCGGCGAAGGCCCGTAGGATGGCGACCAACTGCTCGGCGGTTTTGCCGGGGCAGTAGATGGTCTCGCCCATGCCGGTGCGGCGTGGGCGGGAGAGGTCCAAACGGGCGAAACCGAGGTCGGCGATGTCCACGGCGTCACTCTTGGATGGTGGCGCGCTCGATGGACCATTCCAGGCCGTCGGGCGCGGTGGAGGCGAAGGTGGAGAGGCCAAAGACCAAGACGACCGCGCAGAGGGCGAAGGAGGCAGTGAGGGTCTTCCACGAGAAGACGCGCGCCTGAGCCGCCACCAGGAGGAGACCGGTCAGCAAGCCTTCGCCCACGCCGATGGCCAGGTGGATGGGTTGCATCGCCGTGAGGAAGTCGCCCATGTGGAGCGTGCTGATGCCCGAGAGCGCGACTTCGGCGCAGACGGCCAGCGCGCCGAGTTGCAAGGCGACCACCGAAGCGACCATGGCGCGGAGCATCGTCGAGGCGGGGGACTTTTGGCCGCCGCGGAAGGCGATGGCGCCGCACAGGCAACCGATGAGGCCCATGTTGAAGAGATTGGCGCCGTAGGCCAGGAAGCCGCCGTCATTGAAGCCGAGGCACTGGATGAGCAGAATCGCGGCCATCGTCACGAAGGCCGCGCAGGGGCCGACAAGCGCGGTCAGGAAGACGGCGCCGACCAAGTGGCCGCTCGCGCCCGTGGCAGGGATGGCGCAGTTCATCATCTGCGCGCCGAAGACGAACGCACCCGCCCCGACCATGAGGGGGAGCTTCTCTTTGCCGATCTTTGTCAACGCGGCACCCAAGGAGGTGGAGGAAAGCCCCCACATCGTGGCCCCGACGGCTGTTGACACCAAAGCAGTTTCCATGTGCATGGCTGATTCCTTTCAATGATTGAAGATGGGAACTAGTGTAAACCCTGGAGTGCGCACCACGTCAAGCGTCTTTTTAAGGAAGTGGTCACAGGACTCAACGCCGCAGGAGGCGGTCAAGGAGCGGTTTGCGGAAGGAGAGGTCGAAGAAGGTGCGGGCCTCGGCCAAGTTCATGATGACCAATTCGCGGGACTTGCGCGCCTCGAGGGTCTCGGGGAGTTCCTTGAGAATACGGTCGGCCTCCCAGGTGGCGCCGGCGTTGTACTGGAGGCGGTTGAAGCGCTCAGAGACGTCGAAGGCCGCGCGGTTGGTCTCCCAAGCGGTGCGGATGGTCTTGATGGCGTAGCTGCCGGTGACCTTCTCGCTGAAGTAGTCGTCGAGGGTGAGGGGGCGGACGTAATCCGGCAGGGTGGGGGTGTGAGCGGCAAAGAGGTCCACCAGGATACGCGAGGATTCTGCGAGGATATCCGGTGCGCTTTCGGAGGCATCGTCCTTCATCTCTTCAAGCAAGCCCGAGACGACCTCCATCATACGACGCAGGTAGTCTCGGTAGAGCGCGGTGCCAATCTCGCGTTGGACGGTGCGGACGATGCTACTGCGCATGACCTCAGTGTTCGTGAGGCCGGCTTGGACGCGGCAGATGACCGTGCGGCGGATGACCTCCGGCGCGACGGCCTTCACGTCCTCGTTCGCACTGATGACGACGGCGGGATAGTGCACCAGACGTTCGGAGATGCCGAAGTCGTCGTTCTTGATGGTCTCGATGGCGTGTTGGTTGAAGCGTGTGTTGGTGAGGTCGTCCACGATGATGGGCGCGCCCTTGACCGTGCGCTTGAGTCCCTCGATACTCGAGCGGGTGAACTCGGGTGCGGCGAGCTTGGTCTTCTGCCCGATCATCATCTTGAGGAGCGTCTCCAAGAAACTCGTCTTGCCGGCCTTACTTTGTCCGTAGACCAGTCCAAAGACAGGGTAGGGCAGGAGGTTTTGGTTGTGACGCACGGCCATGTCGCGCATGACGGCCATGAAGGGCGAGCAGAAGAACCAGTTGGCGAACTCGAAGTAGCGCCGCTGCATCCCCTCTACGTCGCCGTGAAACTTCTCGTAGCCGTCCATGTACTTCAGGAAGAGCGACACATCGTGGGCGATGTCCTCCTCCGGCGGCGCGAGGTCGAGCGTCACATCGTTCAGGCGCACCATGCCTTCGTCTTGGAAGATCTCGAGCTTGGGATACTCGCTGCGCACCTCCCGTTCCTTGGCCAGGTCGGCAGAGACCTGCCGGCGAATCGTCTTGACCTTTTCGGGAGAGAGGATGACCTTGCCCTTTTTGTCCGGCTTCGGCACGGAGGGCGCGAGCTTCGTGGCCAGGTTGCGCACGTCCAGCATGAAGCGCACTTCGTCCTTGGCCTCCGTCACGGGCTCGATGACCAACGCGTTGCGCACGCGAATCGTCTCCGCGATGGGCAGGGCCTCGAGGTTTTCCCCTGCGTCCGCGATTACCAACGCCTCTCGCGCAATCTGGTCCGTGCTGGCCTCTTTCAGTTGCTCATAGACCCCGGCGTACCAGTCATAAGCCCGCTCGCCGTCCACGTAGCAGATGTTCTCGCGCTGGATGCCGCCGAAGGCCGCGAAGGAGAGGTTGGCCGAACCCATCACCACGCGCTTGCGTCCATCCTTCGCCGAGAGCAGATAGAGTTTCTCGTGCGAGAGCGCCTCGCGCGCCACGAAGAGTCGCAACGTCCCCGCCTCGATGCGGCCCACCAAATCCACCTTTGCCTTGCCGGCCGTCTCCTTCAGCCGCTCTAAGGTCTTGCTTTGATACGCCATCACCTCCTGCAAGGAGAAGGACATCACCTCTTCACACCCAAAGATGACCTCGGCGTCCTCGAAGAGGTTAATCAACTGACAGGCGAAACCGATGCCGGAGGAGTAGGTGATGGCCCGCAACGAATCGAATCCCTCAAAGAGCTCCCGCCAGGTCAGCGTCTCCGCCCCCTCGAAGGAGAGGCGCACCACGTCCAACTTCCCCTCGCCGCGCACGCGTTCTTCCGCGCCGCCGAACAACGAAAGCTCATCTTCGTCTTTATGCTTCATGCGTTCCTCGTCAATTTTACACCTGCACGGAGCCTTGCCGCAGGATGGTGACGGAGCCATCAGCGCCAAGCGCCGCAACGGTCGAGGCCACGCCCAACCGCGCCGGGCCGCCATCCAACACCAGGTCGACCGCCTCGCCCAAGACCGCCGCGGCCTCGCGGGCGTCCTTCGCCGGAGGCTCCCCGCTCAGGTTGACGCTCGTGCATCGCAACAGGCCGCCGCACAGGGCAATGAGGCGTTGCAGAAGCGGCAGGTCGGGCACGCGATAACCCTCCGTGTGTCCCTTGGTTGTCGGCAACACCAGGGTCAACGCGCCGGGCCAGTTGGCCGCCGCTTGCTCAGCCGCCGGGGAACGCGCCGCACCGTCCGTCCACACCGCTTCCACGCTTGAGGCCAAGAGTTGAAAAGGCTTGTCCCGGTCGCGTCCCTTCATCTTGCGAATCCGCTCCAACGCCTCCGGAAAGTCCGGGTGACACGCCACGCCATAGACCGTTTCCGTCGGCACAATCACGACCCCTCCCGTCTTCACTATCTCGGCGGCCACTGCAACATTTGTTTCATTGAATGGAAGAAGCTTCATATGTGCCATTGTAGCATAGTTCACCCAATACTATTCCGGGAAAATGCAAGATGCAAAAAACGAGAGACGCAAGGAATGGGCACGGTAGTGAGGCCGTAAGGCCGAACGGTGAAGTGCCCAAGCCCTTGCGTCCCTTTGTGTCTTCGTGGAGCTCTTCTCTACAGGCGCGGTTCCGCAAAATGCGAGGGGAAGGGCATCGATGTGGACAACAGGTCGCGCCACGTGCGGCACGGAGGCTCCCGGCCGGCCCAAGACACATCCACGCGCAACCGGCCAAACCCATTGCGCGCCAGTTCCGGGAGATAATCGGTCGCGCTCCACGGCCGTTCCGAGAAGGTCACCCAATGGCGGCCCAACCGAACGATACGCAGGGGTTCCTCGGTGCGGTCGCTCAACCGTGCGCCATCGGGGTGGGGGAGCAACGGCGGCGTCTCGGCGATGAAGAGCGGCACAAACCCGGCGACCAACACCTCGCGCGGCGACTCCTCGGGTAACGTCAGCAGGTTGGGCAGATTGGCCTCCGGCCCCGTTACGCCAAAGGCAATGCCGCAACTCTCCTGCAAACGCACGGCCTCGGCGTTGGCGGCATACCACGTCCAATCGGCGGAAATCTCAAAGGCATCACAGGCCGGTTGCAAATCGCGAAGCAGTTGCCAGGAGGTCAAATCCGCGCACTCAAAACGTCTGAAACCACGGTCGGCCAAACGCCCTACGAGCGCCGCCATCGCGCCAAGGTCCTCGTCGCGTAAGGCCACGGGCAGGGCCAAACGAAGGTGTTCACGCGGCACGGCCCCAAGCCAGGCGTCGACCTCCGCCGCGCTCGTGTCCGGCGCAAGGGTCAGGATGACTTCGCGGGGCATCTCTTCGCCCAACAACGACGGGGGTTGGCATGCAGCCACCTTCACGGAGTAAGTAGGCGTCACGGCGGTGTGCACAGTCCGCACCGCTGCGGCCAAGGGCGGCGGCGGGGTGGGGCGCGAGGTCGGCTTTCCGGCCTGTTCAGCCCAAGCACGACGGGCGGCATTGAGCAACGAAGGCGGCGCGAAGAGCCCTTGCGGATCGTTCACCGTCAGGGAGCGCAGGAAGAAGCCATCCTCGCCGAGTTTTCCCAGGTGACGCTCCGCGGCGGCACGTGTGCCCGCGGGGTTCTTCGCAGGCCCCAACGTCGCGGGTTGACACACGGTCTGACCGTTGCCGGAGAGCGTGAGCGCATCCGGAGCGAGAGTCAAGGTCAAATCGGCGGGACGCAACTGGCGAAGCTCCGTCTCTCTCGGGTGTGGTACTGGGAAAGCCCGCCGTACGGCTTGCGAGGCAGAGTGGCAGACGGTCGCACCGCGGGGCAGTTCGCCCACCTCTCGTGGTAGGGCCACCTCCACGCGTGCCCCGGCGGGCAACGTGATGGCAGGTCGTTTGGTGCGGGCATCGCGCAGACGATCCACCGCGAACCCGACCGGGCGTCCCGGCAAGTCCACCTGCAACCCATCGTGGCGTTCGAGGGCCCGCGTCGTGTCAAAGGCCATCCACCGCACACCGTCCATATCCCGCACCACGCGCAACACCGTGCCGATGGGCTGTCCGCGATGGCCCACACTGCGGGCATCGATGATGTCTTCGGCCTTCGCCGGACCGTCCGCGTAGAGATGCGTCCATGGACGCGAGAAAATGGTCCGCAGATCATCTGCCTTGGCTTGGAGGGCCTCCGCCGACAGGTCGCCGTCAAGGGCATGACGGTACAAATCCGTCACGGCGGCCACATAGAGCGGGTTCTTCATGCGTCCCTCAATCTTGAGCGATGCCAGGCCCACGGTACGCAGACGTTTCGCCTCGTCCAACAACGCCAAGTCGCGCATGGAGAAGGGATGACACGCCTCGCCGCCTTCCGGCGTGAAGGGCTGCCGACAGCAATAGGCGCAACGTCCCCGGTTGCCGCTCCGTCCCGTGGTGAGCGAGGAATAGAGGCACAGGCCGCTCAGACTGTAGCAGAGCGCGCCATGGACAAAGACCTCAATTTCCACCCCCGCCTGACGGCCAATCTCCGTCGCCTCCTGCAACCCCAATTCACGTGCCGTCACCACGCGCACGAATCCCAGTTCCTTCAATGCCCGCGCCCCGGCGGTCGAGGTGCAGGCCAGTTGCGTCGAGGCATGGAGCGGCAAACGCGGGAAGGCCCGCCGTATCCATGCGGCCAGACCCAAGTCCTGCACAATCACGCCATCTACGGCCACCTCGTCCAACAACGCCAGGGAATCGGTCAACTCCGACAGTTCCCGCGTCTCCAACAGCGTGTTCAGCGTGACATAGACCTTGCGTCCCTTGTTGTGCGCATAGGCCACGATTTGCCGCAACTCCGGCTCCGCAAAATTCGCCGCGTCCGCTCGTGCGGAGAAACGGCTCAACCCCAGATAAATCGCGTCCGCCCCATAGGCGAACGCCGCCAGCGCGGCATCAAACGACCCCGCCGGAGCAAGCAATTCAGGAAGTGTGTTCATTGGAAGAGGACTGTGGTGTGGGCGGGGTTGAAGGCGGCGGCGATGCGGTCTTTCTCGGCCTCGGGAAGGGGACAACGGGCGAGATTGAGCACCTTAAGGGTGCGCCAGGAGGAGAGATCGGCGGGAAGACGCGTGATGTCGGTGCGGGAGAGGTCGAGCCATTCCAGCCCGGCGCCCAAGTCGTCCGGCACTGTCTTGATGGGGTTGCCGGCCAGGACCAAATGGCGGAGGGCGGTCGGTTTTGCAGGTGTTTCCGTAAGGGCGTTGTCCGCCAAATAGAGGCGTTCCACGGTGTGGGGTAGGGGCGGCAGGGCGGTGAGACGATTGCCGTTGAGGCGAAGCCAGCGCAATCGCGTGCGCGAGAGGTCGGGCAACGCCGTCAGACGATTGCGATCCAGATTAAGATACTCCAACTGCGTCCAATCCGAGACCGATGGCGGCAAGGCGCTCAAGGCGTTGTCGGCGAGCCACAGTCGGGTGATGCCCTGCGGAACAAGGCCTTCCGGCAAGGCCTTGATTCCATTGGCAATCAAGCTGAGTTCGCGCACAGATGCCGGGATACGGAGCGAGGCCACGCGTTCCACGCCGATGGCACGCAGGTGAAGCGCCGTCACCTCCTGCGTCAATGGCGGAATTGGCTTGTCCGGGCCTTCGACAAAAACTTCCGCGGCCCAGAGCGGCGCGGCGGCAAAGAGTGCAAGCGCAGTCAGTCTCAGTCCCATTGCGCAATCTCCCCGCAAAGGATGGGCTCGATGGTGCCCTCCCGGTCCAACAACAGGGCGCCGTCATCGCGAATACCGCGCGAAAGTCCTTCAATCGTCCCGCCCGCGGGACGCACCAGGATGGTCTTGCCACGCTTGCAATCGAGCGCGTCGAGTTCTGCACGGAGGGCCGGCAGGCCGCCCTTGGACCAGCGCGCATAGAGCGTCTCAAACGCCGCGCACAGCTCCGTCAACAGGACAAGACGGTCAACGCCACCCAGGCCCACGGCACGGTGGGCCAAAGCCTCCGGCACCACCCCCGTATTCACGCCGATGCCGACCACAATGCCTTCGATGCCCTTTGCGGACGTCTGCGCTTCGCAGAGGATACCGCACACCTTGCGTTCGTCTATGAGCACATCGTTGGGCCACTTGAGTCCGGCGTCAAACCCGCGCACACGCAGGGCCGTCGCGACGGCCAATCCGGCCACGAGCGGCAAGGTCGCGGCCACTTCCGGCGGGGCCTTCGGTCGCGCCAAGAGCGAAAAAGCCAGACTCTGCCCGGGGGCCGTGGCCCACGAACGCCCCAGGCGTCCACGTCCTGCGGATTGCTCCTCCGTCACCACCACCGTACCTTCCGGTGCACCCGCCTCGGCCAAGGTCAACAGCTCGGTGTTCGTGCTGGCGCAGGCTTGCAGGAAGTGGGCGTGACGCCCAAAGGTCTCCGTCTTTAAATGGCTGCCAAAGAAACGTTCGCGCAGGTGGACAAGCAACGGCGTGTCCGCCGCCGCAAAATCATGCCGCCACAGTTTGTCCGGCGGACACCAATCGAAATCCGTATGTTCGCGCAGGGTGGGGGAGGGGCTCCCGCCATCCACCGGCGCGCAAAGCACACCGTGCAACGTGATGGAGAACTCCGGATAGACATGATGCACCGCCGCGCATTCGGCCAGCGCCTCAATTTCCAGGCCCAACTCCTCGCGCACTTCGCGTACCGCCGCCTGGGCGGGCGTCTCACCGGGCTCCAACTTCCCGCCCGGAAACTCCCATTTGTTTGCCGTGGAAGGGAATCCCTTTGCGCCGCGCCGTACGCACAGCACGGAACCTTCCGCATCCACAATCATCGCCGCCGCTACTGTCAGTTTCATAACGACAATGATACCAAAAGGGTGGGGCCATTGCCGTAGGGGCGGCTCTGCCGCCCCGGAGAACAGAGAACGGAGAACAGAGAACGGAGCGCCCCTGCGGGGCGACGGCGTGCAGTTGGAGCTAGGGCTGTAGGGCGTCAGCGGGGTGTGGTAGACTTTAGGAACGACTGAAAGGAGTGAGCATTATGTGGTTATTCTGCAAGAGCGGTTTTTTCTCGGCGGTGGAGCACTGGGGGAAGCCCGGGGTGATTCACCTGCGGGCGCGGTTCCGGGGCGATCTGGAGCGGTTGCGCGCAGTGCACGGGCTGGAAATGGTGACGAGGATTGTGGAGTCGCCGGGGTGTGACTACCCATTTCGAATGGACCTGGGCAAGGAGCTGTGGCAGATGGTTTTGGCGAAGGAGGCGATGGACATCGACTATACGAACTTCAAGGCGGCGGTGCACGATGGGACGGCGCGGGACTGGGCCTATTTTAGTGCTTGGGCGGCGTTGCGTCGCGGGCAGGGTGGTGGGCGATGAACCTGAGCCTGCAGCAGTTTCTGGTCGCCCTGAAGAAGGGCGCGCCGGCGGTGCAGAAGGCCGTGGAGCGGGCGATGCAGGACGCGGGGAAGCAGGCGTGGAAGGATGCCGTGGCGAACGCGCCGAAGTCCCCGACGGATGCTCAGGCAAAGGCACATCGGAAGCGTGACTGGGTGGCGAAGCACGGCTCCGGCAGGGCCTCCATCCGGGCGTTCAACAGGTATCAGGATCTCGGGAAGGCGCGGCGGAATCCCAATTCGCACTCGCGTCGGGCGCCGGGCGGGCTGATGCGGAGCATCCAGTGGCGGTTGTTGGGGAAGGGTCTGAACCTCGACGCGGAGGTCTACGTGGCGGCGAACGCGGAGGCCGGGAAGTACGCCAAGCGAATCCACGACGAGAAGGGGAAGACGTGGCGGAAGCGCGGGCCCGGGACGGTGGCGAAGGGGGCGCGGGCGGACGACAAGTATATCCTGCGTGCGGTGCAGCAGGCCGCGAAGGAGTTTCCTGCACGGCTGCAGAAGTGGCTTGGGCGCTGACGCGCCCAGGAAGTTTGGAAGCTTAGAGGCTTGGAGGCTTGGCGTTGCCTGGCGCCTCGCCTTTCTTTTTCGGCGGGCGGCCTTTCAGCCTCATCGCCGCCAGTGTCGGCGGGTTAGGCGCGGCGAAAATACGCAAACCGCGCGAAAATCCGGCGAGTCACTCGCCGAGGTCGCCGAGGATGAGCGCTTTGATGTCCTGCGGGAGCTCGGCCGCACGGACGCCGTCCAGGATCCGGGCGAGGAGCGCGTCCCCCAAAGGGGCGATGGCCGCGCCTTTGGCAGGGTCAAGCGTGGCGTGGATGTGGTCGGCCGTGCGGACAAAGATCGCGTTGCAGTCCACGATGGACGGCTTGGTCAGGTTCGGATGTTCGCCGACGGCAATCTCCACCAACGACTCCGGTGCGAGACGCATGGTCTCGGCACGCCGTTTGCACTTGTCCACCTGCGAGGTCACGACGGTGAGGACAATGCCGGCATCCCTCTTGTTGTTCCGCGACAAGACGATGAAGTAGTGCGGCTCCGGGCTTGACAGCCCTCGGTCCTGCCGGTAATAGACCGAGCCTTGGCGGAGGGTAAAGAGGAAGGCAGACTTGGATACGCGGCTCATCCCAGCATCCGCTCCGCGGCCTCGTGCTCGAGGTAAGCCTCTCTGGCACACGCGACACGCTCGGCGTCGGCCGGGCAATATTCGCTGCCTTTGGGTGCGTCGAGGAAGAAGTCCAAGCCATCCATCCGTTTACGTTTGCACTGGACGTCTTTGATGGCGTGTTCATGCTTCTGCCACTCCGGGAACCCGTGCGAGAAGGCGACGAGGTCGCGCTCCCGCCTCTCCACGCCGCGTGCCGCCTCGAGCGCCTCAACGTCCGAGTCCGAGAGCGCGGAGCGCCGTTCGCCCCGAAGCGCATGGACGATGTTTTTGCACGGGAAGGCCAACGCACCGGAGAGCGCCTCGCCCATGTCCAGAGAGGGGCGCCCCTCCGCGACCCGCTTGCACTCGGAGGGGACAGGGCCGTACTGCATGGCATAGTAGATGTCCCCCGTGACGCTGCGTCCATACATTCTCAAGTGCCAGCGGTCGGCGAAGAAGAGCATCTTGAGCAAATGAAGCTTGCTCATCTTCCGATCCTTCGACCGGGAGACGAGGTAGACGATGGCCTCGATAATCTTGGCGATTTCAAGCTTGGTGGGCGTGCGCATAGGTTGGTTCTCCTGCGCATCATTATAGCAAAGTTAGCGGTTATGGGGAACCGGGCACGTTTTCACGCGCGTCAGCGGGGTGCGCCTGGGGGTGGCAGGGGTTTCGCGCCGTGTGGCGCGGGCCTTGCCGACCGGCCCGGCGGCACCGACGGCCCGACAAACACGCACAGGATAGCGCAGGAATCCGCGACAAAGGCGGCGAAACCCCATCGAGACAGGGCGCGTAAGGGAAAACGCGACACAGCCAACCACCGTGAGCAGGCGACACAGTTACCGGGGCTCCAAGGCCGGGCATACACCTGACAGGCCGAAGACCCACCGCGTAGCCGGCAGGACCAAGGGAGACGCCGCGACCACCCGCGAGGGTGCAGCGAATCCCGGGCGGGTGCCCGCCGAACGCTGGCGCACTGGCAGGGCGAAGACGGGCCGGGCGGATTGACCGCCGGCCTTTGTTTTTGGCGTCAGCGGGGTGCGATTGAGGGTGTCAGCCCGCGACAATGGACTGACACGCCTACCACAGCGCGCATGCTTCTCGATTTTATTCGGAGGTGTTGAATGAGTCTTCAGAATCCGCTATGCTTTTCCGAAGAAGGAGGAGCCATGAAGTCGAACATCAGAGGCGTGTTGAAACAGTTCAAGAACGCGAGTTTTCTAGAACCACTTTTTGAGGCCGTCGCAAATGCGCTGGATGCAGGGGCAAAGAAAATAGAGATTGAACTCATTGAAGATAAAAGTGGGTTTGATGGCATCAATCCTAAGCCGCTCTTAGGCTATTCCGTAACGGATGATGGAGAAGGGTTCACGAAGAAGAACAGAGGGGCTTTCTCCGAACTTTACACAGACAATCGCAAAGAGGTTGGAGGGAAAGGAAGCGGACGCTTCAAGGCACTTGTTGTTTTCGATTACGTGGACATTGACAGCTTCACGGGAGACGAGCACGTTACGCTTCATTTCACACGTGAGTTCAACGATGAAACCGATTTCACGGTTCATAAGGAGACGGGTGTGAAGAGGACAACATTCACATTTTTGGGAAGAGGAAAGCTTTACACGAAGAAGGAGTTCCCCTCCTATTCAGCCAAAGAGGTTGCAGACCGTGTTTTCGACCATTTTTTGCCGCGCATCGTGTTACTCAAATCGTCCATGCCGGACGGTTCTATGACGATTCTGTCGCCCTCTGGGAAGAAGGAGTGCATCCTTTATGGCGACATTCAAGAGATTAAGGAAACGACCTTCAATGTTAAAAATGTAAACACGGAGTTTATGATGCGCTCATGCGTCTTGACCAGGCCGGCTGAAAAAAGTTGTGCTTGGTTTTGCGCGAACGGTCGTGAAGTCTCGAAGGTTGGTGAACTCTCCGGAATCGAAAACCTAAAAGGCAATCATGCGGTTGTCATACTTGTCTCTGGCGATTATCTGGATGAGAATGTCAATGAGGACAGAACTGCTTTCGCGATTGACAAAGAGTCGTTCGCGTCGCTTGATGAAATCGGCAGAGCAGCATCCGAATGTGCGATGCCAATCGTCAAAGCCGCCTATCCGGATATCGATGCGATAAACGAGGCTGTTATTCGTGCAGCCATTGATGAGGCCCCTGCGCTGGCACGCTACATCCGTTCGGCCAAGTCGGGCGTCGTCTTGAAGAAGGATGCTTTGCTGGACAGCGCCAGGGAGGCGTTTCTGGCTGAGAGGGACAGGGTTCGCAACGACTTCCATAAATTGATTGGAAAGGCCAACACGCCTGACGCTGTGTTTTGCGAGAAGGCGGCGAAGGTGTCTGAGATGGCTCATATCGAGTTGGCCGAGTATATCCTTTACCGTCAGGCGATCATCGATGCGTTCGCGCTCTTGCCTGACGATCCCACGGCGAAAGAGAAGCGTCTTCACGATCTGCTCATGCCGATGCGAACGGAGGCTCATGGGACGGATTGCGAAAGGCATAAGCTGACCAATCTGTGGCTGTTGGATGACGCGTTCATGAATTATCTTTACGCGGCGAGCGACAAGACGATCGCTGCGATTCGCAAAGCACTTGGTAAGGACACCCTGCCGACAAAGGACAATGCCAGACCTGACCTTTTTGTCTTTTTCGACACTCCCGATCATGCCAATGGTGGAGACGCTCTGGTCATTGAGCTCAAAGGTTGCCATGCTGACAAAGATGAGAAGAAGAAGTCCATCACTGAGCTTCCCGAGAACATCGCCTATATCCGTGAAATCCTAGGGAAGGTGTCGAGGATATGGGGATATGTTGTGACTTCCTTCGATGATGACTTCAGGCATGCGTTGCGTGTCCACAGTTATCGGCCGGTTGTCAACACGGATGGGATACCAAGCGCGTATTATAAGTTCATGGACTCTGACTTGGTGAACGCCGTTGTGACGGTCATCGACGTCTCTTGGATAGCCTGTCAAGCCAACGCCCGAAACAAGACCTTCATGGACATTCTGAAGGGCTGATTGAATAATGCTTGCATTTCGCGCGCGGATGTAGGACAATGTAGTCAGACATCTTGGGGAAGGCCCGGTTTCGGACGTATGGCCTGGGATTTCATAGGCCCGCTTTCCCTAGGGTGTTTTCTTCCACATTGTTTTGAAGCGTATGACATTCAGCTTCTTGTCGACGATAGCCACCGTTGTTCTTTCCACTGTCCCGTCTTTCGTGAGGACTCTTATCGAAAGATCTCCTGTCCGATTTTCATTTGTGCCGAGGGTCACATTCTCGCAACCTTGGATGTCTTTTAGGATAGACAGATAATCGTGCGGTGCAAGTTCTTTCTGGGACTTCGTCTTCTCTCCCACAATCGTGTACCGTGTTGCGTCCTTTTTTGACTTGAAGAAGTGACGTTTCCCATGCCGATTTCTTGCATGGCGGATATCTTCGTCTGTGACGGTGACTCGGAAGGATTTCACGTCTATCCCGGTGACCGACGCAATTTTGGCACTTGCCAATTCGTCAACCTTGCCGAAGTCTACAGGTTCCCCTTCGAGCGTTCCGAACAATACCGCACGCGTGACCATATCCCGCAGCGTCTCATACTGCTCCGGTTCCAGCCCAAAAGCCTCTGCTTCACGTGCTCTTCTCTCGATGAGCCGGAGATTGCGCGCGGTCTTGTCTGCCTCCTCGGCCTCGCGCTTGGCGCGTTCTTCGGCGGCCTTGGCGGCGGCCTCGGCGCGGCGTTTGGCGGCGGCGGCGGACTCCGCGCCGGCGTTGGTCTTGAGGGGGTCGCCGAAGGCGCCTGGCTCGCCGACGCGGTCGGCGAACTCGTCCCACGCGCCCTTGGGGTATTCCGTTTGGGAGAGGTATTCCAGGCGGTGGGTGCAGTTGGGGTGGAAGACGCCGGCCTCGCGGGCGGCGCGGAGGGGGACGGCGCCGTACTTTTTGAACAGGTTCCCGGCAGTGAGGTCGATAAGTCGCCCCTCCCAGGCGGAGCAGACGCCGCACTGGAGGGTGCCGCTGTCGTTGGAGATGCGCGCGAGCGGGTAGCCGCCCTGGAGCATGGAGTCGCAGAAGGCGGCGGTCTGGACGCGCTGGGCGGTGGTGCGGGCCAGCATCTGGACGTAGCGGGCGTTCTCCCAGCGGCGTCCGGCGCGGTCGACGAATCGGAAGGGGTTGGTGTCCTGCGCGCGCCGGGCCCAGTTCTCCTGCAGGAGCTTCATGCGCTCGCGGGTGGTGAGGCCCGTGGCGGCGGCGGCGCGGAAGGTGTCGACGGCGGCGAGGCGGAGGGCCTCCTTGGCCGAGGCGCTCATGCTCTGGGTGAAGACGGCGGCGAGGGCGGGGGCGTTCTTGGGGGAGATGCGGGCGAGGTAGGCCTGCAGGTACTCCGGGGAGAAGCGGGGGATGATTTCGCCCTTGGCCGCGGCCTGGCGGATGGCCTCCTCGTTGCCGGACTGGGCGGACTTGGTGGAGAGCGCGTCGAGGGCCTCCTGGAGCTTGGCCTGGAGCTTCTGGCGGAAGGCGACGTCGATCTGAGCCTCGATGGGGGCGCGGCCTGCGGCGGTGAGGGCGGCCTTGGCCTTGAGGCCGGCGTCGATGGCGGCCTTGGCCTCGCGCACGGCCTGGGCGACCAGGCGGCGCATCTGCTCGGCGGTCTTGGCTGCGTTGCGGCGGAGGTTGGCGGCGGCTTTGGACTCCATCGGAAGTTTGGAAGTTTGGAGGTTTTGGAGGCTTGGCGAACCGCCTTCAATGGGCGTCACTCCTCGGGGGTGAGCTCGGAGAGCTTCTGCGCGGTGGTGGTCTGGGTGGTCTTGCGCAGGAGGATCTTGTAGGAGTTGGCGTCGGTGGAGCGGGTGAAGGAGCGCGTGACGGTGGAGCGGGCGGAGACGTATCGGAAGTAGAGGACGACGACGGGGCCGCCGTCGCCGAGGTCGATGACGGAGACGGTGGAGGTGGTGGTGGCCGGGCGGGCGACGAAGTCCTGGGCGGCGGCGAGGTCGAAGCCGTCGAGCTCCCACTCGTCCTCCACCTCCTGGGTGGTGAGGCCGACGCCCCAAGGGTACGAGAGGTCGCCGATGTTGGAGACGCCGCTCTTCTCCTGGTAGGAGGGCTTGACGTCGTGGGCGGTGTGGGTCATGGCGGCCTGCTCGTCGGCCTCGGAGGTGGTCCCGGAGGGGGCCGGCGGCAGGTCGGCGGTGGTGAGCCAGCTCATGGGGCGCGACCTCCCTTCGGGAGGAGCCATGAGCGGAGAACGGAGAACGGAGAACAGAGAACAGAACGCCCCTACGGGGCGACGGGCGAGGTTCCGAGAAGAGCAAACCTTCAAGCCGCTAAACTTCTCAACTTCCCTAGAGTGTTCTGCGTGCGGTAGCACACACTAAATTTACCAAAATTTGCAGAATTTGCAGTTTCAACACTGGCAGTCCCTCGCGAACCTCTTATTTTTCTTCGGACACTACTGCGTTGCATCAGAGCCCGAAGGCCGCGGCATAGCGAACCACACCGGCAGGTAACGTTGCATCTGGACGCAACTTCGCCGCCATGAAGTTCTCGTCTGGGACCGAGAAGGGGGCTTGAATGCCGAAGCGAGACGCGGGGGCGTAGCCGAATCGTGCGTAATAGGCAGAATCGCCCAAGACGACACTGCACTCAAATCCCATTGCCGATGCAATGCGATGTCCCTCACGCACCAACGCCGAACCAATACCTTGACGTTGGACTTTCGGCAAAACGGCCAACGGCGCAAGCGCCAGGATAGGGCGCCCCTCAATGGTCGCCCGGGTAAAAAGGATATATCCGACGATTGTCTCGCCTTGAATGGCCATCAGCGCCAATTCCGGAATGTACGTATCTCCTTTGCGAAGCGCGGCGACCAAGTCCTGCTCTGTACCATCGCGATGTGCGGCAGAGGCAAAGGCCTCTTGCACCACCCGATGGATTACGTCATAATCTGCTGGCGTTTCTTGTCTAATTAAGAGCACATTTCCCATAACAATCTTAATATACGTCGCTCAATCAACGGGCGGCACCCAATTTGGGTCGGCGTGGGCGGCGAAACAGAGCGCGATTTGTTCCTGCGTGTTTTTCTCTGTAGCGAGGGGTGGGAGGGCCTCCAGGGAAAACCAGCCGATACCGATGGTCTCGGTGTTGGGTTTGAAGGAACCACCGAGCGGGCGGCAGAGCACGAAGGCCTTGCAGACATTCCAGGCCGCCGCGCGAACGTTACGCCGGTGCCAATCGTGCAACGCGATGAGGCGGACGAATTCAGCCTCCAATCCCGCCTCTTCGCGAACCTCTTTAAGCGCGTTGGCGGCAATACTTTGATCGACATCAACCCATCCTCCCGGAAGCGACCAACGGCCATCGTTTTCGTGTACCAAGAGGATGCGGACAGTGTCGTCGAAGAGGGCGGCGCGGGTGTCCAACTTCGGCGTCTGGAATCCGACCTCGTTGCAGAACAGTCCCTTGACTTGCTCCACAGAAAGTCCGCTTCCCTCCGCCATCATCTCGGCCGCAATCTCACGGATACGCGTAAAGCGCTCCTTGTCAAAGGGATCTTTGGTGTAGGTCAAGCCTGCCTGGGCCAGAAACTGCAACTCCTTCGCCCAACTCAACCACTTGGGTTCATCATGCTTTGCCATAGACGGATTCCTTCGGTGAATGTCCAGCATTGATTGTCTTCATTGTTACACAGCTGCATGGGATTGTCAATTCGCCTAGCATTGTCAGAAGAAACGGGGAGAGACCGCAAAGACGCAAGGGTGGGCGCGAACCGCTTCGGGCTCCATCGGTCGCTCTGCGGCTACGCCGCTGACCGCGACCGCCGCCCTCCGTTTCGCGCTTTACCAATGGAGTAGGGATGAGGCACAAGGGATGGGCACGTTAGTAAGGCGTACCGCACCGAACGGTGAAGTGCAGATTGGAAGTTTGGAAGTGTAGGAGCTTGGAGGCTTGGGTTCTCTCAGAGGTTTCGCCCGTCGCGAGCTTATCGCGCGTTCCGTTCTCTGTGGCCGTGGAAGGTTTGGCCCTCCGGGCCTGCACGCTCTGTTCTTCGGGGCGGCGCTAGCCGCCCCTTGTGCCCAGGCCCTTGACCCCTTCGTGTCTTCGTGGAAAGTTCGCTAGACTCGCCTGGTTCTCGTTAGGCTCTATCGTCAGACCCTATAAGGGTCCGGGGTCAAACCCTATAGGGTTGCGTGAGAGACCCTATAGGGGTCCATGATCAGACCCTATAGTGGTCCAGTGCGAGACCCTATAGTGGTCTGAGGAAGATTTTAGAATCGTGACGATGAGATCCGGTAGCGATTTTCGAGAAAATAGCCCCAAAAGTAGCGAAAACAACTGCCTCTGTAGGGCCTTCGTTCGTAGGAGAGGAGGTCGCGAGACGCTATAGCGTATGTCGCATAAGCGCAGTTCTGTTGTTTACAGATTGCATATTTTAAGTCTACGCATGGAGATAAAGCAAATTTGAAGAGAACGAAAGAACGCGTGGGTTTTGCCCACGCGTCACGCTTAAAGGGTGTTTTGGCAGTCCATTTCGGTGATTTGTCGTTGACTCAAGCGACAATAGTCTCAGCGATGAGGAGTCGCTCCGGCGGCGGGGTCGCAGCGAGGGTAAACGCGGAGCGTGTTTTTTCGATGAGAGACGCGGCGCGTTCCTCCGTGTCGGCGCAGAGAAAGCAGATCGGCTGACCGGGGTCGACGCGCTCGCCTTGCTGCAGGAGACAATCCAACCCCGCGGCCGGGTCTGGGGTGTCGGTGACCTTGACGCGACCGGCTCCGAGCTCAAGCGCGACACGGCCAATCGTCTCGGCATCGACATGGGCAACGTATCCGTCACACGGGGCCGGCACGGGCAGACGGATCTTGGCCTTCGGCAAAGGCTCGTCCGGACGACCGCCCTGAGCAATGACCATTTGCCGGAACTTGGCCAAGGCGGACCCATCGTCCAAAGTTTTCGCAGCGGCCTGACGGGCTAGGGGAAGGTCGGCAAACAGACCGGCGGACAGGGCCATATGGGCCGCCTCTTCAATGACGAGGGCACGAACATCCCACGGGCCCCTGCCCTGCAAAACCTCCAGAGATTCTTGGACTTCAAGGGCATTGCCAACGGTGCGGCCAAGCGGTTGATCCATGTCCGTGATGAGGGCACGGCAGACGCGGCCAAGGCGACGGCCCGTGGCGATAAGGGAATCCGCCAAGCGATGGGCGTCGGCCTGGGTGCGCATGAAGGCGCCGGAGCCGAACTTGACATCGAAGAGGAGGCAATGGGCACCCTCGGCGAGCTTTTTGCTCATAATGGAGGCGGTGATGAGCGGGATGCTGGGAACCGTGGCCGTGACATCGCGCAAGGCATAGAGCCGTCGATCCGCGGGGGCGAGCGAGTCGGTCTGGCCGATGAGGCAACAGCCGACCTCGGCAACGAGACGGCGGAAATCCTCCACGGAGAGGCGGACATTGAAGCCGGGGATACTCTCCAGTTTATCAAGGGTGCCACCGGTGAGGCCAAGCCCACGCCCCGAAATCATGGGCACGGCCAGGCCAAGGGTCGCACAAACCGGCGCGAGCGGCAAAGAAATTTTGTCCCCCACCCCTCCGGTTGAGTGTTTGTCCACGGTGGGAATGGAGAGATCCCACGAGAGGCAATCGCCTGAACGCATCATGGCGTCGGTGAGAATCGCGGTCTCCGTCTCGTTGAGGCCATTGAGATAGACGGCCATGAGCCAGGCGGCGATTTGGTAATCCGGAAGCGTCCCATCGGCAACGCCGCGAACCCATTCGCGCAAATCCGCCTCGGGATGCTCGTGTCCATCACGTTTCGTTTCAATGAACCATTGCGGTATCATGGGGGACACTCCTTTCCAAAAGAACGCTTGTCAAGGTTGGGTGAGCGAACAGGCAAAGTCCTTCTTCCCGGTCACCGGGTCGATGAAGACGAAGCCGTCTTCCTTCGTGAAGAGCGCGACACAGGGGCGCTCGGTGGTCAAGGTGCGATTGCCAACGGTGAAGGTGCCGGCCTTATGCGCAACGATGGCCACACGGCCTTCGTCGTCTTGAGCGGCCTGGAGGTCCGGCGTGTTGGCCAGAATCTCGACCTTGGGGACCTTTGCCACGGCAGGAGAGACAAGATAGGCATAAGTGGCATCTTCCGGCGCCGGACCATGGTCAAGCCAGAGGGTGAAGACCTCGCCGGAGACACGCTTCTTCTCCGCAGCACTGACGCGACTCCAGGAACCTTCGCGTTTGTCGAGGGAGACGCGGAGGGTGGCGGACTGCTTAGGAACCGTGTAACGGAAGGCACCATGGACGAGGGTGGCGGGCGTCGACAAGGCTCCTTGCTTGAGCGCTTGCTCCGGGATAGGGTCATGCCGCCAGCATTGGTCGATGGTGGTGACGAGCGGGGATTCTCCTGTGGACGAAATCCCGGCGCCGAGGCAAACGGCGACATCGCCGAAGGCAAACCACGCGAAACGTCCGGGTGTCTCTTTGTCGCGGCGATAGGCGAAGGCGAGGCTCCCTACCCCGTCCACACCGCCGACAAAGGTGGCGGAACCGAGGCGTCCCCACGGCTTGCCGCGCGGAATAGCCTTGTCGCGCCCCTTGTCCACGACGGTTGTACCAGGGACCTTGAACCAATCCCACAACGGGGCAATTTCAGCATACTCATCGCCACGTGCGACAAACCCGGTCGAGCCCTCGGAAAGATAGTGGCCCAGCAGGTTTTCATTGTTGCCCCACTCGCAACGTGCGGTACGGGCAGAGTTGGCGCGGACATCGAAGGTGAAGGCGGGACGAACCTGCAAGGCGTAGTCGGAGCATGGGTAGACGGTCGATTGCGCTTCCGGCGGCGGGGCGTCAGGGGCAAGTTGAATGCGTTGGGCAAAGACCTCAAAGGTCTCCTTGTCTGCCGGGAAGGCCGCGGCAAGATGACGCAAGATGGGCAACGCCTTACGGGCGCGAGGATCGCCGGGACGACTGGCCTGTTGACGGCCGATGACGTTGAAGAGGAACCACTCGCCACGGATGGCCGGGAAGAAAGAGCGGCAGGCGTAGTCGCGAATCAACGCGGCGCTTTCGGCAGTCGGCGCGGCAGGCGTGCCACCGACATAGGCAAGCCATTTGGCGGCCAAGCTGAGCCATTCATAACCGTAATTGCCAAGATAGAGTTGCGGGCCATGCTGATGGAAGGAGAAGTCACGCTGAAGGCCCTCCGCATCGGTGAAACAGAGCGTTGAGAAGAGCGCGTCGAGTCCGACTTGGAGCACTTTCGGGTCTCCGGTCAAGATGCCCCGATAGGCCCAATGCTCGCCGAGGGCCATGCGGTTGGAACCGGTGGTGTTGAAGGCCTTCTTCGAAGGGTCCCCACCCTCTTTGGCCCAGCGATCAAGAAGCCCCGGAGGCAGGTCGTCCACCCCCACCCCTCCGGCTTGAGCCAAGAGCAGGGTTTCGCACAAGAGCCGCGGCGTGAGGATTTGATTGAACCACCAGTTCTTCGACCGGGGATGGGCCTTTTGCCAATGGGTCAAACCACGCAAGAGGGCATCACGCAAGGCCGGGTCTTGGAATTTCCCGGAATCCTTCGTTCCGAAGACGAGGGCAATGGAGCGCAGGCGCTCTAGGTGTTTGCGCGGAGCCCACACGGTGATGTGACGGTTGGCGTAGTCGATGTTGGACCAAGCGCCTTGCGGGGTCATGGCGGCGGCGTGTGCCTCGGCCTGAGGAACGGCCTTGGCCCAGTCAACGCCGATGGCGAGGTCCGCGGTCACGCGTTCGCGCAGAAGCTTGAAGTCGATGGCGTCCGCGGCCGACGCAGTCGTGCCGCAGACCAGAACGAAAAGCATCAGGGCCAAACGTTTCAGCAGACTCATAGGAAGTCTCCCAAGATGTTGGCAAGCAGGGGCCCCAGTAAGACGATGATGGTGGCCGGGAAGATGAAAAGCAAGAGCGGGAAGAGCATCTTGGTGGGGGCCTCGTGTGCGAGTTTCTCGGCCCGCTCAAAGCGGTCTTGACGCATTTGGTCCGCCTGGATACGCAGAATGGACCCGATGCTCACACCCAACTCCTCTGCCTGGATAAGGGCGGTGCAGAGCGTGCGCACCTGCGGGATGCGGACACGCTCGGAGAGGTTGCGCAGGGCGACCTTTCGGGTGGTGCCGATTTGGATTTCGCGTTGCATCCGCAAGAGTTCCTCGTTGAGCGGGTCCATCTTGCGACGCTCGCAGTTACGTTGCACGGCGCCCATGAAGTCGAGCCCGGCCTCCACGGAGAGCGTGAGCAGGTCAAGCACGAAGGGAAGCGCGCGGACGATGCTCTTGGCACGCTTAGCGCGGGCCTGCTTGAGCCAGTGGAGCGGCCAGGCCCAGGCCAGCAACACGCCGATGAGCCAGAAGGGGAAGGCCTCAGCCCCAAAGGGGATGAAGAACAATGCCAGCAAGAGCGCGGTCACGCACGGCAGGAGCATCTTGATGGCCAAGAACTCCCTGCCGGAGAGCAAGCCTTCGAAGCCCGCGGCGGTGAGTTGCCACGCGGCGGCTTGCGCATTGGCGGCGAAGGCGGATTTGCGCAGGAGCGGATCGAGGTTGGGCGCGAGCGGCAGGAGCAGTCGGAAGAGGAGCGGGAGCGACCGTTCCTGACGACGGCCATCGGCCAAGGTGACATAGGTGATTTGCGTGGCATAGCCCAAGATATACCACGCCAGACCCGCCACGCAGAGGGTCCAACAGAGAAGCGCAAGCCAGTAGACCACGTTCATGGCACGTCAGACATCGATGTTCACGATTTTGCGAATGAGCAGAGCGCCAAGGGCGACCATCAACGTGACCGCCACAACGGTGATGACACCAATCAACGAGCCCAGGAAAGGCAACATGAGATTGGGCTTGAAGATCGCCATGCCGATTCCCAACAAGAAGGGCATCGCGCCGATGATAAGGCCTTGGAGGCGACCCTGCGCCGTCAGGGTGCGCACGTGTTGATGGATGCGCAGGCGTGCGCGGATAGTCTCGGCGATGCTATCGAAAATTTCGGTGAGATTGCCGCCGGAACGCCGCGCGATGTCGATGGCCGTGCAGACCAACGTGAGATCCTCGCTCCCCACCCGCTCATCCAACGCGGCAAGCGCCTCGGAGAAGGAGACACCCACGCGCAACTGTTGCAGGAAGAGCGAAATCTCCTGGCTCATGGGAGCATCCGTACCCTCCGCGACACTTTCGAAGGCCTGATTGATGGAAAAACCGGCGCGCAGGGCGTTGGCCATCATCGGCAAGGCCTCGAGCAACTGCAGATTGAACCGTTCCAGACGGCGGGTCCGCAACCAGTTCACCACCACACGCGGCAGGCAGAAGGCCCCTGCGGCCAAGACAAGCGCCACCGCCATGCCCACGGGCAAGACCCACGGCGGCTCCAAGCGGCAAAAAGGCAGCATCGCCACCATGAAAACCACGCCCGCGGCCATCCATCCCAACTCCACCAAGCGCCGCGCCGGCACGAAGAGGAACATGGATTCCAACGTGCGCGCCATCTCGTCCTCGTAGGTGTCCGCGGCGGAACGCGCCCCCTCCGCGAAGGAGGAGATGATCAGCCACGCCAAGCCCCCGGCGGCCACACCGGTGAGCAACACGGCGACCCAAGCGAGCATGGTCATCAGGCGGCGCCTCCAGAGGGTTGAAAGAGCGCCGGGTCAAGCGAGATGCCGCGCGCCGAGAGGGTGTCGAAGAAGGTGGGCATCGCGCCTGTCGCCGTGAGCGAACCTAGGATGCGGCCATCGGGGGCAATGCCTGTTTGCCGGAAGACAAAGAGATCCTGCATGACAATCTGTTGTCCCTCCATGCCGGTGATTTCGGAGACCGCGACAATCCGGCGCGAGCCATCCGCCAGGCGGGCTTCCTGGACAATGATGTCCACGGCGCTGGCGATTTGGTCGCGGATGGCGCGGCTGGGCAACTCCACGCCCGACATGAGCACCATGGTCTCCAGACGGCTGATGACGTCGCGCGGACTGTTGGCATGGACGGTGGTGAGGCTGCCGTCATGGCCCGTGTTCATGGCCTGAAGCATGTCCAACGTCTCGCCGCCGCGGCATTCGCCGACGATAATGCGGTCCGGACGCATACGCAACGCGTTGCGCACGAGATCGCGGATGGTGACGGCGCCCTTTCCCTCGATGTTCGGCGGACGCGCCTCCAAGCGCACCACGTGCGGTTGATTCAGACGCAGTTCCGCGGCGTCTTCGATGGTAAGGATACGGTCACTGTGCGGGATGAACCCGGAGAGAACGTTCAAGAGCGTCGTCTTGCCTGAGCCCGTGCCGCCGGCCACAATGATATTCTTGCGCAACCGCACGCAGACACTCAAGAAGTCCGCGATGGCCGGCGTCCACGTGCCGATGCGCACAAAGTCCTCTGCCGTCAGCACACGCTTGGCGAACTTTCGGATGGTCACGCAGGGACCGATGAGCGAGAGCGGCGGAATAATCGCATTGACGCGCGAACCGTCGGGCAGACGGGCGTCCACATAGGGCTGGCTCTCATCGATGCGGCGCCCCAAGGGGGCCACGATGCGCTCGATGACGGCCATGACGCTGGCCTCGTCCATGAAGGTCTGGTCTGTCAGCTCCAGCTTGCCGCGCCGCTCCACATAGACGTGCCGCGGGCCGTTGATCATGATTTCCGTCACGGAATCATCGGCCAGGAAGCGCTCCACAGGGCCCAAGCGCACCGATTCGTTGTAAATCTCTTCCACCAAGCTGTCTGGGTCAAGCCCTTGCGGCAAAGCGCCGCGCGCCGTCACCTCAGACAGGATGGCGCGCAAGGTCTCACGCACGCGGCGGCCCAGCTCATCGGCGGAAATCTCGCTTGTGGCCAGGCGCTTGAGGTCAAGTCGCTTGACCAGCTCCGCATGGAGTTGCTCCTTCACCTGCGTGCGCAACTCCTGCTGACGGTCGACTTGCGGAGTCGGTGGCGGAGTCGGCTCTGCGGGCGGAGAAGGCGGCGCGGGGGGCGGCGGAGGCGGTGCCGGTGCAACCGTGCGGGGTTGCACGCGAAAGACGGTCGAGCCAATCGAGACAATGGCCTCCGGGGACAATCGCGTGGCGTCTGTGATGACCTGCGAATTCACCACCGTCCCGTTGGAAGAGCCCAAATCCTCCACCCACGCATCGCTGGGCGTCAGAATCAGCTTCGCGTGCAGTTCACTGACGCTTGCATCCTCAATGCGCAGCGCGCATGAAGCCCCGCGCCCAATGACATAAGCCCCACACGGCATCGGAATCTGCCGTACGGGTTGTCCGGGGATGGCCAACGTGATGAGATACTCCATGGTTCCCTCACCGGCTTTATTTCAACTTCTTCTGGCGTTGCTGATTCAGCGCTTCCAGGTCGGATCGGATTTGGCTGAAATCCAAGTCCTTGAGCTCTTTCACGTAGGTCTGGTCCTTGGGATTGCGCAAGACCAAAGTCAAACGCCCGCGCATCTGCTCGGCAAAGGTCAAGACCTCCGCTTCGTGCGGCAAGACCTCCAACGTCACCAACGAATAGTTTCCGCCCTCGGAGAGCGACTGCGCCGTCTGTTGCCCCGTAGCCAAGACCAAGACATCCTGCAGGAGCGTCCGCGTCACCATCTCTGTCGCCCCCGGCACCGTCTTGCTCGGCAATGAAAAGGTGCCCAACACATCCACGTGATCCGCAGGGCGCACCATATTGCTCACGCTGGCCGCGCCGTTCACCGACACCGAGATGGCGCGCCACTCACGCTTCACCTGATCCGCGAGCCCGGAGGGCGTCGGCGCCCCACCCTCGATGTCGCTCCACTGCAACGGTCTCCTTCTTTCTACAGCCGTCGCGAGCGTCCGCCCGACCAGGCGCACCTCGATTCCCGGTGTCGCCCGGATGGTCTGCGAACTCAGCGCGTTTTCCGGCACCGCCAACACGCGCAAATCCTCTGCTTCCAACGTGGTCCCAGGTGCCAAGTTCTCTATTGTCACCACCACGTCCACCTTCTTGAACTTTTGGTTGAGCAGGGCCAATTCCTCTTCCACCGCACGCTCGCGCGAGGCAATGTACGTCCGCGTCAGAAACGCCGCCAAAAGCCCCACGACCACCGAAACCGCCAAAATAATCTTCTGCTTCATTGTCTAGGGATCCTCTTGATGATCATGACGGCTTCCGTGCCTCGCTTGGACTCCGCCGCATGCGCCAACAACGTCTCATTGCCCTTTTGCCAAACGTTTCCGCCCAACGGTTTCCACGCCTTCGCCAAGGCACGCTCTGACAAAATCTCCATGAGCCGCTCGGGAGACTCCGTCGACACGCCACTCACGAAGCGCGCCGTCCCGGCGTCCACCACGTAATCGGGCTTGAAATCCCACGCCGGCAAATCCGAGGGCCAGTCGGCGTCCCCCATCATCGGGCGCACATCCTCATGGAAGACATAGACCGTCTTCCCCACCACCAGCAAGCGTTCGTCCGTTTTGCGCAAGGGATCGGCGCTCGAGGTCGGCGGCAACTGCCACACGTCAGCCATCACGGTCTGACCGTTCACCTCCATCGTCTGTGTCATTTGTTGCTCGGCCCGCAACTCATGCAAGAGGTCCTCTGCGGACTCTTTGTAAAAACGTTGAAAGACCTCCGCCACCAGAATCCCGGCCACGGCCAGGAACGCCAGCAACAACGTCTTCTTCACATACCGTTGTTTCATCAGGTTCATGCCTGTAGTATAACATAATTCCACCGCGCGCCACCTTTTTGTCACGCCCATCATCAATCCCTGCCGCCTAACGCCAAATCGAAAAGTAATCGCGCGGGGGTAGTCTCGGGGATGTTGCGATAAGGTTTCCTAAGGAGGGGGGCGCGAT
>CALXMT010000014.1 GCA_944389545.1 uncultured Kiritimatiellota bacterium | reverse complement strand
GTACCTTTTTTTGACGTGCGTGGAGCGGGAGGATGGCTTTATGGGACTGGAGAACGAGTTCGCCGAATGGATGGGAAGCCCTGAAGGAGGCAATCAAAGCCCTCAATCCGTCAAGGGACGCCTTCGTTCGCTGAAGGAGTTGACCCTGGATGTACCGTTCTCTCCATTGGACACCACCGTGGCGGGGCTTTACCGCCACATTTATGGGCAGGCCCCGAAAAAGGCCGTCTTCGATGTCTCCGACCCGGACGAGTTTCTGCGTCTTTACGGAGACTTTGTCTATCTTGGGAAGGCCCAATACGAACGGCGCCTGAGCGCGCTCACGGAACCGCAACGCCTCTTTCTTCAAGCGGCCAACCAAGCCAACCACAATTCCTGCACCAGCGCCGCGAAGCTCTATTGGCGCTTCCTGTGCGCCAGGGGACAGATTAGGGCTTGACGCAGTACGGGCCGCCCCACACAGGGGGCCACCTTAAGAAACTACTGCCGCGAAAGAACGTGAACGCATTCCTGGAATGTGCTATCTTATGTTTATGGAATTTGAGGTTCATAACGTTGCAAAGGTGCGCGAGGCGAAAATCTGCTTGGATCGCATCGCCGTTGTCGCGGGCCCAAATGGGAGCGGAAAGAGCACAATCGCGAAGGGCATATTGACGCTTCGCGACACATTGCGGGCGCTCCCCTACTATGTGGCTTACAAGAAGGCCTCGGATTTGCTGAAAACCTTCTTCGGGTATCAAGCGAAGAGAGAAGTCGCATTCCCTAGCGAGCTTTCGTTTGTCGTTCATGTTCGCACTCTGGCTAGCGGCCTAGCGCATATCGAACAACCGGAACTTCTCTGCAAGGAATCCTTTTGGGGGAATGACGAGGAGGTGTTTAATTATTTCTCTGGTCATTATCCTGCGCGGCAGACCAACCAAACTACTCAAGATCATGAGACATGGCTACGCTGGATTGCTTGCGACGATTACACAACACTAAAGAAGCAAATCCTGGAATGGTTGCGTGATTCAGCGCACTCGGATGAAGCCTATGGAACATTCGTAATCTCGAATGCCATCAAGCGCGTGTATTGTGGACAGGTCAACTTGTTGGGAACTGACACAATGCCATCATTTACGTTATATGAGACCGGCGCAGTCTTCACGGCGCACTTTGAGGATTGGAAGTATATCCCATCGAGTGACACCATGGCTGTTGCTTCCGATACGTATTACTTGGAGCCTTGCCATATCCTTGATGAGCTTGAGCCTAATCCGTATCAGGAACAAGAGCTAAGCCTCAAGAGAAAGAGGGCACATTACGGAGAGGTTTGCACACCCTCATGGTGGGATTTTGCCTTTCTCCAACGCGATGCCAACCCAACGATGGAAGAGGCCCAATCGCAGGAGGCTCGCAACGCGTTGTTGCGGGACCTGTCGAGGACGTTGAATGGACAATTGACGGAGCAAAATCGGACGCTTGTCTTTGAAGACCGTTCCGTCAATGGACAGATTTATATCCCCAACGTGGCCTCCGGGATGAAGTCGATGGCGCTGATCGCCCGCGCGATTGAGAATGGGTGGATTCGGGAGCGCGACCTGCTCATCATCGATGAACCGGAATCCAACCTGCACCCGGAGTGGCAAGTCCGCTTTGCGGAATGGTTGGTTGAATTGTCGGACAAGTTGGGCTTGCGTCTGCTCCTCAATACGCATAGCCCTTATTTCCTGCGGGCAATTGAGCGATTCTGCGGACGCGAAAGCATGATTGGCAAACTCCATGTCTATTTGATGGAGCAAGACCGTGACGCGGAAGGAAACGCGCTCCCCACATTCTTTGCGCAAGACGTCACGGATGATATCGGAGAGGTATATAGGGCAATGGCCAAGCCGTTCGAGGAAATCGAATGAGCAAGAAGCGTCTGTCTTTTCAGCTCCCCAAAATCTCACTGAGGGAAGCCGCGGCGTCCGAGGATGCCGCGTTTGAACAGATGGACTCCCCAATCTGGGATCTCCCCGTTTATTCGTTGGACAAATTCCCGAGCATTAAATCACTCTGGAAAGTGAAGTGTTCAATTCGATGCACAAAGGAAACTTGCGCGTATCGAGACGGACTCAAGACGCCATATGTCCAAAAGGACCTTAAGACAGCAGACGCACTTTATTTGGCGCCAGATGAGAAAATCTACTTCATCGAGTTCAAGGCGCAACCCGCCGGGAATGTGGATGATGACGATATTTGTGGGAAGGCGTTCGAAAGCCTGTACGCTGCGGCACTGAGCGTCTTGGGGGATTGTCCCATGGAGAAGATTCGCGCCAATGCCGAGTTCATCGTTGTCTTCAAGAGCGCAAGCGACGAGGTTAAGAATTATTATACGCAGAAATCAAAACTCGACTTAGAGAAGATTGCCAAGAACGTCCAAAAACCGGGCAATCTCTTGGATGCCCAGGATATCCCAATCTTTTTCAACCTGGACAGATTCAAAGCGAGAGAGTTCTATCGCGATGTCCACACGTTCGACAAAGAGCAATTCGAGCAGTGGGC
Organism: uncultured Kiritimatiellota bacterium; assembly: GCA_944389545.1. Taxonomy (GTDB): domain Bacteria; phylum Verrucomicrobiota; class Kiritimatiellia; order RFP12; family DVOR01; genus Spyradenecus. Next base: position 53,974 of record CALXMT010000014.1, on the reverse strand, counting down.
AATCCAAAAGTGCCTTGCCAGCCCCGCCGAAGCCTAATCGATACAATCACCCGCGTGATTCGTTGCCCAAGCACTTCTTGTAAGCAATCTTCAGAGACTCATCGTTTAACGATGTCTTTGCCAATGAGAGCCGGTGCCGCGGGATTCTTACACAAGCGCGTTTTTGCGCAAAAACTTCCCCGGGCTTAGGGGATTTACCCTGTCTTTTTGTCACTTCGACCCTGAATTTACCCTGTATTTGTGTCATTTCACCGCTGAATTTACCCTGTATTTTTGTCAGATAGGTCTCAAATTTACCTTGTCTTTTTGCATCATGTCGGTTATCATAAAGGGCAGAGAGAAGGGTAATTGACGATGGGCAAATACTTTAGACGGAAAATCGACGAATCGTTGGAGGCTTGGGCCGCGGCCCCCTCCCGTAAGCCGCTGTTGCTGCGTGGGGCGAGGCAGACAGGGAAGACCTCCGCAGTACGGGCGTTGGCACGCCATTTCCAGGCATTTGTAGAGGTCAATTTTGAGCGGACGCCTGAAGTGGGCGGCCTCTTCGCTGGGGACCTGGACATCCCTTCCATTTGCAAAGCGTTGGAATTGCGTTCCGGCGTGCGCTTGGAGGATGGCAAAAGTTTGCTCTTTTTGGATGAAATTCAGGAATGCCCGCGTGCCATCACGGCCTTGCGTTACTTTTATGAGCAACGGCCCGACCTGCACGTGGTGGCGGCGGGGTCGCTCTTGGAGTTCGCGTTTGGCGCGGCCGGCGGATTCGGCGTAGGGAGAATCCGCAATCTCTTTGTCCATCCTTTTTCCTTCCGCGAGTTTGTCGAGGCGGTTGGGCAAGGTCGCTTTTGGGAGGCTGCAACGACAGGGACAGGCCCAATCGAGCCCTTTGTCCACGAGACGCTCTTGCGACTTTTGCACGATTATTGCGTGGTAGGAGGGATGCCGGCGGCCGTCTTGGCGTATGTCGAGAGCGGCTCCTTTCTCGAAGCGCGGCGTGAACAGATGGACATCTTGGTCTCTCTCAAGGCGGACTTCGACAAATATCGTGCGCGGGTGCCCGCCGAACGCATCCTGCGGGTGTTGGCCTCCGCCATCGAACAAACCGGACGAAAATTTGTTTATGCAGCCCCGGAGGCCGGGCTTGCCAGCCGCCAAGCCAAAGAGGCCGCACAACTGCTGGAACAAGCTCGACTCTTGGTCCGCGTCACGGATTGCCATGCCAACGGATTGCCGTTGGGCGGCGACATCGACCCGCGTCGCAACAAGCTTCTCTTCTTTGACGTGGGGCTCTACCTTTGCGAAAGCGGGCTTGACCTCTCCGATTGGGGGGCCGGCATGCCGGACGTCTTTGTCAACCGCGGGGCGCTCGCCGAACTCTTTGTGGGTTTGGAATTGCAGAAAATGGGTTCACCTTTCGAGGCTCCGGCGCTCTATTATTGGCACCGAGAGGCGCGTGGCTCCTCTGCCGAGGTGGATTACCTGATGCCTTACGCTGGGCGTGTCTTGCCCATCGAAGTCAAGTCCGGCAAGTCCGGCGCCATGCGCAGTCTCCACCTGATGATGGAGGAAAAACATCTTTCCCTTGCCGTTCGGGCTTCCCAGGAAAATCTCTCCGCTTACGGGCCCATTCGTGTCATCCCCCTCTATCTCATCTCCGAGTTCCCTCGCCTCCTCGCGGCCCCCTTTCCTCAAGCGCAATAATCGTTTTACGGTGGCGTGGGAATCCCAAAGGCAACACGTCCCAGGAGGGTTTGCGGCGGGGCACGGGTGGGGCGGCTGGCGCGGAAGCCATGCGGCCTTCTGTATTTTTCCAGTAGTGTCCGGGAAAATTTTACCGCGAAGACGGTCTTGCGTGGAAACTCGGCGGGCTCCATCGCTCCCTTTGGTCGCGCCGCCCTTGGGATTTCCACGCTATCGCGCTTTAAGTGGAAGTTTAGAAGCTTGGAGGCTTGGAGGTTTGGTTTTGTTGGTGGGGCTATGCCCCACTCCCCGACGTCTCTTCTTTATAAAAGGCCACAAGGCGCGAAACGGAGGGCGGCGGTCGCGGTCAGCGGCAAAGCCGCAGAGCGACCGATGGAGCCCGAAGCGGTTCGCGCCCATTGTTGCGTCTTTGCGGTGGGGTGCGGGTGGGGGCGGCTGGCGCGGAACCCATACATCCTTCTGTATTTTTTTCGCTTGCATGGAGAGGCGGGATTGGGTAGACTATAAGTAGAAAAGCTGGTTCGGAGATGAAAAGATGAAAATAGTTTGCGACACCAACCTGCCCTTGGGGCGGACGTTGTTTAGCACACTTGGACAGGTGACACTGGCGGATGGCTCGCGGCTCACCCCGGAATTGGTGCGTGACGCGGACATGCTCATGGTGCGCGATGTGCCCTTGAACAAGGCCCTGCTGGAGGGGTCGTCTGTGCGGTTCATCGGAACGGCCGTGACGGGTACGGATCATGTGGACGCGGATTGGTTGGCGGAGGCGGGCATCCGTTGGGTGCACGCGCCGCGCGCGAACGGCGAAAGCGTGGCGGATTATTGCATCGCGGCGCTTTTGGAATATGCCCACACCCGACACCACCGTCTGGACGGCGCGACCGTTGCGTTGATTGGCGTGGGGTGGATCGGCGGGATGATTCGCCGGCGGTGTGAGGCGCTGGGGATGCGTGTGCTCTGCTGCGACCCGCCGCGCAAGGACAACCCGCGCGACGTGGAGGCGCAGAACTTCTTGCCGCAGGATGTGGTCCTCGCGCAGGCGGATTACATCATTCCCTTTGTGCCGCTCACGAAGGAGGGGCCCCACCCCACGTGGCACATGCTCAACGCCGAGACGCTGAAGGGCGCGAAGTATGGCGCGGTGCTCATCAACATGGCCCGCGGCGCCGTCTGCGACACGGAGGCGCTCATCGCGGCCCTGCGCGATGGCCAGCTCTCCGACGCCATCATCGATGTGTGGGAGGGCGAGCCCGACTTCTCGCCCGAGCTGGCCGACCTCGCCTTCCTCGCCACGCCCCACCTCGCCGGACACTCCTATGAGGGCAAGGTCAACGGCACCATCGCGGTCTATCACGCCGCCTGCGCCTATCTCGGCAAGCAGCCCGCCGTACAGCCTATTCTGCCCCCGCCCGTCATCCCCAAAATCACGATGGACGTGCAAAACCGTCCGGACGAAGAGGTGCTCTGGTTTATCACGCAGAAGCTCTCGATGGTCGTGGCCGACCACCTGAACTTCCTGGACATCGTCCACCTGCCGGAGGCGCAGCGTCGGCGGCGCTTCGCCATTCAGCGCCGCACCTATCCCTATCGCCGGCAGTTCTGCGCCACCACGCTCTATCTTCAGCACGCCTCGCCCACCCTCTTGGCGAAGGCCGCGGCCATCGGCTTCCGTCTGCCGGATGGCAACGCCGTCACGCCCTGAGCTCCGGACTGAACCGAACATGGCTGAGATTATTCTGGACACCGAGGGCGTGCGTCTGCCGGAGGGCTTGACCAAGGCCCGGCTGCAGATCGCCGCGGAACGTTGCGCCGCCCTCGCCGAACGCCGAGCCCAACCCGAGGCCCCGTGGCGCGAAATCACCCTCCACGTCACCCACGATGCCGACAACCAAGAGGTCAATCGCCGCATCCTGGGCCATGACTACGCCACCGACGTCATCACCCAGGCCTACGAGCCCTTCCCCTTTGAGCCGCCGGGACTCGTCGCGGAGCTGTACGTCAACATCGACGAGGCGCGCCGCAATGCCGAGCGCTTGGGCCGCACCACCTGGGCCGAGGAACTCCTCCTTTACATCGCTCACGGGTGCGACCACCTCACCGGCGCCGATGACGCGACCCCCGCTCAACGCCAGGCCATGCGCCGCCGCGACCTCCGCTGGATGCGTCTGGCGGCCCAGGCCGCGAAGCTCCCCTGACCCTCGTCCGAGACCCCATGCAGATTCTGGTTGCAACTCCCCATGGCATGTGCAGCGGCGTCGCGCGGGCCCTGCGCATCGCCGCAAAGGCCCTTGAAGACGCCCCCGGCGAGACCCTCTGGTGCTACCACAAGCTTGTCCACAACGAACACGTCGTCAACGACCTGCGGGCACGCGGCGCACGGTTCGTGGACGACCTCGCGGAGATTCCCGAAGGCGCACGCGTCCTCTTCTCCGCCCATGGCGTCAGCCCCGCCGTACGGGCCCAGGCCGCCGCGCGTAACCTGCGCGTGATCGACGCCACCTGCCCCTTCGTCGCCAAGGTCCACGCCGAGGCGCGCGCCTACGCCGCACGCGGCCTCCCCATCGCCCTGGTCGGCCACAAAGGGCACGACGAAATCCTCGGCGTGCTGGGTGAGGCCCCCGACCGCATCCGCGTGGTCGAGACCCCGCAAGACGCACAGACGCTCCGCGACGACTTCCCGGAGGCCCGCGAGGTCGCCCTGCTCAGCCAGACGACCGTCTCGCAGGCCATGGTCGAGGCCCGCTTGGCCGACCTTCGCGCGGTCGGCCTCGAGCCGTTCCTGCCGGACCGACGCGACATCTGCACCGCCACCCAAGAGCGCCAAGACGCCGTCCGCGACCTGGCCGCGCAGGCCGACCGCATCCTCGTCCTCGGGTCCGTCACCTCCTCCAACTCCAAGCGGTTAGTCGAGGTCGCCGAGAACGCCGGTTGCCCCGCCACCCTCATCGCCCACCCCGACGACCTGGACGCGCACGACCTCTCCGGCGTCCGCACGCTCGGCCTCACCTCCGGCGCCTCCACTCCGGAACCCCTCCTCCACGCCCTCCTCGCCCGCCTCGGCGCGCCCCCGCCGCCAAGCGCATGAAGTTCAATAGTGTCCGGGGAAAATTTGGGACCGCGAAGACGCAAAAGGAGGCGCGAACCGCTTCGGGCTCCATCGGTCGCTCTGCGGCTTCGCCGCTGACCGCGACCGCCGCCCTCCGTTTCGCGCCTTTTCGTTTTTCGGAGTCTCACCCGTCGCCCCGCAGGGGCGTTCTGTAGCCGTGGAAGGTTTGGCGCTTCGCGCCTGTACGCTCCGTTCTCCGGGGCGGCAACGCCGCCCCTTTGGTGCGATAGCGTGGAAATCCCAAGGGCGGCGCGACCAAAGGGAGCGATGGAGCCCGCAGGGTTTCCACGCCAGGCCGTCTTCGCGGAAAAACTTCCCCGGACAGTATTGCATGAAGTTGCAACGCGGGCCTGATTGTGGCATACTACTGTTGTTTCGTGAGAATCTCACGTTGAAAGGAAAAGAGTCATGAAGAAGATGATCTATGGCGCGGCCGCCGCGCTCACCCTCCTAGCCACCGGTTGCACTGGGTCGTTCCAGCTCGTCCAGGCCGTCCATCGTTGGCACACGAACTTCCAGAACCGTTGGACCGATGAGGCGTGCTACCTGGTGGCGTGCATCATCCCGATTTACGCCGCCGCCTACACCGTCGACACCATCTTCTTCAACTCCGTCGAGTTCTGGATCGGCGAGAACCCCGTCACCATCAAGACCGCCGACGCCACCCTCACCCGCACCGGCGCCGACACCGCCCTCGTCACGGCCAACGCCACCGGCGAGACCTACACCCTCAAGCGCCTGGGCGACAACGCCTACACCGTCACCGACGCCCAGGGCAACGTCCTCGACTGCACCGTCAACGGCAACCTGCTGACCATGACGGACGCCGAAGGCACCACCCGCACGGCCCTGCTCTAAGCGCTTTTCGGGCCGGGTCACCCCCGGCCCGATTGACAACAACAACGAAAGACACACCATGAAAAAGGCTTCCTTCCTCACCCTCGCCGCGCTGACCCTCGCGGTCTCCACCGTTGGTTGTGTTGGCAAGAACAACGGCTTCGCGCTCTTCAACAAGATCTACGATTGGAACCTGACGGCCAGCGACAACGAGTGGGGCAACGAGCTCATCTTCGTGGGTCTCTGCATCATCCCCGTCTATCCCATCTGCCTCTTCGCCGACACCATCGTCTTCAACTCCATCGACTTCTGGACCGGCGACAACCCGATTGTGGGCGTTGACTCCAACACCGGCAAGAACTACGCGATCGTCCCCAACGGCGACGGCCGCACCGCCACCTTCACCTACGATGGCCAGGTCTGCCAGCTCACTCGCACCGATGCCGGCGTGACCCTCTCCAAGGACGGCGTCCTCCTGGGCACCTACACCCAGCAGGGCGACCTCGTCACCTTCACCGCCCCTGACGGTACCATCCGCACCACGCTCCGCTGAGCCTGGGCGACAATCGGCCGCCCCACCCGGGGCGGCCCTTTTTTATTTCCCCACCGCCATGAAATACGCCAATCGCAACGCCCTCATCCTGGGCGCGGGCCGAAGCGGCGAAGCCGCCGCCAAACTCATCATGGAGACCGGCGGCCGCGCCGCCATCGTCGATGAACGCTGGCCCGAGGGCCGCTTGGCCGAGGTCGGCTCGCAGGGCATCCGTTGCCTCCGCGCCACCCGCGACTATCTGCCCGACGGCGCCTACGACCTCATCGTCGCCTCGCCCTCCATCCCCATGGACCACCCGTGGCTTGACACGGCGCGGACCCGTGGCCTCCACGTCATCTCCGAACTGGAACTGGGGGCCGCCGCATGGCAGGGCGACACCCTGGCCGTCACCGGCTCCAAGGGCAAGAGCTCCGTGGTCAAATGCCTGGTGGACGCCCTCCGCGCCGCGGGACGCGACGTCTGCGACGCGGGCAACTACGGCACGCCGCTCTCGCAGCGAGCCTTGGAGCGTCCGGACCGCGGCGCCGGCGCCATCGCGGTGGTCGAGGCCTCCTCCTTCCAGTTGGAGCTGACGCGCACCTTTGCCCCGCGCCTCGCGGCCATCCTCAACATCCAAGCCGACCATCTGGACCGCCACGGCACCCTCGAGGCCTACGCGGCGGCGAAGTATCGTCTCTTCCAAGCGCAACGTCCGCCCGAGGCCCACGCCTTCCTGCCGCCCGACCTCCCCGGGGACGCCCTCCCCGACGGCGTGCCGCTGTTGCGTTTCGGGCTCGCACCGGATGCCGACTGGCGCTACGACGCGGACTCCCGCACTGTCCGCCACGAAGAGACGGCCATCCCCGTCTCCGGCTACTTCGCGAACCCCATCCTCGGCCCCGCCGCCGCGCTCATCGCGGCCATGCTCACCCACAGTGGGCTCACGCCCGAGCAAATCGCCGCGGCCTTCGCCGACTTCCAACCGCTCCCGCACCGTATGCAACGCGTGGGCGAGACCGCGTCCGGCGTGGCCTTCATCGACGACTCCAAGGGCACCTCCCTCTCCGCCACCCAGGCCGCGCTCCGCATCGTCGGCCACGGCGTCCGCCTCATCGCGGGCGGCCAGCTCAAGGAACGCGACCTCGCCTTCCTCCTGCCCGACCTCCGCGCCCACGCCGTCAAGGTCTACCTCATCGGCGAAGCCGCCCAGACGCTCCACGACGCCTGGCGTGAAACCGTGCCCTGCGCCCTTTGCGGCGACCTGCCCACGGCCTTTCACTCGGCCTGCGATGAAGCCCAACCGGGCGAGACGCTCCTGCTCTCACCGGGCTGCGCCTCTTTCGACCAGTTCCCCGGCATGTCCGCCCGCGGCGACGCCTTCCAAATCCTTGCCCGGGCTGCAATGGCAGAGGATACAGGAAGCCGCTGAGCAACCTTATCGTGCCCGAGGGACAAGATTGGAAACCGCGAAGACGATGGGCGGGAGGGAGCGATCAGCGGCGAAGCCGCAGAGCGACCGGCGTTAGCCCTTCTGGCTTCGCGCGTACTGGCGTCTTTGCGGGTGAACAGCGCGGTAGGACATATAGGACGTATAGGACAGCGGTTAGCACCGCTTGACCACCGTACTGTCCGTCGCCCCATAGGGGCGCTCCGTTCTCCGTTCTCTGTTCTCCGTTCTCCGGGGCGCGCCAGCGCCCCTTAGCTTTTGCCGAGGGAGAAGAGCTTGAGGGCGGCACGGAAGTCCGCCGGGAGGGGCGAGTGGGCACGGATGTGCTCGCCGGGGGTGAGGGGGTTGGGGAGCTCGAGCTCTTGGGAGTGGAGCATCTGCCGGGTGACAGAGAGGAGGCGCGGGTCGTTGGCCTGCTTGACGCCGTACTGGCGGTCGCCGATAATGGGATGGCGGATGCCGGCCAGGTGGCGGCGGATCTGGTGGGTGCGGCCCGTCTCGATGCGGACGGCCAGGAAGGTGGCGTCGGGCGTGGCGCGCAGACGCTTGAGGTGGGTGACGGCGCGCTCGCCGTCGAGCGTCTCGGTGAGGGTGCTCATCTCGCGCTCGAAGCGGCCCGCGACGATGGCGGCGTAGTGCTTGACCACGCGGTGCGTGCGGAACATGGCGATGGCAGCCTCGAGGGCCTCGGCGTCCTTCGCGAAGAGAAGCACGCCGCTGGTCTCGCGGTCCAGACGATGGACGGCGGCAATGGAGGGATTGCCCTCCTGCTTGCGGAGGAGCTCCTCGGCGGAGTCGCGGCCCTGGGTAAGGATGCCCGCGGGCTTGTCGACGGCCAGGTAGTGGCTGTCCTGCCAGAGCACGCGGATGTGGGGGGCACGGTCGCCCTCTTTGCTCTGCTTGGCGCCGGTGCCGGCCTTGACCACGAAGGCCACCTTGTCGCCGGGCTTGAGGGTGTGGCGGGCGATCCAGACCAACTTGCGGTTGACCCAGACGACGCGGGCGTCGATCATCGCCTTGGCGGCGCGCTTGGTGGTCTTCAGGCGGCCCGCCAGGAAGTCCTGCAGGCTGATGCCCTCCTCGTCGCGCGTGACGATGGCGATTTTGGGCTTGGCGGTCGGCGTGTCGGGGCGCATGGGGTCCTCACAGGGTCTTGACGAAACGGGCGATGCGGGCGGCGGCCTCTTTCAGTTGGTCGATGCCCGTGGCGTAGGAGCAGCGCACGAAGCCCTCGCCGCACGCGCCGAAGGCCGTGCCCGGCACGACCGCGACGTTCTCGGCATCGAGCAGACGCACGGCGAACTCGCGGGCGGAGAGGCCGAACTTCGCGATTTGCGGGAAGGCGTAGAAGGCGCCGGCGGGATTGTGCATCGGGATGCCGGCCTCCGCGAAGGAGGCGCGCAGGAAGTTGCGGCGCATCTCGTAGGCGCGGAGCATGGGGGCCATGTCCTCGGCGGGCTGGCGCATCGCCTCGAGCGAGGCCCACTGCGACGACGTCGGCGCGCACATGATTTGATACTGGTGAATCTTCAGAATGGTGTCCATCATCCACGCCGGGGCGCAGACGTAGGCCATGCGAAAGCCCGTCATCGCCCACGCCTTGGAGTAGCCGTGCAGGAGCACCAGACGCTCCTTCAGGCCCGGCACCGAGGCGAAGCTCACGTGGCGCTTGCCGCCCCAGGTCAGCTCGGCGTAGATTTCATCGGAGACGAGGATGAGGTCGTGCCGCACCACGAAGTCGGCGATGGCCTGCACGTCCTCGCGCTCGAGCACCGCGCCCGTGGGGTTGTTCGGGAAGTTCACCACCAGCACCCGCGTACGGGGCGTGACCTTGGCATCGAGGGCCTCCACGGAGAGGCGGAAATTGTCCTCCACGTGGGTCTCCACCGGCACGGGCACGCCGTGGGCCATCGCGATTTCCGGCCCGTAGCTCACGAAGCAAGGCTCATGATAGAGCACCTCGTCGCCGGGGTTCAGCAACGCGCGCAACGTGATGTCCAGCCCCTCCGAGGCACCGACCGTCACGAGCACCTCGTGCGCGGGGTCGTAGTCCCCGCCGAAGCGGTCGCGCACGTAGTCGGCGATGGCGCGGCGGAGCTCCATCAGGCCGGCGTTGCCGGTGTAGTGGCTCTTGCCCTGCTCGAGCGAGGTGATGGCGGCCTCGCGGATGTGCCAGGGCGTGTCGAAATCAGGCTCGCCGATGGCCAGGGAGATGACCCCCTGGCGCGTGCTCACGATGTCGAAGAACTCGCGGATGCCGCTCTTCGGCAGCCCCACGATGTGCTTCGCAAGACGTTCCCTGCCCACGCTCACGGCGTCACCACCAATCGGCCGTCGTCGCCGGGTGTGGCCATCAGCACACCGCTCTGCTTGTAGGTCTTCAGCTTGAAATGGGTCGCCGTGGAGAGCACGCCATGGATGGTCGCCAGCTTTTCGCTCACGAAGCGCGCCACCGACAACAGGCTCTCGCCCTCCACAAAGAGAAGCAGGTCATAGCCGCCGCTCATCAGGAAGACCGCGTCCACCTCGTCGAAGCGGCTCACCTGCTCGGCGATGCGGTTGAAGCCGCCCTCGCGCTCCGGCGTCACGCGCACTTCGATCACGGCCGTCACGTGGCCCTTGGGCAAGAGGTCGTCGTTCACGATCGCCTGCCAGCCACGGATGACGCCCTCACGCTCCAGGCGCGCGATTTCCGCCTCCACGGCCTCGGGCGTCACGCCCAACAGCTTGGCCATGGTCTCAGGGGTTTCCTTCGCATTGTTGCGCAGGATGTCCAAAAGGCTCTCTACCACCGCGGCACCTCCAATCGTGCAAAAAAAGGATTGCGGGCGCCCCCACAATCCATCCAAATTGGTTGCCTCACAAGGATTCGAACCTTGACAAACTGATCCAGAGTCAGTTGTGCTACCGTTACACCATGAGGCAACGAACGCAAAAACGAGGCATATAATAGCACACTCCCTACCCCACCGCAAGCACTTTTTTTTGCACTTTCCTAAAAGAAGGCGTCTTTCGAACACGGGGATGTTCCCCGCCGGCTTCGCGACAGGCAACAAGAACACGAAAAAGAGCATGGATTTCCCTCGCAATTTGCAAGGCATAAAGGGTCCATTAAGGCGCTAAATGGGGGCCGGGGCGACATCGTGGGTGCCATTAAAAAAGACGGGGTGGCGTTTTTGCTTGCGCGATGGGGGGATGCGTGGTAAGATTGGCGACCGTTTTCTTTTATTGACAATCCAACCACGGAGAGCACGCAGCATGGTGACACGGAATAAGAAAGAAGCCCCTGAAACGCGGACGGACACCCTCTTGACGGAGGAGCGACTGGCGCGTTATGAGGGGATGGCGCGTGCGTGCGCACAAATCGACCCGCAGCTCTATCGGCGCTACAACGTGAAGCGCGGCCTGCGCAACGAGGATGGCTCGGGCGTGTTGGTGGGGTTGACGCGCGTCGGCTCGATCCACGGCTACGTGATGGACGAAAACGAGCTGGTCCCGGTGCCGGGCAAGCAGTTCTATCGCGGGATGGACGTGCAGGAATTGGTGCACGGCTTCCAGAGCGAGGGGCGGCCCGGCTTCGAGGAGACGGCCTATCTGTTGCTCTTCGGGAAGCTGCCGAACAAGTCCGAGCTGGAGGAGTGGAACGCGGTCTTGGACTCCAAGCGTGCGTTGCCCTATCTGTTGCTTGAGAAGATTATCCGCGAGCCGAGCCGGGACATCATGAACTCGCTGGCGCGCTCGGTCCTCGCGGCATACAGCGATGACGAGACGCCCGACGCGGTGAGCATCCCGGCGGTGTTGCGCCAGAGCATCGACCTGGTGGCGCGTTTCTCCGCGATGGCGGCCTATGCCTATCAGGCGAAGATGCACTATTACCACGGGGAGTCGCTCTTCGTGCGCAACCCGGTGCCGGGCCGCTCGACGGCGGAGAACTTCCTGATGATGCTGCGCGAGGACGCGGCCTACACGCCGCTTGAGGCCGAGCTGTTGGACCTCTGCCTGGTGCTCCACGCCGAGCACGGCGGCGGCAACAACTCCGCCTTCACCACGCACGTGGTGACCTCGGCCGCGACGGACACCTACTCCGCCATCGCGGCGGCGACGCTGTCGCTCAAGGGCCCGCGTCACGGCGGCGCGAACCTGCGCGTGATGCACCAGATGGACGAAATCAAGGACGCCCTGCCAGACTGGATGGACGAGGGCGCAATCGCCGATTACCTGCGCAAAATCCTGCGCAAGGAGGCCGGCGACGGCTCGGGCCTTATCTACGGCCTGGGGCACGCGGTCTACACCATCTCCGACCCGCGCGCGCTGCTCCTCAAGGAGAAGGCCCGCGAGCTGGCCGAGAGCAAGGACCGCATGGAGGAATTCCACCTCTACGAGGCCATCGAGCGCCTCGGCCCGGCCATCTTCAACGAGGGCCGCGAGAAGACCAAGGAGCTCTGCGCGAACGTGGACTTCTACTCGGGCTTCGTCTACGACATGCTCAACATCCCGGTGGACCTCTACACGCCGCTCTTCGCCATCTCGCGCGTGGTCGGCTGGTGCGCGCACCGTCTGGAAGAGCTCGTGAACGGCGGCCCGATTGTGCGCCCGGCCTTCAAGGCTGTGGGCAAGGCCCTGCTCCCCTACGTGCCGATGCACGACCGCGCCTAAGCCATGGCGACGACCGTCCAAGAAAGCCTCCCTGCGCCCGTGCTTGTCACGGGCGGCAGTGGTTTTTTGGGCATCAACCTCATCCGTTGGTTCTTGGCGCATGGCGCCGAGGACGTGCGGTCGTTGGACTTGGTGGCCTTTGACTATCCCGAGAAGAGCGACCCGCGCGTGCGGACGGTGCTCGGCGATGTGCGCGACCGCGAGGCCGTGCGCGAGCTGATGGCGGGGTGCCGCTCGGTGGTGCACTGCGCGGCGGCGCTCCCGCTCTGCTCGGAGGAAGAAATCCGCTCGACGGACGTGGACGGAGCGCGCATCGTGGCCGAGGAGGCCAAGGCCGCCGGCGTCGTGCGCTTCGTCTATATCTCCTCCACCGCCGTCTATGGCATCCCGGACCACCACCCCGTGCGGGAGGGCGACAGACTGATTGGCGTCGGCCCCTACGGCGAGAGCAAGATTGTGGCCGAAGGCATCGCGCGCGAACTGGACGCGCCCGGCTTCGCGGTCTCGATTCTGCGGCCGAAGAGCTTCGTGGGGCCGGAGCGCCTGGGTGTCTTCGCGTTGCTGTACGACTGGGCCTACACGGGTCACGGTTTCCCGATGATTGGCTCCGGGCGCAACCGCTACCAGTTGCTCGACGTGGAGGACCTGTGCGATGCCATCGGCCTCTGCCTGACCCACCCCGACGAGTCCGCCGTGCGCGACACCTACAACGTGGGGGCCGACCGCTTCGCCACCATGCGCGAGGATTGGCAGTCCGTGCTCGACGCCGCCGGCCACGGCAAGCGCGTGCGCGGCACGCCGGCCTGGCTGGTCATCCCCACCCTGCGCGTGCTCGAGGCGCTCCACCTCTCCCCGCTCTACCGTTGGGTCTATGAGACGGCCCCCTGCGACAGCTTTGTGGACGTCTCCAAAATCCGGGACCGTCTGGGCTGGACCCCGCGCTTTTCCAACCGCGACGCGCTCCTGCGCAACTACGCGTGGTACGTCGCCAACCTCCCGCGTTTCCAGGGCCAAAGCGGCAAGACCCACCGCGTGCCGTGGAAGCAGGGCATTCTCTCCCTTATCAAGCGGTGTTTCTGATGTCTGCGCTTGTCCTTGACCGTTCTTCCGCACGCACGCTCATCGCCTTCGGCGACGAGACGCTGGAGCTTCCCGGCCGCGACCCGACCTGGTGCGACCGTCTGCGCGAGTTGCTTGCCGGGCGCCGCCCCGACCTGTTAGCCGTGGGGCTGGGTCCGGGCTCTTTCGCCGGCGTCCGCTCCTCCATCGCCTGTCTGCAAGGCATGGGGCTGGCGTTGGGCCTGCGCCCCAAAGGCTTCCCCTCCGCGGCGCTCTGCGCCCTGGCCTCCGGTCTGCCCGAGGTGACCGTGGTGGGTGACGCCCGCCGCAACACGCTCTGGGCCGCGCGCTTCGCCGTCGGGCCGGACGCCATCGTCCAACAGGGCGACTTCCACATCCTGGCACGCGACCGCTTCACGCCCGCGGCGGACATGGTCAGTCCCGACGCCGAGCGCCTCGCCGAGTTTGGCCTACGTCCCGTCACCCTCACCGCCGACCTCCTGCCCGAGGCGCTCCGCCGTCTGACCGGCGCGCTCTCCGAGGATCCCGCGCCCTTCTATCTCCACCCCGCCGTTGGGGCCGCCCCCGCCGAGTGACATGACCACCGACATGACCCGCGGCAAGCCCCTCCGGCTGCTGGTGGCCTTCTCATGGCCCCTGCTGGTGGGCAACGTCATCCAGATGGCCTATGCGCTGGCCGACATGGTCATCGTGGGGCAGCTGTTGGGCGAGCGTGCCTTGGCCGCCGTGGGTGCGGTGGGTTCGACGATTTTCGTGGTCTTGGGCTTCGTCTTCGGCATCACCGCGGGCGTGGCCGTGGTCACCGCGCAACGCTTCGGCGCGGGCGACCCGCGCGGCGTGCGGCAGTCGGTCGGCACGGGCGTGTGGGTGAGCGCGATTATCGCGGGCCTCGTGACGTTGGCCTGCTGGCTGTGCGTGGACCCCATCCTGCGGATGCTCAACACGCCGGCGGACGTCTTCGCCCTGGCGCATGACTACCTCGCGATCAGCTTCCTGGGCACGCCCTTGATGGTCTTCTTCAACTTCCAGAGCGCCACCCTGCGAGCCCTGGGCGACAGCCGCACGCCGCTCTTCTTCCTCGCCGGCGCCTCGCTCCTCAACGTGGTGCTCGACATCCTCTTCATCACGGTCTTCGACATGGGCGTGGGCGGCGCGGCCTGGGCCACCAACACCGCCATCTTCGCCTCGGCCCTTACCTGCCTGCTGTTGGTCACGCGCCGTCTGCCGGAGCTCCGTCTGCGTCTGAACGATTGGCGTCCGCATCCGCGGATGGCCCTGCGGCAGCTCTGGATCGCCGTGCCGATGGGCTTGCAATTCTCCGTCACGGGACTGGGCGCGATGGTGCTCCAGGCCGCGATCAACACCTTCGGCGTGGCGCAGATGGCCGGCATGACCGCCGCCCGCAACGTCGAAAACGTCGCCTGTCAGCTCCCCGTGGCGCTCGGCCAGGCCATGGCGACCTACTCCGCGCAGAACTACGGCGCCGGCCAACTGGGCCGTATCCGCGCCGGGGTGCGGGCCTCGGTGCTCATCACCGTGGTGAGCAGCATCGCGATGACGGCGCTGGCGTTGCTCTTCGGCGACCTCTTCGTCGCGGCCTTCCTGCGCGAGCGCACCCCCGAGGTGCTGACCGTGGGCCGCCACATGCTGTGGGTGACGGCGCCCTTCTTCGTGCCCCTCGGCCTCATCTTCATCTTCCGCAACACCCTGCAGGGCATCGGCCGCTCGCTCCTGCCCATGCTCGCGGGCTTCGTCGAGATGGTCATGCGCATGGGCGTCGCGCTCGGATTGCTCCACGTGCTCGGCGTGAACGCCGTCTACTGGGGCGACCCGGCGGCGTGGGTCGGCGCGGCGGTCCTCTTGATCGTGGCCTACTGGGCCTATTCCTTCCGCTGGCCGCATGAACGGGAGGCCGAACCATGCCCATGATCGCCGCCGCGCTCCGTTTCCTGCGCGCCAACGCCGTCACCGCCGTCTCGCTCCTGGCCGCGGCGGTCTCGTTCCTCTTTGTCGCCGACCCCGGCGCCTGGTGGCAGGCCATCGACCTGCGCACGCTCAACCTGCTCTTCTGCCTGATGTTCGTGGTCGCGGGCTTCCGCGGGTGCGCCCTCTTCCGAGTCCTAGCGCAGTCGCTCCTGGCCGGTCGCAAGAGCTTCCGCGCCCTCGCGCACACCCTGGTGCAACTCACCTTCTTCGTCTCGATGGTGGCCACCAACGACGTCGCCCTCATCGCCCTCGTCCCCTTCGCCGTCTACGCGCTCGACCGTCTCAAACTCCGACGCCGCCTCCCCGGCCTCATCGCCCTGCAGACCGTCGCGGCCAACCTCGGCTCCATCGCCACCCCCATCGGCAACCCGCAAAACCTCTTCCTCTACACCACCTACGCCATCCCCGCCAAGGACTTCTTTGCCGCCACCCTGCCGGTGGCCTTCGGCGGCGCGCTCCTCCTCTTCGCCCTCACCCACATCCTGCGCGATGAACCCATCGACTTCCGCTTCGAGCACCACCGCACGCTGACCCATCCCCGCAAAGTCTTCCTCTGCGGCGGACTCCTCGTGCTCTGCCTGCTGACCGTTTTCCGCCTCTTCCCCCACGCCTGGCTCTTCGGCCTGGTCGCGGCCTTCGCGTTGCTCTTCTACCGCGCCGCCCTGCGCGGCGTGGACTACGGTCTGCTCCTCACCTTCGTCGGCTTCTTCGTCTTCTCCAACAACCTGGGCCGCATCCCCGCCGTCAGTACCCTCCTCGAACAACTCCTCGAAAACCACACCCAAGCCACTGCGACCCTGGCCTCGCAATTCCTCTCCAACGTCCCCGCCGCCGTCCTCCTCGCACCCTTCACCGATGACTGGTGCGGACTGCTCTGGGGCGCGGACATCGGCGGTTTCGGCACGCCCATCGCCTCCCTCGCCAGCCTCATCTCCCTGGGCCTCTACCTCCGCGAACCCGACGCCCGCCCCTGGCGCTACCTCGCCCTCTTCACCCTCCTCAACCTCATCTTCCTCGCCGCCCTCTCCGCCCTCACCCTTCTCCTGTAATCAGTTCCGGGCCGTCAAGCCTCACAGTTGGTGGATGGTGATCTCGGCCCGCTTCCCGCACGCGGCGAGATAACGGGCAAAGGAGGCCAGGGTCAGGCGCCCCTTGAGCATACGCGCGACACTGGATTGGGTGGTGCCCATCCGCTCGGCCACCTGCGCCTGAGTCAGACCGGCCTCTTTGCGCGCACGCTCCATGGCGAACGCGGCGTCAATGCCAGCGTTGACCTCCGCGGCAATGGCCTCATAGTCCGGCTGCGCCTTGGCAAAGGCCTTCATTTTCTCCCAACGGGCCTCGCCTTCCTTGCTCAGCTCCTCATAGCTCTTTTTCGTCTTCATAATCCCAACTCCTTTCTGATCCTTAAAGCCTTTCGTATCTCGGCGGGCGGGGTCTTCTGCGTCTTCTTGATGAAGCCTGACAACAACCAGACATCATCGCCTTTGGCATAGGCATAAAAGACGCGGATTTGCTCGCCGTCCTTCACGCGGATCTCGAAGAGATTGTCTCGTCCCTCGACTTTTTCAGCGTAAGGCGCGGGGAGGCGCCCATCTTGGCTCAATCGCTCGAGGGAGGAGGTCAGCTTTTCTATCGCCGTCGTTGGCAGACTGCAGATAAAATCCTCCGCTTGACTACTCAACCTAATCCGCTTCTTCATGCCTGCATTATAGCAAAAATGCGATAATACAGCCAAGAGGGGAGATACCAAATTTTGGGGTTACAGGAAGTCACAGAAACGCAAGGGGTGGGGATAGGGAGTGAGGCCCAAAGGGCCGAACGGTGAAGTACTAAATGGAAGTTTGGAGGCTTGGAAGTTTGGCTACGGCTTCACCCGTCGCGCGCTTGTCGCGCGCTCTGTTCTCCGTGGCCGTGGAAGGTTTGGCCCTCCGGGCCTGCACGCTCTGTTCTCCGTTCTCCGGGGTGGCGCTAGCCACCCCTAGCCTTCAACCTGGCGGAGGCCGAGGGTGGCGAGGTCGGCGTGGAGGGCGTCGAGGGAGTCGGCTTGGGGGGCGACGACGCAGATTTTGTCGGGGTAGATTTGGTAGTCCGCGCGGTAAGCCGCCGGCGTGAGGTTGGGCATGAAGACGTTCGCGCCGGAGGCGAGTCCTCGGAGGCGTCCCTGCTCGGGGTCGAGGGTCGAGAGTGCGGTGGTGGAGGGGATATTGGCCCGCGGTAGGAGCAGACGCGCCAGGGCGTAACACCGACAGGTGAAGTCCACGCTCACGGGCACCTCGCTCGGCGTCTGGTCGCGCCCCAAGGGCGTGTCCGGATGGGCCAGATAGGGCCCCAACCCCACCATGTCCACGGCCAGCTCGCGGAGCATAAGCAAATCGTCCGCCACGGATTCCAGCGTCTGCCCGGGCAAACCCAGCATCATCCCGCCGCCGATTTCGTAACCCTGCGCCTTCATGCGCCGCAACTGCGCCAGTCGCGGATGCTCGCCGTCGCGCGGGGCGCCGGGATGGATGCGCGCGAAGAGGTCGCGGTCGGTGGTCTCAAAGCGCAACAGATAGCGGTCGGCCCCGGCCTCGCGCCACGCCGCGGTGTCGGCCTCGGCGCGTTCCCCCAGCGAGAGCGTCACGTGCTGCCCCGTCTCGGCCTTGACGCGCCGCACCAACCCCGCCACGCGTTCGCGTGTCCAGAGCGCGGGGCACTCGCCGGCCTGCAACACCACCGTGCCGAAGCCCAACTCCCGCGCCAACGCCGCGCACGCCACAATCTCGTCGTCGCGCATGGCGTAACGGTGCGCCCCCACGTTGGAGTGCCGCATGCCGCAATAGAGGCAATCGCGGTCGCACACGCTGGAGAGCTCGACCAATCCGCGGAAGAAGACGCCGTTGCCCTTTGTTTTCTCGCGAACGACCCGGGCTTTGGCAAAGAGCGCCTCACCGTCCGGCGCCGTCAGGGCCTCCAAAATCTCCCGCTTGTCCATCTCCGCGCCTCTCACGCACGCTCCAAGAGCCGTCCGCGACGCGGCGCGGAGGGGTTCAGCTGCCCGCCCATGAAGACCGGCGAGCCGTTGACCAACACGGTGTCCACGCCCGTCGCGAAACGGTGCGGGTGGGCATAGTCCGCCGTGTCGCGCCAGGCCGCGGGGTCAATCAGCGTCAGATCGGCGAAGGTGCCTTCCTTCACCACCCCGCGCCGCGGAATCCCGAAGGCCTGCGCGGGCAAGCCCGTCATGCGGTGGATGGCCGCCTCCGGCGACACGCCCAGACGCTCCGTGAGCGTCCGGAAGAAGCGCGGGTGCGTGCCGTAGGCCCGCGGGTGCGGCCAATCGCGTCCCAAAGGCCCCCACGGCGCGCGCAACGACGCGTCCGAGCCGGGCATCACCCACGGCCGCGCCAAGATCTTGAGCATGTTCTCCTCGCACATCCCGAAGAAGAAGGCCCCCGTGCGGCTCCGGTCGGCCTGCAGGATGCGCACCACGGCCTCGCCGAAGGAACACTCCCACGTCTCCATCGCGTCGGCCAACGTCTTGCCCGAGAACGCTTGCGTCTCGGGCGTCCACGCCCCGCCAATCATCACTGTCACCGGGTCGCGTCCGGACTCGTCCAGTTCCCGCGCGATGCGCCGTGCGTCCGCCGGATCGTCCAAGTGCGACAGGATGGCCGCGTTGCCGCCCGCCGACGCCCAGTCGGGCAAGATGATATCCAGATCGGTCCCGGAGGAGAGATAGGGATAGCGGTCGGAATGGAGCCAAAGCCCCTCCTCGCGCGCGGCCTCAATCTTGGCGATGGCGGCATCGACTTTCGGCCAGTTGGCCCGACCCGTGGTCTTCAGGTGGGAAATCTGCGCGTGGATGCCCGTGGCGCGGACAAGCCCCAACACCTCGTCGATGGCCTCCAGCAGACGGTCGCTCTCGCTGCGCATATGCGTGGCGTACATTCCGCCGCGCCGGGCGCACGCCGCGGCCAAGGCCAACACCTCCTCGGGCGTGCTGTGGACGCCGGGATGGTAGATCAGGCCCGTGGTCATGCCCCACGCGCCCTCGTCGAGCGCCTGCTCCAGCACCCGCACCATCCGCGCCACCTCGTCCGACGTGGCCGCGCGCGGCGCGTCGCCCATCACGCCCTTGCGGATGGTGTTGTGCCCCGCGAAGAGAATCAGGTTCGTGGCCGGCCGCGCCGCCTCCAGGCACGTGCGGTAATCCGCCACCGTGTCCCAGTTCGGTCCCGGCCCCTCATGACCCGGCCGCGGCGGATAGGTCTGCGCCTCCCAGTCCGAAGGCAAGCGCGCCACGTTCAACCGTGGCGCCGCGCTGCCGCCGCACTGCCCGCCGATCTCCGTCGTCACGCCCTGCGCCAACTTGCTTGGGCACATCGGCTCCAACAACAAAAAAGCGTCCGAGTGCGTATGCGCGTCAATCAGTCCCGGCATCAGCCAGAGCCCCTGCGCGTCGCGCGACTCCCGCGCCTCCGCGGCCGAGAGGTCGCCGATTGCCGCGATGGTCTCCCCGCGCACGCCCACATCCGCTTGAAACGCCTTCGCGCCGGTCCCGTCAAAGACCGTCGCACCTCTGAAAAGAAAGTCAAAATCCATACCCTAAATTGTACCACCTTCCGCCCCGCGAGAAAGCGGTTTTGTGGACACAGAGCGGTACAGAGAAGACTGCGGAACACAGCGAACACACCGAGAGGAAACCGCAGATTTCACAGATTTTGAGCAGATTAAGGGCGTGCTAGCGCACGCAGGACTGCCAGTGGAGGAAAACGCCGATTTCGCAGATTTAAGCAGATTTTGGCGTGCTGGCGCACGCCGATTGATTGTACAGCGGCTTGCCTGTCGCCCCGCAGGGGCGCTCTCTGTTCTCCGTTTTCCGTTCTCTGTTCTCCGGGGCGGCGCAAGCCGTCCCTTGCGTCTTTACGGTTCCCATTTTCCCCGGACCCTACTGATTGTACAGAGGCTTCATCCATCGCCCCGCAGGGGCGTTCTGTTCTCCGTGGCCGTGGAAGGTTTGTCCCTTCGGGCCTGCACGCTCTGTTCTCCGTTCTCCGGGGCGGCGTCAGCCGCCCCCTCAAAGTTGCGAAAAACAGGCCTTTTTGGTACTTTATATCGCGAGTGCCCTTGGTGGCGCGACGACGAAAGTGTCGGCGCGGCGCGGTGGGACTGTTGCTTTCAGTGGAAAGGATATGGATATGGATAAGGTCGCTTTCGGGTCGCAAATCCAGGAACTGTTGGACACCGAGAAGCCTGACATCACCGCGGCGCTTGCGATGATCGGCGAACAATTGGCCGAAGACGCGAAGAGCGCGGTCAAGGGTTTCTCCGCGACGACCAAAACCGCCGTGGAGCACCGGGATTTGCCTGGGGCGATCGCCTGCATGGACTTCTTTGCCAAGCGCGGCGTTGAGCTGAAGGGCATCGACCTGGCCCAGATGCGTGAGGTCATTCGCCGCAGCGCCTCCACCACCGAAGAAAAGCTGATGGTTGATTCCATCGGCCTGGCCTCCGCCTCGGCCTCCGCCATCGTCCGCCGCCTCTCCGTCCTCCTGGCCCTGAAGCCGGAGGTCTACGTGAGCAGCCAGTCCTGGGGCTTTGGCCAAGTCAAGAACATCGACACCTTCTATGGCAAGGTCATCATCGACTTCGAGGGCAAGAAGGGCCACGCCATGAGCCTCGCCGTCGCCGGACAGAACCTCGAAATCGCCCAAGAAGGCCACCTCATGACGCGCCTGATGAAGGACCGCGCGGAAATCGAGAAGATGGCCGCCGAGCACCCCGGCGACCTCGTCCGCCTCACCATCAAGAGCTACGGCCCCCTCACCATCCAGCGCCTGCAGGAGCGCCTCGCCGCCATCGGCCTGGTCAAGACCGATGACTGGAAGCGTTTCTGGGAGTCCGCCCGCCGCAGCCTCAAGGCCGACAAGGCCCACCCCGTGGAGATCCCCACCAAGCGCACCGAGCCCATCCGCATCCTCGACGCCGAGGAAGACTTCGGCGACGCCTGGCTCAAGCGCTTCTCCAAGCTCCGCGACCTCAAGGCCATCTACGACGGCACCCTGGCCATGCTCGCCGACAAGAAGGGCGAGCTCCCCGACAGCTATCGCGACGCGGTGACGAACCGCCTGAACTTCGCCCTCAAGGGCGCCGACAAGTCCGACTTCCCCCGCTACGCGCAGGTCGCCGCCCTCATGGCCCGCCTGGGCCTCTCCTCCCAGACCGACCGCGCCAAGCAGGCCGAAACCCTCACCGAAGTGGACGAGCAGGACAACTTCCTGGCCGCGCTCAAGGGCCTCTCCGCCCGCGATGTCGCCGCCACCATCCGCTTCATCCTCGCGGAGAAGCCCGAGAAGAAGGCCTTCATCCTCGACCATCTCACCCAGCTCAACAGCGTCGCCCTCGGCGCCACCCTCGGCGCCCTCGCCGGCGATGAAGAGACCGGCGCGGAGGTCCGCAAGCTCCTCGCCCGCCAGGCCAGCCCCGTGCCCACCCTCGTCGTTTGGGCCCTGCGCAACCGCGAGGACGCGGCCGCCTGGAAGGCCCCCGCCCTCAACGAGCTCATCACCCAGGCCATCCACATCGTCGAACAGCGCCTCGCCGGCGAAAACCTCAAGATGCGCAACGCCCTTCAGGCCTTCTTCGACAGCGCCAAGTGGCTGGAAGAGGTCTGCAAGGAGCTCTCCGCCTTCGATCGCCGCGTCATGTTCGAGCGCATCCAGGCCTCCACCGCCAACGAGTGGGACGCCGCCTCCAAGCGCAACGTCCTCGTCCGCATGGCCCGCTTCGACACCACCCTGGCCAAGCTCCGCCGCACCGAGCGTCAGCCCCAGGAGCGCCCCCACCTCACCTCCGTCCGCTCCCTCCAGGCCTACCGCCTCGCCTTCGACCACCTCATCAACGTCGAAATCCCCGCGAACAAGAAGGACATCGCCACCGCCCGCAGCTACGGCGACTTGCGCGAAAACGCCGAATATCAGTTCGCCCGCGAGCACGAGCGCGTCCTCATGGGCCGCCAGGACGAGATGGACCGCACCCTCAAGCTCCTCAAGCCCACCGACTTCGCCGGCGTCTCCTGCGAGACCGCCGAGCCCGGCACCCGCGTCACCATCGAGACCGCCAAGGGCCGCGCCACCTACACCATCCTCGGCGAACTCGACCGCGACGAGCAGCTCAACATCATCTCCAGCCGCTCCCGCCTCGCCGCCGCCCTCCTCGGCCACAAGCCCGGCGACAAGGTGGAACTCCCCGCTGAGCGTGGCACCGAGTCCGGCACCCTCGTCGCCGTCGAACCCCTCGACGACGCCGTCAAAGCCTGGCTCGCCGCCATCCCCACCCAGTACGAGCCCAACGCTTAATGTCCCCCAACCTCACCAAGCACCGCCAGCGGGGGAGCGCCAAGACCGTCGTCGAGGCCCTCCGCCGCTTCCGGCGCGTCCTCATCACCGCCCACATCCGCCCGGACGGCGACGCCGTCGGCTCCAGCATCGCCATTGCCCGCATGCTCAAGGCCAACGGCTGGGAACCCACCGTCGCCCTCTCCCCCCTCGGCATGGGCCCGCCCAAGTTCCTCTTGGACTACGCCACCTGCGTCGCACCCACCAACGTCAAGGCGCGCGACTACGATTGCGCCCTCCTCCTCGACTGCGGCGGCCCTGATCGCCTCCCCGACCCCCTCCGCGACGCCGTCGCCAAGCTCCCCACCTGCGTCATCGACCACCACGCCACCAGCAAGCCCTACGGCATCGCTCGCTGGGTCGTCCCCGATGCCAGCAGCACCGGCGAGCTCGTCTACCGCTTCGCCGCGCGCTGGAAATGGGAGATCGACCTCCCCACCGCCGAGGCCCTCTGGGTCGCCCTCGTCACCGACACCGGCCGCTTCGCCTACTCCTGCACCCACCCCTCCACCCTCCGCGCCGCCGCCGACCTCCTCGCCCGCGGCGTCGACTCCTCGGCCATCAACGACCGCCTCTACCTCTACGCCAGCGAAGGCGCCGTCCTCCTCAAGCGCAAGGCCTACGACTCCCTCACCACCTGGTTCCGCGGCCGCGTCGCCCTCATCAGCCTCACCGCACGCGACTTCCGCCGCGCCGGCGTCGCCAAGAGCGAAATCGAGGATGCCATCGACATCCCCCGCTCCATCCCCACCGCCCAAATCTGCCTCTTCTTCTACGAGACCAAGGACAAGCCCGGCATCACCCGCCTCAGCATCCGCACCCGCAACGAGACCCCCGCCTTCACCGCCGCCTCCATCGCCGAGCACTTCGGCGGCGGCGGCCATCTCCGCGCCGCCGGTTGCGACCTCCACGCCAAACCCAAAGCCGCCATCGAGACCGTCAAGGCCTACCTCGCCACCCTCTTCGCCGACGACCAACCCTAATGGGAAGTTTGGAAGTTTGGAGGTTTAGAGGCTTGGCCGAAACCTCGCTTCCCACACGATAAAAGACCGGAATAAACTCGGGGCTGAACGCTTCACCGTTCAGCCCCGAGCCTTTTTTTATACCCATTCCCTAAAGCCCCCCTTCTCAGACCCTATAAGGGTCCGAGGTCAACCACTATAGTGGTCGAGGTCGAGACCCTATAGTGGTCCAATGCCAGACCCTATAGTGGTCCAATGCGAGACCCTATAGTGGTCCAACGCCAGACCCTATAGTGGTCGGGGGCCAGACCCTATAGTGGTCCAATGCCAGACCCTATAGTGGTCGAAGGTCAACCACTATAGGGTCCGCGTGGGCACCCGCTAGGATTCCATCGCCCACCCTGCACCCCACAGGCGGACATATAGGACGACGATGGCCCCCACAAGGGAACCGCCGATTACGCCGATTGGAGCCGATTAGGGGCCGGCTACCGCCGGCAGAACTGCCAGAATGATGGAACCGCAGATTTCACAGATTTTGAGCAGATTAAGGGCGTGCTACCGCACGCAAGACGCTCTAGGAAAAACTTTTACTACTTGTCGCTTTTGCGGCGGTTGCAGGCGCGACAGAGCATTTGACAGTTCTCGGCGATGGTGCGGCCACCTTGCGACCAGGGTGTGATGTGGTCGGCCTCCATCTCTTCGATGGGGAAGTGCTTCTTGCAGTGGGGACAGATGCCTTCTTGACGTTCGTACACCTCGCGCTTGGTGTTGTCGTCGAAGGCGCGCAGGTTCAGATGACGCTCATCGCCATCCAGCACATAGGCATAGATACCCTTCTTTTTCTGCACGTCGCTGTCGGCCATCAAGCGCTTGACCTCCTGTTCCAGGGCCGCCACATCCAACTGACGCTCATGGTGGCGCCGCCAGAGGTTGCCCCAGTCCACACCTTTCATCTCCTTGCGATACTTCGGGAAGGTCGCCCGCACCCAATTGACGACATTCTGAAAGTGGAGCCACAACGCATTGGCGTTCGGATCGTGTTGATGGGTGGCCAGATAACCCTCGCCGAAACCGTTGGAAATCCACGCCAACGCCGTCGCCAGATAGTCCTGCCGCACCACGCTTCCAGAAAGATAATCCGAAGCAAGCTTATAGGCTGGACACCCCTGCTTGCTGAAATGCCGCTTCGCATCCGTCACGAAAGGCCCGCTATAGACCGCATTGAGCAACTCCTGGTCCGTCAGCTCCTCGCCCGCGATGTTGATGATGCGAAACCAAGCCAGCTTCTCACTGTCCGTCCCTTTGCAGACGTAGACCATCACCTTATAATCCAGAATCTGCTCCTGCTCATCCTTCGTCAGATTATGGAAGTAGCGCATGTTATGCGCGAAGACGCCATCCACGTATTGGCACAGGCTCAACGTGCGCTGTTGCCCATCGATCACCTCAAAGGTACCATCCTCACTGTCCGCCCAATACATCACATTCAGCGGATAACCGTTCGTTACCGTGTCAATCACCGCCTCGCGCTGGGCGTCATTGTAGACAAACTCCCGCTGATAAGGCGGCCGGATATCCAGTTTCCCCGCATAACCGCGCACCCCCTGCTCACCATCATCGCAATAACCCGCCGTCAGCTCCCTGACGCTTACCTCTTTCAACGTGATATCCATCTCACTTCCTCCTGATGAAGATACGACTGTACTTCCGTTCGCCGTTCACATAGACCCGGCCCTTCTCAATGCCTAGCGTGTATTCATTCCCCACAATCTCGAACTGATCGGGATTGTACTTATCCAAAAAGGTGATTGGCACACCCATCATGCCATCGTAGTCCATTGGTATTTCTGCCGTTTTGCTCACCTCAATGGCGGGGTAGTTGTCGTAGGTGGGATACTCTTCAGGAGAGTAATTCTTGTAAAGGATGACACTCTCATGGCGCTTGGGAATTTCCAAGTTGGTCAACCATGTAACGCCCGAGACGCGAATCATGCCCTCTTTATGGTCACCGGCCACCGCGACATCTTCATATTTTGAGATAAAATGGCCTGCCCCGCCAGGAAAGCCATATCCCAGCCAAATCTTGTTGTTCATAAAAAGCGGAAAAACCTCCTTATAAGTAAAGGCGTTCTGGTGGGCGACAATTAGGAACTTTTTGTCGTACTCAATCAGTTGGGCGAGATACTCTCTGAACAAAGAGAAAGGCGGATTGGTGACGACGATATCAGCCTGTTTCAGCAATTCAATGCACTCTTGGCTACGAAAGTCCCCGTCGCCCTTGAAATAGCGAATGCCAATTTCCTCGGGGTCGGGCACCCGATTCCCATTCTTATCCCCCAGATACTCCAGCCAAATGGCTTGATCATAGGTGTTCATGCTAAAAAGGTCAGGTTCCTGATTCTTATAGCACGTGGTGATTAGCCTCCTCAACCCCAAGACCTCAAAGTTCATCGCAAAGTAATGGAAGAAGTTGGAGACGCGCGGGTCATCGCAGTTACAGAGCACCGTTTTTCCCTTAAAGTGCTGGCGATAATGCGACAACTCCCGCTGGATGTCCTCCAGACGTGTATAAAACTCATCCTTCTTCGCCTTGTTGGCCTTGTTCAGTCCGGTATTCTTAGCCATAAAAAGCACGCCTCCTTATCACACCTTCTGCGAGGCCGTAGGAAGCCAGGAAGGGACGCAACAAGAAGACGTGCCAAAACGGCACGCCTTGCTTTAGACTCGTCTGTCCCTTTCCTATGAAATTTCCTACGTTTCGCAGAAGGTAACGTGTCTACGCAAAAGCGCAAACAATAGACTGCGGCTCACCCGCAACGTGCCACCAGTATAGCAAAAGTCATCCCTCGGAGTCTCTCTCCTCGAACCATCAAGTGGCCGCGGATAGGGAAGCAAGCAAGCGACACGGCAGTTCGCCGTCTTCTTTATCCAATGGCAGATTTATGAAAGTTGGCATCAGAATAGATATGAAAGAGTTGATTGAGATTTAGAGAAGTCGCATAACAAATCTTTGGCAAAGGCGCGGGAGGGCGCACGACCGTGCGCCCGGCGTTAGCGCCCCACCTTTCCTGCAAGATTTGCGTCTTTGCGGTCTCCATTTTCCCCGGACGCTATTGGAAAACCGAGGGCAAAAATGACGAAGAAGAGGTGTTTTTGCTAAACTATTAGGTTCGTGGATTTGGAAGCTCAATTGTATGTGGTGGCGACACCGCTCGGGAACCTGGGGGATGCCTCCCCGCGGGTACGGGAGACGTTGGCCGCGGCGCCGGTCATCGCCTGCGAGGACACGCGGCGAACGTGGCAGTTGCTCTCCGCGCTCGGCATCCCGCGGCCGGAACTCTTCTCCTATCGACAAGGCAACGAAGAGACGGTAACCAAGCGCATTGTGGGCTTGGTGCGGGCGGGGACGCCCGTCGCGCTCTGTTCCGACGGCGGCTATCCGGGCATCAGCGACCCGGGCTACCGCGTCATTCGCACCTTCGCGACCGAGGGTCTGCCCTACACGGTGCTGCCCGGCCCCTGCTGCGTGGACTTGGCGTTGTTGCTCTCCGGTTTGCCGACCTCAAGTTACACCTTCAAGGGTTTCCCGCCGCGCAAGGCGGGTGCGTTGCGGCGCTTCTTCGAGCAGGAGCGCGCCCTGCCGCACACGCTCGTCTGCCTGGAATCGCCCTTCCGCATCGGCGCCAGCCTGCGGGCGGCGCTCGAGGTGTTGGGCGATCGCGAAGCCGCCGTCTGCCTGGAGATGACCAAGGCCCACGAGCGCGTGCGCCGCGGCACCCTGTCGCAACTGGCGGAGGCCTTCTCCGGCAAGCCGCCCAAGGGCGAAATCACCTTCGTCATCGCGGGCGCCAATCCCAAATTCGACCACTCTGACGACAACAACGACGGCCCCAAGGACCCGGACGACAATGCGTAAAACAGTTGCCGCCATTTGCCTCTGCCTCTGCGCCACGTGTGCCCACGCGGACACCATCGTGACCAAAACCGATGACGTCATCCACGGCACCATCCTGCGTCTGCGCAGCGAGAAGGTCGTCATTGAGACCGCCTTCGCCGGCACCCTGCGCATCCCCCGCGACCAAGTGAAGTCCATGGACTTCGACGACGCCAACCGCGAAAAGGCCTTCTTCGCCCGCACCGACGTGGAAAACAAGGCCAAGGAAGAGGTCCGCCTGGGCCATGACGCCGAAGGCAACCTGGTCTTCATCCCCGTGGCCGACAAGGCCAAGGCCCTCTCCGTCAGCGAGGTGCAAACGCTCTGGGCCACCGACGCCGAGGACCCCGACTTCCCGCCCATCAAGCGCTGGGCCTTCAGCCTCGCCTTCGGCCTCAACGGCAATTCCGGCAACACCCAGGACCTCTCCGTCTCCACCCGCTTCGAGGCCATCCGCACCACCGAGACCACCACCCTCAAGCTCTACGCCTCCTACGACAAGACCCGTTCCTTCGACACTCTCACCGCCGAGCAATACATCGGCGGCCTCGACCTGGAATACCGCCCCAACGACATCGCCTCCTGGTACCTCCGCGACGAAGCCCAGCACAACCGCTTCTCCGACTACCACCTGCGCAACGTCTTCGCCGCCGGTTACGGTCACTACCTCATCAACCGTTCCGTGAAGGGCCGCACCACCACCCTCCGTTTCCGTCTCGGTCTCTCCCACTCCTACACCCGCCACTACTCCAAGTCCTTCACCGGCTCGGACAGCCGCCTGGTGGAGAGCGACCTCGGCCTCGACCTCGGCTTCCTCTTCCACCACGACTTCGAGTGCGGCCTGGGCTGGAACACCGAGATCACCTACATCCCCCTCATCGACGACCTCGCCGAGGGCACCCTGGTCCACGAGACCAACCTCACCTACACCCTCCGCGAACTCCGCCGTTTCCACAAACGCCTTTCCGACATCGCGCTCGAGGCCGGCATGCGCAACGAATACAAGACCGACCCCGACCCGCAGTATTGCAACACCGACACCACCTGGTACTTCCGCATGAAGAAGACCTGGTAAAGGAGCAAACCATGGAACCGATCAAACTGGGCGTCAACATCGACCACGCCGCCACCCTCCGCCAAGCCCGCGGCGTCGACTATCCCGACCTCGCGGCCATCGCCGCCCTCGCCGAGAAGGCCGGCGCCCACGGCATCACCATCCACCTGCGCGAAGATCGCCGCCACATCCAGGACGCCGACGTCTACCGTCTGCGCAAGACCCTCACCACCCGCATGAACCTGGAGATGGCCAACAATCCCGACGTCGTCCGCGTCGCCCTCGACGTCGTGCCCGATGAGGTCTGCCTCGTCCCCGAGCGCCGCCAGGAGCTCACCACCGAGGGCGGCCTCGACGCCGCCGGCCAGCTCGAGGCCCTCCGCCCCACCGTCGCCGCGCTCGCCGCCCAGGGCACCCAGGTCTCCCTCTTCATCGCCCCCGACCGCCGCCAGCTCGATGCCGCCGCCGCCCTCGGCGCCCCCTACGTCGAGCTCCACACCGGCGCCTACGCCAATGCCACCGGCGATGCCCTCAAGCGCGAGCTTGATGCCCTCCACGAAGCCGCCGCCTACGGCGCGACCCTCGGCCTCAAGGTCAACGCCGGCCACGGCCTGACCATGGACAACGTCAAGCCCCTCCTCGACATCCCCAACCTCGACACCCTCAACATCGGCCACTCCATCGTCGCCCACGCCCTCTTCGTCGGCATGGAGCAGGCCGTCCGCGACATGCTCGCCGCCATCCGCCGTTAAGGCGCCTCCGTCGCCCCGTCAGGGGTGCACCAATCAGCCAATCAGCTAATCAGCCAATCAGCCCTCTACCATGCCTCCCAAGACCGGAACCTACGAGATTCTCCACGAAGACGCCAAGAGCGGCGCCCGCCTGGGCCGCCTCTGGACCCGCCATGGGCCCGTCGACACCCCCGTCTTCATGCCCGTCGGCACCCAGGCCACCGTCAAGACCCTTGGCGCGGAGGACCTCGAGCGTCTCGGCGTCTCCATCATCCTGGGCAACACCTATCACCTCATGCTTCGCCCGGGGATGGACATCATGGAGCGTCTCGGCGGCCTCCACGCCTTCCAGGGTTGGCGCGGCCCCATCCTCACCGACAGCGGCGGCTTCCAGGTCTTCTCCCTCTCCTCCCTGCGCAAAATCACCGAAGAGGGCGTCTCCTTCCAGTCGCACATCGATGGCCGCCGCCTCTTCATGGGCCCCAAGGAGAGCATGGCCATCCAGCGCACCCTGGGCAGCGACATCGCGATGCTCTTCGACGAATGCATCCCCTACCCCGCGACCCACGACTACGCCGCCAAGAGCGTCGAGCAGACCCTCCGCTGGGCCCGCGTCTGCCTGGAGCAGGAGCGCGCCGAGGGCCAACTCTATTTCGGCATCGTCCAAGGCTCCGAATACGCCGACCTCCGCGCCCACTGCGCCCGCGAGCTCGCCGCCATGGAGCAGGACGGCCTGGACGGTTTCGCCGTGGGCGGCGTGAGCGTCGGCGAACCCGAGCCCTTCATCCTCAAGGGCATCGCCGACAGCCTCCCCAACATGCCCCGCCACCGCCCCCGCTACGTCATGGGCCTGGGCGACCTCTGGCAGATGACCGAGGCCGTCGGCATGGGCTGCGACATGTTCGATTGCGTCATCCCCACCCGCAACGCCCGCAACGGCTCCGCCTTCACCCTCGACGGCCCCTACCCCGTCAAGGCCGGCGCCTGGAAGGACAGTCCCCTGCCCATCGAGCCCGGTTGCGACTGCCCCGCCTGTACGCGCCACACCCGCGGCTACGTCCGCCACCTCCTCAACGCCTCGGAGATGCTGGGCTACCGCCTCCTCACCCTCCACAACATCCACTGCTACCTCCGCTTCATGCGCCTGATGCGCCAAGCCATCGCCAACGACTGCTTCCTGGAGTTCCGCGCCGAGGCCCACGCCCGTCTCCGCGAACACCCCAAACGCGGCGCCTATTGAGGGGGCCCTTGGCGCCCGGAGAACGGAGACGTTTCCCACAAAGACACAAAGGGACGCAAGGGCCTGGACACTTCACCGTTCGGCCCTTCGGGCCTCACTACCGTGTCCATCCCTTGCGTCTCTGTCGCTTTCCTGGAAGGCCTTATCCGTCGCGCGCTTGCCGCGCACTCCTGTATCTCCTGCATCTCCTGAATCTCCTGTGCGACGTCTGGTTCGTTCTTTGGCACGTCGCAGACGCGCCGGGGGTACAGGGAGAACGAAGGGGCGTGGCCCTGCCACCCCTGCCGGGGTGTGGGGCAGCGCCCCCACCTTTCAATCAGCCAATCAGCCAAAATCCTCTTTGTGTCCTTTGTGTCCTTTGTGATTTCTAAAGACACACTGGCAGTCTGCGTGCGCTAGCACGCCGCCCGTCTCTGTGACCCTCTGTATCCTCTGTGCCACTCTGTGTTCTTCCGGAATCTGCGGTTCCCCTGCGATGTTTCCCTGTTGACAGTCTTCGTGGTTCTTCGTGAACCTTCGTGTCAGCCCCGCAGGGTAAACCTTCCACACTCTCCCAACGGCTTCGCCGGTCGCCCCGCAGGAGCGTTCCGTTCTCCGTTCTCCGTTCTCCCTTTTTTGGTACAATAACGAAAACGGAACAATAAAGGATACGCATGACGCGCGAGAATTGGACATCTTCGATTGGGTTTATCTTGGCTTCCGCGGGCTCGGCCATCGGCCTGGGCAACATTTGGAAGTTCCCTTACATGGCCGGCGAGAACGGCGGCGGCACCTTTGTGTTGGTCTACGTGCTATGCGTCATCTTCATCGGTCTGCCGGTGATGTGTTCGGAGATGCTCATTGGGCGGCACACGCGCCGCAACATCATCAACGCGATGGGCAAGATTGAGCGCCTCTCGGCCAATCAGAAGGTCCGCTTCGTGATGAGCGCGCTCTCGGCGGGCATGGCGGTGGCCTTCGCGACGAT
The DNA here is from genome assembly GCA_944389545.1 of uncultured Kiritimatiellota bacterium. GTDB lineage: Bacteria > Verrucomicrobiota > Kiritimatiellia > RFP12 > DVOR01 > Spyradenecus. Next base: position 22,356 of record CALXMT010000014.1, on the reverse strand, counting down.
GCACGCGTGGCTGCCGGTGGCCCTGTCGTTGGTCGGCGTCTACCTCTTCGCGAAAAAGGGCTTCGCCGTGTTGGGCTGGGTCTGCACCATTGTGGCACTGGCCATCCTCTCTTACTACGCGGTCATCGGCGGCTGGATTGTGGAATACATCCGCCTCTCCCTCACCGGCACGTTGGTGCCCGAGGCGATTGACGGCGCGGCGGCCGAAGCGGTCGCGCAGACCTCGCAGACAGCCTTTGGCGCTTACGTCGCCGACCCCTGGCGCGTCTTGGTCGGCTTCGTCATCTTCATGGCCGTGACGGGGTGGATGTTGCTGGGCGGCATCCGCGCGGGCATTGAGCGCATGAGCAAGATTCTGATGCCGCTGCTCTTCATCCTCCTACTGGTGGTCATCGTGCGCAGCGTGACGCTCCCGGGCGCCTACGAAGGCATTGAGTTCCTGCTGAAGCCGACGATGGATGCCTTCACGCCGCAGGTGGTGCTGATGGCCCTGGGGCAAGTCTTCTTCTCGCTCTCGCTGGGCATGGCCATCACCGTGACCTACGGCTCCTACCTGCACAAGGAGCACAACATCCTCAAGGCCGCCGGTTGGGTGGGCGTGCTCGACACCTGCGCCGCCCTCATGGCCGGCCTAGCCATCTTCCCCGCCGTCTTCGCCGTCGGCCTGGAGCCGAGCGCCGGCCCGGGCCTCATCTTCGGCGCCCTCCCCGCGGTCTTCGACTCCATGTGGTTGGGTCCCGTCTGGGCGACCTGCTTCTTCTTCATGCTCTTCATCGCCGCAGTCACCAGCTCCGTGGCCCTGCTGGAGTGCGGTGCGACGGTCTTCATCGAACGTCTCCGCCGCGGCCACAAGCGCGGTAGCCGCCGCACGGCTGTCCTCATCGGCTTTGTCCTCTGCACGCTGATGGGTCTGCTCGCGGTCTTCTCCACCGCCGATTGGAGCCACATGCCGTGGCTGGGCAAGGCCATCGAGGCCTCCATGGGCGACTTGGCCAAGGGCAACTGGCTGGACACGCTCGACAACTTCGCGAGCAACTGGATCCTGCCCTTCACCGCCCTCTGCACGGCACTCCTCGTGGGCTGGGGCTGGACGCCCCGCCGCGCCGGCCGCGAACTGCTCGCGCAGGGCGAGGATTGGCGTGTTGCCCCGGCCATCTGGGGCTTCCTGCTCCGCTGGGTCTCGCCCATCGGCATCCTCTTCGTCTTCCTCTACGTGGCCGGCTTCCTGGACCCCATCTTGAAGAAGCTCTAAGATGCGTCTCTTCCTCCTTTTGCTGACCCTCGCCCCCCTCGCCGCCTTCGCCCTGCCGGAGGCGCCCACGCGTGAGCATTACCAGCCCATCGTCGACGCCAAACCCTTCGGCGATGTGGCCAAGCAAGTCTCCGCGGAAGAGGCCGCCAAGGCCGCCGAGGAGCAGAAGCAAAAAGAGGAAATCGCCCAGAAGTTCCGCATGGTCGGCATCACCGACTACCCCGACGGCACGCGCAAAATCGCCTTCTTGGACGAAACCCAGGGCATCGCCAGTTACCTCCTCGGCATCGGCGAGAGCGAGAACGGCTTCACCCTCGTCGAGGCCGACTACGACGCCGAGTGGGCCACCCTCACCAAAGACGGTCTCACCTTCACCCTCGGCCTCGGCAAGGGCCTCATCGAAAAACCCGACCCCGAGGAGGAAGCGGCCCCCCTCGCGCCTCTCGCCCCCGCCGCGCGCCGCGTCCTCCCGCAGGCCTCCGCCCAAAGCGCCGTGGCCAAGCCCGCGGCCAAGCCTGCCGCCAAGTCCGGCTCCTTCTCCGCCCGCCTCCGCCGCCGCGAAGCCGCCAAGGTCAAGGCCGAGGCCGAACGTCGCGAGGCCCTCGCCAAGGACCTTGCCGCCGAGAACGCCAAGATTATCCAAGCCCAAAGCCAGGCCCAGACTGAGCGCCGCCTCCAGATCGAGCGCATCAAGCGCGGTCTGCCCCCCACCAAACCCATCACCCTGACCCCCGCCGAGGATGCCGAGCTCGAGGCCGCCGGCGTCTTCAACGTCCCCGAGGCCACCCCCGCCGCCACGCCGCAGGAAGAGACCCCCGCAGATGCAGTATCGCCAGCCAACCCCTGAGGCCGTCGCCGCCGAGGCCGACCGCCTCCGCCCCCGCTACGAAGCCTTCATGCGCGCCAACGGCGAGGAACCCGACCCCGCGCAACTCCGCGACTGGGCCGCCGAAAACCTCCGCGAGCAAATCATCCTTGAGACCGACGCCAAGGCCGCCGGCAAGACCGTCGATGCCCTCATGAAGAGCATCGTCGCCGCCGTCCCCCCGCCCACCGTCGAGGAGGCCCGCGCCGTCTTCAAGGCCCACCCCGAGCGCTTTGTCGCGCCCGAGCGCGTCCACGCCCGCCACATCGTCATCCACCGCGAAGAGGTCCAGAACGCCGCCGAGGCCGTCACCGCCCTCCTCAACCTGCGCGGACAAATCCTCTCCGGCAAGACGACCTGGGAGGAGGCCGCGGCCGCCCACTCCTCCTGCCCCGGCCACGATGACCTCGGTTTCTTTCCCCGCGGCGCCATGGTCCAGGAATTCGAGGACGCCGCCTTCGCCGCCGAGGAAGGCACCATCACCGATGTGGTCGAGACTCCCTTTGGCTGGCACCTCATCCAAGTCCTCGCCCACCTCCCCGAGGAACCCATGCTCTTTGAAGAGGCCAAGGATTCCCTCCTCACCTCCCTCCGCGAAGAACGCGAACGCGCCGCCCTCGAAGATTACGTCGATTCCCGCAAGGTGGGGCGCTAACGCGCCCCGGAGAACGGAAAACGGAAAACAGAGAACAGAACGCGCGACAAGCGCGCGACCGGCGAAGCGTAGTCAAGGGAAGAGCGCATCTCCAAGATGATAGAAACGCAAGGGATGGGCACGGTAGTGAGGCGCAATGCGCCGAACGGTGAAGTGCCCAGGCCCTTGCGTTCCTTTTGTGTCTTCGTGGAGAACTACAGGGTCTCCGTTCTCCGGTCTCCTCTTAAATGCGTGCGCTCCCACACCACGCACCGCTCCTCATAGTTGGCGATCTTCGCATCCAGCTTCTCCAGGACGGCCTGTTGGGCCGCCAGACGCTTGGCGAGGAGGTCCCGTTGACGGACCAGAATCTCTTTGCGCTCCGCGAGCGAGGCATCACCCTTGCGGAAGAGCGCGACATAACGAACCAACGCGTTGACCTGCAGGCCCGCGCTACGCATATGGCGGATGAAGGTGATCCAATTGACATCCCGCTCGCCATAATCGCGGATGCCGCCGCCGGTGCGCCGCACAGGGGGAATCAGCCCAATGCGCTCATAGTAGCGGAGCGTGTCCGCGGTGACGTTGCATTGTTTGCAGACTTCGGCGATGGTCATAGCTTTCCTTTCAAATGCCACTACAATAACACCTAGCATACACTCAAGGTCAAGTGATATTTCGCTCCCAATAGTGTCCGTGGAAATGGGGACCGCAAGGACGCAAGGGGAGGCGCGAATCGCTTCGGGCTCCATCGGTCGCTCTGTGGCTTCGCCACTGACCGCGACCGCCGCCCTCCGTTTCGCGCCTTGTCCTTTTCCCGGGCCACCTCCTGTCGCGCGCTTGCCGCGCTTCTGTGGCCGTGGAAGGTTTGGCGCTCTGCGCCTGCACGCTCCGTTTTCCGTAGCCGTGGAAGGTTTGGCCCTTCGGGCCTGCACGCTCTGTTCTCCGGGGCGCATCAGCGCCCCTTGTGCCCAGGCCCTTGCGTCACTTCGTGTCTTTGTGGAAATGGGGGCCGTAAAAAAGCCGGCGGGGAACCGCCGGCCTTTTTGGAACGGATGTGCCGTCAAGCGCCTCAATAGGCGTTCTCGGGCTCCAGGGCGAAATAGGCGCGCGGATGCTTGCAGACGGGGCACATCTCGGGGGCCTTCTCGCTGATGATGATGGCGCCGCAGTTGAGGCACTCCCAACGACGCTTGCCGGTGCGAACGAAGACCTCCCCGGTCTCGACGTTCTTGGCGAGGGCGTTGTAGCGGGCCTCGTGGCGGGCCTCGACCTCGGCGACGCCGCGCATCTGGCGGGCAATGTCGTGGAAGCCCTCGGCGTCGGCCTCGTCGGCCATGCGCTTGTACATGTCGGTCCACTCGTAGTTCTCGCCGGCGGCCGCGGCCTTGAGGTTCTCGAGCGTGTTGCCGATGCCCTGCAGGTGCTTGAACCAGAGCTTGGCGTGCTCCTTCTCGTTGTTGGCGGTCTCCTCGAAGATCTTGGCGATCTGGACGTAGCCTTCCTTCTTGGCGACGGACGCGAAGTAGGTGTACTTGTTGCGGGCCTGGGATTCGCCGGCGAAGGCTTCCATCAGGTTCTTCTCGGTCTTGCTGCCTTTGAGTTCCATGGTGTCTCTCCTGGTTGTCGTGTGGTCGGGGAAAAGGTACCCCCGAAAACGCCTCCCATTATACAGCAACGCACCGCCAAAAGGCAAGCACTTTTTGTAATCATTATAAAACAGTGTAGAATGTGCAACAGAAAGCAAAGGAACCGCAAAGACGCAATAGTGGGCGCGAAACGCCCGGGCTCCATCGGTCGCTCTGCGGCTTTGCCGCTGACCGCGACCGCCGCCCTCCGTTTCGCGCCTAGTCGCTTTTTCTTTTTCCTTTGAGCGCCCCTTCAGGGGCGCGATAGCGTGGAAATCCCAAGGGCGGCGCGACCAACGGGAGCGATGGAGCCCGCAGGGTTTCCACGCCAAATCGTCTTCGCGGAAAAACTTCCCCGAACAGTATTGGTCTGGCTCCGCCTGTCGCGCTTGCCGCGAGAACACAGAAACGCAAGGGATGGGGATAGGGAGTGAGGCGCAACGCGCCGAACGGTGAAGTACCAAGGTGGAAGTTTGGAAGCTTGGAGGCTTGGGAGTTTGGAAACGGCCACGTTCGTCGCGCGCTTGCCGCGCGTTCTGTTCTCCGTGGCCGTGGAAGGTTTGGCCCTCCGGGCCTGCACGCTCTGTTCTCCGTTCTCCGGGGCGGCGCAAGCCGCCCCACCTCAAGCGTCAACGAAGAGTTCCGCGGTGGCGAAGAGGGGATCGTTGGTGGCGCGGATGCCCAGACGGCGGAGGCCGGCCTCATCGCCGGGCGTGAGCATGTGCGAGAGGTGCATCTCGCAGTCACGGAGATCGGCCAGGCGCTCGAGCGCGGCCTTGGCGGCGGGGTCGGTGGCCGCGCAGATGGCCAGAGAGACGAGGGTCTCGTCCAGGTTGAGTGAGCCGTACTTGCCCTTGAGGATGCCCTGCTTCATGTGCGTGACGGAGGCGATGGTCTCGGGCGCGAGCAGATGGCGCTCCTGCGGGATGCCGGCCAGACGCTTGACGGCGTTGAGCACGGTGGCCGCGGCGGCATGGAGACTCGGGGAGTTCTTGCCCTGGACAATCTGTCCATCGGGCAACTGCAGAGCCGCGCCGCAAGCGACGCCTTCGAGCGTGTGCGTGAGCGAGGCGTCGTGCGCGGCCTGACGCGCGGGCTGAACGACAGGACGGTCCTCGGGCTTGAGGTGGAGCTGGTGCATCAGGCGCTCCACAATCTCAACGGGGTGCTTGTCGTTGGAACCCTTGGCAACGGCGTCGGAGAGGTGACGGAAGTAGCGGCGGATGACCTCCTGGCAGGCGGCGGCCTGGCAGACCTCGTCATCGACGATGCCGGCGGAGATGCGGTTGACGCCCATGTCCGTGGGGCTCTTGTAAGGGCACTGCCCCGAGGCGTCCAGACGCGTCCAAATCTCGCGGAGGATGGGGAAGGCATCCACGTCGCGATTGTAGTTGACGGCCACCTTGCCGTAGGCCTCGAGGTGGAAGGGGTCAATCATGTTGATGTCGCCCAGGTCGGCGGTGGCGGCCTCGTAGGCCAGGTTCACCGGGTGCTTGAGCGGCAGGTCCCACACCGGGAAGGTCTCGAACTTCGCGTAGCCCGCGGGGCGACCGGCCATACGGTCGTGGTAGAGCATCGTCAGGCAGGTGGCCAGCTTGCCAGAACCGGGGCCGGGACCGGTCACCACCACGATGGGACGCGTGGTCTCGACATACGCGTTGGCGCCGTAGCCCTCCGGGGAGACGACGCGGTCGAGGTTGGAAGGATAGCCCGGCACCGCGCGATGGAGCTTCACCGTGATGCCGCGCGCTTCCAATTTGTTGCGGAACTGCAACGCCGCAGGCTGCCCATCAAAACGCGTGATGACCACCGCGCAGACGTGGATGCCCCAGTCGCGCAGGGAGTCGATCAGCTTGAGCGCGTCGTCGTCATACGAAATGCCAAAGTCCGCACGCATCTTCTTGCGCTCGATGTCCTCCGCATAGACGCAGAGGATGATTTCGGCCTTGTTGCCCAGCGAACGGAGCAGACGCAGCTTGGCGTTCGGGTCATAGCCGGGCAACACGCGGGCGGCGTGATAATCAAACATCAGCTTGCCGCCGAATTCCAAATACAGCTTGTTGCCGAAAGCCTCGGCCCGCTTCATGAGCCCCTCAGCCTGTTGCTTGAGATAGGCCTCGTTGTCAAACCCGATTTTGCTCATCGTCCGCTCCGTTTCATGCGGGCTTCCGTGCCCGAACACGGGGCGCTATGATAACAAAATCTCCCCTCGCCTGTCACCTCGCGGAAGTTTGGAAGTTTGGTGACGCTGCGCGGCTATCACCGTGCAGGCCCAAAGGGCCAAACCTTCCACGGCTAAGGCCACGAAGAACCACAAAGGACACAAAGAAGACTGCCAGCGTAGAAACAGCAGATTTTGGGCAGATTAAGGGCGTGCTACCGCACGCAAGACTGCCAGAGGTGCTCACGACGGGTCCTTAAAATAAAGGCAGGTGGGGCGCACAAGCGCCTCACTTGCCTAACCCGATTGCCCCTCCTCAACCAGGCTGACAGCTTCACCGCGAGCGACGGCGTGGCCTAGACTTTAACCACGCTATCGCCTCTTCGACGTACTGTCTCGCGGCTTTTTCCATCCAAACCTTTGCCGTCTTATTAGACCGCTCCACGCCTTTGCCTTCAGCATAGCACAGGCCAAGATTGTATTGCGCCTCGGCAAATCCTTGCTTCGCAGCCGTGCGGTACCACTTCGCCGCCTCCTCATCGGACTGCTCCACGCCTTTGCCTTCGGCATAACACCGGGCAAGCTTGTATTGCACCTCGGGAAACCCTTGCTCCGCCGCCGCGCGATACCACTTCACCGCCTCTTCATAAGACTGCTTCACGCCTTTGCCGTTGAAATACAGCTCTCCAAGGCAATATTGCGCCAAGGCGCTTCCTTGCTCCGCAACCTTGCGGTACCATTTCTCCGCCTCCTCATCAGACTGTTCCACACCTTTGCCTTCGGCATAACACATGCCAATGAGGAATTGTGCCTCGACATCTCCTTGCTCAGCCGCCGCGCGGTACCATCTCACCGACTCCTCGTAGGACTGCTCCACGCCTTTGCCTTCGGCATAACACATGCCAAGGTGGCATTGTGCCTCAACCTCTCCTTGCTCCGCGGCCTTACGAATCCACTTCACCGCCTCCTCGGCGGACCGCTCCACGCCTTGACCGGAGAGATAACGCTCGCCCAGCTTGTATTGCGCCTCGGCAAATCCTTGTTCCGCCGCCGAACGGAACCATTTTGCCGCCTCTGTATAGGAGTGTTTCACTCCGCGACCATAGAGATAGCACTCGCCAAGGCTGTTTTGTGCCCAGGCATTCCCTTGCTCTGCGGACTTACGGTACCACTTCACCGCCTCCTTAGAGGACCGACTCACCCCTTCCCCATTGGCATAGCACCAAGCAAGGTTGTTTTGCGCCTCGGCGAATCCTTGCTCTGCCGCCGCGCGAAACCACTTCACCATCTCCTTGTCGGACTGCCTCACCCCTTTACCATGGGCATAACACACGCCCAGGCCGGTTTGCGCCTTGGCGTATCCCTGCTCCGCGGCCACACGAAACCACTTCGCCGCCTCCTCATAAGACTGCTCCACCCCTTGACCGGCGACATAGCACATGCCAAGATTATATTGAGCCTCAACATCTCCCTGCTCCGCAGCTTCCTGATAACGCTTGGCCTTCTCGACCGAGTCCTGCTCCACGTCTTGGCTGTTGGCATCGCTCTTCCCCGCTTTGGCACGGACCTTTTTCGGTCTCTTTTCCGACACCACCCCAAGCGCCATCAAACAGAGCCCCATGGACCACCACAGAGAACCATCGGCCCCTTGCTCTCCCAACACGCCTGCCGTCTCACGGTCACCTTGCTCCACGCCCTGCCTCTCATAAGGTACCGCAACAGCGACAGCCCCCAAAAGGCAAACCAAAAGCGACGCGACAAGACCAATTCTCTTCATGCGAACCTCCAATAAATAGCGCAAGTATACACAATTAGGAACTGAAACACAATTTCCCAACACTGTCTAGGGAAAGTTTCCCCGAACAGGATTGCAAATCTTCCAGTAGTGTCCGGGGAAGTTTTACCGCGAAGACGGTCTTGCGTGGAAACCCTGCGGGCTCCATCGCTCCCGTTGGTCGCGCCGCCCTTGGGATTTCCACGCTATCGCGCCCCTGAAGGGGCGCTCAAAAGGGGGATGAGGAAGTTTGGACGCTTGGAAGTTCAGCTTTTACGGAGGGGCTTCGCCCCACATCCTCTACAACTTCAAGGCGCGAAACGGAGGGCGGCGGTCGCGGTCAGCGGCGAAGCCGCAGAGCGACCGCTGGAGCCCGAAGCGGTTCGCGCCTCTCCTTGCGTCTTTGCGGTTCCCATTTTCCCCGAACAGGATTGCAAATCTCCAAAGGGGGTAACGTTTCGGGATGGATGTGCTATACTATGTGGCACGCGAAGGGAGAGCCTTCGCAGATTGATTGCGACTACGCAACCATCGACATCACAGGAAACTTAGGAACTTTCTAGCAGGATGTCATGGGAAGTGGAGTGCGCGCATGCGCATTGCCTCTCCCTATCTTCTTGCAAGGCATCCTAAGGCCCCCTGTGGAGATAGAGAGAGGTTCTTTTATGGGTGGCCCCATGATTCCCTCTCTCGCAACCCAAGGAGTCCATCATGGCACCCACAAACCCAAACAACGCGGTCAAAAACGCCAGTACCGCGCCCCTCAAATCCGTTGTTTTGAACGACGGCCAGACACTCTCGCTTACGAGCAAGTGGCTTTTTGTGAAAGATGCCCAAGGCAATGAGGTCATGCGGCTTGCGCCCAGTCAATCCAACATGCGTGTTGTCGCGCAGGGTTGCCAACCTGCGGCCCGTGCCATCGGTTGCTATTTCCTGGCATTCATCGGCCTTGTCTTCGCCATTCTCGGTGTGGCCGGGCTGGTGTCGGGAGATCCAAGCGGTGAAATGGTCGGTTATGTTGCCTGCCCCATCGGCCTTCTTTTGCTGATTGTTTGCGGTTGGTTCGGTAATATCCTCTGGAAAAGCCGTAAGAACCGGCTACTCTTCCTGACGACCGACAATAACCTCTTTTACGAGGTCACGGAAAAAGAACTCCCCGAGCTCTACGCGCTGATGGAGATGGTGGAGAACTGGGACGGCTCCAACAACCAGTAAGCACCCTCACACATGAACTTGTGGGGCGGCCTCTCGGCCGCCCCACAAGTTTTATCGCCTTCGCTCAAGGGAATATACTGACAGTCCTGCATGCGGTAGCACACCGCCCGTCTCTGTGACCCTCTGTATCCTCTGTGCCACTCTGTGTTCTTCCGGAATCTGCGTTTCCCCGCTCTGGCAGTCTTTGCGTCCTTTGCGGTTCTTCAGCGCCTTTGCGGGTGCCGCGTAGCGTGAGGCCAAACTTCCAAGCCTCCAAACTTCCAAACTTCCGATCAATCTGCGGTTCCCCACGCTGGCTGTCTTTCAATCAGAGCATGGAGGCGAGTTCGGTGAAGGTGGGGACGAGGTCGGGGAGGCGGAGGATGGCGAGGCGGTCGAGGGGCGTGGGGGAATCGTTGACGATGACGAGGCGGCCCCCGCATTCGTAGGCCTCGCGGGGAAGGGCGGCGGCGGGGTAGACGGTGAGGGAGGAGCCGAGAACAAGGCAGAGGTCGGCACGGCGACAGGCGTCGAGGGCCTTTTGGAGGGTGTCCTCGGGGAGGTTTTCGCCGTAGAAGACGATGTCGGGCTTGAGGACGCCGCCGCAGGCGCAGTGGGGGACGCGGCCTTCGCGCACGGTGGGGGCGACGTCGTCATAGGGATAGGCGCGGCCGCAGGTGAGGCAGTGGTGCCATTGCGGGGAGCCGTGGATTTCGTAAACAGTCTTGCTGCCGGCGAGGGTGTGGAGGCGGTCGATGTTTTGGGTGACGACGGCGGAGAGGAGTCCGTGGGCATCGAGGTCGGCCAGGACGCGGTGGACGATGTTGGGGCGGTGGGCGTCGATGGCGTAGACGAAGTCTTTGCTCCATTCGTAGAAGATGGAGGGGTCGTGCTCGAAGAGGGGCAGACCGAAGAGTTCCTCGACGGCGTAGCCCTTGAAGGTGTCGCGATAGACGCCGTTCTTGCCGCGGAAGTCGCGGATGCCGCTGGCGGTGGAGACGCCGGCGCCGGTGAAGGCAACGGTGGAGGTGGATTCGTGGAGCAAATCAAGCAGTTGGCCGACAGGATTCATGGCAGTTGGAAGTTTGGAAGTTTAGAGGCTTGGAAGTTTGGACAGGGCTTCATCCGTCGCCCCGCAGGGGCGTTCTGTTCTCCGTTCTCTGTGGCCGTGGAAGGTTTGGCGCTCCGCGCCTGCACGCTCTGTTCTCTGGGGCGGCATAAGCCGCCCCATTGCGTTCTCCTAGGGGATGAGGCGGCGGGCGAGGTCGACCACGGCGACGTAGGCATCAACGGTCTGGACGCGCAGGGCGTGGGCTTGTCCGCAGAAACTGACGTGGCCGATGGCGACCAGGGCCAACAGCGCAAAAAGCAGGTTGACGACCAAGATGAACCAATAGGAGAAGAAGCGGCCATAGGCACGGACGTCCGGCTGGGCCACGGTGAGGAGGGCGTCCAACGTGTAAAGGATATGGAAGGCAGTCGTCACGCCAAAGGCCGCATACCAGGGCCACACCGGTTGCGGGGCGATGCACGTGGCCAAGGCGTGCACCCCGATGACGATGAAGAGATAAAAAGGGACGCAGTAGGGCGCGAGGGTGATGAAGAGGTTGCTCTTGGAGAGCTCAACAAAGCCGCCGGTCTCCCGGATGTTGACGCTGTGGATGCGGGCAAAGAAGCAGAGCCCGACGAGCGCGTGCGTCATCTCGTGACCAAAGACGTAGACGATGGAGAGTTCGCGGCCCTTCCAGAAGTAGAGCGCGACCATCGCGGCGGCGCCGGCCAGAAAGGCAACGCACCCCGGCGCGAAAAAGGAGTCCTCGGTGAGGCCGGCGGCGAGACTGTTGAGCAGGGCTCGCACACAGGCCCACACAAAGGGGACCCCCGCGAGCGCAAGCAGGAAGAGGAGCGCCTTTTTCATGGTTGGGCGCGCCGCGCTCACTCGGCGGTCTCGGTCTCCTCGGCCTCACCTTCCCCTTCCGTCGCGGCGGCGGAGGGTTCGATCCGCTCAAGCTTCTTAGCCTCAATGGGCACGGCGAGAACGGCGGCGCGCAGGGCCTCCGACGTGTTGCGCAGGAAGGCCGAACGCCCCAAGAGATCTCCGCAATAACGGTTAAGGAAGAGGTAGGCGCCGAGCGCCTTTTCGGCGCGTTCGGAGGGGCGGTCAAGCCCGGCGGCGCGGGCGCCGGCCTCGTCGGCGAGGGAGCCATGGATGAGGCGACCGGCGGCCATCTGCCCGGCGTTTTTGGTGGCGAAGTCCTCCCAGGTGAGCGTGGTGCCGTGGATTGTAACACCCTTGGCGTCGGCGGCGGAGATGCCATAGGCAGAGAGCGTGCCGGCCGCCGCTTGCTCGACAATCCAGTCCTGGAAGTCCTTGAGCGCGCCGATGCGGTCTTTCACGGTCTGAGCCGCGTCCTTGGCCTCCTGGGACGTCAGCTTGTCAGTGTTGCAGGCGCGTTCGAAGGCCTTGAGGGCGTCCTCGGGGCGGAAGCAATCGAGCGGACGGGTGACGGTGATGCGGTTCTCGGCGACCGTGACGGACTCGACCTCACGCGCGATTGCCTCGCGGCGACGCGCCTCCTCGGCCTGGCGCGCCTCCTCTTGACGCGTGGCCTCCTCGGCTTTCGCCTGGGCCTCGAGGGCGGCTTGGTGCGCAGAAGTGGCCTGAGCGAGGAGCGGTTGCCAGGTCTTTTCGATGGCCTGGAAGGCCTTGAGGTCGGCGAGCGCAGGTTTGACGGCGGCGGCGCAATCCTTGTCGGCCTTCTGCGCGGCCTGAAGGGCGGCGGCGACGGCCTCTGGCGTGGCCTCCGGCGCCTCGGCCTTGGCGCGCTCGCCGTCGATGGCCTTGCGGGCGGCCTCGGCCTGGTCGGCCGCGGCGGCGATGGCCTTTTGGCGGCCATAGAGCGCCTGAAGGGTCGCGTAGACCTCATTGGGTGCCTCGCCCTCGGCGGGTTCGAGCCAAGATTCGTTCTCCGGCAACGTGACCTTCCGAAGCTCGTCGGCAAGACGTTTGATGGCGGCCTCGGTGTCCTTGGCGCCCTTGGTGAGATCGCCCGCGCGCTTGACGGCGCCCTCGCTGAGGGCAACGAGCGCCTCCAAGTCTGCGGTGCGCTGCACTTCGGCAGGGTCGACGACCGCCGGGGCCGCGGCTTCAGATTTCTTCGGCGCGGACTCGTCTTCGCCGCCAAGCGCAACGAAGAGAACGGCACCAACGATAATCGCGAGGAACGCAACGGCACCCACCCCAATCCCCACGAGCATCCCCACGCTCATGCCGGGCTTCTCTTCGGCCTCGGGCACGAGCGGCGCGTTCGGGTTGGTCACCACGGGCATGGGACGCGAGGGCGACGTGGCCCCCTTGAGGACGATGCGTTTGCCGCCGCCAATCTGAGACTTGACCGCGCGGAGCTCCTTGTCCATGTCGTTGAGGAGCGCGGAATAGTTCGGATAGCGGCGGGCGGGCTCGGCCTCGAGCATGCGCATGATGATCTTCTCGATGCCTTCGGGGCAGCTCGGCGCGAGCTGGCGCAAGGGGCGGGCGGGGCCCACCAGGCGGCCCTTCATCACCTCCACCGCGTCGGCCCCCTCGAAGGGCGGCACCCCGGCGATGGCGTGGTAGAGCGTGCCGCCGAGCGAATAGATGTCCGCGCGGAAGTCGACCTTCTGCTTGCGGAGCGTCTCGGGGGCGATGTAATAGGGCGTGCCCCAGACCTCGTTGTTGGCGGCGGCGTGGGCACCCATGAGCGCGGCGATGCCGAAGTCGGCCAACTTGGCCTCGCGCTTGTCATTGATGAGAATGTTCTCGGGCTTGACGTCGCCATGGACCATCCCGACATCGGCGGCGGCCTTGAGGCCCTGGGCAATCTGGCTACCCACGTTCAGCACGGTGCCCGGCATCACGGGGCCCGACTTCATCATCCGGTCCAGCGAGTCCGGCTCCACCAGCTCCATCACCAGATAGGGCTGCCCCGCCTCCTCGCCGGAATCGTAGATGGAGACGATGTGCGCGTCTTGGAACCGGCTGGCGGCGACGGCCTCTTTCTTGAAGTTCGTCAGGAAGTCGGGGTCTTCCGCGGCCTTTTCCTTGAGGATGACCTTCACGGCCACCTTGCGCTCAAGGCCCTCGTCGAGCGCCTCGTAGACCGCGCCCATGCCGCCCGCGCCAATGCGCCGCGTGAGACGATACTTCCCCGCCAGCATACCCGGCGCCATCACCGTCTCGCCGCAGGCCGGGCACACGACCTCCGACAGGGGCTCGGCCTCGGGCAACGCAGCCCCGCACTTGGGGCAGAGGGGATTTTGGACCGGTTTAGCGATGATTCCGTCTGCGCTCATGACGACTCACTCCTTATGCGTAACGCTCGCGCAAGAGCGCGACCGCGCGCTCGATGCGCGCCTCATCCATCTCATGCACCTCGGTCTTTGCCCCGAGTCCCTGCGGCAGGGTCACGCAAAGCGCCCCGCCCAAATGTTCGCGGAACTGCCGCAGGCCCTCCAGCACCGCCAGCTTGCCGTCCGTCCCGCGCAACGCCAGCTCGTCGCACCACACGCGCAGGCCGCAGTCGCGCAACAGCGCCACCACCCGCGCGCACTCCGAAGGCGTCACCAAATCCATGAGCGAGGCATAGACCATGTCCAGCGCGATGCCGATGGCCACCGCCTCGCCGTGCGACAGCTGATAGCACGTCATCGCCTCCAGACGGTGCGCGCTCCAGTGGCCGAAATCCAACGGCCGCGCCGACCCCTGCTCGAAGGGGTCCCCCGCGTTGGCGATGTGCGCCAGGTGCAACGCCGCCGTCCGCTCCACCATCTCGGCCATCGCGTCCAGGTCGCGCATCCGCAAAGCATCGGCGCGTCCCCAGAGCCAATTCAGGAAGGCCTCGTCCTTGATGGTCGCCACCTTCACCGCCTCGGCGATGCCGTTGCGCCAATCCTTGTCCGAGAGCGTGGGCAGGAAGTTCGCGTCGTTCACCACCGCGAAGGGCGGCGCGAAGGTCCCCAGGAAGTTCTTGCACGAGCCAAAGTCGACCCCGTTCTTCACCCCCACCCCGGCGTCCGCCTGCGAGAGCGTCGTGGTGTTCACGCGGATGATGCGGCACCCGCGATGGATGATGCCGGCGGCATAGCCCACCACGTCCTGCACCGCGCCGCCGCCAATGGCGATGAAGGTGTCCTTCCGTCCGAAATGGGTCTGATAGGCCAACTTCACCAACTTCGCCACCAAGCCGTCATGGCGCTTCGCAAACTCATTACCGGGCAAATACTCGATGGGCGCGGCCAGCTCGATGGTCCCCTGATGCGCCGTCAACCACGTCGTCAACCGCATCGGCAAATCCGGGTGCGCGTCGCGCACGCCTTGATCCATCGCCACCAACACCCGGTGCGGCAAAGGCGACGTCTCATCCCGCGCCAACAACTCCGCAATCGTCTCATCCCCCGAGCCAAACAGCCCGCGGCAAAAGACAACCGGATACGCATACGAAACGGAAAACCGTTGTTCAATCACTCTCATCTCATTATTAGTATAGCACAACCCACGCAAGCGCAACCACCCCGCCCTAAGCAAAATCCAAGAAAAGGCACCCCCACCCCACACGCCGCAAAGGGAACCGCAGATTTCGCAGATTTTGAGCAGATTAAGGGCATGCTACCGCACGCAGGACGCGCAATGGAAGTTTAGAAGTTTGGAGGCTTGGAAGTTTGGACAGGCCTCACGCTGCGCGGCTATCACAAAGGCCACGAAGAACCACAAAGGACACCGTGCAGGCGCGAAGCGCCAAACCTTCCACGGCTAAGAGCACGACGCAGGGGCGGGCCGTGCGTGCGCGCAAGGCGCACGTCCGGCCCGAAGGGCCTGTAGGGGCATGGCGGGCTTCGCACGCCACGCTTTGGTTGTTGGGAGTCCACCGGCGTCAGCCGCCGTCCTATATGTCCTATACGTCCTATATGTCCTACCGCGTCGTCTAAAACGCTAGAAACGCAAGGGATGGACACGTTAGTGAGGCGCAACGCGCCGAACGATGAAGTGCCGAAGTTGAAGAAGTTTGGAGGCTTGGAAGTTTGGAAACGGCGTCACTCGTCGCGCGCTTGCCGCGCGTTCTGTTTTCTGTTCTCCGTTCTCCGGGGCGGCGCAAGTCGCCCCCTCCGTTCTCCGGGGCGGCGCGAGCCGCCCCCTAGGCCTGCCAGCGGGCGTAGGCGCCGGAGGGGAGGGGGAAGACGTCCGGGGCGCCGGCGAGGACCATCTCGCCGGAGGTGACGGCACCGCCCAGGCCGCGGAGGGCTTGGGTGAGGACGTTGCCAAGGACGATGGGGGTGTGGCCCGGGGTGTGGGCGGAGAGGAGGAGGAAGAGGGGAGAATCGGAGAGGAGGGCGCGGCAGAGGCGGAGAGTCTCGGTGAGGTCGCGCTCAATCTTGTAGGTCTCGCCGTTGCCGCCACGACCATAGGTTGGCGGGTCGAGGATGATGCCGTCGTAGCGGCGGCCACGACGAATCTCGCGGTTCAAGAACTTGTGCGCGTCGTCCACGATCCAACGGATGGGGTGGCTCTCGAGACCGTTGAGGGCGGCGTTGGCGCGGGCCCATTGGACCATGCCCTTGGAGGCGTCGAGGTGGCAGACTTCGGCGCCGCCGCGGGCGGCCGCGAGGGTGGAGCCGCCGGAATAGGCGAAGAGATTGAGCATGCGCACGGGGCGCCCGGCGGCGGCGACGGTCTCGCGGATCCAGGTCCATTGGGCGCGCTGCTCGGGGAAGATGCCCAGGTGGCCGAAGTCGGTGCCGGAGAGGCGGAAACGCGTGCCGTCCACGTCGATGACCCACTCCTGCGGCAGACGGTTGCGGCCATGCCAACGGTTGCCGTCCTCGCGGTCGAAGGTGGCATCGGCGGACTTCCAGCGCGCGGGGCGCTGGGGCTGCCAGACGGCCTGGGCGCAGGGACGAGCCAGGACGACCTCGCCAAAGCGTTCCAGTTTCGCGCCGTTGCCGCTGTCCAGAAGTTCGTAACCGTTCATGCGTGTGTTGCTTTCTTGGGTTCGTGTTGCGCCAGCCAGGCGGCGGCCGCGGCGCTTTCGGCCTTCTTGAGGGAGGCCCCTTCGCCACGGGCCTCTTGCCCATCCAGCCGCACCGCGACGGTAAAGGTCGGCGCATGGCTAGGGCCGGTCACGCCCAGACGCGTATAGAGCGGCGGATCCACGTGATTGAGCTGGGCATATTGGACGAGCCGGCCTTTGGGATTCTCGTCAATGGAGTGGCGAATCTTCTGCCCGGCTTGAAGGCCGGACGGGGGCGTGGTGAAGTCGCTCTTGGCGTAGAGGCGCGAGAGGATCGCCTCGACCGCATTGCGACCCCCATCGAGCCAAGCCGCACCAATCAAGGCCTCGCAGGCATCGACCTTGGCCTTTTCCGGGCGATTGTAAACGGTCTGCCCCCAGTCGAGGCCCTGCACAAACCAGGCCCCCAAACGGGAGAGCCGCGCCGCAAGCCCCCGCGTGGAGACCAACGCGTCGCGCCAGATGGAGAGCCCGCCTTCGTCCAACTCGGGGTGCGCACGATAGAGGCGCTCCGCGACCAAGAGCCCGAGCACGGAGTCGCCCAGAAATTCCAGGCGCTGGTTGTCGGGCTCTTGGCGCATTGCCGCCGGCACGGTGAGTGCCAGGCGCAACAGCGCGGGGTCGCGGAAGGTGTAGGGCGGCGTCTCCGAAGGCACGGCGGCGTCAGTCCTTCTTCACCACGGAGGTCGCCACCTTGAGGACGGACGCGATGTCCGCGAGGTTGGAGGGCAGGATCATGGTGGTGCCCTCCTTGGCGAGCTTGCCGAACTCGGTGAGATACTGCTCGGCCAGACGGAGGTTCACGGCATCGGCGCCGCCCGCGTTGGCGCTGATGGACTGGGCGATTTCGGTGAGGCCGGCGGCGGTGGCTTGGGCGACCAAGCGGATTTCCTCCGCGCGGCCCTGGGCCTCGTTGATGCGGCGCTGCATCTCGCCCTCGGAACGGGCGATGGCCTCCTGCTTGTCACCCTCGGCGCGGTTGATCTTCGACTGGCGCTCACCCTCGGACTCCGCGATCATGGCGCGCTTCTCGCGCTCGGCGCGCATCTGCTTCTCCATGGCGTCGCGGATGGACTGCGGGGGCGTGATGGACTTGATCTCATAGCGCATGATCTTGATGCCCCAGGGGTTCGCGGCCTTGTCGAGGGCATCGCAGATGGCGGCATTGATGGTCTCGCGCACGTTGAAGATCTCATCGAGGTCCAGCTTGCCGATTTCCGAGCGCATGGTGGTCTGCGCCAGCTGGGTGGAGGCGAAGCGGTAGTGGTCAATGCCGTAGGAGGCCTTCACGGGGTCCATCACCTTCAGGTAGAGCACGCCGTCCACCTCCACGGTGATGTTGTCCCGGGTGATGCACTGCTGCGGCTCAACGTCCAGCGGGATTTCCTTCAACGTGTGCTTATAGGCCACGGCATCGATGAAGGGGAAGAGGAAGTGCAACCCCGCATCCAGCGTGGAGTGGTATTTCCCCAGACGCTCCACCACGTAGGCCGAGCGCTGCGGCACCACGATGGCCGTCTTGAACAGGACAACGACCACCAACAGAATCAGAATCAAGGCAAGAATCAACGGCAACATAACGACTCCTCTCTTTCAGTGAACAACAGTTAACGAACGACAAGCACGATTCCCTTGCAGGCGACGACGGTCACCGTCTCGCCCTGCTCCACCGGGCGTTCGGCCACGGCCTCCCACTCCACCCCGTTCAGCACAATTTTCCCGGACAACGGCGGCTTGATGGCGGCCACCACCTTGACCTGCGCGCCGACGATCCCATCGTCGTCCGCATCCTGCGTGGCGCGCTCCGACTTCCCCCGCAACGCGCAGAAGAAACCGCGCCCCACCACCAGCGAGGCCACCGAGAGCGTCAGAAAGACGACCGATTGCGACAGGAAGGTCTCACCCAGCCCAGGGAAGGCCCAAATCAGCGCCCCCGTGAGCACCGCGCCGATGCCGAAGAAGATCACCACGAAGCCCGCGGTGAAGATCTCCGCCACCATCAGCAGCACCCCCACAATCACCCAGGTCAGCATCAGTTCCATCGCGCCGCCCTCAGTGTCCCAGACGGATGTCGCCCGACGCCAAAGCCGCGCGATATTCCGCCACCGTCCGCGAGATGCCTTCTTCCAGGTCGATCTTCGGCGCCCAGCCGAACGACCGCAGGAGCGAGGAATCGCACAGCTTGCGCGGCGTCCCATCGGGTTTCGAGGCATCCCAGCGAATTTCCGCCTCGCACCCCGTGGCCGCGCGGATCATCTCCGCCAGCTCGCGGATGGTCACCTCGCGGCCGGAGCCCACGTTCATCAGGTCCGGCGGGTTCTCCAGCTCCAACGCGTAGAGGCAGGCCTCCGCCAAGTCGTCCACGTGCAGGAACTCCCGCAGCGGCGTCCCCGTGCCCCAGAGGTCCACGTAAGGCGCGCCCGTGGTGCGGGCCAGCTCGAACTTCCGGATCATCGTGGGCAGCACGTGTCCGCCCACCACGTCATAGTTGTCGCCCGTACCGTAAAGGTTCGTGGGCATCAGCGCATGGTAGCACACACCGAACTGCCGCCGATAGAATTCGCACAGCTTGAGGCCGGAAATCTTCGCCAGGGCATAACCCTCGTTCGTCTTCTCCAGCGGCCCCGTCAACAACGCGTCCTCCGAAATCGGCTGCGGCGCCATCCGCGGATAGATGCACGACGACCCCAGGAAGAGGAAACGCTTCACGCCCGCGCGATAAGCCGCCTCCACCGTGTTCGCCGCAATCATGATGTTCTCATAGAGGAAGGTCGCGTTCGCGGCGCTGTTCGCGCCGATGCCGCCCACGTGGGCCGCCGCAATCACCGCCACATCGGGACGGTTCGCCTGGAACCACGCCCGCGTCGCCGCCTGGTCGGTCAGGTCCAGCTCACGGTGCGTGGCCGTCAGAATCTTGTCGCAACCGCGCCGTTGCAGGGCCCGCACCACGGCCGAGCCCACCATCCCGCGGTGCCCGGCCACATAATAGGTCTTCGCCGTGTCCATGGCTCACTCCGCGCGTTCGATGACGCGGCCTTCCTTCGCCGCGGCCGCGTCCTGCCGCGCCACCGCGAGATCGGCCTCGACCATCATCTTCACCAGGGCCTTGAAGGTCACTTTGGGCGTCCAGCCCAGCTGCTCGCGCGCCTTGGTCGGATCGCCCAACAGCTGCTCCACCTCCGAGGGACGGTCATAGCGCGTGTCGTGCTCCACGTACTTTTCCCAGTCGAGGTCCAAGAGGCCGAAGGCTTCCTCGCAGAACTCCTTCACCGAGTGCATCTCGCCGGTCGCCAGCACAAAGTCGTCCGGGCGGTCATGTTGCAGAATGCGCCACATGCCCTCAACGTAGTCGCCGGCGAAGCCCCAGTCGCGCAACGCGTTCACGTTGCCCAGATAAAGCTTGTCCTGCAGGCCCAGCTTGATGCGCGCCGCCGCCATCGTGATCTTGCGCGTCACGAAGGTTGGCCCGCGCCGCGGGCTCTCGTGGTTGAAGAGGATACCGTTCGAGGCGAACATATCGTAGGCCTCACGGTAGTTCTTCACCGCCCAAAAGCCATACAGCTTCGCCACCGCATAAGGCGAGCGCGGATAGAACGGCGTCGTCTCGCGCTGCGGCACCTCCTGCACCTTGCCGAAAAGCTCAGAGGTCGAGGCCTGATAGAAACGCGTCTTCTTCCCGAGGCCCGTCAGCCGGATCGCCTCCAGCATCCGCATCGTCCCCAGCGCCACCACGTCGCCCGTGTAATCCGGCGCGTCGAAGGAGACGCGCACATGGCTCTGCGCCGCAAGATGATAAACCTCGTCCGGCTGCGTCTCGTACATCAAGCGCGCCAAGCCGCCGCCATCCGTCACGTCGCCATAGTGCAGGAAAAGCTTCACCCCCGCCGTGTGCGGGTCTTGATACAAATGGTCAATGCGTTGCGTGTTGAAGCTCGAAGAACGGCGGATCAGGCCATGCACCTCATACCCCTTCTCCAACAACAACTCGGCCAGATACGAACCGTCCTGCCCCGTGATACCCGTGATAAATGCGACCTTGCCCATGACAATCCTTTCTATTACAGCCAATCAAGCCATACGTCCCTTATTATACACAATTCCCCCACCTCCACGCAAAAAAGCAAAGGGACGGCAATACTGTCTGGAAAGTGTATGATGCGTTTGCGCACTTTAAAGAGGACCTGTCATGAAGAAAGAGAAGAAGACCATCCCGCCCCTCGGGGGTGGCGCGCGCGGGCTAAAAAGGACTATTTAGGCAGAATATTATGGGAGAAATCAATACTGTCCGGGGAAAATGGAGACTCAGGGGACTGAGCGCCGTAAGAGAAACCGCAGATTCTTCAGATTTTGAGCAGATTAAGGGCATGCTACCGCACGCAGGACTGCCAGTGTTGGGAAACGCAGATTGTTCCGTCGCTTCGCTAGGAAGACCTTCGGTGACACAGATTGTCACAGATTTTGGCGTGCTGGCGCACGCTGGTTATTGGAAGTTTGGAGGTTTGATTTTCGGGGAGGGACTTCACCCCACACCCCTGCACCCGCAGGCACGTCTGCGACGTGCCTGGTACGACGGATGATGCTTCCCGAAAAACACTAGAAACGCAAGGTATGGGCACGTTAGTGAGGCGCACCGCGCCGAACGGTGAAGTGCCCAGGCCCTTGCGTTCCTTCGTGTCTTCGTGGAAACTTCCCCGGACACGATTGGGGAGAAATACCCAATGAATCCGTTGCTAATAAATCACGTGCGTTCCACTTTCCATCTTTAGGATTGTAATGACGGTAATTGTAATAAACAAGCCCAAGGGAGATGTCGTAAAACTCCGATGAAAAACCAACTGGACTCTCAGAAAGGGTAGAGACTATGGCGACTCCGAAGGGTGTGTAGTCGTAGTGAACAACGCTCCCGTGAGCATCCACGAGGTCGGAGACGTTTTTGTTACCGTCATGGAAATAGTAGGAGAGCACACCGGAGGCTGGGCGGAAAATCAGCGGCCGGGTGACGATGGGTTCGGTGGGATCCCAGACGTAGGAGTGGAAGAGGGCGTTATCGGCGCCACGGAGTTGCAGGATGCAAAGATAGTTGTCGTAGACGAAGCGTTGGAGAAGGTCGGAATCAGCAGACTGGGTGCGCATTTCGACGCGGCGACCCATGCGGTCAAAGGCCATGGTGATTACGGTGTCGCCGGATTACCAGCGGATGGGGCGGTTTTCGGCATTGTAGGTGACAGACCACACACCGGTCTCGGTCTTGATGAGGGTCTGATTTCCATCCGCATCGTATTGGGACACGAAGTCGTCGATGACTGTGTATTGGTTGAGATTGTTGGCGGTGTAGGCCTTGCCTTCGGCGGTCGTGCGGTTTCCGATGTCGTCGTAGGCATAGGAAACTTCATCTGCCGCGATTAATTCATCGCGGATGTTGTAGCCGTACTGCTCGTCATTGATAAAAGTACAACACCAACCAAGGAGGAGCATCCCTCTCTTTGACTTCCATACACCTGTTCCCGCAAACACCATACGTTCATGCTATCACATACGGGGACTTGCAGTAAAGGTCACACTCGAGAATCCTATGGCAAGCGAATAAAAATATTGGCTCTACTCCAATTTTAGTGGATAAGGAGGTTTTTGATGGCGTGTAGGGATGGTAACGGGTTTAGCAAGCGATTTCACGAGGGGGCTGCGCGCCCCCTCGAACGCCCCGCGCTCCACAGCAGACACACAAGTGCCCACTCATTTGGTGACAAATACAGCCGCGCATTGCGCGGCGTAACGTGTTGTGTGTCTGGAAGGCTGCGGGGTGCG
>CALXMT010000013.1 GCA_944389545.1 uncultured Kiritimatiellota bacterium | reverse complement strand
GAGGAATATAGTTGACTGCGGTAGCCGTGGAAGGTTTGGTGCTTCGCACCTGCACGCCCCATTCTGGCAGTCTTTGTGTCCCTTCGTGGTTCTTCGTGGACTTCGTGATAGCCGCGCAGCGTGAAGTCACATCGTCGCCGTAGGCGACAGCCCGGGCTTCAACCTCCGGGGCTCCTCCAAGCTTCCAAACCTCCAAGCTTCCAAACCTCCAAGCTTCCAAACTTCCAAACTTCCAATTGCCGCTTGCGCGTGGGGCCTCGGAAGGGTTATAATAAGGATACATTGTCAATGTTGGGCGTTTGCCCACAAACGAAAGGACAGAAGATGGATACGATGAAGGTGATGCGCCATGGCGCGATGGCCGTGATGGCCGCCTCCACAGTTGCGCTTTCCTCCGGATGCTTTGCGCCCGCCGCCGAGCAGCCGGTCAACCCCCAGGAGATTGTACAGATGAACAACGCTGATTTCTACACCGACGGCAAGCTGGACACCAAGAAGTGCAAGGCCGCCTACTTTGAGATGATGAAGAAGGTCGGTGCGCCGGTCTACGACGTCTACAAGCCCGATGACGGCTTCCTGTGGACGGTCGACTTCGGCCAGGGCGACTTCGCGCGCTTCGGCATGGGCGGCGTCTTCTGGGTGAACGACCGCGAGCACCAGTACTTCGGCCACGAGATCTTCCTGCTCCCCGGCCAGTCCATCGCCGAGCACCGCCATCTGCCCACCACCGACGACAAGGGTCCCCTGCAGGCCAAGCACGAGAGCTGGCTGGTCCGCCACGGCTCGGTCTACGCCTTCAGCGAGGCCAGCAAGGAGAACAAGCCCAACCTCGACGAGTTCCCTGAGGTGGTGGCCCTCCTGAACGACAAGCAGCGCGAAGTGCTCAAGTGCACCCACGTGGAGAAGTGGGAGGCCGACGGCAAGCTCCACCGCCTCTACGTGCCTGAGGAGAAGGGCGCCGTCAAGGAGACCTGGCACTTCATGATGGGCGGCCCCAACGGCGCGGTGGTGACCGAGTTCGGTTGCTTCCACGACAACAACGGCCTGCGCTTCACCGTCCCCGGCGCCAGCCTCTAAGCCGTTTTTCGCCGCGGTGGGCCACCCCCGCCGCGGTCCCCCGACACACGAAAGGATTTCGAGATGAAGTATCTGCACACCGGCATGATTGTGGGCGAGAAGCTCCCCGACATGATCTACATGGAGCCCCTGAAGGTCTGGGTCACCGACGCCTCCAAGGACAAGTATTCCATCGAGTTCCTCTACTTCGAGGTCGATTCCCCCATGGCCGCGGCCATCCAGGAGCAGCCCCACGTGGCCTACGAGGTCGAGGACATCGATGCCGCCCTCGAAGGCAAGTCCATCCTGTGGAACAAGATGGATGTGGGCGGCGCCTACATCGCCTTTGTCTACGACAACGACACCGTCGTCGAGTTCTACCAGCCCAAGCAGTGAGGTGCTACCATGCCGATGAAGAAGTTTCTCAACGACCCCGCCAATCTCACCGCCGAGATGCTTGAGGGCCTCGCCCTCGCCTACAGCTCCAAGGTGAAGATCGTCAACGAGCGCATCGTCGTCCGTGCCCAGCCCAAGGCGCAGGACAAGGTCGCCCTGGTCTGCTTCGGCGGCACCGGCCACGAGCCCGCCATGCACGGCTTCGTGGGTGAAGGCATGGCCGACGCCGCCGTCGCGGGCGACGTCTTCGCCGCGCCCGGCGGCCCCAAGGTCTTCGAGGCCCTGGAGATGCTCAACCGCCCCGCCGGCGTCATCCTCCTGACCCTCAACCACAACGGTGACCGCATGTCCGCCCGCAAGGCGTTGCGTCTGGCCGAAAAGGCCGGCCTCAACGTCAAGGAAATCATCGTCCAGGAAGACATCGCCCCCGGCATCGACGCCGACCCCGAGGACCGTCGCGGCCTCGGCGGGTGCATCCCGCTGATGAAGGTCATGGGCGCCGCCTGCGAAGCAGGCAAGTCCATCGACGAAGTGCTCGAGATCGGCAAGGCCTTCCACAGCCACCTGGCCACCCTCTCCGTCGCCCTCAAGGTCGCCACCCACCCCCAGAACGGCGAGCCCATCGGCGCCTTGGCCGACGACGAGATGGAAATCGGCATGGGCCAGCACGGCGAAGGCGGCGGCGGCATCATGAAGGTGCAGACCGCCGACGAGACCGCCCGCATCATGGTCGACCGCCTCGTCCAGGCCACCGGCCTGCAGAGCGGCGACCGCGCCCTCCTCGTCATCAACGGCTCCGGCGCCACCACCACCATGGAAATGCTCATCTGCTACCGCGCGGCCGCCAAGTGCCTCGCCGAGAAGGGCATCACCCTGATGGACGGCATCGCCGATGAGCTCCTCACCGTGCAGGAAATGGCCGGCTTCCAGATGATCCTCGCCAAGGTCTGCCCCACCTGCGAGGCCCTCCTCAAGGCCAAGGCCAACACCCCCTACTGGACCTGCAACGGCTAAAGCCCCGGAGGCTTGGAGGCGCACGCCTCCAAGCCTCCGCCTTTTCCCCTTCTTAACCCCTTCAACCTCCCTCCCCACCATGACACTGGAACAATTCAAGGCCGTGTGGCAGAAGGCCCAGGCCGCCATCGAAGCCAACGAGAAGCACTTCTCCGAACTGGACGCCGCCACCGGCGGTGACGGCGACCACGGCACCGCCATCGTCGCCGCCGTCCGCGCCATCAACAAGGCCGAAGGCGACGACTTCCCCACCCTCCTCGCCGACATGGCCGAAAAGCTCGAGACCGAGGCCTCCGGCTCCACCTCCTCGCTCTACGGCTCCTGGCTCGAGGGCATGGCCGATGCCGCCCCCAAGGGCGCCACTGAGCTCGATGCCGACCAGCTGGCCGAGGTCTTCGAGGCCGGTTTCGACGAAATCTGCTGCATGACCAAGGCCCGCCAGGGCGACAAGACGATGATGGACGCCCTCCAGCCCGCCACCGAGGCGCTCGTCGCCGCCAAGGGCGAAGGCGAGGCCGCCATGTTCGCCGCCGCCGCCAAGGCCGCCCGCGAAGGCTCCAACGCCACCGCGCAGCTCCAGGCCAAGTTCGGCCGTGCCAAGAACCTCGGCGAGCGCTCCATCGGCGCCATCGACGCCGGCTCGGCCTCCATGGCCACCGTCTTCGAGGCGTTCGTCGGTTAACCCGCCGAACGCCTCGAGAGGCTTGGACGCTTGGAGGCTTAGAGGTTTGGTCACGCCCTGACGGGCGGCAGACAAGCCCACCCCCCAAGCCCCGCCCGTTGCAAGCCGCCAAGCGGCCCCACCAAGCCTCCAATCAGCCAACAGACGGGGCGTGGGGCAGAGCCCCACCCCGAACCAATCAGCCAACCCGCTAATCAGCCAATCAGCTAACAGACGGGGCGTGGGGCAGAGCCCCACCCCGAACCAATCAGCCAATCAGCCAATCAGCCAACAAAAGGACCACACCTATGCCTGACATGGACAACTTCAAGGAAGCCGCCTCCTTCGGCCTCGAGACCCCCCAGAAGACCATCGGCTTCCCCCTCAAGGGCTGCTCCAACCTGGACTGGGGCATGAAGAACCGCCTCGCGCGCATCTTCAACCCCAAGGACGGCCGCTCCCTCATGCTCGCCTGCGACCACGGCTTCATCATGGGCCCCACCGGTGGCGTCGAGCGCATCGACCTCTCCATCGTCCCCCTGCTGAAGTATGCCGACTGCCTCATGTGCACACGCGGCATGCTCCGCGCCGTCATCCCCCCCACGCAGGACATCCCCGTCTGCCTCCGCTCCGACGCCGGCACCTCCGTCGTCACCGAGCTCAACGACAACGTCGTCATTGACGTGCAGGACGCCGTCCGCGTCAACGCCGCCGCCATGGCCGTCATGGTCGCCATCGGCGACGCCGCCACCGAGGCCAAGACCGTCGCCAACCTCTACCACGCCGTTGACGTCGGCCAGCGCTATGGCATCCCCGTCATGGGCGTCACCGCCGTCGGCAAGCAGATGACCCGCGACGCGCGCTACTTCCGCCTCGCCACCCGCATCTGCGCTGAGAACGGCGCCAACATCGTCAAGACCTACTACACCGAAGGCTTCGAGACCGTCGTCGCGGGCTGCCCCGTCCCGATCGTCATCGCCGGCGGCAAGAAGGTCCCCGAGCGCGACGCCCTCGAGCTCGCCTACCGCGCCATCAGCGAAGGCGCCGCCGGTGTGGACATGGGCCGCAACGTCTTCCAGTCCACCAACCCCGCCGCCATGATCCGCGCCGTCGGCGCCGTCATCCACCGCGGCTTCAAGCCCGATGAGGCTTACCAGATGTTCCAGGACCTCTCCGCCTCCAAGTAAGGCGCCGACATCCCCCAAAAATAAGGGCCGCCTCGGCGGCCCTTATTTTTTAGAGAACGGAGAACAGAGAACGGAGCGTGCAGGCGCGAAGCGCCAAACCTTCCACGGCCACAGAACGCGCGGCAAGCGCGCGACGGGCGAGGTCCCATGCTAGAGCGTGCCCGCCGGACCCTATAAGGGTTGACCACCGACCACTATAGGGTCTCGCCTCGGACCCTTATAGGGTCTCATCCCCGACCCCTATAGGGTCTCACCGCCGACCACTATAGGGTCTCCGAACACCCCCTTAGCCGTGAGGAGCGTCTTTGGCACTCCTTCGCGTGACGGCGTAGCACTTCGTGGCCTTCATGACAGTCGCGCAAAGTGAGATTAATCCAGATATCCTCACTTTCTTTGTCATCTTTTCCCAATTCCCACGTACACCTTTATAACACGCCGAATAGTTTCGGCCATTCATGAGGATACGCCATGAAAACATCACTTCTCTTTGCCACGGCCCTCTGTGCCACCGCCGCCTGGGCGGCAGACTTCCAACTCGCCGTACCAGACTCCGGCGATGCCCCGCCTCAAGGCGGCGAGGCCGTATTTGACGTCGAAGCCACCGAAGGCCTTGACTGGGATGTCTCCCAAGTAACGGACAACTGGCTGGTCGTCCAAGACACCGCCGGGAGCGGCGACGGTCGCGTGATCTACCAAGTCGAGCCCAATCCGCGCACCGCCCCCCGTTCCGCCAAAATCCGCCTCTCCGCCCACCTCCCGGAGCCCGAAGTCGACCTCTCCCGCGGACTCATTGACTGGAACGACGACTCCGACACTATCTTCAATGGAGACGTAATCTTAGGCCGAGAATGGAAAACTGACTCCACTGAGACCATGCAGTTTTCCATTGTTGAGCGAGAAGGCATTCACCATTTGTTCGACTTTTACAATGGGATCGCCTCACTTTATGTAAACGAGAATGACTGCGTTGTATTCCAGGACAGGAATGGCCCTCAAGTATCGAGCTACAAAGTTGAGCCCGGAATCCAATACAAGGTCTTTTTGGTCAGAGACTTGCACAACACCGATATCTACGTTGGCAAGGACAAGATTGGCCCTGCGGAAAAACTTTTCCGTACGGGGATCCTTGACGTGACGGGATACGGTAGTTCCTCTTATCCTGAACCTGGGAACGCTGACCCAGATACAGTCCCCAATGGCACAATCGATTATTGGGACCGAACCCTCTCCGAAGCAGAAGTCCAAACCGCCATCACAAGTACGGAGCGCCCTTGGGCCACAAAAGATACCACGCAGGCGCCCTACGCCGATTTGGCGGAGTTTTACTCGCTCGATTCTTGGGCGCATATCCAGATTTACTATGACCACCACCTCCATCTCGCCAAAGATCGCTTTGGGTGGTATGGCGGTGCTTATGAGGGCGGCGTTCGCGCTTGGAATCGAGATAGTATTAAAGACCCCTATCCGGAAAACCGCGCGACATCCGCGACGTATTCGTTCTGGTGCCGTTGGAATAGCTTTGTCCCAGGCACCGTCTTCTCCTATTATGCCTACAAGAACGACTCTCTGGAGCAGGACCCGCCCGTCACGTCCTGCGTGACGCTGGATGAGAGCGGTCACTTGGGACTCTTCGACACGTTCGCTGAAGTGGCGTGCGAACTCAACCGTTGGTACATGGTGACCGTCGCAATCGATGGGAATTCCTATACGCTTTATCTGGACGGCGAGCAGATTCTCACCTCGACTGGGGAGGCATTCGACACCGCCTACCCTGAGTTCTGGGAACTCGGTGGCGGCAGAACCGTCGAGTATATCTACGACCGTGTGGTGCCGGAGGCTTATGACGACCTATCCCACTTCAAGAAGGCCCTGACTGCCGAAGAGGTCAAGGCATTGTATGAGGCGGAGAAGCCTTTGGAGGCCGTCTATACCGTGAACCAAGCGCCGCAGGAATACGACGTCACTGTCACACCCAACGCCCCGGTGACGGTTCCTCTGAGATCCGCCATGCGCGTCTTCACGGTCACCATCCCGAGCCACATCGCCTGGGAAGCCGTCAGCAATGCTGATTGGATTAAGATTGAAGCGGGTGCGACCGGCATGGGCAATGGCACCGTGCAAATCATCACCGATACCGTGACGGACGCGCCAAACGGCTACTCTCGCATGGGGACGCTCACCATCGCGGGGCAAACGGTCTATGTGATTCAGCGCAACTTCGACCTCTCCCTCTCGCCTCTGACGGCGACCTACAAGAGTGCTGGCGGCTCCGGGGAAATCGACGTCAATGTCGCCGATGGGATTCCATGGACGATTGATGCCACGGCAGATTGGGTGAAGGTGACCAGCGAACCCGGCACCGGCCACGGCACGGTCACCTACACCGTGGAGCCCAACAAGACCGGCGAGGCTCGCTCTGCCTTCATCATTGTCTCCGGCTCGTATCACACAGTGACGCAAAACGCGGAATCGGTCGTTGCCGTGGAGACGGTGGGCGAGGGCTCGGTGAGCGGAGGCGGGACGGTGCCTGACGACACGGAGGTGACGCTGACGGCCACCCCGGCGGAGGGATACGTCTTCTCGCATTGGACCGGCGATGCGACCGGGACGGCCAATCCCTTGACGTTCACGGCCGAGGGGGCAATGTCCGTGGTGGCGCATTTCGTGCCGCAAGCGGCGGTGGACGCGCAGGTTGAGGCGGCCATCGAGGCGGGCGGCTATGTCACCAAGGAGCAGGTGAAGGATCTCTCCTTCGGCGCGCCGATTATCGACGTGGAGGGAGATTCGGTGAAGGTGGGCATCCGCCTGCAATCCGCGAGTTCCCTTTCGGGTAATCCGACGTGGGAGACGGTGAAGCCGAGTGCCGCCGAAACCGACGCGGAAGGGGTCATCTCGGTGACCTTGCCTCGCGAAGGCAATGCGGCCTTCTATCGTTTCCTCTCGCCGGAGCCGGAGGAGGAAACGCCCACTGACTCCGAGCCTTAAGCAACGCGTCATCCATAAGAAGAGGGCCGCCCGGGTGGGCGGCCCTCTTCTTATGAAGAACCCGCAGATTCCGCAGATTTGGGGCGTGCCAATAAGCGATGCGGTAGGACATATAGGACCTATAGGACGAATAGGACGGTTGCTAACGCCGCTTGGCCTCACTTTATCCGTCGCCCCGCAGGGGCGTTTCCGTGGCCGTGGAAGGTTTGGCGCTTCGCGCCTGCGCGTTTCGTTCTCCGTCCTCCGTTCTCCGGGGCGCCAAAGGCGCCCCATTATGCTATAATGCGGGGACTATCGAGAGAGGATCATGCCATGATGACGATCACTGAGAAGATTTTGGCCCGCGCGGCGGGAAAAGAGTCGGTCACGCCCGGGGAATCCGTTTGGGTGAAGGCAGATGTGTTGCTGACGCACGATGTGTGCGGGCCGGGCACCATCGGCGTCTTCAAGCGCGAGTTCGGTGAGGACGCAAAGGTCTTCTCGAAGGAGGGTGTGGTGATCATGCCCGACCATTACATCCATACGAAGGATGAGAAGGCGCACCGAAACATCGACATTGACCGCGCCTTCGTGAAGGAGCAGGGGCTGCCGCACTTTTATGACCCCGGCACGCCGAACTACGTGGGCGTCTGCCACGTGGGCCTGCCCGAGAAGGGGCACGTGAAGCCCGGGATGGTGATTTTTGGCACGGACTCGCACACCTGCACGCACGGCGCGCTGGGGGCGTTCGCCACCGGCATCGGCAACACGGACGCGGGCTTCGTGATGGGCACGGGCAAGTTGTTGGTGAAGGTGCCGCAGACGATCCGCTTTGTGCTGAACGGGACGTTGCCGCCCTTCGTGACGGCCAAGGACGTGATCCTGCGCATCATCGGCGACATCGGCGTGGATGGGGCGACCTACTGCGCGATGGAGTTCCGCGGCGAGGCCATCGCGGCCATGAGCATCGAAGAGCGCATGACCATCTGCAACATGGCGGTCGAGGCCGGCGCCAAGAGCGGCATCGTGCCGCCGGACGCCAAGACGTTGGAGTATGTCCGCGCGCACACCGGCGAACAGGACATCGAACTGATCGACGGCGACCCGGACGCGCCGGTGCTGGCGACCTACACCTACGACGTCTCGACCTTCGTGCCGTGCGTGGCCAAGCCGCACCTGCCGGAGAATTACGCGCCGGCCTCGGCCTGCCGCGACGTGAAGGTGGACCAGGTCTACATCGGCTCCTGCACCGGCGGCAAGACGGAGGACTTCCTCTGGGCGGCCAAGGTGCTCAAGGGCCGCAAGGTCTCCATCCGCACCTGCCTGGTGCCGGCGACCTGCAAGGTGATGCACGACCTCACCACGCTGACCATCGACGGCCAGACGCTGGAGCAGATCTTCGTCAACGCCGGGTGTGAGCCCATTCAGCGCCCCAGCTGCGGCGCGTGCCTGGGCGGCCCCGTCGACACCTACGCCCGCACCAAGGGCACCGAGGTCGTCGTCTCCACCACCAACCGCAACTTCATCGGGCGCATGGGTTCCAAGGAAGCCCCCATCTATCTGGCCTCGCCGGCCACCGCCGCGGCCACCGCCATCGCCGGCCACATCGAGAGCCCCTGGACCATCCTGGGCATCGACCGCGCCGAGCCGCCGCGCACGCCGCCCGCGAAGGTTGAGGGCCGCCCCGCCACCGCGCCCGTCCACCACGCCGATGAGCCGGTCTCGGACTTCAAGGTCACCGGCAAGGTCTACGTGCTGGGCGACAACATCGACACCGACCTCATCATCCCCACGATGTATCTGAACCTGGTGCCGACCATCCCCGAGGAATACCGCAAGCTGGGGTCGCACGCCCTCGCCGGCCTGCCCGACAGCTACCCCGTCTTCTCCTCCAACCCCGACGGCACCACGCCCTACGCCATCATCGTGGCGGGCAAGAACTTCGGCTGCGGCTCCTCGCGTGAGCACGCGCCCATCGCCATCGGCGCGGCGGGTTGCAAGGCCGTCGTGGCGGAGAGCTACGCGCGCATCTACTTCCGCAACGCCGTCGCCTCCGGCGAGGTCTTCCCGCTGGAAAGCGCCGAGCCGCTGAAGGATGCCTTCAAGACCGGCGACGAGGCGACGCTCGACCTCGCGGCGGGCACCCTGACGCGTCTCTCCGACGGCAAGGTCTTCACCCTCGCCGCCGCGGATGCCGTTGCCCCCGTCATCGCCGCCGGCGGCCTCTTCAACTACGCCCGCCAGACCGGCATGGCGAAGTAAGGGGCGCTATCGCGCCCCGGAGAACGGAGAACGGAGAACGGAACGCGCGACAAGCGCGCGACGGATACACCGGGAACCATAACAAAGAAGACGGAGCGCCCAAAAGGCGTCCCGCCTTCTTTTTGCTCAAGCGATTGTTTGTGGAAATAGCACACAACGCAGAGAGAAACCACAGCTTCCGGAGATTTTGGCATGCCGGCGCACGCTTCCTGTATCTCCTGAACCTCTTGTATCTCCTGTGTATCTTTGAGGCTTTCGCGAGAAATTCGGATTTGCAGAAAAAGTGCTTGACCACGGCCAAGCGATTATGGTACTTTATTGGCCTACTTGATGGCGAAAGTAGCTCAGTTGGTAGAGCCCCAGATTGTGGATCTGGTTGTCGCGGGATCGTGCCCCGTCTTTCGCCCCAATTTCCCAAGCCCCTGCTCAGGGGCTTTTTTCATGCCCATAAACGGTGATTTCCCATACAGACTTTTGTGTTCTGGCGGAACGCCAGAATCGCAAGGGAGAGGCACGGTAGAGAGGCCCATAAGGCCGAACGGTGAAGTGCCAGATTGGAAGTTTGGAAGTTCAGAAGCTTGGAGGCTTGGGTTCTCTCAGAGGTCTCGCCCGTCGCCCCGCAGGGGCGCTCTGTTCTCTGTTCTCTGTTCTCTGTTCTCTGTTCTCCGTTCTCTGTTCCCCGTTCTCCGTTCTCCGGGGTGGCGCTAGCCACCCCTTGAAGGTGCGCACAGGGGTGCACAGCGCGGGGGTAAGAGGTCCGAAAAAGGCTTGCATACCTTTTGGAAGGTTTGTATAATACGCGGCATCTTTATCCGGAAAACAGAGTCATGCGCAGAACGAAAGAAGAAGCCATGGAAACGCGGAGGGCCATCCTGTCGGTGGCCCTGGACTGCTTTTCCAAGCGTGGTTACGCGCTGACGACGTTCAGCGACATCGCCAAGCGCATCCACTTGACGAAGGGTGCGGTCTTCTGGCACTTCAAGTCGAAAGAAGACTTGCTGGCGGAGCTCATCGAGCGCGAGCACTCGATCTATGAGCCGCTGAAGGGCGTGGAAACGGCGCAGACGCCGGAAGACATCCGCGACGCCTTTGTGGCGTGGGCGGAGGCGGTGGCGTCGCACCGGGAGCTGAAGCGCTTCACGGTCTTCATGATGAGCCGCGTGGAATGGGGCGAGGCCCTGAAGCAGAGCCTGGCGAAGAAGCTGGAAGGCCTGCTGGTGACCGACCCCTTTGAGCGGTTGCGCGAGCGCTTGCGCTGGATGAAGGATAACGGCATCATCGAAACGCCGCTCTCCGTGGAGCAGGTGACGACGTTGATGACCGGGGCCTTCTTCGGGACCCTCCGGGAGGCTTGGCTTTACAAGATGCCGATCGACGTCGTGGCGACGGTGACGGCAGGTTTGGATTTCATTGTTCAAGGCATCAGGAGCAAATGATCATGGAAGAGAAAAAGAATCCGTTGAGCGCGACGATCGGTCTGTTGCTGAGCGTGATTGTGGCGATGGGTCTGGGCTGGTTCGCCCACTCCATCTATGCCAGCAGCCAGGCCAAGAAGGCGCAGGCAAAGGCCGTTGAAGAGGCCGCCGCAGCCGCCGCCGTCAAGCCCGTGACGGTGGAGACCGCCCAAGTGACGCTGAAGGCCATCAACCCGCCCCAGAGCTTCATGGGCCACGTGGAGCCCATCCAGGACGTGGACCTGCGCGCGCAGATCGACGGCACCATCGACGCCGTGGCCTTCCAGGAAGGCGCCATGGTGAAGGAAGGCGACCTGCTCTACCGCATCGACCCGCGCGTCTACGAGGCCCGCGTGGCCCAGGCGAAGGCCGCCCTCGCCGAGGCCGAGGCCCGCAGCGAGAACGCGAACCGCTACTATGAGCGTATCAGCAAGGTGGACAAGCGCTCCGTCACCGAGGCGGAGGTCGACCAGGCCTACGCCGACAAGCTCGAGGCCCAAGCCTCCATCGAGCAGTGCAAAGCCGACCTCAAGAGCGCCGAGATCAACCTGGGCTACTGCGAGATCCGCGCGCCCATCTCCGGCCGCATCGGCCAGAGCCTCCTGAAGAAGGGCGACTACGTCTCGCCCTCCATGGGCACGCTGGCGCGCATCGTGCAAATGGACCCCGTGCGCGTGGTCTTCTCCGTGCCTGACCGCGCCTACCTGCAGGGCAAGACGATCGCCGGCACGCAGGGCCTGGCCTCCGACGCCATCCGCGCCCAGATTCGCCTGGCCGACGGCTCCATCTACGCCCACGACGGCAAGGCCGACTTCATCGGCAACGAGATGAGCATGGAGACGGCCTCGCTGCCCGTGCGCTACGCCTTCGCGAACCCCGACCAGCTCCTCCTCTCCAACGCCTACGTCACCGTCCTCCTCAGCGAGGCCAAGCCCACGGAGGCGATGACCATCCCCGCCAACGCCGTCCTGGCCAACGCCACCGGCGACTATGTCTACATCAATGAGAACGGCAAGGCCGCCCGTCGCGCCATCGTCATCGGCGCCCGCATCGATGGCATGGTCGAGGTCAAGTCCGGTCTGCAGGTCGGCGACGAAGTGGTGACCGAAGGTGTCGTGAACGTCATCGAGGGCGCGAACCTGAACGTGGTGAACCCCTCGCCGAACGCCCAGCCCCAGACGGCGGCCGTCACCCTCGCGAAGTAAGGTCACGCAGGAGGAGCCCCAACCATGGCCGAGCAAGAAAGGATCATGAGCCTCGAGGAGCTCGAGGCGAATGAGCGCGAGTCCGTCCGCAAGATGGTCGAGGAGTTGCCCAAGCAGAGCATCTTCTCGCGCATCTTCATCAATCGCCCGCGCTTCGCGGTGGTCATCGCCCTGGTGATGTCCATCGTCGGCGTCATCGCCATCCAGTCCCTGCCGATCGCGCAGTACCCGGAGGTCACCCCGCCCTCCGTGAGCGTGAGCTGCACCTACCCCGGCGCCAACGCCGTGGACCTGGCGAACTCCGTGGCCATCCCGATCGAGTCGGCGGTCAACGGCGTCGAAGACATGCTCTACATGAGCTCCTCCTGCACGGACTCGGGCCGTTACCGCCTGAACGTGACCTTCGCCGTGGGCACGGACCGCGACATCGCCCAGGTCCGCGTGCAGAACCGCGTGGCCCAGGCCGAGTCCAAGCTCCCCAAGGAAGTCACCCAGCAGGGCGTGAACGTCGAGACCCGCTCCGACTCCACCCTCGGCTTCATCTCCTTCCGCTCCCCCAGCGGTGAGCTGAGCAAGCTGGAAATCTCCGACTTCCTTTACTCCAACGTGCGCGACGCCATCCTGCGCGTGCACGGCGTGGGCGGCGCGGACGTCCACGGCGCCCGTATGGCCATGCGCATTTGGCTCGACCCCGAGCGCCTGGCCGCCCAGGGCCTCGACGCCTCCGACGTCATCTCCGCCATCGAGGCGCAGAACCTCCAGGCCGCCCTCGGCTCCGTCGGCGCCTCTCCCGTCCTTGACGTCAACGTCCAAGACACCTTCTCCATCATCGCCCAGGGCCGCCTGAGCACCGTCCGCGAGTTCGAGGACATCGTCGTCCGCTCCGCCGACGAAGGCGGTCTCGTCCGCATCCGCGACGTCGCCCGCGTCGAGCTCGGAGAGCAGAGCTACTCCAACACCGGCTACTTCAACGGCCTGGACGCCGTCTCCATGGGCATCGAGCAGACCCCGGGCACCAACGCCATCGAGGCCATGGAGAATGTCCGCAAGACCCTCAAAGAGCTCGAGCCCACCTTCCCCGGCGACCTCGAGTACGTCATCGCCTACGACTCCACCGAGTTCGTGCAGGTCTCCATCGACGAAATCGTCAAGACCCTCATCGAGACCTTCGTCCTCGTGTTGATCGTCTGCTACGTCTTCTTGCAGGACATCCGCGCCACCTTCGTGCCCCTCTGCGCCATCCCCGTGTCGCTGCTCTGCACCTTCTTGATGCTGAAGCTCTTCGGCTACACCATCAACACCATCTCCCTCTTCGCCCTGGTCTTGGCCATCGGCTCGGTGGTGGACGACGCCATCGTCGTGGTGGAGCGCGTCCAGCACCACATGGACAAGAACAAGCTCGACCGCAAGACCGCAACCCTCCTCTCCATGCACGAGGTGACGGGCCCGGTCGTCGCCACCACGCTGGTGTTGCTGGCCATCTTCGCGCCGGTCGGCTTCGTCGGCGGCATCACCGGCCGCATCTACTCGCAGTTCGCCATCACCATGTCGATGGCCATCCTCTTCTCGTCCGTCAACGCGCTCACCCTCTCCCCGGCCATCTGCGCCACCATTCTCGGCGCCCCCAAGCCGCACACCAAGTGGTGGGACCCCTTCACGTGGTTCAACAAGGCCCTTGACTGGGTGCGTCTGCGCTACGGCGCGCTGGCCCGCTTCTTCGCCGCCCGGCGCCTGCTCACCCTCATGCTCCTGCTCCTCTGCTTTGCCGGCGTGGCCGTGAGCTACAACATGACCCCGACCTCCTTCCTCCCCGAGGAAGACCAAGGCGTCGTCTTCGTTGACGTCGCCCTGCGTGAGGGCACCAACCGCGCCGTCACCGACGACTTCATCAAGCGCTTCGACAGCGAGGTCCGCCAGATCCCCGGCGTCAAGAGCACCATGTCCGTCATCGGCTGGGCCATGATCTCCGGCAACGCCGAAAGCACCGGCATGGTCATCGTCGCCCTCAAGCCTTGGGCTGAGCGCACCGATCCCGACCAATCCGTCTGGTCCATCCAGAAGAAGGTTCAGGAGATTGCCGCGCGCTACCACGAAGGTAAGTTCCTTGCCATGGTGCCGCCCTCCATCCAGGGCCTCGGCGTCTCCGGCGGCATGAGCCTCTACTTCCAGTCGCTCTCCTCCACCGACCCCGAGATCATCGAGCAGAACCTGAAGTCCTTCCTCGCCTCCCTCAACCAGGCCCCCGAGGTCTCCACGGCCTTCTCGCCCTACACCTCCGGCACGCCCCACCTCGAGCTCTCGGTCGACCGCACCAAGGCTGAGTCCTACAAGGTCCCCGTCGCCACCGTCTTCTCGACCCTGCAGAACTACCTCGGTTCTTACTACGTGAACGACATCAACCTCGGCACGCAGGTCAACCAGGTCATCGTGCAGTCTGACTGGTCCGGCCGCGCCACGCGCGACGACATCGGCCGCCTCTACGTCCGCTCCACCGAAGGCAACCTCGTCCCCGTCTCCGCCATCGCGGACACCGAGACCGTCGGCGGCGTGCGTAACTACAACCGCTTCAACCTCTTCCCGGCCGCGCGTATCACCGCCAACGCCACCGAGGGCTTCTCCTCCGGCGAGGCCATGGCCGCCGTCAAGCGCGTCGCCGGCGAATCCCTCTCCCGCGACTTCTCCTTCGCCTGGACCGACCTCTCCTATCAGGAGTCCATCGTCGAAGGCCAAACCAGCCTCCTCGTCCTCGCGGCCTTCGTCTTCGGCTACCTCTTCCTGGTCGCCCAATACGAAAGCTGGACCCTCCCGCTCCCCGTGATGACCTCCATCACCGTCGGCGTCGTGGGCGCCTTCCTCGGCATCATCTACTTCGACATCTCCCTGTCGATTTACGCCCAGGTCGGCCTCCTCCTCCTCATCGCCCTCGCCGCCAAGAGCGCCATCCTCGTGGTCGAGTTCGCCGCCCAGCGCCGCGAGCAGGGCCTCGGCATCATCGACGCCGCCGGTGAAGGCGCCTCCGAGCGTCTCCGCGCCGTTCTCATGACGGCCCTCACCTTCATCCTCGGCGTGCTCCCGATGGTCTACGCCACCGGCGCCGGCGCCGCCAGCCGCGTCCACCTCGGCGCGACCGTCTACAGCGGCATGCTTGCGGCCACCACCGCCGGCATGATCATGATCCCCGCGCTCTACTCCCTCTTCGAGAAGATGCGCGAGGGCACCTACTCCCTCTTTGGCAAATCCACCAAGCGCGAGACCAAATGAAAACCTCCACCCTCACCCTCTGTCTCATCCTGACGCTCGCCGCCGGGTGCACCATCCCCAACCACAAGCCCTACGCGGAGCGCCCCGTCACCGACGTCCTTGACGCCGCCTCCGTCGCCAAGGACACCCGCAAGGAGGCCCTCCCCGGCCTCCTCCGCGACGCCCCCGCCCCCGAGCTCGATGCTTGGTGGCAGGCCTTCGCCGATGAGCCCCTCAACCGCCTCCTCGCCAAGGCCTACGCCGCCAACCGCAACCTCGCCGCCGCACGCGCTAACCTCGCCGCCGCGCGCGCCACCTGGCGTTACCAGGAAGGCGCCCTCTGGCCCCAGGCCGACCTCGGCGCCGACGTCTCCCGTAACCGTACCTCCCACTACGGCCGCGCCGGTTACGACCGCTACTCCAACTACACCCTCAACGCCTCCGCCCGTTGGGAGCTCGACCTCTTCGGCAAGAACACCTACCTCGTCGACGCCGCCGAAGCCGAGGCCCAGGCCTCCGAGGCCGACCTCAAGGCCATGTGGGTCGCCGTCTCCGCGGACCTCGCCACCTACTACGTCGAGCTCCGCACCCTCCAGGGTCGCCTCATGGTCGCGCAGGACAACCTCCGCCTCCAGCAGGACAACTACGACCTTCTCGCCGATCGTCACGCCAGCGGCCTCACCACCGCCCTCGTCCTCTCCCAAGCCGAGTACGACCTCCACAACACCGCCGCCACCATCCCCGCCCTCAAGGCCCAGATCACCGCCGCCGAAGACGCCATCGCCCTCCTCTGCGGCGTCGCCCCCGGCACCCTCCCCCCGGAGATCGTCGACATTCCCGACTTCATGGCCACCCAGGCCCAGCCCGACGATGCCCGCGAAGAGGGCCGCAAGGCCATCGGTCTCCGCCCCACCGCCATCCCCGCCGCCAAGGACCTCAACCTGGACAACGGCATCCCCGCCAACGCCATCCGCCGCCGCCCCGACGTCTACGCCTCCGAGCGCCGCCTCAAGGCCGCCACCGACACCCTCGGTTCCGCCAAGGCTGAGCGCTACCCCACCGTCTACATCTCCGGCAACTTCGGCCTCGACTCCGTCCACCTCGGCGACCTCTTCGATTGGGACAGCCACGTCTACGGCATCGGCCCCGGCGTCACCCTCCCCATCTTCCACGGCGGTCAGATCGTCGCCAACATCGACATCCGCACCGAGCAGCAGAAGGCCGCCCTCGCCGACTACGAGCACACCGTCATCTCCGCCCTCGCCGACATCCGCGACGCCCTCTCCGGCTGCACCCAGGAGCGCCAGCGCCTCAGCGAGCTCCGCCAGGGCGTCCGCGCTGCCCAGGACGCCTACGAGATCGCCGGCAACTCCTACGACGCCGGCATCGGCGACTTCTTCGACCTCCTCGACGCCCAGCGCCAGGTCCTCAGCCTTGACGATGCCCGCGTCTCCTCCGAAGGCGAGATCGCCAAGCAGCAAATCGCCCTCTACCGCGCCCTCTGCGGCGGCTGGCAAGGCGAGGAAAACGAGGACACCCCCGCCGCCCTCTTCGGCGGCAACGCCCCCAGCGAACCCCTCCTCGCGCCCCTCGCCCAGCCCGAGGCCCCCGCCGCCGCACCCGCCGTGCCCCTCACCCCGGCCAAGCAGGCCCCGGCCCCCGCCGCTGAGGCCACCGCCGCCCCCTCCACCGAGGAGAAGCCCACCCCCGATGGCGTCTCCCCCTCCCCCGACGGCGCCACCCAGGCCCGCTGACACACCCGCGCGGAGGCGCCCCCTCCGCGCGCCCCTTTCCCCCAAACCGCAACCCCCACGAGGAACGACCATGCGCAACTCCACACTCCTCCCCCTCGCCGCCGCACTCGCCCTCACCGGATGCACCGGCACTCTCTGGAACACCGATCCCTCTGCCGTGCCCACCCCCGCCGCCGAGCTTGTTCCCGCCACCCCCGCGCAACCCGCCCCTGCCGAAGCCGCCGAACAGCCCGCGGCAACGCCTGACCAACCCGCCAATCAGCAAATCAGCCAATCAGCCAATCAGCCGGCGGGCGATGAAGTCGCCCGCCTCGGCGCCTACTCCGATTACCAAGTCCTCGACCCCGAGCACCGCGACGTCTTCTCCGCCGCCACCCGCGGCACCAAGGCCCAAAACCTCCGCCCCCAATCCGTCGCCATCCAGGTCGTCAACGGCCTCAACTACAAATACCTCTGCACCTCTGAAGACGGCCGCACCCGCTACGCCGTCATCATCCACCGCCCCCTCCCCCACTCCGGCGAACCCTCCTCCCTCGTCTCCGTCGACGAACTCCCCGCCGAGTGACCCCACGCCCTTGAAGCAGCGTAATTCGTGAATGAACGCCGGCGACACGCGCCGGCGCTTCTTTTGTTCCCACTCACCTTTGCTCTCTCCGTCGCCCCGCAGGGGCGCTCTGTTCTCCGTTCTCTGTAGCCGTGGAAGGTTTGGCCCTTCGGGCCTGCACGCTCTGTTTTCTGGGCGCGTCAGCGCCCCTTATGCTATACTGTGAGTAAGGAATTTGGCCATGGAAGAAGAGAAGATTGCGCAAGGAACCTACGACTTCCGCGTTATGCGGGAGGATGGATTCCGTTATGTGGACAAGACCGCATTGCTCTATCCCCTCGTCACGCGCGGGAGAGATTCCTTCTTCTTCATCTCGCGTCCTCGGCGTTTCGGCAAGTCGCTGATGCTCTCCACATTGGAGTGCCTTTTCCGCGGTCAACGCGAGCTCTTCAAGGGCCTGGCCATCGACAAGATGGACTACGACTGGGCGGAGTATCCCATCCTGCACTTCAACTTCGGCACGATGGATGTGACGACCCTTGAGAGTTTCTATGCAGGGTTGGTGACACGTGTGAAACAGGCCTTCGAAAATGTCGGAGTCGTCTATGATCCTGCGTTGGCCCCAAATGACAACTTTTCCAACGCCATTCGTTTTCTTGCCCGAGACCGCGGCAAACCCGTGGTTATTCTTATCGACGAGTACGACGCGCCTGTAGGCCACGCATTGAATGACATCAAGAAGGCTACGGCCATCCGCGCCAAACTCTCCGCCTTTTACGGCGAGATCAAGAACAACGTCGGCAACATCCGCTTCATGCTGATGACCGGCGTGACGCGTTTCACGCAGCTCTCCGTCTTCTCGGCGCTCAACAACCTCACCGACCTGACGATGGATAGCCGCTACGCCACGCTCCTCGGCTATACCGATGAGGAACTGGAGGCTAACTTCAGCAAGACGTTGCACCGCCACGCCGAGGTCATGGGACTCTCCTACGAGGACTACCGTGAGAAACTCCGCTGGTGGTTCAACGGCTACCGTTTCTCTCCGGATTGCGAGGATAAAGTCTACAATCCCTTTGCCATTGGACAAACCCTCGGTGCATTGAAGCGTCGTTTCACCGGCACCTGGATTGCCACCGGTCAGACCTCCACCGTCATCAACTACTTCACAAACAACCAACTCGTTGAGCGGGACTACGAGAACGTCGAGGGTGTTACCGAGGAAGATTTGGATGTCTGCG
Organism: uncultured Kiritimatiellota bacterium; assembly: GCA_944389545.1. Lineage (GTDB taxonomy): Bacteria > Verrucomicrobiota > Kiritimatiellia > RFP12 > DVOR01 > Spyradenecus. Next base: position 40,625 of record CALXMT010000013.1, on the reverse strand, counting down.
GATTGGAAAATATCCGCCCCGTGGCCATGCTTTACCAGAGCGGTTACCTCACCATCAAGGATTTTCGCGACCCCTACTTCACGCTCGGTTTCCCGGACGAGGAGGTTCGCCGCGCTTTCAACACCCAGCTCGTCCAAAAGTTTACCGGGAAGGAAGACAACGACTACCGCAACCTCACCTGCTTGGCGCTGATGAAGGGCGATGTCGTGACCTTCCTCGGACGTCTCTCCGACCTCTATGCCCACCTTGCCTACGGCCCTCAAGAGGATAGCATCCACGAGTTTTCCTATCAACGCATCCTCTACGTCCTGCTGACCTCAGACGGCTCCTTCCGCGTCACCGCCGAGGACCGGCAGACCCATGGCCGCGCGGACCTCATTGCCGAAACGCCCGAGCGCGTCTTCGTGTTTGAATTGAAAGTCGACGGCACGCCTCAAGAGGCCCTTGCTCAAATCAAAGAGAAGGGCTACGCCGAACCCTATCGTCACAGCGGCAAGGAGGTCTACCTCATCGGCCTCTCCTTCGACGGCGCCACCCGTCGCCTCACCGGCACCGCCTCCGAGCCCCTCGCCTAAGCCTCCCAAAAGGGGCCTCCACGGCCCCCTCTTAAAGCTTCCATTCCTACACGCTTTGTATGCCAAGAAACACCAAAAACGCGTGGGATGGGGAGGGAGAGAGGCCGTAAGGTCGAACGGTCGCACTTTACTTTCCAATCAGCGAATCAGCCAATCAGCGGGGTGGCACCGCCGCCCCTGTGTCTTTGTGGAAACAAAACCAAGCCTCTAAACTTCCAAACTTCCTAATCGCAGGGGTGTGGGGCGAAGCCCCACCAAGAAAGCCAAGCCTCCAAGCCTCTAAACTTCCAAACTTCCTTTGTTGCGCCCAAGCGCAACAAATAACACTTGCCCCCCCCCGTTGGTTATGCTAATGTATTGATGTCGCGTCAAGGTTTGGCGCACAAGCCGAAGGTACCCCTATCCTTTCCCGCCCCGGTTCCTTCGGTCCCTCATGGGGCGAGAAAGGAGAAACGCACACACATGAAGAAATCCTTCCTTATCGCGGCTTGCGCCGCCCTCGCCCTCGGCACCGCCCAGGCGGCTGGCCTCAATTGGGCCTACCTCCCGGAAGTCGATGGCTACACCTCCCTCGGCACGAAGACCACCGCCGGTCGCCAGCAGAATATCACGCTTGGCACCAAGTGGACCGTCCTGGCCAACGTCACCTTCGAGAACGTGAGCGCCATCACCAGCGATTGGCCGGGAGTCCTAGGTGTCTCCACCAACGTGGATAACGGAACCAACGGTAACTTGCAAAGCCCCTGGCGCGTCTTGGTTAATGGTGGTCCCAATACGATTGGCGCGACGGATGCCTCCGTCCAAAACGCCCCTGTGCTGACAAACGGCACCCACGAGGTTGCCATCTGCGCCGACGGCAACACGCTGAGCTACTACTACGATGGCCAGCTCTTGGGCTCCATCACAGACGCTCGTGTGGCCGACATCTCCGCCGTCACGTGGGGTTGCCAACGCGTCAACAACGACGGAAGCACCTTCAAGGCGCTTCCCGGCGAATGGTCGATGGACATCGCGTACGTCAATGGGATGACCTACGACGAGGTCGGGGACGCCATTGCGACCCTGCCTGAGCCGACGGCGTTGGCGTTGCTGGCGCTTGGCGTGGCCGGCGTGGCACTCCGCCGCCGCGTGGCCTAAGCTCCCGCCCATCCCCAAAAAGCCCCGCCCCGCGGGGCTTTTTCTTTGCCCCGCCTCCTGTACTTTTATGAACTTTTATGATTTGGCCACCTCATCCCATTGGCTTTACCGTAACGTCTGGGAGACCTTTCCCGAGAACACAGAAACGCAAGGGATGGGCACGTTAGAGACGCCGTAAGACCGAACGGTCGTACTTCGCTTTCCAATCAGCGAATCAGCTAATCAGCCAATCAGCGGGGCGGCACCGCCGCCCCTGTGTCTTCGTGGGAAACGAAACCTCCAAACTTCCGCCGTCGTGTGCTACAATAATGGAACAGTTTTTCGGAGGCACAGAGCATGAAAGCACCGATTCGGTTGGTCATTTTGGGCGCGGGCGACCGCGGCAGGACGTACGCCTCGTACGCGGCGGCGTATCCGGACAAGGCACGCGTGGTGGGCGTGGCGGACATCAATCCGGCCGCGGCACAGGCGGTGGCGAAGGCCCACAATCTGCCGTCAACGGCGGTCTGGGGCGATTGGACGGAGGCGGTGGCGGTGAAGCCGGATTGCGACGTGATGGTCATCTCGATGCCGGACGCGATCCACCTGGAGCCGGCGCTGGCGTGTCTGGATTTGGGTTATCATTTGTTGTTGGAAAAGCCGATGGCGCGGCGTTGGGCCTCCTGCGAGGAGTTGGCCGCGAAGGTGCGCGAGAAGGGTGACCGTCTGGTGATGGTGGGCCATGTGTTGCGCTACACGGTCTATTTCCGCAAGATTCACGACCTCATCGCAGCGGGGGCGATCGGCGATGTGGTGAGCATTCAGCACCTGGAGCAGGTGGGCTACATGCACGCGGCACACAGTTTCTGTCGCGGCAACTGGGGCAACACCGAGCGCGCCACGCCGATGATCCTGCAGAAGTGCTGCCACGACTTCGACCAGTTCGTCTGGTGGTTGGGCGGGCGCAAGTGCACGGGCGTATCGAGTTTCGGCGAGACCTCGCTCTTCAACGCGGCGCACCGCCCAGAGGGCGCGACGGATCGTTGCCTGGATTGCCCGGCGGCCATCGAGCGCAAGTGCCCCTTCTCCGCGCGCAAGATTTACCTGGAGCGTCAGGACTGGCGTTATCCCTTTGTGGACAAGTCCGACGCGGCGATGGAGCAGATGCTCCGCGAAGGCCCCTATGGCCGCTGCGTCTACGCGTGCGACAACGACGCCGTGGATCACCAAGTGGTGAACCTGCGGTTCGAGGGCGGCGTGACCGTGGCACACCAGATGGAGAGCTTCACCTACGCCGGCGGACGCAAGACCAAGATCTTCGGCACGCGCGGCGAAATCGTCGGCGACGGCCGCACGCTCACCATCCACCACTTTGACACGCGCACCACCGAGCTGTGGGACAGCGTGCTGGAGGCCGGCCTGGCGCAGGGTTCCGGTCATGGCGGCGGCGACTATGGCTTGATGGACGAGCTCGTGCGTCTGCTCACCGAGGGCGACCCCGCGACTTTCCCGGCCATCTTCGAGGCCTCGTTGGAAAGCCACCGCATCGCCTTCGCCGCCGAGGCCAGCCGCAAGGCGCAAGGCTCTTTGATGCTCGCTAAATAAAGAACAGAAGAATGGAAAAGGAAAGGCAGGGAATGCCGTGGGGCGCCGCCCCACACCCCGGCAGGGAGAAGTTCTCCCTGCACCCCCGGCACGTCTGCGACGTGCCCAACCTGCCCTAAAGGAAAGCGAAGACTGACTATGGACAAGCGAAAAATCATCGTGACGAGTGCGTTGCCGTATGCGAACGGCGCGCTCCACCTGGGCCACCTGGTGGAATATTTGCAGACCGACTTCTGGGCGCGTTACCAGCGCATGATGGGCCACGACGTGGTCTACGTCTGCGCCGACGACACCCACGGCACGCCCATCATGATCCGCGCCCGCCAGGAGGGCACCACGCCCGAGGCCGTCATCGCCCGTTCCTACGAGGCCCGCGTGAAGGAGTTCGGCGCCTTCGAGATGGGCTTCGACCGCTACGGCTCCACCAACTGCAAGGAAAACCGCATCCTCTCCGAGCAGATTTACCTACGCCTCAAGGAGCGCGGCCTCATCTCCTCACGCCCCGTCAACCAGCTCTACTGCGAGCACTGCGGCATGTTCCTGCCCGACCGCTTCGTCAAGGGCACCTGCCCCCGCTGCGGCGCGCCCGACCGCGACGGCGACAACTGCTCGGTCTGCGGCGCCACCTACAACACCACCGACCTCAAAGACCCCCACTGCGCCATCTGCGGCGGCACGCCCGTCATGCGCCAGAGCGAGCAGCTCTTCGTCGAGCTCGAGCCCTGCCGCGACTTCCTCAAGCAGTGGCTCCCCAACCACACCGACAAGGGCACCGCCGACAAGCTCCTCGAGTGGTTCAACGAACCCCTCCGCGGCTGGAACATCTCCCGCGACGCCCCCTACTTCGGCTTCAAAATCCCCGGCTACGACGACAAGTATTTCTACGTCTGGCTCGACGCCCCCATCGGCTACATGGCCACCCTCTGGGCCTGGGCCAAGGAACGCGGCCAAACCCTCGAGGACTGGTGGCAGGACCCCAAGGCCGAGATCTACCACTTCATCGGCAAAGACATCGTCCGCTTCCACTGCCTCTTCTGGCCCTCCGAGCTCGAGAACGCCGGCTACCGCACGCCCACGCAGGTCTTCGTCCACGGCTTCCTGATGGTCAACGGCGCCAAGATGTCCAAGAGCGAGGGCACCTTCATCTCCGCCGCCACCTACCTCAAGCACCTCCCCGCCCAGGCCCTCCGCTTCTACTACGCCTGCAAGCTCAACGGCTCCGTCGACGACATGAACCTGGACCTCAAGGACTTCGTCGGCCGCGTCAACTCCGACCTCGTCGGCAAGATCACCAACCTCGCCTCCCGCGGCGCCCAGATGCTCAACAAGAACTGCGGCGGCCGCCTCGGCGCCATGGATCCCGAGAGCCGCGACCTCCTCGCCGCCTGCCGTGCCCAGCTCCCCGAGCTCTGCGAGGCCTACGAGCGCCGCGACTTCTGCCGCGCCATGGTCATCGTCCGCGAGTGGGCCGACAAGGCCAACCAGCTCTTCGACGCCAAGATGCCCTGGAAGCTCGTCAAGGAAGACCCCGAGGCCACCCGCGCCGTCCTCACCGGCACCCTCAACCTCTTCCGCCTCATGGCCATCGCCCTCAAGCCCATCCTCCCGGCCTACGCCGCCAAGGTCGAGGCCCTCTTCGGCGAGCAACCCTACACCTTCGCCGACGCCGCCCGCGACCTTGAGGACCGCGCCATCGCCCCCTACGAGCACCTCGCCGCCCGCATCGACCCCAAGGCCGTCGAGGCCATGGTCGCCGAGACCAAGGCCCAATCCGCCGCCAAGCCCGCCCCCAAACTCTCCGAGAAGGACATCAAGAAGGGCGTCCGCCAGCTCACGCAGGCCCCCGTCTCCACCGCCTTCCCCGAGCCCCCCGCCGAGACCATCGCCATCGACGACCTCGCCAAGGTGGACCTCCGCCTCGCCACCGTCCTCACCGCAGAGCCCGTCCCGGAATCCGACAAGCTCCTGCGCCTGACCCTCGACGTCGGCGAAGCCAAGCCCCGCACCGTCTTCGCCGGCATCAAGAAGCACTGCCCGCCAGAGACCCTCGTCGGCACCCAGGTCCTCATGGTCGCCAACCTCGCCCCCCGCAAGATGCGCTTCGGCGTCTCCGAGGGCATGATTCTCGCCGCGCAAGGCCCCGACGGCACCCTCGCCCTCCTGCGCCCCACCGCCGCCCTCCCCAACGGCGCCCGCCTCCACTGACCCCTACCACCAATCAGCCAAATTCAGCCAATCAATCATGAACACCTTCCACAATCCCGCCGAACTCCACGCCTGGTGCGCCGCCGAGAAACGCCTCGGCCGCGTCATCGGCCTCGTCCCCACCATGGGCTGCCTCCACCAGGGCCACCTTTCCCTCATCCGCCTGGCCAAGGAGCGTTGCGACCGCGTCGTCGTCTCCATCTTCGTCAATCCCACCCAATTCGCCCCCAACGAAGACTACGACGCCTACCCCCGCCGCGAGCAGGACGACCTCGCCCTCTGCCAGGCCGAAGGCGCCGACGCCGTCTTCCTCCCCCGCCCCGCCGACCTCTACGCGCAGGACCACTCCGCCTGGGTCGAGGAAACCCTCCTCGCCAAGACCCTCGAAGGCGCCCAGCGCCCCACCCACTTCCGCGGCGTCTGCACCGTCGTCGCCAAGCTCTTCAACATCGTCCAGCCCGACATCGCCGTCTTCGGCCAGAAGGATTTCCAGCAGGTCGCCGTCATCCGTCGCATGGTCCGCGACCTCAACTTCCCCATCGAAATCGTCCGCGCCCCCATCGTCCGCGACACCGACGGCCTCGCCCTCTCCTCGCGCAACGCCTACCTCACCCCCGAGAACCGCGCCACCGCACTCTGCCTCTCCCGCGCCGTCCGCCAAGCCCAGGACGCCGTCGCGGCGGGTGAGCGCGACGCCGCCGCGATCGAGGCCGCCGCGAAGGAAACCCTCACCGCCGCAGGCTGGGCCCCGGACTACGCCACCGTCATCGACGCGGAGACCCTCATCCCCATCCAAACCGTTCTCCCAGGCGCTTCCGCGCTCCTTCTTGCCGCTCGAAAAGACGGTCTCCGCCTGATCGACAACACCCTCCTCTGACCCGGAAACGAAACAATTTTCCACCGACTTGCATTTCTCTCTTGCAACCGCGCCGACATTCCGCTAAACTAAAGGGTGTTGTGAGAGATTGCAATCGACACATCGAGGAACAGACATGAACATTCTGCTGCGTATCCTGGTCATCTTGACCCTCGTCCTCAACGGGGTCGCATTCTGGTTCACTTACGCGCTCTACGGCAAACGCGAGTTGCTCAAAGACCGTAACGACCGCTTTGAATCGTTCACCATCGAGATTGCAAAGACCCTCGAAGGCGCCCAACCCGAGCAGACCGAAGACGACAAGGCCGCGCTCGCCGAGATGCCCGTCATCGATATGGAAAGCACCGATGCCGAGCACGCGGGCAAGGCCCTCACCGATCTCGAAGTCCGCAGCTTCTGGACCGAAGGCGAAGGCGGATACCACATCGAATACGAGTCCACCCCCGAGTTCTACAAGGGCCCCGAACCCAAGGACCTCGAGGAAGTCTACGTCCTGGACGCCGAAAAGAAGGCCAAGCTCGACTCCCGCGGCAAGGCCATCACCACCGGCTCCAAGATGGACGTCGCCCTCAACGAAATCGTCGCCAAGTCCGAGGCCCAGCGCGACTACTACACCAAGGTCCGCGGCCAACTCACCGCCCTCCGCGAGGAATACGAAGCGCTCGTCCCGCAGATCCACACCCTCAAGGAAGAGTCCCGCCAGCGCGCCCAGACCATCATCGACCGCGACAACACCATCTCCGGCCTCGAAGCCGACAAGGCCAACCTCGAAGGCCAGGTCGCCGACCGCGACCAGCAGATTGCCTCGCTCGAAGAGGAAAAAGCCGTCCTCCAGGGCGACCTCGATGCCGTCACCGAAGAGCGCGACACCCTCGCCGATGAGGTTGAAAACCTCAAGAAGACCCTCGAGATGATCGCCCAGAGCGGCCAGGGCGCCAACGCCAATGCCAACGGCGTCGCCGCCATCGCCAACGTCACCGCCGGCGTCAAGGGCACCATCGCCCGCGTCGACAACCACTACAACTTCGCCATCGTCAAGCTCACCCCCGAGGCCCTCACCGAGCTCATCGGCGAAGCCGGCGACCGTCCCCTCCCCGAAATCGACTTCCTCGTCAGCCGCCCCGGCAAGAAGGATGCCATCGTTGGCAAGATCAAGGTCCGCACCCTCGTCAAGGACCAGAGCGCCATCATCTGCGACATCCCCGTCGACTGGAAGCTCAACGACATCCAGATGGGCGACGAAGTCTTCTACCTCGACTAAGATAGCTTTCCTCCCTCCACAACTCCTCGCGGCCGTCCATTGGACGGCCGCTTTTTTTGTTTCCCCAATATCCGCCCCTGCAAAAAGGAACATCACGCTAACTAGACGCTCCCCCACCCCCCAACCCTCCCGCGCGAACCCTATAAGGGTCCGCCTCCGACCCCTATAGGGTCTCGACCCCGACCCTTATAGGGTCTCACCATCGACCCCTATAGTGGTTGACCACGGACCCCTATAGGGTCTCACCGCGGACCCTATAGGGTTTCACAAGGGGCGCTGACGCGCCCCGGAGAACGGAGAACGGAGAACGGAGAACGGAGCGTGCAGGCGCAGAGCGCCAAACCTTCCACGGCCACGGAGCGTGTAGCGGCAAAGCCACAACCTTCCACAGCTACAGAACGCACCTGCGGGGCGATGAGTGAGACTCCGAAAAAACGATAAGGCGCGAAGACGATGGGTGGAAGGGGCGATCAACGGGCGTTTAGCCCGCAAAGCGACCGACATGGACTCATCTGGCTTCGCGTGCACTCGCGTCTTGGCAGGAAACAAAACCAAGCCTCCAAACCTTCTTTATTACGTCCAAGCGCAACAAATAGCCCTTGCCCCTTCCGTCAGTTATGTTAAACTTCGTGCCATTTTTAGGATTCCAATGTCCTAAAGGAGCATAGACACATGAAACGTTTGCTTTTCACCGCGGCGATTGCCGCACTTACCCTCGGTGCCGCGCAGGCGGCCTCCGCCGACTGGACGAACGTCGGGAACGACATCACCCCCGTCCCCGACAACACCAGCGTAACCTCCAAGTTCTCGAACGGCTGCGGCTCCATCGTCCTCAAGCTCTCCATCCCGGAAGCCGCCTCCGCGAACATGGCCAATCTCTTCATCGCGAACAGCGATGGTTTCGGCGGCACCAAGTTGCGCATCGCGGCAGAAAACAACGGGGATGGCTCTGGCCTCTCGCTCGGTGTGGTGCATGGTAATAACAATACGTGGGCCACGAGCTCCAATGGCGGGGTGGCCAATCGTTTCACGCTGGAGGCCGGCAACACCTACATCGTCTCTCTGGTCTACCAGTGGGACGCGGAGGCCAACGAGACCCGCCAGTTCTGCTACGTGAACAATACACTCATCTTCTCGGACATCAGCGCCATCGGCGCGCCTACCGGCTCTCACCCGATGATTGGAGAAGTGAAATTCGGCAAGGACAGCTTCAAGGATTTCCCGGACACCTTCTACTCCCTCGAAGCGATCTCCGGCTATAACGAGACGCTCACGGAGGAAGACATCGCGGCCCTGGTGGCGGGTCAGCGCACGGATTCCACGGAGTCCATCCCCGAGCCGACGGCCCTGGCGCTCTTGGCCCTCGGCGTGGCCGGCGTGGCCCTCCGCCGTCGCGTGGCCTAACCCCTCCCCCACCCCATAAAAAAGCCCCGCTCCCGCGGGGCTTTTTAATTGACTGGCGACAAAGCGTGCGATTTTAGGCGTGCGCCTTGGCTCGCCCTTTTTTACGCGTGGTAGGCGCGGCAACAGGCTTGGGCGCAGACTCTTTGACGGGATGGGTTTGGAGGCGAGGGAGGTCGCGGTAAGAAGCATCGATGCGGATAAGCATATTGAGGAGCACTTCGCGATGAAAGCGGTCAATGCCCTCGATAATCGCCGGATCCTCCTTGGACTCTTTGGCAAGCTCGACCAGGTGAGAAAGCATCCGGCCGACCTCAAAGACGCAATGTTTGATCTTCGTAGCCGTGTCGTCCGCCGTGTCAAAGAGGACAGAGATGGAGAGGCCAACGGCTTCGGCATAGGCACGGATATCGCCCCAGGTGAGGTTGTCGTCATAGGTGGCGGTCATCCGCGATACCTTACTGCGACTGACCCCCATACGGCGGGCGACCTCGGCCTCGGGGAGTCCTGCCTTGAGACGAGCTTGCTCAAGGGCGTTGACAAAACGCGTGCCGACCACCTCCTTGACGAAGGCCGATTTGGCCTCTTCCCCCAAAACGGAGACGAGATGACTGACTCGTTCCTCTTCTTTTTGAGTGATGTACATGATGCAGACTCCTTTTTTACTGATTTGACTCCACGCTTTGGCAAGTTAACTTCTGAGAGCTTTGATGTGGCGTTTGCAGGCAACGATGTCCTTTTCTTGTGTCTGTTTGTCTCCAATGGTGAGGGGATAGAGCGTCTTCCCGATGAGGCAAAACCAAAAATAGAGACGAATTTCGGCTCTGCCCCGCTTGGCTAGGCGCGGCGCCACGCGCCACAGGTCACCGCCCTCGCTTCGGATTTGGCTTCTGCTGAAAGAGCCAAGCGGATGACCTTCTCCCAACCGCTCTGCCGTCAACTTCAACTCATCGATACAAGAGATGGTCTCGGCTTGGTGTTTCTTGAAAAAGGTCTCCAGCCGTCTCTTATCCATGTATTGATAATCGATGGCGTATGGCTTGGCATTGTCCATTGGACGAGCATCCTCCCTTCTTTTGTGTGTTGTTGTGCACTTATTATGTCAAAATGGTGCAGAATCTGCAACATCAATAATGTCTGAGGAACGTTTTCCGTAAAGAAGGTTTTGCGTGGCACCCCTACGGCCGCCATCGTTCCCGTCGGTCGCGCCGCCCTTGGGGTTTCCACGCTATCGCGCCCCTGAAGGTGCGCTCAAAGGGGAATTGATAAGTTTAGAGGCTTGGAAGGTTAGTGTTGTTGGTAGGGCTTTACCCCACACCCTTACTTCTTATCTCACGGCGCGAAACGGAGGGCGGCGGTCGCGGTCAGCGGCGAAGCCGCAGAGCGACCGATGGAGCCCGAAGCGGTTCGCGCCTATTGTTGCGTCTTTGCGGTCCTCATTTTTCCCGGACAGTATTGAGAACAGAGCGCGCCATGAAGGAGGTTTCCCAAGAAAGCAACAAAAACGCAAGGGATGGGCACGATAGTGAGGCCAGGAGGGCCGAGCGGTGAAGTGCCAGATTAGAAGTTTGGAAGTTTAGAAGCTTGGAGGCTTAGGTTCTCTCAGAGGTCTCGCCCGTCGCGCTTGTCGCGCGTTCCGTAGCCGTGGAAGGTTTGGCCCTTTGGGCCTGCACGCTCCGTGGCCGTGGAAGGTTTGGCGCTCTGCGCCTGCACGCTCCGTTTTCCGTTCTCCGGGGCGGCGTAAGCCGTCCCCCGCCTATTCGCGGCGGAGAAGGGAGAGGAGGGTGTCGGTGGGGAGTTTGGCGAGGAGGGCGGCGGGGGTGGGCGCGACGATTTGATCGGCGAGGAGGCGTTTATGACGAAGGAGATGGTCAATGCGCTCCTCGAGGGTGCCTTTGCAGATGAGGTGGTGGGCGACAACGGTACGCGTCTGGCCGATGCGGTGGGCGCGGTCGGTGGCTTGGTTCTCGACGGCGGGGTTCCACCAACGGTCGTAGTGGATGACGTGGGAGGCCTTGGTGAGGGTGAGGCCGAAGGCGCCGGCGCGAAGGGAGAGGATGAGGAGGCCGGGGCGCGGGTCGCCGGTGAAGGTCTCGACCTGGGCGCGGCGTTGCGTGGGGGTGAGGCCACCGTGAAGGAAGGGGACGGGGCGGCCGAGACGTTCGGAGAGGGTGGCCTGGAGGGCGGCGCCGACGCGGGCGTATTGGGTGAAGAGGAGGACGGATTCGCCGCGGGCGAGAATGTCGTCGAGGAGGGGCAGGAGGGTGAGGAGTTTGCCGGAGGGGGCGTCGTCGAGGCCGTCCCCGGAGCCGTCGCAGATGAGTTTGAGGCGAGTGAGGAGGGCGAGGACGGCGCCATGACGATCGTCGGCGGCGCGTGCGTGCTGGGCGAGGGCGAGGTCGTAGGCGGCGGCCTGGGCATCGGTGAGGGGGGCGTAGTGCTCCTGGGTGATGCGGGGGGGCAGGTCGGGAAGAATGGCGGGGTCGGTCTTGAGGCGACGGAGGAGGAAGTGGGAGACGGCGCGGCGGAGACGCTCGGGGTCGGCATAGCGCTCGGCGAAGTCGCGGCGAGGGCCGAAGAGGTCGGGGTTGAGGAAGTCGAGGATGGACCAGAGGTCGTCGAGTCGGTTTTCGATGGGGGTGCCGGTGAGGGCGAGACGGTGCGCGGCGGGGAGGGAGCGGGCGGCCTGGGACTGACGGGTGGAAGGGTTCTTGATGAGCTGGGCTTCGTCGAGGACCAACGTCTGCCACCGGACGCGACGGAGGCTGGGGTAGTCGCGCCAGAGATAGCCATAGGCGGTGAGGACGACATCGACCTCACCGGCGCGACGTACAAAGGTGTCGCGGAGGGGTCGATCGGGACCGCCGTGGCGGTGGACGCGAAGGCCGGGGGCCCAGTGGGCGAGCTCGCGTTCCCACACGGGCAAAACGGTGAGGGGGGCCACGATGAGGGCGGGCGCGGGGCGCGTGAGGAGAAAGGCGATGGTCTGCAGGGTCTTGCCGAGGCCCATATCGTCGGCAAGGCAGACACCAAGGCCATGCGCGGCGGCCTGCATGAGCCAGCAGACGCCTTGGGCCTGATAAGGACGAAGCACCTTGCGGAGGGGCAAATCGCCGGCGGGCGGCGAGGTCATCTCGCGCAGGAAGTCCTGCACGGCTTGGGCGCCGGGGGCGACGCGAAGGGCGCCGGCGAGCAGGAGCGGCAGGGCGCCGCGTTTGGGCAGGAAGGCCGGACCGAGGGCATCGAGGGCGCGACGAAGGGCGTCGAGATCGATGTAGCGCCATTCACCCTGGATGAGGGCGAGGGGTTCGCCGGCGTCCAGAATGGCGCGGGCCTCGGCCTCGGGAATCTCGATGCCGCCGAGGACGACCGTACGCTCAACGCGGATTTGCTCGCCGACCATCTCGACGGCGGTCTCGTGAAGTTCGGGGACGGCGGGTTCGAGGGCGGGCGGCAGGTCGACGACAAAGGCGGCGGCGCGGAGGGCGGGGACGCCTTCGCGGAGGAAGCGGGCCAGAGTGGCGGCGTCCCAGGGCTGCGGCAACGCCAAGAGAGGAGAGACGGCAACGGCCTGTCCAAGCAGACGAAGCGTGGCAACGGGCGGCTCAACGGCCTCGCCACGGCGCCAAGCCTCCAAGTCGGGGAGATCGAGACGCCAACCGTCCTCGGCATGGACAGGGCGAAAGACAAGCGCGGCGCGGCCACCTTCGAAGAGCGGGGCGGACCAGACGCGGAGGGCGGCGGCCAGGGCGGGGTCTGTAAACAGAAGGGCGGCGTTAGGCGCGCGGAGGGCGGCGAGCCAGGAATCGTCGGCGGTGAGGAAGCGGGCCTTGGCGGCCTGTGCGCGGGTGAGGGTGGTGCTGGCGCAGGTGCGCATCCAGAGGTCGGTCAGCGCGTGGACGAGCCCGGGGTCGCGTCCCTCGGGCAGGAGGGTGGCCTGCCAACGGGCCTCGCCGGCGGCGTCATAGATGGGCGCGACGCGGCCGGCGGCGACGAGGCGCACAACACACCGCCAGACGGCGAGGGCCTCTTGGACCTCGGGGGAGAGAATGACAAGGGGCGACTCCAGACCGGCGTCAAGGCCCTGCAACACCTGCAGGACGCCGCGTCCCTCGAGAATGGGCGCGCGCCAACCGCGGAAGAGAAAGCGGAGGTGCGCGGCGAGGGCCTCGTCGGGGAGCGGCCGCCCCTGGGCCTCGCCCCAGAGGGTAAGGGCGTAGCCTTGACGGCGGAGTCGAAGAATCATGAATAGGATTCGGCGGGGCCGGGGAAGTCACCCGAGGCGACGGCTGCTGCGTAGTCGTTGAGGGCGGTTTGGGTGGCCTCCCCCAAATTGCCGAAGCGCCGGACGAACTTAGGCACGCGGCCGAGGTTCAGACCCAGGAAGTCCTGCCACACGAGAATCTGACCATCGGTGGCGTTGCCGGCGCCAATGCCGATGACGGGGATTTTGAGTTCGGCGGTAAGACGGGCGCCGAGCGCGGCAGGGACGCCTTCGGCCACGAGGGCGAAGCACCCGGCGGACTCCAGGGCGCGAGCGTCGCGCAGGAGGCGCTCGGCGGCCTCGGGGTCGCGGCCCTGCACCTTGAAGCCGCCCATCGCCAGACAGCTCTGGGGGGTGAGGCCCAGGTGGGCACAGACGGGCACGCCGGCCTCGACCAAGCGGCGGACAAGAGGAACGACGCGTTCGCCGCCCTCGATCTTCACGCCGTCGGCGCCGCCCTCTTTGACGAGGCGGAAGGCGTTGCGCAGGCCCTCGGCGTCGTCGGCCTGATAGGCCCCGAAGGGGAGGTCGGCGAGGAGGAAGGCCGTGCGCAGGACGCGCCCGACGCAACGGGTGTGGTAGACCATCTCGTCCATCGTCACGGGCAAGGTGGAGTCGTGGCCCTGCATGGTCATGCCCAGGGAGTCGCCGATGAGGACGAGCGGGATGGTCTCGGGGCCGAGGGACTCAACAATCGCCGCGGAGGTGGAGTCGTAGCACGTGACGGTGGCGAAGCGGCGGACGCCCTTGAGGGCGCGGATCTTCTGTGGGGTCCAAGTACGCATGGGTGTCCTTGCCTTAGAAGAGGCCGCGCACCTTGCCGGTCTCGACGTCCACGTCGATGCGGCGATAGGCCGGGTTGGCCGAGGTGCCGGGCATGAGCTGAATCTTGCCGGAGACGGGCACGACAAAGCCCGCGCCCTGGTAGAGGAGCACGTCCTGCACCTTCAGGCGCCAGCCGGTGGGGCGGCCGATACGCGTGGCGTCGTCGGAGAGCGAGTATTGCGTCTTGGCGACGCAGATGGGCAGGTGGGCGGTGTCGGGGTTATTCTCGTAGGCGCGCATCTTCTCGAGTGCGGCGGGCTCGTAATCCACGCCGTCGCCGCCGTAGACCTCGCGCACCTGCTTGTCCAGGCGCACGGAGAGGGGCTCTTCGTTGAGGTCGCAGAGATAGGCGAAGTCGTTGGGCTCCTCGCAGGCGGCGATGACCTGGCGGGCGAGCTCCTCGGCGCCTTCGCCGCCCTTCTCCCAGTGCTTGGAGAGGGCGAAGCGGCAACCGGCCTCCTCGACGACCTTGCGGACGAGGGCGACCTCGGCGTCAGTGTCGGTGTAGAAGTGGTTGAGGCAGACGACGGGGCGGATGCCCGAGCGGCGGATGATGTCGATGTGGGCGAGCAGGTTGGTGCGGCACCCGGCCTCGAGGAGCTCGAGGTTCTCCTGGGTGTAGGCCGCGTCAAGGGGCGTGCCGGGCTTGACGTCGGGGCCGCCGCCGTGGCGCTTGAGGGCGCGCACGGTGGCCACGAGCACCACCGCGTCGGGGCGGAGGCCGGAGCAACGGCACTTGATGTTCCAGAACTTCTCGTAGCCCATGTCCGCGGCGAAGCCGCTCTCCGTGACGGCGTAGTCGGCGAGGGCGCAGGCCACGCGGTCGGCGATGACGGAGTTCTGCCCGATGGCGATGTTGGCGAAGGGGCCGGCGTGCACGAGCACGGGCTGGCCCTCGACGGTCTGCATCAGGGTGGGATTGAGGGCGCGGACCATCCAGGCGGTCATGGCGCCGGCCACTTCCAGGTCGTCGGCGGTGATGGGCGTGCCGCTCTTGGAGTAGGCCACGACAATCTTGCCGATGCGGCGGCGCAGGTCGGCCAGGTCGCTCGCCACCGCGAGGATGGCCATGACCTCGGAGGCCACGGTGATGTAGAAACCGCTGTCCATCTCGAAGCCGTTGAGCGGGCCGGCGCCCATGCCGATGCGGATCTGACGGAGGCCCTGGGCGCAGAAGTCGAGCGCCCACTTCATCTGCACGCGCGCAGGGTCGATGTCCAGGCGGGTGAGGTGCTTGGTGGCCAGCCAGGCGTCGTCGTGGTTGCGCTCGTGTTGCATACGGGCGTTGAGGGCCACCATGCAGAGGTTGTTGGCCTTCTCCACGGCGTCGAAGTCGCCGGTCAGGCCGAGCGAGAGGGGCGCCAGGGGGATGACCTGCGCCAGGCCGCCGCCGGCCGCGCCGCCCTTGATGTTGAAGGTGGGGCCGCCGGAAGGCTGACGGAGCGTGCCGCAGCAACGCTTGCCCAGGCGCCCGAGGCCCTCGAGCAGGCCCACGGTGGTGGTGGTCTTGCCCTCGCCCAACGGCGTGGGGGTGATGGCGGTGACGTCGATGTACTTCGCGCGCTGCTTTCCGCCGGTGCGGGCCAGGATGGCGTGCGCGTCCAGCTTGGCGTAGGCGTTGCCGTGGGGGATGGTCTCGGCGGGCGTGGCGCCGAGCTCGGCGGCGACGTCGGCGATGGGCCGCATGGTTTCCTCGGCGGCCTCGGCAATCTGCCAATCCTTCATCTTGGTGGGGTCAAGCATCTTCTCTCTCCTTCTGCAAAAATGGGCTCACGGCGGCCCAGACGGCCTCCGCGGTCTGCTCGGGCGTGCCCGAGCTGTCGATGCGCCGGATGCGCCCGCACTCGCGGGCCATGGCGCGGAACCCTTCGGCGAGGCGGCGGTGGAAGTCGTCGCGCTCGCGTTCGAAACGGTCGGCGGGGCCGTCGCGGCCGGCCACACGGGCGCGGCTCTCGGCCTGCGGAATGTCCAAAAGCAACGTCAAGTCCGGCTCCAGACGGTCGGTGGCGAAGGCGTTGAGCGCGTGCAACGCGGCCAAGTCCATCCCCCGCCCATAACCTTGATAGGCGAAGGTGGAGTCGCAGAAACGGTCGCAGAGCACCCATTCGCCGCGGCGCAACGCCGGCAGAATCAACTCCTGCACCAGTTGCGCACGGCTCGCCAAAAAGAGGAGCAACTCGGCGCGCGGCACGGGGGCCTCGCCCGCCGCGTCATACTGCAACAGCCCGCGCACGGCCTCGCCCAACTTGGTGCCGCCGGGCTCGCGCGTGGTGCGGACGGCGATGCCTTCCGCGCGAAGCCGCTCGGCCAGGAGCGCCAGGTGCGTGCTCTTGCCCGCGCCCTCGGGCCCCTCCAACGTGATGAACCGGCCCCGTGCCATCACTTCGCCAGGGGCTTCAAGGTTTGACCTTCCTTGCCGTCGCGGACCTGCCAGCCCTTGGCGGCAAGCTCGTCGCGCAGACGGTCGCTCTCGGCCCAGTTCTTCTCGGCGCGGGCCTTCGCGCGAGCGTCGGCCAGGACCTGGATGTCGGCGGGAATCTCTTCCTTGGCCGCGCGGCCGAAGAAGACGAAGCCGAGCACGCGGTCCATACGCTTCAGTTCCTCGAGCGCCGCGGCGGCGCCGGCGGGGGGCAGACCCGCGTTGAGGGCCGCGTTGGCGGCGCGCACAAAGGCGAAGAGGGCCGCAAAGGCCTCGGGGGCGTTCAGGTCGTCGGCCAACGCCGCGCCGAAGGCGTCCAGATGGCTCTCCACACGCACGCCGGTATCCTCGGCGGACTGCGCCGCGCGGGCGGTGAGGGCGTCCACGCACTCATCGATGCGGGCGAGGGCCGTACGGGCCGCGGCGAGGGCCTCGAAGGTGAAGTTCAGCGGCTGGCGATACTGCGCGTTGAGCAGCACGTAGCGGATTTCGCGGCCGGCCCAGCCCTTGGCCTGCAGGTCGCGCAACGTGAAGAAGTTGCCCAAGCTCTTGGACATCTTCTGCCCGTTCACGCGCAGGTGGGCGCAGTGCATCCACGTCCGCACAAAGGGCTTGCCGGTCACGGCCTCGGCCTGGGCGATTTCGTTCTCGTGGTGGGGGAAGAGGTTGTCGATGCCGCCGGTGTGCAGGTCGAAGCTCTCGCCCAGATACTTCATGCTCATGGCCGAGCACTCCAGGTGCCAACCCGGGCGGCCGCGGCCCCACGGGGCGTCCCACACCACGTCGCCGTCGCGCTCGTCCCACGCTTTCCAGAGCGCAAAGTCGCCCACGCCTTCCTTATCGTACTCATCGGCGTCGATGCGCACGCCGCTGCGCAGGGCCGAACGGTCCAGGTGCGCCAGCTTGCCGTAGCCCGGGAACTTGTCCACGCTGAAGTAGACCGAGCCATCCTCGCTCTTGTAGGCGATGCCCTTCTCGAAGAGCGACTGGATCAACGCCTGCATCTCGGGGATGTGGTCCGTCGCCGCGGGATAGACCGCCGCCGGCTCCACGTTCAGCGCCTTGAGGTCCTCGAAGAAGGCCGCGATGTAAGGCGCCGTGTAGTCCTTCAACGCCTTGCCCGCCTGCTGCGAACCGCGGATCGTCTTGTCGTCCACGTCCGTCAGGTTCATCACCTGCCGCACCTCATAGCCCGCGAACTCCAGCGTCCGCCGCAGGAAGTCCTCGAAGAGATACGCACGGAAGTTGCCGATATGCGCGAAGTTATAGACCGTCGGCCCGCACGTGTACATCCCCACCTTGCCGGGCGCCAACGTCTCAAACGGCTCCAAATGCCGCGTCATCGAATTGTAAAACCGCAATTCCATCTCAAATCCTTTCAATCGCCCCCCATTATACCACATCCCGCCCCCGCCTTCCCCACCCCAATACTGCCGGGGCAAGTTCCCACGAAGACACGAAGGGGCGCAAGGGCCTGGGCACTTCACCGTTCGGCCCTTTGGGCCTCACTAACGTGCCCATCCCTTGCGCCTCTGCGTTTTCTTGGAACGCCACCAGGCTTCGCGGTAGGACAAGGGGTGGTGTTGTCGAGCCGTTGATTGGCTGATTAGCTGATTGGCAGGCGGTGTAGTAGGACGACCAAGAAGGCGGCTAACGCCGCTCGATTTCTAACTCCCAAGAGCATGGCGTGCGCAGCCCGCCATGCTCTCAGACCCTTCGGGCCGGACGTGCGCCTTGCGCGCACGTCCGGCCCGCCCCCAGCACCGTGCCATCCCCTTTGTGGCCCTTTGTGGTTCTTCGTGTTCTTTGTGACTGCCGCGCAGCGTCCGGTCTCATCGCCGCAGGGGGCGGCGGCCCGGGCTTCAACCTCCGGGGCTCCTCCAAGCTTCCAAGCCTCCAAACTTCTAAGCTTCCATGGAGACACCCGATTTCAATGTTTCACCGGCGCCACGGGGGCATCATTCAGCGCGCGGATCATCTCGGAGGCGACATAGACGCCGACCCACGGCGCGGCCTTCTGCGGGAGTTCCGCGTCGATGTCCTCATCATAAGAGATGCAGTACAGGCCGTTGGCGATGGTGAGCATCACCGTGGGGGCCAAGAAATTCATCCAGGTGCGCCCGAAGTCGGCATGACGGAGATTCAATTCAATCGGCTGACGCTTTTTGTACAACTCCCGTCCGGACTTGGCCGCGGTCACCGTGCACTCAATGGGGAAATCGACTTCATAGCCATAACCCAGCCAAGCGTGCGCAAAGACCGCGATGCCGGGGAAGGCGATGACAACATTGCTCAACCGCCCGCTCTTGTCGCAGGCCCCGACGGTAACCCGGGCGACGACATCGGCGTTGGCCATGGAGTCGACGAGTTGGTAGCCCCCCAAGGCGACGAGCGACCCGGGATGGCCTGGCCAATGGCGTCTTTCATCTCGTTGTCGCCGCTCACGGCAAGCGCAACGCGGAGCCCACGTTTTGTGGACTCAAAGGGGGAAACGCTCGGGAAGTCCTCCTCGTTCGTCACTTCCAACTCATGGGAGCACCCGCACACGACGAGGCCTAACAAAACAATGGGCAGAATCCATGGACGAAAGATAGACATGACGCACGCATCCTTTCTACATACCTAACGACAATACTCATCCCGACGCAAGCCTTACTCAAACCCTTGCCAGAACTGACAAAACCTTATCATACCATCCCTACGGTGTCAATCCTGCCAACAGTGTCCTGGGAAAGTTTTTCCGCAAAGACGGTCTTGCGTGGAAACCCTACGGGCTCCGTCGTTCCCTTTGGTCACGCAACCCTTGGGATTTCCACGCTATCGCGCCCCTGAAGGGGCGCTCAATGGGGAAGTGGAAGCTTAGCTGATTGGCTGATTAGCTGATTGGCATTCTTGGTGGGGCTCCGCCCCACACCCCTACGTCTCTCCTCCAAGCGCGAAGCTGATGGGCGGGAGGGAGCGATTAGAGGGCGTTTAGCCCGCAAAGCGACCGGCGTTAGCCCATCTGGCTTCGCGCACACTGGCGTCTTTGCGGGAGAAGGAGGCTTACTGCTTTCCCCGGACACTATTGTCCAAGCTTCCAAGCCTCCAAACTTCCAAACTTCCATTGCGCGCTCTTCGTGCCTCTTCGTGGTTCTTCGTGTCCTTCGTGTCAGCCCCGCAGGGCAAATCCTCCACTGTTCCCCCACCCCTCCGCCCGTCGCCCCGCAGGGGCGTTCTGTGGCCGTGGAAGGTTTGCCCTTCGGGCTGCACGCTCTGTTCTCTGTTCTCTTGGGCGGCAACGCCGTCCCTTCCGTCCTCCTGCTTAGCACTGTCCACATCCACACCTCTTCAGACACGATTGACTCTGCAGCGTCCGCGATATGTTACACTATTGCGTCATGAACAAGTCCCTTTTGATTGGATTCGCGGTCGTAGTGGCCGCTCTGCTTGCCGGCGGCGGCTATGCCACCGGCCGTCTCCTCGCCCCGCGCTCCTACACCGCCGAGACCGTCACCAAGACCGTCTACCAAGGCGACGGCGCCCCTGCCGACCTGGCCCCGCTCCAAGCCGAGAACGCCGCGCTCAAGACCCAACTCGACAACCTCCGTGCCGAGCTCGCAAAGCTCCAAGCCGCTGCCGAGGCCCCCGCGCCGGAGCCTGCGGCCGAGGAGCCGCCGCGCCGTATGACCCGCCAGGAGCGCATGGAGCAACTCAAGCGCGAGAACCCCGAGCGTTACGCCGAAATGGAGCGCCGCCGCCAGGAGTTCCAGGCCAACATGGAGGCCTTCCAGGCCCGCCGCGAGGACTTCTTCGCCAACATCGACCTCGAGCTCCTGACCCCCACGCAGCAGGAGATGCACTTCCAGTACACCGAGGCCCTCGCCAAGCAGCAAGCCGCCATCGACCGCATGCGCGCGCTGGCCGAGTCCAGCGAGGAGGCCACCGAAGAGGACCGCGCCGCCATCCGCGAATCCTTCCGTCTGGTTCGCGGGTTGCAGGGCGCCGAGCGCGACGCCCTCCTCAGCGCCGTTGCCACCTCCATGGGCCTTCAGGCCGGCGAAGAGACCGATACCTTCATCAACGTCATCAAAGAGGTCTACGACTTCACCGGCAGCATGCCGCCCGCCCCGATGATGGCCCCCGCCGCACGCGCCAACAACCAGCCCCCGCCCCCTGCCGCGCCATGACCGCGCCCCTTTACTCCCGTGACGATCTCCTGACCTGGGCCGCCGGCCCCGAAGAGGCCCTCTTCGCTGAGGCCGAACGCCTCACCCGCGACTGCGCCCCCCGCCTCTTTGACCGTTGCTCCATCGTCAACGGCAAGGGCGGCCGTTGCCCCGAGGACTGCAAGTGGTGCGCCCAGTCCGCCCACCACCGCGCCGCCTGCGACATCCACGGCCTCATCTCCCCCGAGGAGTGCCTCCGCCACGCGCGCGCCAACGAGGCCGCCGGCATCCGCCGCTTCTCCATCGTCAACTCCGGTCGCCGCCCCACCCCGGCCGAGCTCGACGGCGTCTGCGACCTCGTCCGCCTCCTCCGCCGCGAGACCTCCCTGGAGCTCTGCGCCTCGCTCGGCCTGCTCGATGAGCCCGCCCTGCGGCGCCTCTTCGAGGCCGGCGTCACGCGCTACCACTGCAACCTGGAATCCTCCCCCGCCTTCTTCCCCACCCTCTGCACCACCCACACCCAGGCCGAGAAGATTGAGACCCTCCGCGCCGCCCGCCGTGTGGGCATGGACGTCTGCTCCGGCGGCATCATTGGCATGGGCGAGAGCGAAACCGACCGCATCGACCTCGCCCTCACCCTCCGCGACCTCGGCGTCCGCTCCATCCCCATCAACATCCTGGCCCCCATCCCCGGCACGCCCCTCGCCGACCTCCCGCTCCTCCCCGAGCGCGACATCCTCCGCGCCGTTGCCCTCTTCCGCCTGGCCCACCCCGCGGCCTACCTCCGCTTCGCCGGCGGCCGCAAACGCCTCTCCCCGCAGACCCTCGACGCGGCCCTCCGCCTCGGCGTCAACGCCGCCATCGAAGGTGACCTCCTCACCACCGTCGGCAACACCGTCGCCCAAGACCGCGCCCACCTCCTCGCCGCCGGCTACGCCCTTCCCTGCTAAAGGGAAGTTTGGAAGTTTAGAAGTTTAGAGGCTTGGCTTAATCGGGTGGGGCTCCGCCCCACACCCCGACCTTTCTTCTTTAGGAAAGGCTACAAGGCGCGAAACGGAGGGCGGCGGTCGCGGTCAGCGGCGAAGCCGCAGAGCGACCGATGGCGCCCGAAGCGGTTCGCGCCCACCCTTGCGTCTTTGCGGTTCCCGTTTTCCCCGGACATTACTGCCCATCCGTCGCCCCGCAGGGGCGTTCCGTTCTCCGTTCTCTGTGGCCGTGGAAGGTTTGGCCCTCTGGGCCTGCACGCTCCGTTCTCCGGGGCGCGCCAGCGCCCTTCCGGTCTCATCGCCGCCGGAGGCGGCGGCCCGGGCTCCAACCTCCGGGGCTCCTCCAAGCCTCCAAGCTTCTAAACCTCCAAACCTCCAAACAAAAAAAGAACCGCGCGGCGTAGGGAGCCGCGCGGTCACAACAACACGAAAGGAGTGTGAACTCACACAAAAGATGGCGGGAAGGACGGGGCTCGAACCCGCGACCTCCGGATCGACAGTCCGGAGCTCTAACCAATTGAGCTACCTCCCCGAAAAAGAGGGCTTTCTATCCTGGAAAATGGCGGGAAGGACGGGGCTCGAACCCGCGACCTCCGGATCGACAGTCCGGAGCTCTAACCAATTGAGCTACCTCCCCGGATCAAGAAAGCACGCATAAGATACCATATCTGTACCTGCCGCGCAAGCCCTTTTTTGCATTTCACGTAAAAAACTCGCAAGAAGGCAAATAACCCCTTGCCACTGTCGTGATGGAAGTTTGCAACACTGACCAGGAAAATCTTACCGCAAAGACGGTCTTGCGTGGAAACCCGGTGGGCTCCATCGCTCCTTCCGTCGCCCGCCCTTGGGATTTCCACGCTATCGCGCCCCTGAAGGGGCGCTCAATGGGAAAGTGGAAGCTTAGCTGATTGGCTGATTCGCTAATTGGCGTTCTTAGTGAGGTGTTGCCCTACCCCCATCTGGGAAGTTTGGAAGCTTAATGGTTTGAAAGTTTGGAAACGGCCTCACTTGTCGCGCGCTTGCCGCGCGTTCTGTTTTCCGTTCTCCGTTCTCTGTTCTCCGGGGCGGCGCAAGCCGCCCCCCGCGTCTTTGCGGAAAAACGCTTCACTGCGTGAGGGGGACGAAGGCGGCGGGGATGAGGGCCTGCGCGCTCCGTTCTCCGAGACATACCAGCGCCCCTTATCCTATTCACCCTACCGCATTGCTTGTGCGTGCGTTACAGGAAGTCGCAAAAACGCAAGGGATGGGCACGGTAGTGAGGCCCACAGGGCCGAACGGTGAAGTGCCCAGGCCCTTGCGTTTATTTTGTGTCTTCGTGGGAAACGCACTTCACTGCGTGAGGGGGACGAAGGCGGCGGGGATGAGGGCCGCGAGGGGCTTGGGCGCGAGGGAGACGTTGAGGCCGATTTGCCCGCCGCTGACGTAGAGCTCGGGGAGGGCCTCGGCGGAGGCGTCGATGAAGGTGGGGAGGTGCTTCTTCATGCCCAGGGGCGAACAGCCGCCGTGGCGGTAGCCGGTGAGCGGGAAAAGCTTGGCGAGGGGGAGCATGGCCAGGGCCTTGACGCCGGCGGCCTTGGCGGCCTTCTTGAGGTCCAGGCGGCCATCGGCGGGGATGACGAAGACAAAGGCCTCGTGGCGCTCGGTCTCGGTGACGAGGGTCTTGAAGACGATGGAGGGGGAGATGCCAAGTTGGGCGGCGATCTCGGAGGCCTCGGCCTGTCCGCCGCGCCCGTCAAAGGTATGCGGGACGTAAGGGAGGCCGGCGGCCTCGAGGATACGCTCGACGTTGGTCTTCTTGGCGGGCTTCACGGGGTCTGCCGCATGGCGCGCGCGGCGCAGAAGCGCACAAAGGCGGTGCAGGGGCGCTTGTCGTAATATGCTTGGGTGCGCGGCTCGGGACGGTCGCCGGGCTGTTTCTCGATGCCGGCCTTGGCCAAGAGCGCTTGACAGCCGTGGCAACCGAAGGCGGCATCGAAGTCGGCGATGGCGGCCTGGACCTCGCCGTAGAGCGCGGCCTTGCGGGTGTCGTCCATGGGCTCGGAAGGCCCGTGGCGGAGTCCGAGGATGGCGGCCATCGAGAGGACGGCCCCGCAAGTCTCGCGCAAACCGCCGACACCCGCGCCAAGCCCGGAAGCCAGGCGCAGGGCCGTCTCGGCATCAATGTCGGAACACTGAGGCGCGCAGGCCGCAAGCACGGACTGCGCGCAGGTGTACCCTTGGCGGAAGAGGCGCTCGGCCTCCCCGCCGCAGGTTTCGCCGAGGTCGTCGCTCACGCCTCGAACCCTTCGGGGCGACGCTTCTGGATGATCTTCGCCGCGTCCTCGGCGGGGGAGATGGCGCAGGGGCCACCGACGCAGCCGCCGGGGCAGACCATCACCTCGATGATGTCGGCGGGGGCCTTCTTGGTCTTGGCGAAGACGCGCAGGAGGGCGACGTTCTTCTTGTTGAGGCCGTTGATCTTGAAGACGGACGGCTTGGGCGTGCCCTCGGGCAGGTAGTGCGCCACGGCGTTGGCGACGCCGCCGCTGACGGCGAACTCGGCGCCATACTGCGTGCCGGCGACCTCGGGTTCGATAGCCTCCAGGTCATCCAGCTGGATGTTGTCGGCCATGAGCCAGGCGCCGAGCTCCTCGGCGGTGATGACGTAGTCTGGGCCGCCGTGCTTGTGGGCCTCGGTGCGCTTGGCCATGCAGGGGCCGATGAAGACGGTGACGCAGTCGGGGTGGTCCTTCTTGGCGCGCATCTCGGCGAAGCCCATCGGCGTGGGCGTGTCGGAGACGTAGGGCTTCATCTCGGGGAGGTGACGCTCCACGCACTCGATCCAGGCCGGGCAGCAGCTGGTGGTCATGAAGGGCGCGCCGTGGGCCTTGCGCTCGGCCCACTCGGCGGCCTCGTGCTCGGCGGTGTCGTCGCCGCCGCGGGCCACTTCGTAGACGTGGGCGAAGCCCATCTGCTTGAGCGCGGCGTAGAGCTTGCCGGGCTCGGTGGGGAAGAAGCCGTTGATGGCCGGGGCGACGAGGGCGATGACCTTCTTGCCCTTGGCGATGGCGTGGACCACGTGGGCCACCTGGTTGCTCTGCATGATGGCCGCGAAGGGGCAGGCCTTGATGCACTTGCCGCAACGGATGCACTTCTCGTGATCGACGGTGACGCGGCCGTCCTCGGTCTTGCCGATGGCGCCCACGGGGCACGCGTCGGCGCAGGCCAGCGGCACCTGGATGATGGCGTGGTAACGGCAGACCTCGGCGCACTTGCCGCAGTTCACGCAGAGGTCATGGGCGATCATCGCACGGCCGTTGCGCACCTGGATGGCGTGACGGGGGCAGATGTTCGTACAGGGGCGCGCCAAGCACCCGCGGCACATGTTCGTCACCATGATCTGCGACTCCATGCACGCGGAGCACGCGTCCGGGAAGATGGTGAGGAAGGGGTCGGACGCCGGCGGATTGGTCTCCGCGTCCTCGGCGTAGCTCTTCAGCGTCTTGAGCTCGTCGGTCTCGTCCTCCACGCGGAAACCGAGGGCCGACATGCAGCGATAACGAAGCGCCGCGCGGTCCTTGTAGATGCAGCAACGCGAGAAGGGCTGACCTTTGGGGCGGATCTTGATGGGGATACGGTCGATGTCCTCGTACTTCCCCTCCTTGACGGCCTTGATGACGTAGGCCAGCACCTCGCGGCGCAAACGGTCGGCTTCGCTGATCATCGGGATTGCCATATCGGTAACTCCTTGTTATTCACCCAACGCCGCGCGAATGGCCGTGAGGACCTTGCCCTCGTCGGCCTCTGCGATCAATTCGCCATTCACCCGCACGAACGGTGCGCGGCCCAGACGGTCGCCCTGCTGACATGCGCCGCTGCAACGCATGCCCTTCACGGCAACGCGGTCTTTCCATTCCTCGGGAAGGCGGTCTGCGATACCTGCAAGCTGGGCGCCGCCCATGACGTAACACGTGGTGCCCATGCAGATCTCCACGGTGATGCGATCGGACATTGTGCTCTCTCCGCAAATGTTCTCTGAAACAACGAAAGACTGTGACCATAGTATACCCGATTCCTTCCCGCACCGCAACTCGGGGCGGCGGCAGCCGCCCCGAGTTGCCAGCTGATTAGCTGATTGGTGCTCTTGGTGGAGCTGCGCCCCACACCCCTCGGTCTATCCGTCGCCCCGCAGGGGCGTTCTGTTCTCCGTTCTCTGTTCTCCGTTCTCTGGGGCGCGCCAGCGCCCCTCCCCCTACCTTATTATATAACAGATACAGAGGGCCTCCCCCCCCCCTCTTCCGAAGGCCCCAAAAGGGGTCTTTCTGAGACCCTATAAGGGTCCGAGGTCAACCACTATAGGGGTCGAGGGTGAGACCCTATAGTGGTCGGGGGCGAAACCCTTAAGGGTCTGAGGTCGACCCCTATAGGGTCTCAAAAAGAGGGTCAAAATCAGCCCTTGGGATGCCTAAAAGTCTGGTTCGCCATGCGGCGATTTCACCCGCCGCCCCAGTAGTGTCCGGAAAAAGAGAGGGACCGCAAAGACGTAGGCGCTCCGCTCTGTCGGAGCGCCTGCTGATTGACTGATAGCCGTGGAAGGTTTACCCTTCGGGCTACACGCTCTGTTCTCTGGGGCACGCCAGCGCCCCTTGCCCTACTCGTCCTAACGCGTCGCCGAGCGTGCGTTACAGGAAGTCACAAAAACGCAAGGGATGGGGATAGGGAGTGAGGCCCGCAGGGCCGAACGGTGAAGTGCCCAGGCCCTTGAAACGCCCCCGACCGCTTACTTTCCAGCCCAATACTATCTATTAGGGGAAGTTTTACCGCGAAGACGGTCTTGCGTGGAAACCCGGCAGGCTCCATCGCTCCTTTCAGTCGCGCCGCCCTTGGGATTTCCACGCTATCGTGCCCCTGAAGGAGCACTCAAAAGGGAAGGGAAGTTTGGAGGTTTAGAGGTTTGGTCTTTGCGATGGGGCTCCGCCCCACACCCTCGGTTTTCCGTCGCCCCGCAGGGGCCTTCTGTTCTCCGTTCTCTGTTCTCCGTTCTCCGGGGCGCGTAGCGCCCCTTGTGTCTTCGCGGAAAACCTCGCTGGCAGTCCTGCGTGCGCTAGCACGCCCTTAATCTGCCAAAATCTGTGTTACCAAGGGTCTTCCTAGCGAAGCGACGGAACAATCTGCGGTTCCTCCTCGCGTCAACGAAGCGCTTCGGCGGCTTGGAGGAGGGCTTCGTCGAGGGCGCGGAGGTCAGCTTCGTAGGGGCAGTTGGGGCCCATGCCGCGGGCGACGGTGAAGGCGCCGAGGGCGGCATCAAGCGGCTTGAGCGCCTCAGGACGGCCCAGGCGCGCGGCCTTTTCGCGGAGCAGACGAATCTTCTCGAAGGTCTCGACACCGTTGCGAAGGGCCTCCCAGCGCAGACTCGACCGATTGCCGGGATAGACGAGCGACGTGTCCGCGGCGGGCCAGTTGGCGGGGCGGTAATCTTGGCTCATGAAAGGATTCTCCGGCCACGACTGGTAGGCCCAGCGCAGGAAACCGTCCAGCCCATAGTGCGCGGCGGCGGGCAGGAGCCATTCGGCCTCGGCGAGGGCGGAGTGCGCGAAGGTGTTGGGCCGAGGCTGGGCGCAGCAGACGTAGAAGGTGGTGAGCTTGCCCTGGGCGCGACGCTCCTTGGCCAAGGGCACGAGCCGTTCGCAGATGTTCAGGCCATAGGAGCAATCGTCGAAGTCCGCGGTGATGGCGCTGGGCGCATCGCAGGCCGCCACAATCTTCAGCGAGGGCGCATGGCGGCGCACCACCTCCAGCGTAGGCCGAAAGAGCGCGTCGGGCCGTTCGTCCATCGCCAGACGCACACGGTTCTCCCACCCCTTCGCGCGCACGTGCGCCACCAGGGCCTCGAGGTAAGGCCCCCAGAAAGCCTCGTAGTCCGGCGAACCGGGCGTCAGCCTGGGTGCGACCGTCCGCCCCTGCGCCTCATCGTGATAGGCAAAGGTCAGCGACCACGGAAGCAACCCATAGCAACTCACCGTGGCATCGGCCAGGCCAATCTCCTCGCTCATGAAGGAGACCCATCGATCGAAGACAGAGAAATCGTAAGCCCACGAACCGTCCGCGCGCTTGGTGACGCGAACCATCGGGCCGAAGGCGCCGTAAGTCTGCCGGTCCCACGCCTCATCGATGAGCGTGGCGGTGATGGTCTTCTGCCCCGCGTCAGCCAAACGCTCCATGTAGGGGCGCATCAAGGCGAAATGGGCGTCCGACCACAGCGGCACGTCGTGCCACTGCGCCACGGCGTCCGGATGCTGCCAGATGTCCAGGTGACACTTCCATTCGCGCGGCGGCGGCAAGGTCTCGGGATCAATCGTCAAGCCGACGGACGCGGAGAGGGGCGTGCCGTTCACGCGGAGGGAGAGCGTGCCCGTGGCCCGGCCCGGCGCAACGTCCGCCGGGATGTCCACCGTCAGCACGAGGGGACGCACCACGCCCTTGAGGCTCGGTTGCGCGGTGCCGTCGAGGATGTCGGCAAAGAGGACCCCCGCGCCCGTCGTGTAACGCACCAGGTCCAGGCGGACGGGGATTTCGCGGCCGTCCTCGGTGCGTAGCGTGCACGGGTCAAGACGGAGCTCGGCGAAGCCGGCGGGGCTCTCAATAAGGACCTGCGCAGAGACCCGTTCGCCGCGCCACCCGCGGAACCCGATGCCGAAGCGCTTGGGCACGGCGACCCCGCTCAACGCATCGCGCCCGAACCGCTGCCGCATGGAGACCGGCGTCAACCACGGCTTGGCCCCCGCCTCAAGTTTCGCAACCGCCCGCCCCTGCGGGTCCTTCCCGTCAGGTTCATAAACAGGATGCCGCGGCGGCTCAGCCAACACCGCCCCCACGGCAAACAACGACAACAGCGAAAGCAACGTTTTCATACCCACAGTCTACCAAATCCCACAAGAGAACCACAGACTCTACAGGTTTGGCAGATTAAAGGCGCACTCCCGTACGCAGGACCAAGAAGCGCTATTACACCCGAAAAAAGCGTACTGCGGGGCGATGGATGGGGCTACCGTCCTATTGGTCCTATGCGTCCTATAGGTCCTACCTCGATGACTAAGAACACCACCGGTCAAACATTCAGGCATAAAGGCGAACGATACCTTATATAAATAAGGCCAACCTCGCCCCAAACGTTCAACAATTCAGTTGTCAACGATCAATCGAATGCTTATCAATTGCATCACGTCACCTTCGCAAAAGACATATCATTTGGAAACTCCTGGATGTCTCTTCACGTCATGTAAGACTATCTAGCCTTCACCTCGTCTTCCAGGCTTGACAGAAGGCTTTCACCGCGTACAAGAAACGCCCAAATTTCGTGTTGCGATACCGTTCTCGATAATATTTCAAGCGAGACTTCCAATTCGCAGTCCCCAAATAGTCCACAAACCGTAAATTAAGGCCTTCGGTGGATTGGCCCTGTTCGGCACACCAAGCCGCAATGATACGATCCATTATACCATCCCACGCCCAATCAATCCCTTTCTGGTAATTGTTCTCCCGGTAAGCCTTGATGGTTTTTGCGACTCCCTCTTCAAGGGAAATCGTCTGCTTGAAATTCGGCACCAACGTCTTCACCTTGGCGTTACTGGAAATGCCATCGATGGACCACCCGGCAAGAATGACCTCCTTGTGAGGCAGTTGACGAGCATAGAATTGGCTCGTTATATCCACCGTCACGATGGGCTTTCCAAGTGCTTTCGACAACGCAGCGAACACATCGTTCCACGAATAGACGATATCGCCACAGATATTGAAAGCCTCCCCATAAGCACGGGAATTACCCAACAATCCCACCGCCCCAACCGCAAAGTCTTCCGCCCGAAGCATATTGGTACGCATGAGACCTTTGTCCCATCGAATCAACGGTTTTCCCGCCAAAACACGAGCTGCAAAGGTCCAGTAATACCCATAGCCTACCGTCTCGAACCCATACGGGAACCATGAGTTGTCATAGACGATACTTGGGCGGATGATTGTGAGTGCGCATGAGCTAGTCCGTGCCATAATCCGTAACCGCTCTTCGGATGCCCATTTCTCCTTACTGTAACTCCACGACACTCGCAACTTGGGAGCGTCTTCGGAAAAGGGTGCGTAATTTTGGTCCTGCGTATAAACGGCTCTGGAAGAAATGAAGACATACTGCGTTGCGAACTGGGAGTAGAGAGCAAAACTCTTCTCTGCATCCACGGCCGTATAACAGAGGAAATCCACGACCGTGTCATACATCCGCCCCCTCAGCAAATCCTTGATTCGCTCCGTATCATTTTTATCTGCGATGAGTGTTTCCACGCCCTCAAGAATACCAGGGGCTTTACTCAACCCACGGTTGATACAAGTCACTTGAATCCCCTGTTTGACCGCCTCGCGAACAACGGATCCACTCACGCATCCGGTTCCACCGATAATCAACACCTTCATGTCTGAACCTTTCTTTGAATTCTCACCTTGCAACATCTTCTGCCCAAGAGTTTCCATCACGCCCTTAAGGTACGCCATCCGCAAGGGGGCAAAGCCCGCAATCCATCAGGACTTGCTTTGTGAACAAACGCCGACCTTTGGCGTTCATGAAAAAGCTATTGAAGAACAGCGAAGCATCTTGCCACTTAGGTTGGCGCAAATAATCCAACGTGCGCACATCCCGATCCACTTCCCGCAGGAAACTAGCAACATACTGCTCCCAGAAGACGGGCGTAAGACGGTTTGCCAAGGCCGCAGTCATGGGAGGAATGACGTAGATCGGTTCATAACCACGCTCACGGGCGAAATCGACAAGTTCACGCATCACCTTTACGCGGATAGCCCGTCCCTCGAGGTTCTCCGCAGTCAACGGCGCCTCCAAATCTTGGATGCCGAATTGCGCCTGCCACCCGGCCACCCACCTCTCGGCATCCTTCTCGAGCGCCTGTGGGCCCATCGGGTTCTCCTCTTGGGTAGCACCCGCCGGCGGTACAGAAACCCGCTCTTTCTTCAGCAAATAGCGAATGACCGCACGCAACGCGGAACGTCCAAAAAAGATAGGCATTGCATTGAAGCGATAAGCCTTCGAACGCCACGTTGGGTCTAATAACGTATAATCTAACGTACCCAGATACTTGAACGTATCCATCCATCCGGTTCTTTTGTTAAGCCCCGTGAAAGGCATGATAACGATAAAGATTTTGCCTCCTTGCCGCAAAATGGAGTGGAAGTTCTGCAACAATCTGAAATCGTCCAAGAGCGTTTGCGGCACATTTGCCCAGTTCATTCCGCGCACATCCGTCCCGGTGTAGTCGAAACACCAGTAAGCAGCCGATGAACCCAGATTGACACAGGCATAATTGCGTTCATCATGTTCACGATACCACACGTTGTCCGGATAACGCGTGTGGCCATAATCCACGAAAAGGCCTCGCCACCATGCTGTTCGTCGAATAAGTGCGTTCGGATAACAAAAGAAGGCCTCGACCACTCGTCGAACGATTTTCTTGAAGAAAGTCATTTGTTTTATCCCTTAATCTAAGATAGACCAGTGCATCAGCCAAAGATTACACAATCCCTCTCATCGTCCTCCGAAAACAAAGTCCGCCACACGTGGGAAAAGACGCCTCAGGCCTTCTGTGGCAATCAGTGCAAAGACCACCGCCACCAACCAACAGCCGATCAAAACCAAAAATAAATTGCCCGTCGGCGGAGCCCCCCATCCGGGCCCTGCCGCTCTGCGAATGGCAATCAACGGAAAAAGATGAAGCAAAAAGATGGGAAAGGCGTTCTGCGTCAGCCAACGAGGCCACCGACATGCCGGTGTCAGCGCCCATACCACCCCCATCGCACAAGGCACGGAAACCGTCTTCAAGAGATTTGCTGCAACAGACCTGCCAAGTCCATCGCAATACGCATAGGCAAAGGCAATCGCAAGAAAAATCGGCAACGCTATCGCCAACAACGTTCCCCGCCGAGGCATCTTCATTGGATGTAGACGCAACCACATCCCAAGCGAAAAGTAGAAAAGCCCCTCCAACGAGCAGGACAACCCAAAGAGCGCATAGACTTGCCACGGCCATTCAAAGGGTCTCAACACGTAAATCAGGTACAGACCTGCCGTCACCACCAACGACATCGGCGAAAGCGCCCGCACCAGAATAGGTGAGAGAAATACAAGCAAGAAGAGGCTCTGCAGGAACCACAGTTGTTTCAACAAAGGTAAGGAAAAAGGATTCACGCCAAAGGCCCGTAAAAACCAACCCACCGTCAGGCTCTCACCTTTCCAGACCACCATGAGTGTCCCGACCAATACCGCTGCCACAGTCGACCACACAAGATAGGGCACGACCAACGTTCGGCACCGTTTGAGAACGGCACGCCGCCACCACCCCTGCCCATCCGCGACGTGTCCAGCGAGGAAGAATCCCGCAGCCAGAAAGAAATAAGGAACCGCACACCGAATGAAACAACCATGCAACCACTCGCCTCCCCCAACAATCTCCGTGAACCACCAAAAACCCGACCACGTCTCTGATGGCACATAACAATGAATCAACACAACCAAGAGCGCACAAAGCACGCCCATGTTGGCCATCCGCGAAGAGAGGTCCGACGAAATCCGGCAAGGTGTTCTGGCGACACTCATGGCGATACTTCCAGACAGGCCTTGCTATACGCTCGGACGCCCAAGGCTGCGCCTGGGTGAATGCCATCGACAAAGCGCACCCCCCCCCATGTTGGAGAAGTAAACAACGCGTTGTAATCCGAATCTCTATTAGGATTTATGAAGAGATGTCCAGACGCTTTGCAGAACGTCTCCAACGCATGGTCATATGCATCGTAAAGCGCCCACTTTTCTGCTTCTGTTCCCTTCCAATTATGGTCGTAAAAACGGCTTCGCCACGGCGCGACAAAGACAAATCGTGCCTGAGACACCTGCGCACGAATCCCTGCCACCACACGCTCACAAGAAGCGACAAAGTCCTCCGGTGTCATCGCACACCGAGCAGGATCCCGATAGCGAATATCATTGCACCCATAGGCCATAACGTAGACATCCGCCCGTTGTGCCGCCAAAGTCACCACATTCTCTTCAAAATATCGCGAGGTCATGCTCCCCTTGGCGAAACGCGTGATGGTTTTGCCCTTCAAGCTCTCCGCCAAGGGCTCATACCAACCCACGCCGCCATTACGCGTCCCCTCTGTGATGCTATCCCCCACAAAGCAAATGCTTCCCGCCGCCTCCAACGTACGCCAGAGTGTCGATGTACGTTGGCGCGGGGAGAGCTCCAGAGGTTGCACGCGTTGCCGTACATAACCCACGCCCGGAAATGTGAAATGACGCGGCTCGGCGTTCTCCAAAAGGATGGGATTCCCCAGTGCATGTCTCGTCACCAAGGCTTGCACTTCCCGCAATCGACGTTGATCATTGCGGCTCATGGTATCCCACAGCGCAGTGTCCGTCAATACATCATGGGTAGGAACCGCCTGATAGTTTCCTCCTGGGACCCCATAGCCATAAAGCGGAATACACGTTGCAGCAAGAGGTGATCCCCCTGTCTTGGAAAGATAAATCTCCACCATCATCGAGGCGTCCCCATCATGAGGCGAATAGGAATTGACGAAGTTGCCAGGACAATGCACCACCAAGACATCTTCCGTTCCACGCTTGCGCCATTCGATGGGTTGAGCCGCATGCGGATGATCGGAGAGCACCAAATCAGCACCCAAACGCACAAACACATCGCACCAATAACGCTGCATCTCGTCCGGAGCGTGCAGGAACTGTTCCCCCATATGCGGCAAGGCCACAATCAGGTTAGCGCCGGACTCTCGCGCACGGGCGAAATCTGCCTCCACCTGATGCAACGACTCCTCCAAATACGGCGATTCCGGTGTTGCCAAGACACGTGTGAGCGAACGCATCTCCCCTTCCCCAAAGAACGCGCTCTCCGGCCAATAATTGCTTCCGTAGGTGTAAGGAAGCAACGCCAAACGAAGGCCTTTCACCTCCACAATCTCAATTCGATTGCGCTCATCGGGCGTACGATAAGCGCCCACTGCGGTCATTCCTTGTTTCGGCAGAAGTTCCAAGGTTCGCATCACCCCCTCAACGCCGCAATCCAACAAATGATTGTTGGCCAGCGTCACCACATCCATCCCGGCCTCCGCCACCGCCTCGCCAAAGGCATCCGGGAAATTGAGATAAAGCGGAACACGATCCATGTCATGATAGTCGCTCGTGCTCCACGGCCGTGAAGTCCCTGCCATGGGTCCCTCAAAGACACCTATCGTCAAATCGTCCGTTTCCCAAAAATGCCTTACGCGCTCAAAGACCTCTTCGTAAGAGAATGTTCCGTACGTTGCGTCATATCCGAACTCAACGCCATCGCGCAGCAAAATCAAATCTCCCACAAACGTCAACTTCACCGCGTCTGCCACCTGCGCTTCTTGTTCAGGCGTCATCACCGGCCAGATTGGATATTGCTCCGGAGGCGGCGGGGGAGGGCAGAATATCCGCTCAATCCGATGCCACACCTTCCGTGCAAACGGCTCAACCCAAGGACGCGCCAAAAGACCGGCTAGAAAGACTCCTCCTAGCACAATCAGCGCGATACAAGCCTTTAGGATCCTGGAACGTCTCATCAAACGCCCCTCAATAACTTGCCAGGGCCCGGCCATACGAAAATGTCTTGGAACGGCAATAGGCGATCACCTCGTCCGTACGATCCCCGAAAATCGGGCCGGTACAAAATTGTTCGCCGAATACGCCAGGTTGGGAACTGTTGACTTCAATAAGCACAGGCCGCCCTCCTTCTTCATAGGCAATATCCCATCCAATGAGCTTACATAGGGAAAAGCGAGTCGTGTGAGCATCTTCAATCAAACGAAGCAAGGCTGGGACGCACGCCAACCGTGTCTCCGCAAATCGGATACCATTGACATCCGCAAATCGATTATACGCGACATCATAGCCAAACTCATGCAATTGCCCATCCAGCGACACACCCAATAGAATACCGCCCGCGTTCCAATTGTCCACGACCGAACCGCTCTTCCCCATTCGAAGTATAATTGAACAGATAGAAAAGCGACCGTTCAAGTACAGGCTCGTCACGCGCAACGTATTAAGAGATGAAGGATTGAACTGCGCCATCTCCGGCGACTGTCGGATAACTTCCTGAACCACCGCGTCTTTGGAACATTGAGCAAGTATCGTAGAAACAGTCGCGTCCCATTTCTCCTTGTTTACCCCCCCCCGTTTGAGCAATTTAACACCACGTCCATCCCCACTTTCAGCCGAGGGCTTGCAGACAAACGCGTCATGAGCAACACAACGCCGCACAGCCTCCTCGAAGGGAATCTGGTGGAAGTCCGCATCATACCATTCTCCATTGAGAGCCCAGGCAAAGGTTCGCGGAGGTCGCAAAACCTCGTTGGAGAACCTGCCCAACAATGCCTTGTACTCAAAACGCTTGGTCCAGGAATAGTCGTTCAAGCGACGCGCAATCAACGGCAAATAATGGTAGTGAGAAAGATAGCGGGGGTCAAAACCATTGAAATGCTTGAAGACCTCTACCTCACGATAGGAAGGCGGCAACCCCAACCACCCCCACTGACGGTCATAGGCCTCCTTCTCTGCTTGTGTAAGACTGTCCATGCACGATGTATCGACCGATCTCAGAATGAGCCTCTCCTCAGATCGACTCTCCTGCAATACCTCACGCCACTGCTTTCGTTCGGCGAACCTCTGAAGCTGTTGCCAAATGATCCTCTTGGCTTTCTGAAACATCTTTGTCTCCTTTTACAACAAATCGTGATTGTCTAAGCCCTACCCTAATGAATCAGGGTCTCCAGAAGATGTTTTCGGCGATGACTTCGGCGGGATTACCGGAGGCCAGGCAGTGCGCGGGAAGGGAATGGGTCACCACGGAATTGGCGGCAATGACCGTGCCTTCGCCAATGGTAACGCCCTTCATGATGGCAGTGTTGGAACCAATCCAACAGCGGTCGCCGATGACAACAGGGGCCTTCCACGTATAGCCGGGCTGGATGATGTAGTGCTCGCCATTGTTGTCGCGAATCCAAACATCGCGCCCGATATGCACATCTTCGCCAATGGTGATACGCTCGGCGCAGACGATTTGCAAGCCTTGGTTGAATCCGCACTTCGCACCGAGTTCCAGCTTCGCGCCGGCGAAGAGCTGAATGTCGGCGCCCGAGACAATGCCGCACTGTCCTTTGACGCGGAGCTCCGCGCCATCCTCAACCATGAGCCGCGTCTCCAAACGAGACTTCCGGTTACGTTTCGCGCCAAGACTAAACGTGCCGCTTTCCACCACAATCCGTCCACGCTTGCGCAAATCGATTGAGCAATGGCTGTAGACATTCAGCATGATGCCACGGAACCACCCGCTCTTCACCTGCGGGCAAAGCAAGTTCCAGCGAATCTGCCGCCAGGCTTGCGCAGGATTGTGGAGTGTCTGTTTGCCAAAGCGAAGCAACAACCGAAGCAGTCCCTTCACCTTGCTCTTGAACGAGCGCGGTGCCTTCCGCACCGGGAACCACTTCGCGGCCGTCTGCTCAAAGGGCAACTCACGCAAATCGGCGAAGAAGGCGGCGCGGTCGTAGTTCGGCATCGGCGCGGGAGTCATCAAAGGCTCGCGATTCCCTCTGAGAACGGCCTCCAACGGGAACTCCCGCAACTCCATCAAGGCCTTGGCACGCTCAAAGAAGGCCGCGCCCTTGGCGGTGTTCACAAAGATACAAGAGGTGCCAAGGTTATGGTCGAGATCCGGCGCGATGCGGTCGATACCCCAGAAATCGCCCAACGAGATATCCGCGCACCGTGGGAATCCCTTGAAGGGGCACTGATGGCAGGAGGGACGCTCATAGTAATTCCAGTGGTATCCCCTGCGATAAGGGTCTTCTTCCCCCTCGCCGTAGTAGATCTCACCCGATTCGAAGACGACCTTGCGGGCCAACGAACGCCACCCGTGCTCCTTATTCTTCGCCTTGATGGAGACAATCTTAGAATTATGCGTCCGCTCAAGCCAGTCCACATACTTCGCATAGGCCAGAGGCGAATTGGTCGCGCGGCAGATGAAGTCCACGATGACCAGGTTGTCGTAGTCTTTGCCAAGGAAACTGCGAAGCGCGGCCATCTGACAAGGTGCCCCACAGGCCAAAACCGACTTCCCCTGCTCTAAAAGCTCCTTGATCTGCCGATAGAGTCCCTCCGCCGAACTTTGGACGTACTTCGAGGAGCGCAAGCGCGACAAATCGCGCTTGCTGGAGCTGACAAAGGTGGAGACACGCCAGTCGTCCGTGCTCTGCACGGCGCCCGTCACATAACCGCCCTGCTTGTACATCACGTTCGCGAGGGCGCTGAAGGCTCCGCCCGAGGTGGAGTCGAATCGAATGGCCAGATTCTTATGGAAGCCGCCATAGACCTTCGGCTCTTTCTGTCCGTGGCCCTTGATGACCTCCAGGTGCGTCATCGGGCAAACCTTCTCGCACAGGCCGCACGACACACAGAGCCCGGCATTCACCTTGGGATACCAAAAGCCCTCTTCGTCCGTCTCAAACGTAATGGCGCCTTTGGGGCAGACGTCCCCGCAGGCTTGACACCCGCAACACTTGGCCTTGTCCACAATCTGAATCATTTCAGCAACCCTCGTTGCGTCTTCCCGTTTTGCGTTCTCGGGACCTCATCTATCCACGCCCAAACG
Organism: uncultured Kiritimatiellota bacterium; assembly: GCA_944389545.1. GTDB lineage: Bacteria > Verrucomicrobiota > Kiritimatiellia > RFP12 > DVOR01 > Spyradenecus. The sequence continues at coordinate 3,230 of CALXMT010000013.1, read as the reverse complement.
GTCGGGATTTTGTAAGCCTCCAAACGGGACGAGAGCGCGGCGGCGATGTCCTCGAACGTCAGCTCGGCACCGGGTTCCTTGACCACGCAAGCCTTGACGACCTCGCCTAGCATCCCATCCGGGTCGGGCACGCCGACGCACGCGCAGTCTTTCACCCCAGGGACCTTCAGAATCTGCTCATCCACCTCCTGCGGGGCGACCTTCTTCCCGCCCACATTGATGAGTTCCTTCAGGCGGCTTCGCAGATAGAGATAGCCGTCCTGGGAAAGGAGTCCCACGTCCCCCGTACGGAAATAATCACCATAAAAGGTGGCATCGTTGGGAACATTCAGGTAGCCCCGGGTGACATGCGCCCCGCGGATGCAAATCTCGCCCTCTTCGCCGGGCGGCAACGCATGGCCCTGCTCATCGCAAATCACGATGTCTACGTTCGGAGAGGCACGCCCCACGCTCGCAAGCGCCCGGTCATCCTCATGAAACTCCATGAAGGCCGAGCGGGAGGCTTCGGTAAGGCCATAGTGCATCGTGACACGCGTGGTGGGAAAGAGCTCGGCCAAATGCCGTTTGTCGTCTGCGCTGAACGGCGCACTGCCCATCTCGATATACCGCAACTGGCCGGCGAAGTCCGCCAAGGCCTCACCCGAGAGTTTGCGCAACAGGGCCCAACTGGCCGGCACCATCGAGAAGCCTGTCACGCGCTCCTCACGCAACAACCGGAAAAGGCGCTTCACATTCGCGAAGCTTCCCAACAAAATCAGCGTCTGTCCATTCGCCAGACAGCACCGCACACGCCCCAATCCAAAGGAGTGACTGATCGGCAACGCCAGCAGTTCGACATCTTCCTCGGTGTTGCGAATATAGGCGTTAATTTGACTCGCCGCGGCGGCAATGTTCCCAAAGGTCAAGGGTACACCCTTCGGCGCACCGGTCGTCCCGGTGGTGAAGAGCACGTCCGCCACCGCCTCGGGCGCAGGGAAGTCGGGCGTCGCCTCCACCTCGTCCAACGATGCGAACGTCGACCACTCCAAACGGAGCGTCTCACCCTCCATCCCCGGGGCGAATCCAATCGAGGCGAAGGGCTTCAGCGTCTCCCGCACATAGGCCAAGCGCGTTGGGTTCGTATCCTCCGCCAAAGGAACGGCGATCAACCCCGCCAAATGGGCCCCGAAGTAGGCGTACAAAAACTCCAATTGCTTCCCGGCGGCCAAAAGCACCGCCCGCCCCCGGGAATAGCCTGGCAATGTGGCATAGAATTGCGCGGCCGCCGCAATACGCCGCGTCAGCTCACGATACGTTGCCTGCCGCGAGCCGCTCTTCACCGCCGGCTTGTCAGGGAGCCGAGCGGCATTCTCCCAAATTCTCTCCTCCAGCGTCCTCATGGTTGCGCCTTCTCCTCAACCAGCGCAACCAGCTCCGACAAATCTTCGACATCCAACAGTTCCTCTCGCTGGAACTTGATGTTGAACGTCTTTTCCAACGCCGTCAGCACCATCACATGGCGCAGAGAATCCCACTCCGGGATATCCCCGGGCGCGAGGTCGTCCGTCAACGACGCCACACTCACGCCCAAAACATCGGCGATGACATCCTTGATTTCGTCCTGCATGGAGCCTCCTTAGGTGGGGAATGGGAGGGGCCTGCAGGGATACAAATAACTACTTACCCCCCCCCTAGTTGTGGTCAATCGTTTGCGGCAACTCGCGATGAGGCGGCGAGCGGCGTTGCGGCCGTGGCGCACAAGGCGTTCATACCAGGTTCTGTGAGTTGCGAGGTCGAGCGCGGCAGCCAACGGATAGTCGCGGAAATGGGCCATGTAGCGCTTACGCCCAAAGGGTTCGCTCGGAGGGCGCAGATAGGCACCATTGCCGGCTGTCACTTGTTCAAGCGTGACGGGAACGGACTCCACGCCGTCGGCGCAAGCCGCCCACGCTCGGCGGCCGGCTTCGGTGTGGAGCAGGACGGCCGAGGTGCCGCGGTCATCATCCAGCGCAGGGCAAACCTTTTCGATGCCCCAGAAGTCGGCCAGGGTGATGTCGGCGCCGGAACGGCCTTCGCGCGCCCGACAACGGTAGCAACTGGGGCGTAGGCAAAGGTCTGCGAGAAAGGCTCGGATGTAGCGGTTCGTGTAGAGATCCTCGCGATTCTCGCTTGTGTCGGCATAGGTCGACACAAGCGAGAATCGCCGCCAGGAATAAAACTTATTCCTGGCGGCGATGCTCGTTGGGGCACTCCCGTGCTCAGCCGCCAATTCTGCTTTGAAGGCATCAAAGACGGCAGGGCTGGGCACGCCGTGGCAAATCAGCTCCACAGTAAGGAGGTTGGCATCGGCTTTGCCCAAGAAACGATGAAGTCCGGCAATTTGGCAGGGCGTGCCGCTATAAAGGACGCGGCGACCGGCGCGAAGCGCATCGCGCACCTGGCGAAATGTATGGCGGGGGTCGCTCTGAACATATTTGGAGCCGCGCATGGCGGCCAACGCCTCCTCCGTCTCAGCCGCGACATGAATGGCCGTGAGCGCAGGCTTCTCCAAGACGACGCCAAAAACAAGACCTCCCTCAGTCAGAACCGTCCGGGACAACTCTGTGAAAAGCCCTCCAGAGGAACTGGTCAGACGCAAGTCCAAATCCTTGCTCCGCGCGGCAAAACACGTGGGAGCAAGGCTGGGCGTGCCGGGGGCCAAGACGGGGCAGACCCGTGAACACGCACCGCAGCGGACACACTGCGCCGCATTGATGACAGGGCGCAGAAACCCCTCGACATCCGCTTTCATGGCGATGGCGTTGCGCGGACAAGCGGCGAAACAGGCTGAGCAACCGGTGCAGTCCCGGCGATCAGCCAAACGGGGCAAACCCTTCTGGGTCTGTCCGTCTTGTTTCTTACTCTTCATCCATGCCATGATGCCCAATAGTATAGCACAACATCAGAAGAGACTTCGTGACATGACGACCGACCAATACTGTCCGGGGAAAATGGTAAGCCTTCTTTTCCGCAAGGACGCCAGTGCGCGCGAAGGCAGATGGGTTAACGCCGCCAAATCCCCAACGCCCCAAAGCGTGGCGTGCGAAGCCCGCCACGCTCGCTTGTTTAGCACTTTGTGTCTCTTTGTGGTTCCTTGTGTCCTTTGTGGTAGCCGCGCAGCGTGAGGCCGTATCCAACGGTCAAATCTAGAAGTAATTGCGACAAAAGACGGGTAAATACGCGGGGGTGCGCGATTAGGTGTCCGGAAAATG